>JBGUHQ010000079.1:0-94063 GCA_045112195.1 Christensenellales bacterium | reverse complement strand
CACACAGAGAGCAGCAATGGCCACAGCTCTCCAGCGCCGCCGGCGGATCTGTTTCTTCAGATTCAAAAGGGGTTTCGCAGTTTCAATTGCCGGTTCTGCTTTTTCATTCATAGCAGAGAGCTTTTCCCTGCAGTCAGAACAGTCTGCCAGATGTTCAGCCACCAGATTTTCTGTTTCTGACTCCACCATTTTTTCCGCATACAGCGGGAGCAAATCCCTGATGACAGAGCAGGGTATCTTCATGATCATCCCTCCATCTTTTCTTTGAGCTTCGCCCGGGCTCTGTGGTAAACAACACAAGCCCAGTTCTCTGATTTGTCGAAGAGTTCGCCAATATCCCGGAAGCTGAGCTGGCCTAAAGTCCGTAAAGTGAACACTTCCCGATATGGTTCATCCAAGTGATGCAGGAGCCGATGGATGCGCATGCTTTCATCCTGACGAACTATTCTTTCTTCCGGCCCCACAGAGGGATCGGCCTGAGAAGCAGCTTCGTCAACCGGCTGAACATTTTTCTTTCTCTGCTCTGATAGCCATTGATTTTTAGCTATAGCACAGAGCCAGCTCTTCAGATTGCTTTTCCCCTGAAACTGATCCAGGGATTGCAGGGCTTTGAAAAATGTCTCCTGTGTGATCTCCTCGGCAACAGCAGGGTTTCCGGAGAGTGAGAGCACATATCTGTATCCTGGGATTTTGTCTCAGGACAATCTTCATTCTGTAATCGAAAATGTAGTTCAACGTAAAGAAAAAAGATCCTCAGTGCTTCAGCAACTACAAGAATTGAAAGCATCTGAAGAAAAAAGCAAAAAGAAAAACACTAAAGCACAGGATGAAACATCATTATGATGCCAATTGATGGCATAATAAATGGCACTAATGGCATAATAAACCAGAACCAAGGTGAAGAATCGATGAATGCTGTAATCTATGCGCGGTATTCCTCTGACAGTCAGCGAGAGGAAAGCATTGTGGAATGAAAAAGACCGTTCTTCCGTTCCAGTCCAGATATAAAGCACATGAAAGGCAAGACAGTAGAACCGTCCCCTTGTCTGCCGAACCCTTGTCTGTCCCCTTGTCTGCGGAACGAGCTGCTGCTGGCCTCCCTGTTCACAACCGACAACGTACGTACACTGACGGTTGGTATCAAGCAGATGAGCGGCCAGTATCAGACGGACTACGGTTCCATGGGCGCAGGACTCGTGATTTCCACCCTGCCCACCCTGGTGCTGTATATGTGCATGAGCAGCCAGGTGCAGAGAAGCCTGGTGGCCGGAGCGGTCAAGGGATAAAACCGATACCGTTGTACTTGATCTTTATTCCATCCTTCCATTTAAAATTGTGTCATATCACGAAGTCGGCATAAAAAGGCGAAAAAGAAAGTTCCTTTTCTTTTTAGAACTTGTGTGGTAGGATAAAATCCGCTGGTAGACAACAACCCAATCAAGACAGCGGAATGAAATCCGCTGCCTAAAAAAGAGGAACACCATGGCCAGAAGAAAATTTTCCCTGAGCGGGTGGTACAAGCGCTTTTTCCTGAACGAAAGGACTTCCATGATTGCAGCCGTGCTGAGCCTGCTGATTCTGCCGGTCATCTATTATTTCGGAAACCGGTCCGGCGGGCTGGATCTGGCGGGCCGGTTTGATCTGATGATGCGGCTGGTGCTGATCGCGACGCTGCTGTACTCGCTGAAAAAGCACAAGCTGTTTCTGATGCAGGCGACCACGGTCGGACTGCTGTTCTGCATGCTGTGCGCTCAGTCCCAGTACGCGCTGGGAAATCTGGCCAGCAGGGACTCTGAGACCTATATCAGGATGGGACTGCAGGGGTTCATTTTTCTGGCGGGGGAACGAATGGTGCTGTTTATTCAGTCCTTTGTGTGCGTCAGCCATTTTATCATCCATGCCGCCAGAAGGCAGGAAGCGATCCGGGTGTCCGTTAATCAGCTTTCCATTCTCTTTTTGTTTGCCCTGGTGATCATCCAGCTGGCCATCGCGCCGGTGCTGAGCTTTGAAAAGGATTATGTGCTGTATATCTGGACCCTGCATCTGGATGAGCTGTTTATCTTTGTTCTGATTGCGTGCGCGGAACTGATCCTGATGATCGATCAGAGGGAATTCGGGGGAGAGTGACACAAATGACCAGGAACAGACACAGGGCGACATGGTACCTGTTTACCACGCTGCTGAGTATATTCAATATCTGCACCATCCGTATTTTTGACGGGTACAACTGGCCCTTTTATGCGGTGACAGCGAACGCGATACTTTGCCTGGGCGGTCTGATCTTTCACATGCACGTGGATGAAACCGCAAAGAAGCGCATGCTTATGCGGGCAGCCCGGCTGATCCTTCTTCTGAATTCCGTTTCCGTATTCCTGATGCTGGGACTGAGCCTGTTTATCCTGACGAGCCAGTATCACAATCCCCAGACACCGGATCGGAGAATTGCATCCGCAGCGGAACTGGAGCAGGCAATGGGGGAAAAGGGACGGGGCGTGGCGCTGCTGGAAACAGATGAGCTGTATATTTACTGCACGGATTATGATGAGATCTCCTTTGCGGCGGGCGAGAGGCCGTCCCGGGAGGATGAAAGCATCCTGATGTGTGTGGCAGCAGCCTTTCAGGACAAGTATCAGCTGGATTTTCAGCACAGCAATATCGTAGGATGGCACACCGCCGGCGGCCAGCTGGAACGGGGAAAGCCCCAGGCCAGGCTGGGAGCTTTTACGTATGTGGACGGAAACGCGCGGATCTGGGGTATTGATGAAGCGGAGGAGGCCATCAGGGAGGCGGCAGACCGGGGTGGATGCGGCTATCAGCAGTTTATTGTGCTGGCGGACGGGGAACGGGGCGGCCACCAGAGCGACGAATTCCGCTGCTACCGGGTGGTGGCGGTCCTGAACGGGAAAGCGTGCATCATCGATTCCCGAACCCAGATGCATTACAGCGAATTTATCAGTGCGTTGGAGGATCTGGGGATCCGGGACGCGCTCTACTGCGATATGGGAAGTGGCTGGAATTATTCATGGTATCGGAATGGGGAAGGAAAGGCCGTAGACATTATCGGCACCCCCTGGCCCTTTTCCCATAACTGGCTGGTATTTCGGAAAAAGAATTGAGAAGCCGCAGTGAAGCGGCCGTCATCGCGGGGGCCGCTTCCTCATTCCAGCTCTCTTCGTTTCCGGCCCGGAATGCGAAGGTCAGCCCCATACCGATGACCACCGCCAGCAGAATGCCGATCAGCGAGATCAGCTTCCTGTTTGTATCGGCTCTGCTGTTCAGGTGCTTTGGCAGCTGCGCGCCAATGAATATCCAGAAGAAGACGATCAGCAAAGCTTCCAGCAGCGCAGACACGGGGATCCCGGCACTTCGGGAGCAACTGAAAGAATGTGAAAAAGGCATTGAGAATATGCTGAATGCCATTCAGGCCGGAGTGCTGACACCTTCCTCAAAGGAACAGCTTGACCAACTGGAAGCCCGGCGCAGTGATCTGAATGTCAGCATCATGCAGGCAGAACTGACCAGACCGAAATATACGAAGCTGCAGATTGTAGAATGGATCAGTCAATTCAAGCACGGCGACCCAAATGATCTGAATTATCAGAAACAGATCATCGACATTTTCCTGAACAGCATCTATGTTTATGATGACAGGTACGTACTCACGTACAACTTCCACAGCGGAACGGAAACAATTCCCAGAGAAGCGGTAGAAGAGGCTTTTGGTTCGGATTTAACTCATCTTGCTCCACAAACGTGGGAGGCTTGAGAAATCAGGCTTCCCGCTTTTCTTTTTCTCTGACCGTATGCTTGATGGGCACATTTGGGGATATTTTAGTAGCCTTCCAGCCCTTATAAATCAACAGGTTGAAGCAGGGCACAAAAGGGCACATTTACTTCAAGATCTGTGCCATCTTCTCAGACAGTTCAATTACTTTGTCTTCTTGGGAATGTGCATATCTATTCAGCAAAGTGAATATGTCAGCATGCCCAGAAATGCCTTGAATTGTCTTGAAGTCTGTGGTTGCTCCTACAGCGTATGTGAGGTAGCTATGACGTAGCACATATGGAGTTGCTCCATGCATGTCAATAGTTTTCGTGATGCGTTTCCACATTGCGCGATATGCAGAAAGAGACAGTGGTTCATCACGTCCACCAATAATATAGCCATAATGTACTGAACAAGATATTTTTTATCAGTTGTTCTTGTCGTTTCTTTGAGCTTCCGCTTTCGGCCCAACCAATCATTGGCATAATCCCGAAGGCTTAGCATTTTTGTCGAAGTAGAATTTGTTGATTGGATTGGTAATAGACCAAGAATCCGACCACTATCGATGAATGCCCGAACTATTTTCTCATTCATTTCTTCCTGAGTTTTCGCTTTAAGCATGCCTTCAGCTCCTGCTTCGCCCTCGCCGATATTCAGATCCCCGCCACAGTCACAAAGATCGGGGAATGCGCCTTCGCGGAATAATCCCGAAGTGGCCGGCAAGGCATTCGCCGGCAGGCGGAAAAGCAGGCCGGCGCCCGTCCCTGTTCCGCGCTCGGGAACTGAAAAGGCCGGTTTCCGGAGCGGGAATACGGTATTTGCCCCTTTCCCCTTTTGTTTTCGGCCCGTCTTTGGTAAAATATGTATGAGATCAGCATTGATCGGAAGCCGGCGCCGGAACGCGCCGGGTATACGCCTGAATATCAGAAAGGAGGGGTCGCGTGAAAAACGGATCACGTTTTGCTGACAAAGTGAAGCAGTACCTGCTTTACGGCGGGATCTGCAAAGAAGAATACGACCAGGTGAAAAAACCGGTCGCACAGGCCAACCACAAAGCGCTGACCTACTGGTCCGCCCTGGTCCCCTTCTTCTGGATTTACTGCCTGCTCATGTCCCTGAACTCGGCGGAGTACGCGGCGTGCCGCCCGGCCTATATTGCCGCGCTCGGTATGTGCGTCGCTGTCTTCCTGTGCGCCCGCTATGTGGTTCCGCGGCGTCCGGATACGCTCCCCCTGCTCACCTTCTTCTTCCGGCTTTCCCTTCTGCTCGGCGGCGTCTGGATCGCGATCTGCCAGCCGGACCTGCGCTCGCTGACCATGTTTGCCGTCGCCATTGTTTCGCCTTGCATTTTTATTGATAATACGCTGTCTTCCGTCCTGGCCCATCTAATCGTGCTGGTGATCTATATCCTGTTCGGAAGGAACACCATTTCCCCGGACATTTATTCCTGGGGGCTCGGAAATTATATCCTGTTCTCTGTCTTCGGTTTCCTGATCGGAAACGCGATCAACAGGGAGCGCTTCGAGCGCTATGTTTTCGCCGAGTCTGAACGGACCCTGCTCGAGGAGCAGAAGGTCCTCGCCAATTACGACCAGTTGACCGGGCTACGGAACAGGCGTTCCTATGAGGAAAAACTGCTTCAGCTCGCGCAGGACCCGCCGTCTGAATACTGCGTGATCATGGTGGATATCAACGGCCTGAAAAAGGCAAACGACACCATCGGGCACATTGCCGGAGACGAGCTGATCACCGGCTCTTCCAGATGCCTGACCGCCGCTTTCGACGGAATTGATACCATCTACCGCACCGGCGGCGACGAATTCTGCGTGATCATGGACGGCTCCATTGAGAAGGCGCTGCTTGCCCTCGCGCGGCTGGAGGAAATCACGTCGCAATGGAAAGGCAGCCATAACCGCGGCCTGTCCGTTTCTTTCGGCGCGGCGTCAAGCCGGGATAATGACAGCATCGAGTCGGTCGTCATCGAAGCGGACCGGAAAATGTACGAATACAAACGGAATTATTACATGACCCACGGCGTTGACAGAAGGCAGCGCTGACGCGCCCCGGACAGAGGCATCTGACGGAAGGATTTTATGCGTAAAATACGGAATGCTCAGTCAACCGAAAAGAGTGCCACACGGTATTCACGTCCCGCGTTGGCCCGGGTCAGCAGAAATGTATATTCGTCGCCGGTGCCGACGATATACCAGCCGCGCTCATCGCCGTCGTTGGCCTCCCAGATCAGGCGGTAATTGAGCGCCTCCGCGCCGAACACTTTGGCGATCAGCGTCACATCCTGCCCGAAGGCAATTTCGCTGTCCTTCAGTTCAATATCCACCTTGCCGGTAAATTCAGCCTTTTGCTCTTCTGCAAGGTTGTTGTAAATCTCCAGCAGTTCATCGGAAATATAACCGGCGTCATCATCAATCTTACACAGATTGTCTTCCGGTGCTTCTTCGGCGTTTTCCTGAACGGGTTCTTCTTCTCTTTCCGGTTTGATTTCTTCTTCCGGCTCATCTGCCGGATCTTCGGCCGCTTCAGGCGCCTCGGCGGGTTCCGTCTCAGCAGCGTCTTCCGGTTCAGAAGTCGGTTCGACTTCGGGCTCAATTTCCGGTTCAACCACCGGCTCAACTTCAGGCTCGGTTTCCGGCTCAACCGCCGGTTCGACTTCAAGCTCTGTTTCCGGCTCAACTGCCGGTTCTGCTTCGGATTCAGTTTCCGATTCAGCTTCCGGAGCAGCTTCCAGGGCGGGCTCCTCCTCGGATCCGGCTGTTTCTTCCGGCGCAGGGATCGTTTCCGTCGTTATCTCTTCCGCAGAGATTTCCGCGTTCATCGCCTCCGCGGAGAGCACAGGGAACGAACACAGCAGCATGGCCAATACCAGCAATGTTGCCAGTAACGTCCTTCTTTTGTTTACCTTACGCATTGACGTTCCCTCCTTTCACTCATCCGGGTATTCTGCCCGGGAGAGATATCCTCTCACCGGTTTATACGTACACTCATCCTCCAATGGCAGGTTACTGAGCCGAGAGCTCCCCCTGCAGGTTCAGTATAGAAAAACCGGTCAGTGGAATACAGAACAAAGTGTGAGAAATAACAGGGGTTATTTTTCACATGGTTTGCAATATCGGGAGGAACACATATAATAAAAAAAGATAACCGGCATCGGGTTTGAGCTTCCGATTGCCGGAACCGGAGGAAAAACCTGAAAGGATTGACAGATGAACGAAGCAGGCAAACAGCACAAAAAGGCATGGGAATACGACGCGTACCATTTCTGGGTTGAGCATAACGGGACGCCTGAGGAAAGAGCAAAAGCGGATATGGAAAATCCGAAGAAAATGCTTCGGAAGTACGCGGGATACTTTGACCGGTTTGAAGGCGTGAAAATCGCCAACATCTGCGGTTCCTGCGGAAAGAAAGCCGTTCCGCTGGCTTTGCTCGGCGCCGACGTGACCGTGTTCGATATCTCCGAGGAAAACAGGCGGTACGCCATGGAGACCGCCCGGGCCGCGAATGTCAGCATGCACTATGAAGTGGGCGACGTGATGGAAATCGACACAGTCCGCTTTGGCGGGATGTTTGACGTCGTTTTCATGGAGGGCGGCATCCTGGCCTATTTCCATGACATTGACGCGTTCATGGGAAAGATGTTCGCGCTCCTGAAGCCGGGCGGAAAGATGATCTGCAGCGATTTCCATCCGATCATCAAGATCATGGATACATTGAAACTGGAAACGCCCACAATGAGCTACTTTTCAAAGGATGTCTTTGAAGGCGAGATGGCCCACGCGCGGTTTTATGAGGAAGATATCCGCAGGCAGTTCCCCAAGTGCCTGTACAGAAGATATACGATCAGCGAAATCATCAATTCCATCATTAACAGCGGATTTGTTCTGAAACGTTTTGACGAGCATCCCGCCTGGGAAGATGAAACCCTGCCCGGCGAGTTTACGGCGGTGGCGGTCAAGCCCTGACAGTTCATTTTTGATATGACAAAAACCCGGAATCGCTTTGAGGCGGTTCCGGGTTGCTTTATGCAATTCCCTGCGGAGGATCAGTCCTGTTTCGGGCTGACCTGTCCCTTCCGGTATCTGCCGAAGAGAATGCCGTCGTCCACGTATTTCTCTGTTTCCGACACCCACATGGGAAACTGCCCGGTGGCCAGGGCAGTCTGCCCGTTCAGCATCCCGGTATGGAAGGAGATGTGGCGGAACTGGCGGAGCACCAGCTCCATGCGTGTATAGCGGCAGCCTTCCGGCTTCTCATACAGCATTTCATCCGTCAGACTGTCCAGATAAGCCAGCGTTTTCTGTTCGATGGAATCCAGGTAATCAAGCAGCTGCTGATCCGTCAGAGCCACCGACGTCGGGTTGTCCGGATTGTCCATGCCGTCCTCATGGAAAGAGGGTTCCTCATACGCGCATGGATTGATAAACCATTTGTCCGCGGAATGCAGCGCATGGTAGGCCCATCTCCAGCAGGGAGCGCCGCAGCACAGGGCATCCCGGTCATACGCGCGGATGGAGGTCCGGATATTCAGAAAATTGGGTTCAACCGTATGTCTGATAATCATGCATAATTCGTTCATTCTTTTTCTCCTCCGATTTCTTCTTGCAATGGTCCGGGTATGACTGTATAATAGCATCGGACTTATGATCAGTAAAATTGAAACATTTGATATTTATGATCAATATTATTGAAGATGCAGGTGATCGGACATGAACACAACTCAACTGGAAACCTTCCTGAAAATCGCGGAAACCCGTAACTTCACCGCCGCGGCAAATCTGCTGGGGTACGCGCAATCCACGGTCACCACGCAGATCAAACAGCTGGAAGAAGAACTCGGCTGCCTCCTGTTCGAGCGCCTGGGTAAAAAGGTGGCTCTGACTTCCGAGGGTGAAAAGCTGTCCGTCTATGCTGAAAAAATGATGCAGCTGGAACGGGAAATCATGCTGGAAGTGCCCGAGGCGCAGGAACCCGCCGGCGTAATCCGGCTGGGCGTTTCGGAATCGCTGTGCTATCACGGTCTGCCCCAGGTACTGCTGGAATATAAAAAGAAGTTCCCCCTTGTGGATATCCGCCTTTCGTTCATTATGCACGACACCTTCCCTGCCCTGCTGAAAAGCGGCGCGCTGGATCTTGCCTATTCGCTGAACCCGGCAATGGATTATCCGGACCTCGCCATGCTGTATGAAAAACCGGAGACCCTGGGTTTCTACGCCAGTCCCGGACACTTCCTTTCCCGCAAAAAGCGGATAGACGAAAAAGACCTGGCCGGCGTTCCGCTGCTGCTGACCTCCCATACCTGCAGTTTCCGCCGGATGCTCCTGGATGGCCTGGCCGACGCGTCCGTTCCGCCGCAGATTGCGCTTGAAACGAGCAGCAAGGAAATCCTGAAGCAGTTTGCGATCAATGAACTGGGCGTTGCTTTTATGCCGGATATGGTTGTCCGGAACGAAACGGCAAAGGGGCTTTTGAAGAAACTGAACTGGGGCGGACGGGAGTTCCCTGTCTTTTCCCGGATTTTCGTCCATAAAGACAAGCATGTGAACCGGGCAATCCGGGAACTGGTGGATATGATTGCCAAAGCATGAAAACGGGAACGCCGTGATCCGGCGTTCCCGTTTTTGTTCAGTATGGGATTGTCTGCGGTTTTATTCCGCGGGCTTTTCTTCCTCAACGTTGATGAAGTCCATGTCCGTGAGGAACTGGATAGCCTTCGCGATCACTTCGTCGCTCAGTTCGCGCGTTTCCGCGAGCTCGGAAGCGTGAATGGTCAGCTCAATCTCATAGCCTTCATAGATGGAGAAGAACGCGATCCAGTCCGTATCGACGCCGATCTCGGTAATCTGCATCAACTTGGTGCCCAGGCCGGTTTCCGTGTACTCAATCTTCACGTCGGCATCTTCGGTAAAAGTGTCCTCATAATACTTCAGCTCTTCTTCAGTCAGGTCGTTCATCCGGGTGTGGGGGTTTTCAAAAGTGTCTTTCAGATAAACCCGGATCGTCAGATAGGGCGCGGTGGGATCATTTTCATTTTTCAGCGTGGCGTTGATGAACACCTGTTCCTGCTTTTCTTCCTCGATCAGCGTATAGCCTTCGGGAATTTTTCCCTTGATGATGAATCTGCCGCCGAAATCGATGGTACCCATTTCGGTCTTCTCATCGGTGTTTTCAGCCAGCACGGCCGCGCAGCTCAGGGTCAGCGCCAGGGCAAGCAGCAAAGCAATGATTTTTTTCATCTTATCTTTTCCTCCTCTTGTTGTCCTGTCAGCTTCTTATTTCCTGACCAGGAAGTCCTGGCGGACGAACCCGACAGCGCCGGTTTCCTCGTCCATAACCTGCTTCCAGTCCTTCAGCTCGGCGATGACCGTCAGGCTGGCGCCGTTCTTGTAGGCCTCGATCAGGGGAGCCTTCTTGCTGGGGGCCCAGCGCATGTTCACCACGCCGGTGCCCCGGGCATTCCGGGTTTCGACCGCATAAGGATTCACAAGCCTGGCCGCCTTGAATTCGGCGTCGATTTCGTTCTGGGGCGTGCCGGAGGTTTTGCCGCCCGGCTGGGGAGTGGGCTTGGGTCCCGGCGGGTCGTAAACCAGGAAACGGCTCTGCACGTAGAGATAGGTATATCCGCCGGCCGCGTTCAGGCGGGTCCAGCCGTTGCCCAGATCCGCGTTGACATATACCTGCTCGCCGTACTTCAGGTTGCCTACAACCTTGGCGTCGGTGTTCGGATACTCACGGGCGTTCAGCGTCTTGCCGTCACCCGTGCAGACATACATGTAGTAGTCCGCCATGGCAGCAGGAATGAACAGCGCCGTCAGCAGTACGATGGCGACAGCCATTGCCAGCAGTCTTTTTTTCATTGTCAGGTTCCTCCTCTTATTTTGTTTTTCCGGCAGGCTTCCGCCTGTAATCCTGTTATTTGTATAAAGTATATCACACAACCCGTTCCGCTTGCAAGCGCGTGTAACTGTCTGCGCTGTTTGTGTCAATCTGGTCGAATATCCGCCATCCGTGCCCTTGTAGTTGTTTTAGCCTGATGATACAATATGTCGTGTTGTTCTCTGGATACAGCACAATCCATTCCGATTGGGGTGCCGCCCAAACGATGACGATGATCAAAAGATTTTTCAGATATATACGTTCCCTCATGGATACAAACGCGAAAAACGGCCTGAGCCTGCAGCGGATCCGCTTTATATCCCTGACCGTCCTGGCGTTTGAGGCCATGGTGGTTATTCTGTTTTCCCTTTCCTCCGCCGGACGGATTGAGACGCTGAACCTGCTTCTGCTGGCGTTCACCGCGCTGCTCGCCGGCACGGTCCTGTATTTGAACCAGCGCCGTGTTTCCGCCGTCGCAACACAGTTGGAGGAATACAACCGGACCCTGAACGACGCAAGCTGCCATGACTCGCTGACCGGCCTGCTGAACCGGATGGCGCTGGAAGCGGACGCCCGCCGGATGGACGGCCGGAACATGACCGCCTATATGATCGACATCAATTACTTTAAAGAGATCAACGACCAGTACGGGCACCTGGCCGGCGACGCCATGCTGCGGGAAACCGGCGAGATCCTGAAACACCTGTTCCCGGGAGCCCGCTGCTACCGGTACGGCGGAGACGAGTTCCTGGTGCTGTCCGCCCGGCCTGTCGCCGAGAACTACCAGTCTGACACCTATGCCATGCGGCCGAATTCCTGCGGCGCGAAGCTGCTTCTTTCCATCGGAAACGCCCAGGGCGCGCCCGAAACCTATGAGGATCTGTTCGCGCTGATCTCCCGGGCGGACAAGGCGCTGTACGCAGTCAAGGAGCGGACGCATTCTCCCGAATACGGCGGGCACGACCGGCGGAAAAGCGACCGGCACCGCGAAAAGCAGGGGAAAAACGCCTTCTGCGCGTAAGCAGAATATAAATAATCAGGAGCACCCGTTTCCGGGTGCTCCTGTTGCATCATACCGTTTACTTCCCGCCCTGTTTCTGGATCACAAAGCATTCCGGCGCGCCGGGCCCAGCGTTCAGGAACTGCTGCCGCAGCACGTTGTATTCCCGGTTGGACAGTCCGGAAAGGAACGCCGTCAGCTCCCGCTTTTCCCGCTCGCCCTCCGCGTGGCCCGGATAGGCGCAGATCACAAGCACGCCCATGGGCAGCAGCAGGCTCAGTGCGCTTTCCACGGCCTGCCGGGTGGTTTCCCACCGGGTGGTCACGTCATGGTCGCCGCCGGGCAGCCAGCCCAGGTTGAACATCACGGCCCGGACCGGCCCCTTCACGTATTCCGTCATATGCTCGTGCCCGGCGCGGATCAGGACCGCCCTGCCGTCCATGCCGTGCTCTTTCAGGCGTTTTTCCGTTTCCGCCAGCGCCTGCTCCTGCACGTCGAAGGCGTAGACCTTCCCCGCGGGCCCCACGGCTTCGCAGAGCATCAGGGTGTCGTGCCCGTTGCCCATCGTCGCGTCCACCGCGGTGTCCCCGGGAAGCACCGCCTGCCCAATCACTTCCTTCGCCAGATACCGGGCGGATTTCAGTTCATAGCTCATTGCCTGCGTTCCTTTTTCAGTCCAGGGAGGCATACAGGGAGGCCATCAGCTTCGGAATGAAGCGGTAATGGTCACCGGGCAGGTTCGTCGTCAGGTAGACGCAGGTCAGGTTTTCCTTCGGATCCACGCAGAACCAGTTGCCAAAAGCGCCGTCCCAGCCCCACTCGCCGACGGAGCCGTTGATCCCGGCCAGCTCCGGATTGGTCATCACGCGCACGCCCAGGCCGTAGCCGTAGCCGCGCTGGGTATCCCAGCTGTCGCCCTTGCGTTGTTCCGGCGTCAGGTGGTCCGTGGAAATCAGGTCAACGGTTTTCCGGCCGAGGATCCGCGCGCCGTCCAGCGTGCCGCCATGCAGCAGCATCTGGGCAAAACGGGAATAATCGTGCACGGAGGAATACAGGCCGCCCCCGCCGCTCTCGAACGCCGGCTTTTCCGACGCGTACCAGCGTTCCTCCGCCTTCAGGCCCTCGTTGATATGATACAGCGTCGCGACCCGGTTCATCTTTTCCGGCGGTACAAAGAACCCGGTGTCCTTCATGCCCAGCGGGTCAAAGATGTTTTCCTTCAGGTATTCGCCGAGGGGCTTGCCGCTCAGCACCTCGGTCACCGCGCCGAGCACGTCGATGGAGAAGCCGTACATCCACCGTTCCCCCGGCTCAAAGGACAGCGGCAGCTGGCCCACGAGGTTGGCGTATTCCACGGCCTCCGGTTCGGGCTTCCCGGATTCCGCCCATTCCTTCTCCTTCTCGATGCGGATGCGGCCCGCAGCCGTGTCTCCCCATCCGTAGGGCACGCCGCTGGTCATGGTGAACAGCTGGCGCATGGTCACCTCGCCTTTCGCATCCACGATTTCATAGGATCCGTCCGGCTTTTCCTTCGCGACTTTCGGGTTTTTGAAGCCCGGCAGGTATTCGCTCACCGGATCCCACATCTTGAACAGGCCTTGCTCATACAGCCGCATGATGCCGGCCACCGTGATTACCTTGGACATGGAAGCAATCGGGAAAATCGTGTTCTCAGAGGACATTTTCTCCTTCTTCGCGATGTCCGCGTAACCGAAGCTGCCCTCGTATGCGACTTCGTCGTTCCGCATGACCCGCACGGCGCATCCGGCGATCTGGCCGGCTTCCACAAAGCGGCTGAGCGTGTTCTGCAACAGTTCCATTTTCTCCTCCTTTTTACATTGCCGGGCCCGTTGCACATACGGGTCCGGCTGAATCATGCCGACCGCCGTTTCGGCGGATTATCTTTCCGGTCCGTACCAGGCGATATCGGTGCAGTCGTCCAGCCTGAAAACCAGCAGCGGCTGCCCGTCCGCGATATACCATCCGAAATGCTTGCCCCAGGATGTATCGGTGCTGTGCGGCGCGTCCCGGTCCGTTTCCTGAATCACAGAAACGGTCACACCCCCGTCCGGCGGATAGGTGTTCCGGAAACCCATCTCTTTGATGTATTCCTGATACCGTTCATAATAAAAAGGATTCCCGCCGCAGTGGATCACCAGCGGCTCGTCCAGCAGGCTTGCGGCCTCCCCCGCGGTCCATTCCGTCCAGCCGAACATCCGCATCGTGCCCAGGTACATCAGCACATGGAAGGTGCCGTGTTTCACGCAGACCAGGTCGCCGGGCTGCAGCAGCATATACCACCGCGACGTGTCGTTCCCCGTCAGCGCGCTGTGGCCCACACCCCGGTGCAGCACGTCCGAGATGGACGGATGCCGTTCCAGCCCGCATTTTTCATACACCAGGTGCGTCATCCCCACGCAGTCCAGCCCGCACAGGTACATATGCGTATCCTGGTAATAATTCGTCGTCGTGGAGGGGATGAACCGCCGAAGGAACTTGTCCTCGCTTCCCCCGGCGTAGTAATAGGGAACGCCCCGCGGCAGGGACACCTCCAGCAGGCTGTCCGCCGTGTCGTCGTACCGCGCCACGAAGGGATTCCCCTCTTCCAGCATGGACAGGCTGCTTTCATAAATCATGTCATACTGCACCCTGTCCATGGGAAACGCGTCCAGCTTCGCGGATGTGGAAAAAGTCAGCTGGAGGCTGGCCGATCCGTCTTCGATTTTCATGCCCCAGGGCGTCTGGTCATACATGGGAACCACGCGCAGTTTTTCCTCCGGCGCTTCCAGCCAGGCTTTCAGCGTCTCCGTCACGTCCCACAGGTTCTTGCCCGGCCGGACGCGCTGCGTTTCGGAGGATATGCCGCCGCAGGTGAGCGCGTATTTCAGCCCGTACCCCTGTATGCTGCCCGCATTAAAGCGCAGCGCTGCGCCTTCCAGGCGGAAGTCCGGCAGCTGCCGCAGTTCCTCCAGCGTCCATTCCCGGTCTTCCTCCGCAGTGAAGCCTGCTTCCGGTTCCAGGACAACCTCGGCCTTCAGGCCGGGCGTGCTGCAGCCGGAGAACCCGCCGCCCGCGCATTTGAGCACGAAGGTGTGGTGTTCCTCCGCCACGGCAGAGCCGGCCAGCAGGAGCACGGCCAGGAGGAGCAGCGTAAACAGGCAGCGGCAGCCGTATCGGCGCATTTGTTCCATACGCGTCTTCTCCCTTCTTCCGGCCCTGCCGGCGTTTTTGTTTATTGTACCACACCGGATCCAAAACGCATAGGTTTCCCGGTGGACACAGGCGAAAACATGAAGTAAAATAGCGGGCGGCGGAAAGCGCCGAAAATTTTTTTGATTTTTTCTGTAACGAAATCGGGATTTATCCGTCTAACCCATGAACGAACCGGGAGAGGAGGTGATGAAGCGTGAACAGCGAAGCCTGTGAGCGGCTCTACAACGCCTATTACATGCGGGTTTTCTCCTATGTTATGACGCTGTCCGGCGACCGGCACACGTCCGAGGAGATCACCCAGGAAACCTTCTTCCGGGCCTTCTCGAAAACCGCCGAGTTCCGGAACGAGTCAGACGAGGTCACCTGGCTGTGCGCGATCGCGAAAAACTGTTTCGTCGATGAAAAGCGCCGCAGCGGCAAGACCGCGCCGATTCCGGAAGACCTGGCCTCCTCCGGCAAAAGCATCGAGCAGCAGGTTTCGGACAAGGATTCCTCCTTCCGGATCCACACGGTGCTGCACACCCTGGACGAACCCTACCGGGAAGTCTTCGAGCTCCGGATCTTCGGGGAACTGTCTTTCAGCCAGATCGGTACCATCTTCGGCAAGACAGAAAACTGGGCGCGCGTCACCTATCACCGGGCCCGGCTCAAGCTACAGGAAAGGATGGACGAACAATGAACAAGAATTGCGAAGTGATCCGCGATCTGCTTCCGCTCTACGCGGACGACGTGTGCAGCGGCAGAAGCCGTGAACTCATCGAGGAACACCTTCAGGAATGCCCGGACTGCTCCGCCATGCTGGAAAAGCTCCGGACCCATGAAATAGAAACGGACCTTCAGGAAGAAAAGGAACAGGTGATCGAGTACCAGGCGAAGCGCTTCCGGCGCCGCAGCGCCACGGTCGGCTCCGTGGTCTCCGGGCTGTTCATGATCCCCGTGGTCGTATGCCTGATCGTCAACCTGGCCTCCGGTTCCCCCCTCGGCTGGTTCTTCATCGTGCTGGCCGGCCTGGCCGTCGCGGCCTCCCTGGTCATCGTGCCGCTGATGATGCCGGAGAACAAACTCTTCTGGACCTTCTGCGCGTTCACGATGAGCCTGCTGCTGCTCCTGGCCGTCACCTGCTTCTACTCCCACGGAAACTGGTTCTTCACCGCTGCGTCCGCCGTACTGTTCGGGCTGTCGGTGTGCTTCCTGCCCTTCCTGATCCGGGCGAAGCCGGTCCGGGAGATGATCGGCGGTTTCAGCCGTCCGCTGCTGGTCCTGGCCGTGGACGTGATCCTGTTCGCCAATATGATGAATATGATCAGCCTGTGGACCAAGAGCATTTTTACCACGGCCCTGATCCTGCTGGGCTGCGCCGCCGGCGGCTGGCTGCTTTACGCCGCTGTGACTGAGAAAAGAGGAGAAGAAAAATGAGCAAATCCAAATCCCTGACCATCGCCCTGATCGTTGTCCTGATTGCCCTGGGTGTCGCCGCCTGGTTCCTGTTCGGCCACACCGCCTCCGGGCTCAGCTACCCGAACGCGGAAAAATACTCCATCGGGGAAGCCTCCGTTTCCGATACGGTGAACAACCTGTTCATCGACTGGACCGCGGGCAAGGTCACCGTCGAATACTATGACGGAAAGGAAATCACCGTTTCCGAAACCGCCAACCGCTCCCTTTCGGAGGACGATAAGCTCCGCTGGTGGCTGGACGGAGATACTCTGCGGGTCCGCTACGCCAAACCCGGCTTCCGCATCAGCTTTAACCTGGAAAAGCAGCTGACCGTCCGCCTGCCCTACGGCACGGAACTGAAGAGCGCCGACATCAGCTCCACCTCCGGCAATCTGTATATCCCGGCCCTGACCGCGGATGAGATCCGCCTGAATTCCACCTCCGGCAGCATCGACGCCGGCACCTTCACGAAGAAGCTGGACGCCTCCTCCACCTCCGGCGACGTCACCGTCCTCCAGAATGGCGACCTGGACAGCGCGGATCTGAGCTCTACCTCCGGCAGCGTTTCCTTCGGCCTGGAAGGCAGCGTGAAGAAGATCGAAGCGAATTCCACCTCAGGCGGCGTCAGCCTCACCGTGTCCGGCACCGCCGATGACGTGAAACTGCACTCTACCTCCGGCAACATCTACACCTCGCTTGCCTCCGTGAAAAAGGCGGAGATCAGCTCCACCAGCGGTTCCTTCACCGGCACCGTGAAGTCCTTTGACGATCTGAAGATCGACACCACCTCCGGCCGCGTCAACGCCGCCCTCGGCACCGACCCCGGTTTCACCTGCAAGGTTTCCTCCTCCAGCGGGGATTTCAGCAGCGAGCTCTCGCTTGTAACCAACGGCAACACCTACACCTGCGGCGACGGCAGCGCGAAGTGCGAGATCGGCACCAGCTCCGGAGATATCTGGCTCGGCAAAGCCGATTGAACTGTCCGTCATATCCGGTCCCGGGATCTTTTCCCGGGATCTTTTTTGTGTCAGGTCAGGCTTGCCCCGGATGCGCCCGGCACGCTATAATAGGACTATCAATCTGAGGAGGAAATTACAAATGAATGAAGTTTATGAATTCCTGAAAAAGTGCGGCACCTATTACCTCGCCACCGTGGAAGGTGACCAGCCCCGGGTCCGGCCCTTCGGCACCGTGGATCTTTTCGAGGGGAAACTTTATATCCAGACCGGCAAGGTCAAGGCCGTGTCGAAGCAGCTGCAGGCCAATCCGAAGGCTGAGATCTGCGCCTTCGCGGACGGCGCCTGGCTGCGCGTCGCCGGCACCCTGATCCGGGACGACCGGATCGAGGCCAAGAAGCACATGCTGGACCAGTACCCCTCCCTGCAGGCCATGTATTCCGCCGAGGATGACAACACGGAAGTCCTGTATTTCAAAGACGCCGTGGCGACCTTCGCCTCCTTCGGCGGCGCACCCCGGACCGTTTCCTTCTGACCGCCGTTCATGTGCCTTGCGGATCCCTGTCCCACAATATGTGGCGGTTGACACGGCCGGCCCCGGATTCTACAATTAAGGGTGAGCCAATATACCGCAATATCAACAGCATTGGAGACGGAGAGCATGAAATCTGTATCATTCCGGATCGTCCTGATCCTGTCCGTTCTGCTTGTCGCCGCGGCCGTTCTGCCCGCGTCGGCGGAATGCTATACCCAGCCGGATCCGGCCAGCTGCGCCTCCGCCTGGTGGGACGTCTGCCCGCCGGTGGTCGTTAAGACCCGTGTGGTGGTCCGGCAGCCGGAAACACTGATCGAGTCCATCCCGGCGGAAGGCTACTGCTATACCGCCATCAAGCGGGTCAACGTCCGTTCTCAGCCCAGCATCTACGCCACCCGGGTGCAGACCATCCGCTCCGCCGGAACGGAATTCATCGTCACCGCCCGCGTCAAGAACAGCTCCGGCGAAATCTGGTACGCCGTCATGCTGGCCAACGGCACCCTGGGCTACATCCGGTCCGACCTGCTGAACACCGACCACGTCATCCTCATGGGCGATCCTTACGCCTATGAGTCCTGGGTCGGCAACCGCCCTGCCTCCGCGTCCGAATCCGGATCCGATGTGATCAACATCGCGACGCCGCCGGAAACGGAAGCCCCGACGCCGCAGGTGATCTACGTTACCCCGGCGCCCCAGGCGACGCCCACCCCGATCCTGGTCTATGTCACGGCCGAGCCCGGCGCCCAGCCGCAGGCGGATGTGACGCCCGAGATCGTCTTCGTTACACCTGCACCTGATACAGATAAATAATCCCGAAACCGTTCAGCGGGTTTCCGTCCGGAAACCCGCTTTTATTTTGCAAATATCCTGTAGCTTTTTCCGTGTTGGTGTGTTAGAATCAGTTACGGTCTGAAAACCGATATTATACGGAGGTAACTTTTTATGAAAAAGATCCTGTCCCTGATCCTGGCCGCCGCGCTGCTGCTGGGCTGCGCCGCCTTCGCCGAGGAAGAGTCCGCAAGCGAACAGATGGGCTACTACGTATTCGAGAACAACACCGGTGAAAAGATCATGTCCATCACGATTACCGACAACAACGATCCCCATCACTGGGTCAAAGCGTCCAGAGAAAGCGGTTTTGATCCCGGCGAATCCATCGGTATGGGCATGAGCATTCCCGCCGGCGAAGACGGAGAACACCGCCTGAGCCTGACCTTCGTCACCGAAAGCGGTTATGAAGCCACCCAGCCTACCCTGAGCATTGAGAACGTCATCATCGGCCTGAACAAGGTGGAGGAAGCGGACGCCGTTTCCGGCGCAACCCCCTTCAGCTTCGTTCCAATGCAGCAGACCGGCATGTACACCATCATCAACAGGACCGGCGAAGTGGTCACCGAGGTGAAACTGGTTGACAACGTCACCGGCGACAGCGTCAGCTGCTGCCCGGAAGGCGGCCTGCAGGACGGCGCGTCCATCGGGCTTGGTTATTCAGTCCCCATGGACGATGATCCCAAAGGACGCCTGACCCTGATCTTCACCACCGCAAGCGGACAGACCTGGGATTTCACTACCCTGGCGATCGAAGAGGCGCCCATCTACCTGCTGGCGGAAGACGCCCGGACCGGTGCGACCCCCATCACTTTTATTGAACCCGAAAAATAAACCTGCCACCCCAATGCAAGACGCAGAAGGCATCCGCCTTCAGCGTCTTTTTGATCTGTCCGTTCCGGAATCTCAGAAAAGCCGGGGCAGGAAGGAGCGGATGCAGCGGCGCCACACCGTCCAGTCGTGCCCGCCCGGGAAGGTCTCCCGGATCATGTTCAGCTGCTTGCCTTCCAGGTATGCGTCGTCCTTGTCAAAGCTTTCCCAGTAGGTATCCTCCGTGCCCATGGCGCGGTAGAACACCCGGAACGCTTCGTTGAACTTCTCCGGCTCGTGCAGCAGCTTCATATGGGGCAGCTCCCTGTCCGGGTCCCACGGCGCCCGCAGGAAGCCGCTGAACAGCCCCGCGTAGCCAAACAGGTCCGGATTGGACAGCGTCGCGATGCTGGTATGGAAGCTGCCCATGCTCAGCCCGGCCATCGCCCGGCTCCACTTGTCCGTCCGCACCTTGTAGTGCTCTTCGATATAAGGGATCAGGTCCTTCACCAGGATGTTCGGGAACATCGAGGGATCCCGCGGCGCTTCGGTCCTGCCCTTCGCCATGCCGTTTCCCATGACGATGATCATCTCTTTCATCTGCCCGTCCGCAATCAGCCGGTCGGCGATCCGGCCCACATGGCCCTGGTACACCCAGCCGGTTTCGTTCTCGCCGTAGCCGTGCTGCAGGTACAGCACCGGATACGCCTTGGCCGGATCCCAGGCCGGCGGCGTCCAGACCAGGCAGATCTCCTGCTTGCCGGTCACGGAGGATTCGTAGTAGCGCCGGGTGACCGCGCCGTGTTCCACGCCTTCCAGGTCGTCCCAGCCTTCCATGTCCTTCACGGGCACGTCCACAAAGTTCATCGGCCGGCAGCAGCCGTAGCCGATCGGCAGGTACGGATTCAGCACGTCCGCGCCGTCCACCTTCAGGAAGAAATACAGGAAACCCGTTCCCATATCAAAGGTCCCTTCCCATGCACCGTCCCCGGCGGGAGCAAGCGGAAACAGGGTTCCGAAACGGTCGATCACGACCTCTTTCGCGTCCTTCGCGATAATCCGGAAATGTACCTTTCCGTCCGGCAGGATCTCAGCGCCCTGCTCGCCGTCGCGGCTCGGTTCACCGAAATACGGGTCAAAGGAGACCGTTACGTCCAGCGGCCATTTCTGTTCCATGGTAATTCCTCCTCTGCGTCTGTTCTGTATGCCGTCCGAAAAGTACGAACAACTTGATTTGCTTCTACTGTAGCCCATCTCCGGCGGATTGTCAACGAGAGCGCCTCCGCATGTTTTTTCAGCTGCCCGGGAATAATCCGGGCAGCCTTCGCGTTTTTTTGGTATAATGAGTCCGGAACCGGGCGTTCGCCCCGGACCGCCGGCCCAGGCCGGCACAATAAAGGAGGGTATTTCAATATGGTCAAGAGAATACTGGCTCTCGCGCTCGCACTGGCGCTGGTCCTGAGCGTATCCACGGTCCTTGCCTCCGGCATCGGCACGGCCGCCACCTACGGCATCGACCCTGTTGTCCCGGAAACCTACCAGACCATGTTCGTCTATACCGACAACGGCCAGGGCCTAAACGTGCGCAGCGCGCCCTATGTCGGCAACAATATCATCGGCCTTGCGCCTTACGCGTCCGAGGTACAGATCATCCGCTTCCTGGATAACGGCTGGGCCTGCATTATCTGGAACTATGGCGAAGCGTATGTCCAGAGCCGTTACCTGCAGTGGTATCAGCCGTCTCCCTATTATCCAGTGACCCCCACGCCGATGCCCACCCGTACCCCGGTGACCCCGACCGCAGCACCCTATGTGCCCACCGATACGCTGGCCACCCTGAACGCGGAATTCCGCACCGCCCGTTTCGTGACGCCTTTTACCGTGTCCGTCCGCCCCGCCCGCGCCAGCGGCTGGGTGAACATGCGCTGGGCCCCGAGTAAGGACACGGAAGTCATCGCCCAGTACCGTTCCGGCGCGCGGCTGACCGTCCTTGCCGAAACCCAGAGCTGGTACCAGGTTGAGGATCCGGACAGCTATGCCACCGGCTTCATCATGAAAGCCTATGTCACCAGAGTTTATTGATCCGTCTGCATGTAAAGGAGGTATAACCGATATGAAGAAATGCTTAACCCTGTTGTGCGCTGCCCTGCTGCTGGCCTGCGCCTTCGCGTCGGCGGAAGACGCTTCCATCGTTGATTTCCGCGACCGTTTCCAGCTCTCCGGCGTCCTGCCGGAAGGATACCGTTTTAACCGGGAGTCTGAGAGTGATGTCTCCCTGCAGGGCAAAATCGTCTCCGATGATCCCGCCGCCCCGTCTTTTGAGATAAACGTTTTCTTCAATGAAAGCTATGCCAACGTGGCCGGCCTGAAGGATCTGAATGACGCCGAGCTGGAAAGCGTCCGCCAGAGTTTCAGCGCGGAAAACGACGTTCAGTTTGATACCATTGAGACCGCAACCGGCAATCGCCTGCTCGTCATCCGGGAAATCGGCAGCGACCTGGACTTCCTGGATTTCTATACCATCTGCCAGGGTTATGAAATCGAGCTGACTCTCCGCGCCGCGGAAGGCCAGTCCCTGTCCGATGCCCAGATCAATCACTGCTTGGAATTCATGCGTACCTTCGACGTCATTCCCCTCCATTAATCTCCCGGCTTTGCCGGATCCGGGGCCGTTTTACAGCGGTCCCGGATATTTTTTTGCCGAAAATCTTGACAATCGTTCGGTACCTAATTATAATGCAATCGTTCGGTACCTAATTTTTTGAATTTCACGTTGATGAAAGGAGCGATTAACATGAGCAGTATTGATTTTGACGTCATCCTGGCGTCCCTGAAGCTGGCCCGCGCCATGCGGCGCTGCCCGCCGGAACGCAGGGAGCATCCCTTCCCGCCGGCGGTCGGCCGGCTGCTGGCCTGTACGGCGGAAAACCCCGGTGTTTCTTCCCGGGAACTGTGTGAGCTGCTGGATGTGCGCCCTTCCTCCCTGAGCGAGATGCTCGCCCGCGCTGAGGCGGACGGCCTGCTCAACCGCGCCGTGGATGAGGAGGACCGCCGGATACAGCGGATCTCCCTGTCCGAAAAAGGGCAGCGGATCATCTCGGATATGGAAGCTGTCCGCAGCCTGGACGCGCAGAAGAAGACCGCCTGCTTCACCGATGAGGAGAAACAGCAGTTCTGCGCCCTATGCAACAAGCTGAGCGAGCATATCGAGCGGCTGGCGCTGGACCTGCCGGAAGACCGCAGGATGCCCCCGCCGCCTCCCGGCCCCGGCTTCCCGCCCCATGAGGGTCCCGGACCGCGGCACTGCCCGCCCGGACCGGACGGAAAGCGCCCCGATCCGCATCTCTTCCCCATCCCGCCGGACAAGCGGATGAAATGCTAAAACAAAATCACACGCAAAAGCAGCGCCCTGATTCCAGGGCGCCGTTTTATTGCTTATCTAATTATGAATTATGAATTCTGAATTATGAATTGGAACTGTCTTCTTCCGCTTCTTCCGGTTCCGCCGGCTGCTCTTCCGGCTGCTCCTCCGGCGTCTCTTCCGGCAGCTCCGTCACCTGGATACGGGTCACGCGAAAACCGTCCATCTCTGTCACGGTGAACTGGTGCCGGCCCAGCGTGAAGGTATCGCCGACCTCCGGCACCTTTTCCAGCATCTCGGCCGCCCAGCCGCCCACGGTGTCCGTGTCGTATTCGTTGGGCGCTTCCAGCTTATCCAGCAGCTCCTGCAGCTGCATGTTGCCGTCGATGATCAGGGTGCCGTCTTCCTGCTCGACGACCTCCTCGCTGACCTCGTCGTGCTCGTCGTAGATCTCGCCGACCAGTTCCTCCAGCACGTCTTCCATCGTCACGATGCCCTCGGTGCCGCCGAACTCGTCCAGCAGGATCACCAGGTGGGTCTGGGAGGTCCGAAACTGCTTGAGCAGGTTGCCGATAGACAGGCTGGCGGGCGCGAACACCGGCTCTTTCATGATCTTCGTGATATCGGTGCAGCCTTCATGGGTCATCTTGTAGAAGTCTTTCTCATGCAGGATGCCGACGATGTGGTCCAGGTCCTCGTGGAATACGGGAATCCGGGAGAACCAGGTGTCCCGGAACAGGTCCGCCGCCTCTTCAATCGTGGCGGTATCCTCAATGGCGGTCACGTCCACCCGGGGCGTCATGATGTCCGCGGCATCCTGGTCATTGAAGACGATGGCGGAACGGATCAGTTCCACTTCTTCCTCTTCGATGTCGCCTTCAGTTTGCGCCTCGTCGATCATCGTCATCAGCTCGTCCTCAATCTGGGTCTCCTCCGGTTCCGGCTTGATGATTTTGCTCAGCAGCTTCCGCCACAGGCCGAACAGCAGGTCCAGCGGACGCAGGATCATCATCAGGAAACTGATCACCGGGCTCACCGCCATGGCAAACCGCTCCGGCTGCTGTTTGGCCAGGGTCTTGGGACCGACCTCACCCAGGAACAGCACCAGCACCGTCATCACCACGGAGGCGACGGTGGTAGCCAGGCTCTCCTGACCCGGCAGGATGCGTGTGGTAAACAGCAGGGTCGCGATGGCCGCGCCCACAATGTTCACCAGATTATTGCCGATCAGGACCGTTGTAATCAGACTGTCATATTTTTCAAGCAGGGCCAGCGCGATCTGCGCCTTTCCCTTCCGGGGCCCGTCCACGGTCTTCAGTTTGACCCGGTTACAGGCGGAATAAGCGGTTTCTGTCGCGGAGAAAAACGCTGAAAGCGCGATACACAGGATCAGGGCAAGCCATAAACCCACGAAAACATTCAATCCTTTCAAACACTCAGGCAAAATAACCGTTCCGCTCCCGCGAAACAAGGGGATTATACCATGTAAACCCTTGATTTGCAATAATGCCGGCGGTTGTGTATTCCTCCCGGATATGATATGATACTGGTTGTACGAACATCGATGAAAAGCCGGGAAAAAGCCGGACCCATTCGGAAAGGACCCGCGCCGGAAAAATAAAACCGGTTAATTGTCGTTTTTCGCGCTTTATTCTGTTTCCCCGATCCCTTACAATGGCCTTGACTAAAGCCAGGAAAGGAGGATTTCGGTATGGATCCGTTCGCGTTGAACCTGATTATGATCATTGGGTTTGTGATTGGCTCCGGCCTCATCATCGTTGAGGCGTTCATCCCCGGTTTCGGCGTCGCCGGTATCTGCGGCGTGGTTCTGGAGATCGTCGCCCTTCGCTGCTGCTGGGTGCTGCACGGCATCGTTCCGGCGCTGCTCGCCCTCGTCGGCGTGCTGGCGCTGATCGGGCTGGCTGTCTTCCTCTCTTACCGCAGCGCCATGAACGGCCGGCTGAGCAAAAGTCATCTCGTGCTGAAAGACATCGAGAAGACTGCCGCCGAAGACAAACCCGACTGGATCGGCATGGAAGGCGTCGCGGTCACCTCGCTGCGTCCCGCCGGCCAGATCGAGATTGACGGCAAGCGCCTGAACGCCGCAAGCACCGGGGACTTCGTTGAAAAAGGCTCCGCCGTGCTGGTCACCGGCATGGAAGGCGATCACTGCGTCATCAAACGGAAAGAATAAACTCTGTAAAGAACCTTTGTGAACCCATTTTAAAGGAGGAAAGAATATGGATAATGCTATCCTGATCCCGATCATCGTGGTCGTCGTCCTGATCGCGCTGGCGATCTTCCTGCACTTCGTGCCCATGGGCCTGTGGATTTCGGCCCTGGCCAGCGGCGTGCACATCCCGATCAGCGCGCTCGTCGGTATGAGGATCCGCCGCATCCAGCCCCAGCGCCTGGTCTACCCCCTGATCAAGGCCAACAAGGCCGGCCTGAACCTGACCATCAGCCAGCTGGAAACCCACTACCTGGCCGGCGGTAACGTGGACCGCGTCATCAACGCCCTGATCGCCGCCCAGCGCGCGAATATCGACATGGCCTTTGAAAAGGCCTGCGCCATCGACCTGGCCGGCCGCGACGTGTTCCAGGCTGTCCAGATGAGCGTTACCCCGAAGGTCATTGAGACCCCTGTGGTCGCCGCCATCGCCAAGGACGGTATCGAACTGCGCGCCAAGGCCCGTGTGACCGTGCGCACCAACATCGAACGCCTGGTCGGCGGCGCCGGTGAGGAAACCGTCATCGCCCGTGTCGGCGAAGGCATCGTCACCACCGTCGGTTCCGCTGAAACCCACAAGCAGGTGCTTGAGAATCCCGACCTGATCAGCCGTACCGTGCTGGACAAAGGCCTGGACGCCGGCACCGCCTATGAAATCCTTTCCATCGACATCGCGGATGTGGACGTTGGCCGCAACGTCGGCGCCCAGCTGCAGATGGACCAGGCCGAGGCCGACCGCCGCATCGCCCAGGCGAAGGCGGAAGAGCGCCGCGCCATGGCTGTCGCCCGCGAACAGGAAATGAAAGCTTCCGTGCAGGAGATGCGCGCGAAGGTGGTCGAAGCCGAGGCCGAAGTGCCGCGCGCCATGGCAACCGCGCTGCGTGAAGGCAAGATGGGCGTCCTGGATTACTACCAGATGAAGAACACCATCGCCGATACCGAAATGCGCGAATCCATCGCCAAAGCCAGCGCCCCGCAGGCTCCCGCCGGCGAAACCACTCCCCGCAGCAAGAAGTGACAACAGGGAGGGTCCTCCCTCCCATTGTCATCCCGAGCGCAGTCGAGGGATCTCCCCCACCGCAGCGGATCATTATGAATTAGTATAAAGGAGGTGTCAGTGTCGAATGGAATTCCAACCCATCCTGATTCTTGCGATCATCTGGCT
This sequence comes from Christensenellales bacterium, assembly GCA_045112195.1. GTDB lineage: Bacteria > Bacillota > Clostridia > Christensenellales > Aristaeellaceae > Aristaeella. The sequence goes on along the minus strand of JBGUHQ010000079.1, from coordinate 67,874 downwards.
CCTCATCGGCCTGCCCCTGTCCAAACTGAGCAATAAAGCCAAACAGCAGCAGGCCGCCCGGAAGGCAAAGTCGCCCGGCGCGAAGGCGCCTCAGCAGAAACCTGACAGCGCCGCCCATCAAGCGCCCGAGCCTGCCCGCCCGACCGTTCTGCAGCCCACGATCACCTTCACCGAGCATGATGATTCCGTGTATCAGGGCAGCATGAACGCCGTCACCGGCGAGGGCTACGATCCCTGCCACAACGAACAGCTGGCTCCCCTCACGGCCGCCGAAACCGCGGTTCCCGCGGCGGAAACGGCAGCGCCGGGACTGCAGCTGTCCTGGACCGGTAATGACATCGTCCGCGGCTTTGTCATGAGCGAGATACTCACAAGAAAACAATAAGCACCCAAACAAAACAAGGATCGGCAGCAATGCCGATCCCCTTTTTGGTTCATCAGTATTTAATTATGAATTAATTCATCCGTGGTTCGTCTCGTAGGTCCGGTCCTGCGTTTTCCGGATCACGCTGTTTGCGGTGCGCTTTGCCAGTTCCCTGTTGAACGCTCCCGGATCCGCCGGGATCTCCACCCGCTTTCCGGTCCAGCCGGACAGGTGGATCGCGTTGGACAGCTGCAGGGCACGCAGTCCGTCCTCTTTTTCCGCCACCGGTTTCTCTCCCCGCAGCAGATGCGCCGCGAAAGCGTTAATCACGCCGGCGTGCTGCGGGTTTTCCCCGTCAGTCTCCAGGATGCTCTCCTCCGCCTTTTCCCGGTACCAGGGATCATCGCTGGCAAAGCAGATCTCCCGTTCGTTTTCCTGCAGTTTCCAGGCTTTCACCTGCCCGTCCTCGCAGACGAGTTTGCCCTTTTCGCAGCAAATTTCAAGCCGGTTCGTGCCGGGCAGATCGCCGGTGGAGGCCACGAACACGCCGGTCGCACCGTTTTCAAACTCCAGCAGCGCGCTCACGTCGTCCTCCACCTCGATATGGTGCCATTTTCCTTCGCAGCACCGGGCGGTCACCGCGCTCGGCATGCCGCACAGCCAGATCAGCAGGTCCAGCTGGTGCGGGCACTGGTTCAGCAGCACGCCGCCGCCCTCCCCGGCCCAGGTCGCCCGCCAGGATCCGGAGTCGTAATACCGCTGCGTCCGGTACCAGTCGGTAATGATCCAGTTTACGCGCTTGATCGCACCCATTTCGCCGCTGTCCAGCAGCTGTTTCATCGCCCGGTAAACGCAGTTGGTCCGCTGGTTGAACATGAAGGTCAGGGTCTTCCCGGCCTTTTCCGCCGCGCGGATCATCCGCTCCGCCCGGTCTGCCTGCACCGCCGCCGGCTTTTCGCACAGCACGTGCAGTCCGGCTTCCAGCGCGGCCACCGTCAGCGGCTCATGCTGAAAATGCGGCGCGGCGATCAGCACCGCCTCGCAGCAGCCGCTGCCGATCAGTTCCCGGCCGTCCGCGAAAATCCGGGTGCCCGGCAGAGCCTGTTCCGCCCAGGCACGGCGCTCCGGCCGCAGATCCGCCACGGCGGCCAGCCTGATCTCCGGGCATTTCCCGTTCAAGATCAGCCGGCAGTGTTCGCTGCCCATATTGCCGATCCCGATAACACCCAGGCGAACTTGTTCCTTTTCGTTCATTTTTATGTCTTAGTTTGAACCTTTCATAATTATGAATTATGAATTGTGAATTATGAATTGCGATCCGTATCGGATATGTCATCTGATACGGATTGCCTTCTCCTGTGCGATCAGGCACAGCTCCGCCGCCTTGAAGGCGTGCTCCTGCGTCATGGCGTTTTCCGTCCGGTTCAGGCAGTCCAGGATCAGCTGGCCGAAGAAGGGATAGCCCGTCACGCCGGCCGCGTTGATATACTTCTCTCCCTGCCCGTTCACCAGGAACACATGGCAGCCGCCGTCCTTTTCGGAGGCAAGGTTCACATACTTGCGGATCTCAATGAATCCTTCCGTGCCCAGGATGAACATCCGCCCGTCGCCCCAGGTCCGCAGGCCGTCCGGCGTAAACCAGTCCAGCCGGAAATAGCCGGCGGAACCGTTCTTCCCGGTCAGCTGCGCGTCGCCGAAGTCCTCCAGCTCCGGATACTCCGGATGGGCGAAATTGCCGATGCGGCTGGCCGTGACCTCGGCGTCCTCCTCGTCCGCGTAATACAGGAACTGCTCAAACTGGTGGCTCCCGATGTCACAGAGGATCCCGCCGTATTTCTCCCGCTCAAAGAACCAGGCGGGCCGTCCCGGCGCACCGAGGCGGTGCGGTCCGAAACCGGTCACGGAAATCACCTTCCCGATCTCCCCGGACCGGGCGATATACCCTGCCAGGATCGATCCTTCGTCGTGCAGGCGCTCCGCGTAGTAGACCATGTATTTCTTCCCGGTCTCCTTCACCTTCGCCCGGGCGGACGCCAGCTGATCCAGCGTCGTGAAAGGCGCCTTGTCCGTAAAGTAGTCCTTCCCCGCGTCCATCGCACGGAGCCCCAGGGCGCAACGCTCGCTGGTCACGGCGGCGCCGGCGATCATCCGGGTTTCCGGATCGTTCAGCGCTTCCTCCTCGCTGTTGGCGGCCCGGGCCTGGGGAAATGCCTTCAGGAACGCGGCGACCTTCTTCTTGTCCGGGTCATAGACGTATTTCAGCGTGCCGCCGGCCTCGGTCAGCCCGTTGCACATGCCGTAAATATGGCCGTGGTCCAGCCGCACGGCGGAGAAGACAAACTCCCGATCCTTGACCACCGGCTGCGGCTTGCCTTTCGGCGCGTAATTCATGCCGTCCGAAACGTTCATGATTATTTTTCCCCTTTCCGGAAATTCCCGAAGCTGAGGTCTCCGTCCTGGCTTTCCACGGACGCGGTTTTCTCATAGAAATGCGGAACCGCCGCCCGGATGCCGTCCACGGTGTAGAACGGATCCTCCGGACCGATCGGCAGCGTCACCGTCTGACGGGAGGATCCCGCCTTGTAGATCGCGGTGATCAGCTCAATGGTCCGCCGGCCGTCCTCGCCGGTGATCGCCACGTCTCCGCCCGTTTCCAGCGCCGCCAGCACATTCTCCAGCTGGCCCACGTGCATCTCATACGGCAGCGGCGGCAGGGACGCCAGGTAACGCTCCGCCTCCTCCGCGAAGGCCGCATCCGGTTCCGCCAGCGGGAAGCCGTTCGGCTGTGGCTGGGAGGCAAACACGCTGTAGGGGAAAGCAATCTTTGCCTTCTCGCACTGGAAGATCAGCGCCTGGTCCTCCCCATGGTCCACCACGGAAGCCGTCACCACGGCCAGCGCGCCCGGGTATTCCGCCACGGAAACCGACAGGTCCTCCACCTCGGCGTTGTCGTGCCCGGTGTTGGCCAGCACGCTCGTCATCTTTTCCGGCGTGCCCATCATCCAGCCCAGCATGTCAATGTGGTGCACCGCGTGGTTCAGCGTGCATCCGCCGCCCTCCTTTTCCCAGGTGCCCCGCCACCACAGGTCGTAATAGCTGTGGCCGCGGAACCAGAGGGAGTTGACCGTCACATGCCGCACTTTGCCGGCCATGCCGCTGTCCAGCAGCGCCTTCAGGTTACGCACCGGCAAGCGGAAACGGTTCTGGGCGATGATGGAAAGCTTTTTCCCGCTCTCGTCCCTCGCCCGCAGCACCGCGTCGCATTCCTCCAGGGAAGCGGCCATAGGCTTCTCGCATACCACGTTCTTCCCGCTCCGCAGCGCGTTGACGGAAATCTCCGCGTGGGCGAAGGGCGGTGTGCAGACGTCCACCAGGTCGATCTCCCTGTCCAGGATCTCATGATGGTCCAGGAACACCTCCGCGTCCAGGCCGTACTGTTCCTTGACTTTCTGCGCTTTTCCGGGGATAATATCCACAAGCGCGGCAATCCGGCAGCGGTCCGGAAACTGAAGATAAGCTTTGATATGGGCGTGGGAGATCCCGCCCGTGCCCACAATTGCGACACGAATCATTTTCCGTTTCCTCTTTTCTTTGGAGGCCTTTATGTATACTGAAACAAACCAGGTGCCGTTCCTGCCGATGGGTCAGCCCGGAAACCAGGGTTATGAAGCCCACCACAATTTCGATGAGACTTTTGAGGTCACGCAGTTCCACTGCCATGACTATTTCGAGTTCTATATCCATATCAACGGCGGGGAATACATGGGCGTTGAAAACCGCCTGTACCCGCTCCGCCCCAACCAGCTTTTCGTCCTTCCGCCCTTCAGCATGCACGGGCTTTCCTGCACCAGGGAGATGCGGAACTACGAGCGCGCCTACCTGAACCTTGCGCCGGAGGTCCTGCGCGTGCTGGGCTGCGGCCAGATCGATACGGAGCAGTTCTTCCGCCATCATACAGGCGGAAACGTCTGCACTTACGAGCTCAGCGCTGAAGACGCCGGGATCTTTGTCTCCTGCGTCAACCGGATCCGGGAAAACCAGTCGCGCAAGGGCGATCCGTTCGAGCGTTTCGGAGATTACGCCCTGATGATCAGGCTGCTGAACGTGGTCTGCCGGGCCATGCGCCGGACCGACCCTGTGGAGGGCGAAGTCTTCGGCAGCAGCATCATCCAGGAGATCCTCGACTATATCAACAACCACTATACCCAGCCGATCCGGATCGAGAACCTGGCCCATTCCTTCGGCGTCAGCGTGTCTTACCTGTCCCACGAATTCGCGCGTTTCACCAACCGCAGCGTGTACGATTACGTTCTCTACCGCCGGGTGATGCTTGCCCGCCAGCAGATCATGGGCACGGCGTCCCTGAACGATATCGCCTATCAGTGCGGCTTCAATGATTATTCGAACTTTCTCCGCTCCTTCTCCCGGATTGTCGGGATGTCTCCCAGCCAGTACCGGAAGCAGCTCCGCCAGTATTCGAAGAAGGAACTGGACGTTCATATGCAGTTATAGGGATGGATTTTTGAGAAAGCGGGCGCCGGAAAGGATCCGGCGCCCGCCGTTTTGGTTCTTTTACCGGGAATTATTTCTCGAAGTTGATGCCGTAGATCTCAGCGAGCTTCTCGATGCGCTCGTCAATGATCTCCTGGCCGCCATTGTTCAGGTATTCTTCCATGTAGCTGTCATACACGCTGTCGAACTCTTCAACGGAAGCAGTCACAGCCTTGGTCAGCAGCTCGTCGCGCTTCTCGGTCAGGCTGGAGCCGACTTCGGTCTCGGACTCGATGGTGCCGACGTTGTAGTGCGCCGGATAACGGCCGTTGTTCTTGCCGAACTCATTCGCCTGGATGACGATCTCGGCGGGGATGCCGGGATAGCTCAGCGCGGTGGATACGCCCGTGGCTTCGCCCAGGTACAGGCCGTTGCAGGTCATGGTGTAGTCGATGTTGTTGCCGGAGTTCTTGACCCATTCGCCGGTGGCGGGCAGGATCTCGTAAGCGCCGTCATCATGCAGGATGAAGTTCTCGCCTTCTTTACCGGTCTGCAGGTACTTAATAACCTCGGGGTCAGAGATGAAGTTGACATACAGCAGGGAGGCCAGGGGCTCCTTGTTGGTGCTGGGGAAGAAGATCTTGCGGTCGGAACCGACGGCCGCGCCCATGAACTTCCGGGTCACGCCGGCGTCGTTCTGGAAGCAGTCGATCGGAACGAACATCGCGTCTTCGCCCACATTGCGCTGCAGGTTCAGGTTGATGCAGTCTTCACCGTTGCGGAAAGGATAGTCCCAGTTGTGCATGAAAGCGCCCACATAGCCGGCCTTCATGTTGTCGTCTTCCACGGTGCTGTCATTGTACAGGCCGAAATCTTTCCAGACCAGGCCTTCATTGTACCAGGCGTTCAGCACGCGGATACCTTCTTTGTATCCGGGGTAGAGCAGATGACGATCATCGTAGCCGTACACGAACAGGGTCGGATCGTCAACCGCATCCGGAACAAAGCTGACGCTCATCAGGTCATTCCGCCAGCCGATATCGGTGGAGGTGGTGTAGGGGATCATCTTGTCAGCGTCGGCGCCCAGCAGGGTTTCGGCGTTGTCACGGAAAGCAACCAGGCAGTTATGGAACTCTTCCAGGGTGGTGGGCAGGGCCAGACCCAGCTTGTCGCACCAGTCCTTGCGGATGAAGGTGGTGATACGGGAGGTGTCCGCGCGAACACCTTCGATCATCCAGACGTTGCCGGTCACGGGATCCTTGTCATAGTACAGGTTGTCTTCGCCGCCCAGCAGCGCCACGATATTCGCGGTGTACTCCTTGTACTCTTCGAGGTAGGGAGCCAGGTCGATGACGCCGGGGTTGCCGTTTTCATCGATCATGTTGGCATAGGAGATAACGATGTTTCCGCCGTAGGTGTAGCTTACGTCGGGAGCATCGTGAGCCGCCAGCAGGTTGTTGATGTCATCGGTTTCGGTCCAGCGGCCGACAGACACGAATTCAACTTCAACGTTGTACTTCTCGAGCATACCCTTCTTGATGTACTCGGTCCATACATTGTTGGTGGGATCGGTGCCGCCGTCGTTGTTGCGGTTGTAGATCTCAACCGTGATCTTACGGGTTTCCGTGAACTTGCCGTCCACGAATCCGTCGTCCGCCGCGAAAGCGGAGGTGATGCCCAGCGTGGCAATCAGCGCCAGCACCAGAACGAGAGCCAGGATTTTCTTCATGATTGGTTCCTCCTTTTTTTTATTTCAAGGACCTTGGTCCTTTGAAATTCAGCCTTTAACAGCACCTATAGTTACCCCGGTCACAAAGTAGCGCTGCAGCCAGGGGTAGACCAGCAGGATCGGTACGGTGGCGAACATAACCGTCGCCATCTGGATCGTCTTGGAGACGCCGTTCTGGAAGAAGCCTTCCTGCGCTGCCTGCTCCGTGGTCTGGGTGGAGTTCTTGATCACGTTGTAGAGCAGCAGCTGGATCGGCCAGTATTTTTCAGTTTCGGATTTCTTCAGGTACATCAGCGCGTCGGAGAAGCCGTTCCAGCGGCCCACCGCGTAGAACAGGCTCAGGGTCGCGATGACCGGCAGGCTCAGCGGCAGATAGACCTTGATCAGCACCCGGATCGGGCCAGCGCCGTCAATCTCCGCGGCCTCCCGCAGGCTATCCGGCACGCCATAGAAGAAGCTCCGCATGATGATTACGTTGAACACGCTGATACAGTTCGGAAAAATCAGGGCATAGGGCGTGTTCAGCATCCGCAGGTTGTTCAGCAGCAGGTAGTACGGAATCGTACCGGCGCTGAAGTACATCGTGAACAGGATGATGAAGTTGATGAACTTCCCGCCCCGCAGGTTTGTGTAGGTCAGCGGATAGGCGCAGCAGATCGTCAGCGTGATGGACAGCAGTGTGCAGATGATCGTCAGGATGACCGTCCAACCCAGGGAGCGGACATACTTCTCCGTCGTCAGCACGGTCTTGTATGCTTCAGTGTTCCAGCCCTTCGGCCAGATAAACACTTCGTTCTTGACCAGCGCTTCCGGGGAGGACAGGCTGCTGGCCAGCACATGCAGCATCGGCACCAGGCACAGCAGCATCAGCAGGAAACAGATCGCCGCGATCACAAGATCCCCGATCCGGGTCTTCCGGGACTTAATCATGCCGTCCCGCAGTTTCCGGGTGGAGAAGCTGTTTGTTTCATTCACAACACTCATTTCTCCACCTCCTTACCAGATTCCGCGTTCGCCGAACTTCTTGGCCATCGTGTTCGAGATCAGCAGGAAGATGACGCAGATCACGCTCTGGAAGAGACCGACAGCGGTAGTCAGTGAATACTGCTGGCCGTTGATACCCTTCTCATACACGTAGATCGAAATCGTTTTGCTGGCTTCCGTGACCAGCGGGTTGCTCAAGGTAAAGGGCCGGTCGAATTCAGATCCGAGGATATGGCCCAGGTTCATGATCAGCAGTACGATAATCGTGGAGCGGATGCCGGGCAGCGTGATATGCCAGATTTTCCGCCAGCGGCTGGCGCCGTCCACCTCCGCGGCTTCATACAGTTCCGGGCTGATGCCGGTCAACGCCGCCAGATAGATGATCGTGTTCCATCCGCATTCCTTCCAGATGCCCAGGAAGATGTAGGTTGCCCGCCAGTTTCCCGGCGTCCCGACAAATGGAATGGAGGTTCCCAGCATTTTGTTGATCAGGCCGTCATTGGTGGCGAACAGCCGCAGCGTGATGCTGGAGATAATGACCCAGCTCAGGAAGTGCGGCAGGTACAGGATCGTCTGGGTAACCCGCTTATACTTCGGGAACGCCAGCTCGTTGAGCAGCAGTGCCATGATGATCGGCATCGGCATACCGATCACCAGGTCCAGCAGGTTCAGGAACAGCGTGTTCTTCAGGGCGATCAGGAAATCCTTGTCCTTGAAGGCTTTCTGGAACCATTGCATGCCGTTGTTCTTGGCCCATTCCACCTTCCACGGCGGAATCAGGATATTGTTTTTCTTGAATGCCTGCAGAATATAAGCCATCGGCGTATAGCGGAAAATGACAAAAAACGCGATCGGGATAATCAGCAATAAATACAGAGTTCCATAGCGCCGCATATAGGTTTTCCAGCTCATTCTGCCGGGCCGGAATTCCCTGTTCAGGGCCGGATTGTGAACCTGACTCACAGCAAATCGCCCTTTCTGTACGTTTTTCGGAATACAATTTGTATTTCCAATGTACTAATTTAGTAAAATTCCTACCATATCCTGCATGGTCATTTTATCTGCTCTTTTTGCACACTTCCATGCGGATCATGCTTGAAAGTATGCAAATCTTGCTTTATGCAAAAAACGGGTTGAAACTGCAAAAAACGCAAAAAAGTAGGAAGAAATCATTCGCTTGTCTGTCCTCCTCCCGGCATGATACAATGGGTCCACCAAAGCAAAAGCGAGGAATCCATATGATCCGGAAATACACTTTCGGCACGCCCCTGCCCACGGACGCCGTGGTCAAACCGCTGCCCCCGCAGGCCGGCCCCGTGCCTTTTTTTGACGTCAGGACCGGAGCGGACGGCAGCCTCTCCTTCTCCCTCTCCCTGCGCCCGGAGGAAGTCATTTTCGGCCTGGGCCAGGCCGTGCGCGGCGTCGACAAGCGCGGTTTCCGCTTTGAGAGCTGGAACAGCGACGTCTTCAACCATACCGAATCCCAGCCCAGCCTCTACGGCAGCCACAACTTCATCGTCTTCTTCGGCCCGGAGCGCCTGCTGGGCCTGTTCCTGGACGATCCGGGCAGGATCGTCTGGGACCTGGGGTATGAAAAACATGACGAGGCGGTCATCACTTCCCTCTCCGGGAACCTGGACCTCTACCTGATCGGGGAGGATTCCCTTGCCGGCGTCGCCCGGACCTTCCGGGAACTCACCGGCCGGAGCTATGTTCCGCCGCGCTGGGCCTTCGGCTATATCCAGAGCCGCTGGGGCTACGCCAGCGAGGCCGAAGTCCGCACGGTAGTCTCGGAGCACCGGCAGCGGCATATCCCCCTGGACGGGGTCTGCATGGATATCGACTACATGGTGGACTTCAAGAACTTCACCTGGAAGCCGGACGCCTTCCCGGACCTGAAACAGTTCCAGACGGAAATGAAGGAAGACCATCTCCGCCTCATCCCGATCATCGACGCGGGCATCAAGGTGGAGGAAGGCTACGAACCGTACGATTCCGGCAAGGCCGGGGACTGCTTCTGCAAAAAAGCGGACGGCAGCGATTTTGTCGCCGCGGTCTGGCCCGGGCGCTGCTGCTTCCCGGACTTCCTGCGGGAGGACGTCCGCCGCTGGTTCGGCGATCTTTATATTCCTCTGCTGGACGCAGGCATCGAAGGCTTCTGGAACGACATGAACGAGCCCGCCCTCTTCTATTCGGATGAGGGCGTAGCGGACGCCTTCGCGAAGGTGGAAACCATCCGCGGGGGCAACGTGGACTTTGAAACCACCTGGTGGCTGAAGGACGCCTTCAACGGCATCGCCAACAACATGGACGACTACCGGCGGTTTTACCACCTGGTGGACGGAAAGCCGGTCCGCCACGACCTGGTGCACAACCTCTACGGCGCCGGCATGACGAAAGCTGCCGCGGACGCCTTCCGCCGCTATGACCCGGATCACCGGCGGCTGCTGTTCTCCCGCAGCTCCTTCATCGGGGCGCACCGGGACGCCGGCATCTGGCAGGGGGACAACTTCTCCTGGTGGAGCCATCTGAAGATGGCCCTGCAGATGCTGGCCGGGCTCAACCTCTGCGGCTTCCTCTATACCGGCTGCGACCTGGGCGGCTTCGGCTGCGACGTGACGGAAGACCTGCTGGAACGTTACCTCCAACTGGGCGTCTTCACGCCCCTGATGCGCAACCACTCCGCCCTGCACACCCGGGAGCAGGAGATCTACCGCTTCTCCATCTGGGAAACCCTGCGGGATACTGTCTCCGTCCGCTACGCGCTGCTGCCGTATCTCTACAGCGAGTTCATGAAGGCCGCCCTGCGGGATGAGCTGTATTTCCGCCCCCTGGCCTTCGATTATCCCGCCGATTCCCGGGCCGTCCACACCCAGGACCAGCTCATGCTCGGCGAAGGCTGTATGATCGCCCCGGTATACGAGCAGAACGCCGCCGGGCGGTATGTGTACCTGCCGGAGGATATGCTCCTGGTCCGCTTCCGCTCCGGGAAGGACTATGACCTGGTTCCGCTGGAAAAAGGCAGCCATTGGATCGACCTGGCCCTGGGCGAGTTCCCGCTCTTCGTGAAGAAGAACCACGCGGTCTTCCTGTGCCCCGGCGGGGAAAGCTCCGAGCTGCTGGACGATACCCGGTTCACCGTCCTCGGTCAAATCGAAGAAGAAAGCGTTTATGAGCTTTACCGGGACGACGGAAAAACCGCTGCCCCGTCCCTGGGCAGCGGCCTGACCGAAATCAAACTGGTTCCTGACACAAAACTGAAACGCTCAATTGAATGCTGATTATTTCTTCGCAAACATCCCATGGTGCACCGTGATTGCCTTTGCCGGGCACATCTCCTGGCAGCAGTAGCAGCGGATACACTTTTTATAGTCATAGACGGCTTTTTTGCCGTTGCCTGAATGCACGGCCTTCTCCTCCACGGGGCAGGCCTTTTCACACAGGCCGCAGGCCACGCACTTCTTTCTGTCCACCTTCGGCCGGTCCTGCAGAAAGGGCAGCAGGGGCATCAGTTTCATGAAGAAGCTGCGGCTGAGCTTGTCCCGCCGGACGTCGAAATCCGGCTGCCCGTATTTCGCGGCGGCCTCCGCGCAGGTGATCTCCCCTTCCGGGGTCAGGATCCGGATGCGGTCCTTCCGCATCGTGCCCAGCCCGGTCCGCTCCCCGCTGACGCAGGTCGGCACCGTTGCCGGATCCAGGGCGATCAGCGAACAGAACACCGTATCCATCGCCACCGGGTCCGCGGAAAACAGCATCACGTTCATCGGCCGGGGCACGCCGGAGGTGGGCCCGTTGCCCTCCATGGCGACAATGCCGTCCATGATATGCAGCCGCGGGTGTACACACAGGTTCAGGTCCGCCAGCATATCCGCGAACACCTCGCTGGATGGATACTGGGCATGGCCCACCGCCTTCTTGGCGCCGCAGACGCAGCCGTAGAGGTTTTTCACCCCGCCGGTAATGCGCTCCAGCGCATGGGTTTTCATCTTGCACAGGTTGATTACCGCGTCCGCTTCCTGCACGCCCTTGCACAGATAGAAGCTGCGGGCCGTCTTCCCCTCCGGAAAACGGACCACGCTGCCGGCGTTAAAGTCGGCCTTTTCGATGTTCCACTGTTTCGCAGCATCGCTGATGCCGGATACGTCGGCCGCCTTCTCCGGCGTGGTCACCGGATTGCCCGGGCTGTCGCCGTAGGACAGGTGTTCATATCCCGCTTCCCGCAGCAGCTTCGCCACAGCGGAGAAAACCGCCGGGTGCGTCGTGATCGCCTTCTGGGGCAGCGCGCCGGAAAGCAGGTTCGGCTTGAGCAGGATCTTCTCCTCCGGCTTCACGAACGCGCCGATCCCGCCGAGCAGTTCAATCCCCGTACGGACCGCCGCGTCCGCCTTTTCCTGTTCATAACCGTCCGCACGCACCAGGGCGACTGTACTTGTTTCCATCCGGTTCATTCCTTTGCGATACTTGGTCTGTCTGAATTCATCATTCGGCATAATTTTACCCTTAACCTCCGCCGCAGGCAAGGGATGCGGCAGCGGTGCAACGAAAAGAACCGTCCCCCTGTTGCAAAAACGCCTTGACTTAGAGTTGACTTGAATGTTTAAAATGAAAAAAACGGCATAAGGAGACTGATCATATGAAAGCGTTGTTTATCGGCGGAACCGGCACAATCAGTATGGCCATCGTCCGGCGCCTGGCGGAGAAGACGGACTGGGAAGTCTGGCTCCTGAACCGGGGCAGCCGCGCGGCGGACGTGCCGGAAGGCGTCCGCACAATCACCGCGGACGTCAGCAACGAAGCGGACGCGGCGGAAAAGCTGCAGGGCATGTTCTTCGACACCGTCTGCGAGTTCATCGGCTTCACCGTAGACCAGGTGGAACGGGACTGGCGCCTGTTCCGGGATAAGACCCGCCAGTATATCTACATTTCTTCCGCCTCGGCGTATCTCAAGCCCGCGGCTTCCTACGTCATCACCGAGGGAACGACCCTGGCGAATCCCTACTGGGAATATTCCCGCAACAAGATCGCCTGCGAGGAGTTCCTCCTGAAAAAGCACCGGGAGGAAGGGTTCCCGGTCACCATCGTCCGGCCCAGCCACACCTATGACGAGCGCAGCATCCCCATGGCCGTTCACGGCAGAGGCGGCTCCTGGCAGGTCATCCGCCGCATCCAGGAAGGCAAACCCGTAATCATCCCGGGCGACGGCTCCTCCCTGTGGACGCTGACCTTCAACACGGACTTCGCCCGGGGCTTCATCGGCCTGATGGGTAACCGCCACGCCATCGGCGAGGCCTTCCAGATCACCGGGGACGAAACCCTGACCTGGAACCAGGTTTACCGGACCGTGGCGGACGCCCTGGGCAAGGAGCTGATCGCGTACCACGTCTCCGCGGATTTCCTCGCGGAAACCGGAAAGAAATACGGCTACGACTATGCCGGCGAGCTCCTGGGCGACAAATCCGTCTCGGTGGTCTTTGACAACCGGAAACTGAAAAGGGCCGTCCCCGGTATGAGGACGACCGTGCCTTTCCATGTAGGGGTACGCAAAGCGCTGGATTATATCCTGGCCCATCCGGAATGCCAGAAGGAGGATCCGGATTTCGACGCGTACTGTGACCGCGTCATCGCGGCCCTGGAAAAAGCAAAGACGGAAGTGTGATCTTTCACCTTCTCCCGTCTCAGCTTTTAATTATGAATTATGAATTCTGAATTATCTTAGTGGTTGCTGAACACGACCAGCTTGTCCTCGGCGGTCAGCGTCACGGTCTTCTGATCGCGGGCGCCGCCGAAGAGATGCAGCTCACCGCGGGTATCAATGTAGCCCAGCAGCATGGCGAAGTCCATGTCGGAACCCCAGAACCGGCGGGAAGCCTCATAGACCGAGCGGATAACCGTATCCACCGGCGTATTCTTCGGCGGGAGTTCACTGAAGTACTCTCCCGCCTTTTTGATGTAGATCTCGATGCCGTCGTAGACTTCCGTCTCCATCTCGTCATAGTCCATGATGTCCGCATAGAGGTTGTAGCGGGCGAAGTCCTCGCTGATCTGCGTGACCATCTTGCTGATGTAGCGGTTGGAAATAACCACGTTGTCCACGTCGTAGCTGCGGACCAGGTCCACATGGCGTGGATCCAGCACCTCCGCGATGATGTCCACGTTGAAGCTGACGTCCCGCTTGTTGACGCGGGCACGGTTGATGACGTCCTTCGCGTAGATCAGGTAGGTCATCATCTTCGCGTCGATATCGTCGTCCGGCACGGTGTCGTCGGAAAGGATCAGGATGCTGGAATCCTCCGGGTGGGCGTAGACGAAGTCCTTAATGATCTCGGCGATCTGCTCCCGATCCGTGATCCGCGCGGAGACGCATTCCTCCACGAAGGGATACTGCTGGTAATAGCCGGCCTTGATATGGTTCTCCTCGTCATCCACGATGGTGATATGGACGATCTGCGGATGCTTCGCGTTCGTCCACTCTGTGCAGAAGGACACATAGCCGTCCATGATGTTGCTGATCTTGCTGTTGGAGCCCAGGATCAGCACATGCTTCTCGCTGAGCCAGTAATCCGGGTTCAGCTTCAGCGGGCAGATCTCCGTCGCCCGGTCGGAGGCCACGTCGATATCCTTATCGCTGTCCGCCATATAGTAGAAGAAGTCTTCCCGCGTCATGTCGTCCCGGATGAACAGCAGCGGCAGCGCCTTACGGTGCGTGTTCAGGTACGTTTCCGCGAAATCGATGCTGTTGTCCGGCCGTTTCTCGGACCGGGCAAAGAAGGACGTGCCCTTGTTGGAGAACAGGAAGCTGTAAACCTGGTTCAGCTCCGGCATCAGCGAGAACTGGCTGAGCAGCTGGCCCATGACCGTGTGCACCCGGAAGGGCACCACGCGGCATTTTTTGATATCCTGCTTGGCCTCGATAATCTTGTCCACCAGGTCGCCGGTCCATTCGTTCTCAATTTCCACAACCACCTTCTGGTTGTCGGCGGACGTGACCTTGCTGGCGATATCCACAACCTGGATCAGGGTCTTGATCGTCCGGCTGTCGCCCTTCTCCGCCTCGTCCTCGGAGTCGGCGCCTTCACGGATCGCGCTGCGCAGGTCCTTGCCCAGGATGATAATCGCCTTCGCCCTGTCCAGCTGGATATTGTTCAGGTGCACCGCGGAGAAAACGTCGCCCTCGCGGACGATGACCGCCACGTTGTTCCGCAGCTTATGCCGCCACATATAAATCTTCTTCGGCAGCCAGTGCATCTGGCGGATGGATTCCTCCAGCGCGTCGTTCTCCCGCTCCAGCGTGTCATTCAGGCGCTCTTCGACTTCTTCGAGGATCCCCTCCCGGTTTCCGTCCGACAGAACCACCACCTTCTGCTTCTCCTTGCAATACAGCAGGTCGTTGATGATTTCCGAGGCCCGGGTGTTCCAGCCCAACACCGCCACATGGCCGGAGATCCGCAGCCTGATGGAGTTCGCGTTCGCGTTCTCGATCAGGTTGGAAACCACGTTCGTGGCGTAACCGATCAGGGCGCCGGTGAAGGTGATCATGCAGACGACGATGACCACCAGGCAGAAGATCACCAGGAAGATGTTTACGTTTGACGGGTCGCTGATGACCGATTCGATACAGCCCGCGTCCAGGATCATCGTAAACGTGTTGTAGACCGCGGTGAAGAATCCGGTATTCTCGTTGCCCCTCATCGCGACGGCGCTGATCACCCACGCGGAGAGCAGCACCAGGATCACGTTGACGAACAGGATCAGGAGCAGCATCATGCTGTGGGGTTTCTGGCTGAACCGTGTACTCTCCCACTCGTGCAGGGATTCGATCGTTTTGCTGAAAATGCCCGGATTGGAATTCTGCCTGCGCATCACGGTTTCTCCTTTATGATTGGATTTGCCGGGTACGGGGATGATTACGGATTGGGATCAGCAGTCTGTCCGAACAGGGTGGCAAGCTGCCTTAGGCCGGTTTTGCAGCCGGCGGTGCGGGCCGCGTCCGGCTGCGCGATGTAGTTGAAATTTCCGACGATCCGGACCTTGTATCCGGATTCCTTTTCACAGATCGCCGCCATCGCGTTGAACAGGATCTGCGCCCACCGCTGGTGGTAGTTCGATGTCACGATGGTGAAAGTTTCGATGCCTTTTTCCTTCAGGATGCGGAAACTGTTCACGGCGTTCTCCAGCGTAGTCATGGCTTCTGTATCCGTGAAGATCCGCCCGGCGTCGATGCTGCACTGCTCCGTCAGGTAATCCTTCATCATGCCGGCCTCGGTATGGCCCTCCGGGTTGTTGGAGCCCGTCGCGCCGCCGGTGGTGATCAGAATCGCGGCCGGATAGGAACGGGCCGCCGCGGCCGCCGCTTCGCACCGGCCGATCAGCTCCTCCTGCATCTCTCCGTCCTGTAGCTGGAAGCCCAGCACGATGAACGCGTGCTTCCCGCTGAAGTCCAGGCCGCTGCGTTCCAGCGCGTAGGCCCGGTCCTGTCCCCGGTGCGCGAACATCCGGTAGTGCAGGTCCATCACCGTCTCATTCCAGTGATCCGCAATCGCCCGGGCGATGTCGTAATCGTCCGCGCTGTCCTGCCGGATCGCTTCCAGCACGGCGTCCTCCGCCGCCTCGTCCAGACCGGCGCCGTCGGTAACGGACGCCTCCAGCAGGTCAATCAGCTCCAGGAACCGCGGCTGGTTCGCTTCCGCCGCCTTCCAGGTCTCCGCCTGCGCGGCAGACAGCATCAGTACGAAAATAAAAATCAGGGCCCCAATTTTCTTTACAGTTTTCATCTTGTACGCCTCCGGATGCATTATAACCGAAAACCCGCCCAAAAGACAAGGGAGAGAAGCGCATGCTTCTCTCCCGGAATTTCTTCGGATTTACATTTTCGGCAGCTTCGCCCGATATGCGGCAAGCTCCTCGTCCGTGGGGATATAGTCGTCCATCTTTCCGTCGTGGAATTTCTCGTACGCCACCAGGTCGAAATAGCCGGTGCCGGTCAGGCCGAACAGGATCGTCTTTTCCTCGCCGGTCTCCTTGCACTTCATAGCCTCGTCGATGGCCGCGCAGATGGCGTGGCTGCTTTCCGGCGCGGGCAGGATGCCCTCGGTCCGGGCAAAGGTCTCGGCCGCTTCGAACACCCGGGTCTGGGGCACGGAAACGGCGCGCATCATCTTGTCGTCATACAGCTGGGACAGGATCGGGCTCATGCCGTGATACCGCAGGCCGCCGGCGTGGTTCGGCGCCGGAATGAAGTCGGAACCCAGCGTGTACATCTTCGCCAGCGGGCAGACCATGCCGGTGTCGCAGAAGTCATAGGCGTACACGCCGCGGGTCAGGCTCGGGCAGGAGGCAGGCTCCACAGCGATGATGTCGTAATCCGCTTCGCCGCGCAGTTTTTCGCCCATGAAGGGAGCGATCAGGCCGCCCAGGTTGCTTCCGCCGCCGGCGCAGCCGATGATCACGTCGGGCTTGATATCATACTTATCCATGGCGATCTTGGTTTCCATGCCGATGACGCTCTGGTGCAGCAGCACCTGGTTCAGCACGCTGCCCAGTACATAACGGTAGCCGGGATTGCCCACGGCGACCTCAACCGCCTCGGAGATCGCGCAGCCCAGGGATCCGGTGGTACCGGGATGCTCCGCCAGGATCTTCTGTCCGACCTGGGTGGTCATGGACGGGGAAGGCGTCACGGACGCGCCGTATACCCGCATCACTTCGCGGCGGAAGGGTTTCTGCTCATAGGAAACCTTGACCATGTAGACCTTGCAGTCCAGCTCGAAGTACGCGCAGGCCATGGACAGGGCCGTGCCCCACTGGCCGGCGCCGGTTTCGGTGGTCACGCCCTTCAGGCCCTGCTTCTTGGCGTAGTAGGCCTGGGCGATGGCGGAGTTCAGCTTGTGGCTGCCGCTGGTGTTGTTGCCCTCGAACTTGTAGTAGATCTTCGCGGGGGTGCCCAGTTTCTTCTCCAGGCAGTAGGCGCGGACCAGCGGAGAGGGACGGTACATCTTGTAGAAGTCCAGGATCTCCTTGGGAACGGGATACTCGCGGGTATCGTTGTCCAGTTCCTGCTGCACCAGCTCGTCGCAGAAGACGCCGCCGAGCTCCTCAGCCGTCATGGGCTGATGGGTGCCGGGATTCAGCAGGGGCGCGGGCTTGTTCTTCATGTCCGCCCGCAGGTTGTACCAGAATTTGGGCATCTCGGATTCGTTCAGGTAGATTTTGTAGGGGATTTCGTTCTTGGCCATGGTCTTGTCCTCCTTTTCGTTTTCGGGCTTTCCGCCCTGTTGTGTGAGGTTCGGGACAAGCAAAAAACCTGCCCCAGTTTGTTGCTGGGACAGGTCTGAATATCAGCCTGCGGTGCCACCCGGCTTGGCGCGTTGCGCGCCCTCCTCACTGCGTACGTTCATACGCGGACCTTTGATCACGGAGGGTCGTCTCCGTCTCACATACTCGGTTGCCCTTTCTGCTCGCCCTCGGAAGTCCATTCCTTTCCGCTCTTCCTGCCGCTTTTCCACCGCCGGCGGCTCTCTGTGAGGATCACCCGGAAAGTACTCACTCTTCTTCAACGGTTTAACAAAGCATAGCAAATCTTTTTTCCATCTGCAAGAGGCTGAATTGTTCTTCCGCTGTATTCCGTCACGCCAGCCGGATCACGTTCCAGGAAAGCGCCGGCAGCTTCACGCTGTACTTTCCGCCGTCCAGCTTTCCGTTCCGGCCCTTCACCGGCTTCACCTGGTCCGGATCCGCCTCGGTATTCACGGCCTTCACGTCGTCGTGATGCAGCACGATGTGCTCCACGGGCTTCAGGTCGCCGAAGGCGCGCAGGTCGCAGTCCAGCGTGATGTCCGCGTCCATGCTGCGGTTCACGGCAAAGATGGTCAGGCTGCCGTCGTCGCCCAGCGTCGCGGCCGCGTCCACCAGCGGCACCTTCTCATAATCCTTGCAGTCGTAGGTCGGCGAGGTGATGATGGGCCTGAGGGCGGTGCCCCGGCCGTACTTCGACGCGTGCATCAGCGGCCAGTAAATCGTCTGGGCCCATACGCCGCCCCCGTTCCGGGTCATGATCGGCGCGATGACGTTCACCAGCTGCGCCAGGCACGCCACCTTCACGCGGTCCGCGTTCTTCAGGAAGGTAATCAGGATCGCGCCGGCCAGCAGCGCG
Organism: Christensenellales bacterium; assembly: GCA_045112195.1. Lineage (GTDB taxonomy): Bacteria > Bacillota > Clostridia > Christensenellales > Aristaeellaceae > Aristaeella. The sequence continues at coordinate 49,157 of JBGUHQ010000079.1, read as the reverse complement.
TCCTCGAAGTTGTAAACGTCCTCCAGCAGCGGCAGGGCGCGGCCCCACTTGTCCGCCTTCCAGACTTCCTTGTCCTGCTCGTTGGAGTGGTACCAGACGTTCCACTCGTCAAAGGACAGGTTCAGCTTCTTCTTCGCGTGCTTCTTCGCGCCGACGGCGTCACACAGGGCAACCACCTCGCGGATGAAGGCGTCCAGGTCCATGGTCCGGGCCAGGAAGCCGGGCGTGTCTCCGGTGGGATTGCCGTAGTAGCGATGCAGGGACACATAATCCACATTGTCGTAGCACTCGCTCAGCACCTCGTATTCCCAGGCGCCGTAGGTGGGCATGTCGTGCCCGCAGCTGCCGCAGGCCACCAGTTCGATGGAGGGATCCACCCACTTCATCATCTTGGCGGCCTCGTTGGCGGTCCGGCCGTATTCATAGGCGGTTTTCGCGCCCATCTGCCAGGGGCCATCCATCTCGTTGCCCAGGCACCAGAGCTTGATACCCAGCGGGTTTTTCGCGCCGTTTTTGATCCGCAGGTCGGACCAGTAGCTGCCGCCCTTGTGGTTGGCGTATTCCACCACGTTCCGGGCCGCGTCCGCGCCGCGGGTGCCCAGGTTCACCGCGTACATGACCTCGGAGTTCGCTTTCTTCGCCCACTCGCAGAACTCATGCAGGCCCACCTCGTTGGTTTCCGTGGTCATCCACGCCAGGTCCAGCCGCTTCGGCCGCTGGTCCCGGGGCCCGACAGAATCCTCCCAGTTAAAACCGGAAACGAAGTTGCCGCCCGGATACCGCACCACCGGCACGCCCAGTTTCCGGACCATGTCGATCACGTCCTGCCGGAAACCGTTTTTGTCCGCCGTGGGATGGCCGGGCTCATAGATGCCGCCGTATACCGCGCGGCCCAGGTGCTCGATAAAGGAGCCGTAGATCCGCGGGTCGATCTTCCCGATGGCAAAATCTTTGTCCAGGATCATTGTCGCTTTTTTCATCTTATCTGTATCCGCCTTTCTGCTGAGGCTGTTTTATTGGTTTGAATATATCATGGACCGGAACGCTTTGCAACCGGAAAGATGTCCCTTGACTTTTGGTTATAAGCACAATATAATTGTGCTATCAAATAAACATAAGTGTGTTTTGCACATTTTCATTGTGTTTTTAACCGGAAAGGAGCAGGATCATGGAACAGGCTGTCAGAGAATATGCCGACTGGGCGGCAGAGGTGGATCCCGCCGGCGGGGAGGATCCGGTGGCGGAGCTGCTGCGCGCCCGGGCGGATGAAGCCCGCAGCCCCGTTCAGACCTGGTTGATGCCCGTGGTGGAGGATATGGACCGCTGCATCCGGGAACGCTTTTTCCCCCGCATCCTGCAGGAGATGAACACCCGCCTGGTCAACGGCGATCTCAGCCTCCTGCTGGGCCGCGCCGTCGTGTCGGAGCGGATCGCCCCGCGGGACCTGGAGATTGGCGGCGTCTCCTGCTGGCGCCTGAACCGGACGGATTTCCTGGCGGACGTGGACCTGACCGCCGCTCTCACGGTGGAGCAGGACGGCCATGATATCGATGGCCGTTTCGGCTTCTGCCTGGGTCTCTGGTTCTGCACGGAGGAAGGCTTCAGCTTTGAGGTGCAGGAGCTGCACCTGCTGCGGGACAAGCCGGACCGCAGCTTCTGGAAGCTGGACCGCCACCTGGTCCCGATCCTCCGGGACGACGAGATCGAAAGCGGCGCCGAGCGTCTGTGGGAAAACCTCCTGCCGGACGTCAAAGAGCCGAAAGAGCGCAGCGCCCGCCTCCTGGCGGAGAAGCTGGGCCTGAACATATGCGAAATGCGCCTGCACTGCCAGAACCGCGTCCGCAGCATCCTTTTCTTCCGGGACGGCAGCGTCTTCACTCAGGAGGAAAAGGTCTCCGGAGAGACGGATTTTCCCCTCCCCGTTTCCCGCAATGTCCCGGCCAACACCATCGTGCTGAACACCGCCGCCCGCTCCGAGTGCCGGGACCTGGATATCCTGCACGAATGCATCCACTATGAATGGCACCTGCTCTTCTACCGCCTTCAGAAGCTGATGTCCACCAGTGAGCAGGAGATCCGCTACACCGCGGTGCGCAACACCGTGGGCCGGCCGAACGCCGATCCCCTCCGCTTCATGGAGTACCAGGCCCGGGGCGGCAGCATCGCCCTGCTCCTGCCCCAGAACCTGATCCGCGGCCGGGCCTGGCGCCTGTTCCAGGAGGCCAGCACCAGTCCCTCCGTCAACGGCTACCTGAACCATCCGGGCTTCCGCTGGGACCGGGTCATCCGCCGCCTGGCGGATGAATACGCCGTTCCCCGTACGACGCTTCGCCGCCGCCTGGTCCAGCTGGGGCATCCCGCTGCCAAAGGCGCCGTCAACTTCATTGACGGGCGGTATATCACGCCCTTTGCCTTTACGGAGGAGCATTCTTCCAACGGCCAGGCCACGCTCGTCATCAGCCGGAGGGCGCTGGCGGACCTGTATCACCGCAGCGGTGAGTTCCGCCAGCTCATGAGCCGGGGAGACTTCGTCTGGGCGGACGGGCATGTCTGCCTCAACGATCCCCAGTTCCTCCGCGCCACGCCGGAGGGCGGCCGCCTCACGCCCTGGGCCAACGCTCACGCCGATTCCTGCTGCCTCCGGTTTGAGAAGGTCTGGCTGCGGGAAAACGAGGAATCCGTCTGGCTCTTCGGCACGCTGAACAGCAGCGAGGATTACGTCCGGGAGTACGACCGTTTCCTGGACCGCCGGCTCAGCCTCACTGCCCGGGAGCGGCTGAACCGCCGCAACCGCCTCATGGCGTCCATGCCCGCCTCCTTCCCGGACGCGCTGGTTTACCTGATGGAAAGCCGGGCCGAGGGCCGGATCACCGTGGAGCAGCTGGCCGCCCAGGCCCATATCTCCGACCGGACCGTTACCCGGTACCGCAGCAGCGACCTGGCTTCCTATAATCCGGATATCGTGGTCGCCATCTGCATCGCGCTGCATCTGCCGCCGTGGCTTTCCCGCCTGATGCTGGACAAGGCCGGCTTCGCCGTGAAGAGCTACGGCCCCCGCGGGTATTACGGCGAGATCCTGGACTGCTGCTTCATGGATACCGTTCCCGAAGTGCAGGATTATCTCCGCTCCGCCGGTTATCCGGAGCTGAGGCTGCAGGAAGCGTAAAAGCACAAAAAAGAGGCCTCCGGACGCGGGAAGCCCGTTTCTCTTTTTGATAAAAAAAAATGGAACTTGTCCGCCGGTGCGAGCGTCATGTATAATGAAACCACCTTTGAAGGGAGATTTATATGATGCGTAAACTGATTGCTTTATTCCTGGCCCTGGCCCTGTGCCTGGGCGCCGCCTCCGCCCTGGCGGACCGCACCATTACCGTTTCCGGTACCGGCGAAATCCTGGTCCCCGCCGACACCGCCGTCGTTTCCATCGGAGTGACCTGCCGGGACAAGGACGCCCTGAAAGCCCAGTCCCAGGCGAACGAGACGATTGCGGCCATCCGCGCCGCGCTGACCGCCGCGGGCTTCAGCGAAGAGGATATCAGCACCGGCTATATCAACCTCTACGCCGTCTACGACTACAGCAAGGACGTTGAGGAGATCATCGCCTACAACGCCTCTTCCACCCTGGCTGTCAAGGTCACGGATATGGGCCGCGTGGGCGAGGCCATCGACCTGTCCTTCGGTGCCGGGGCCAACACCCTGGACGGCGTTTCCTTCTCCGTTTCCGACGACAGCGCCGCCCGGGCCGAGGCCCTGAAGGCCGCCGTCGCCGCCGCGAAGGAAAAGGCGGCGATCCTCGCGGATGCCGCCGGCATGGGTGAACTGGAAATTGAATCCATCCAGGAAAGCAATGTGTACAGCTTCGACAGCGGGGTAAACAATTTCTCCCGCAAGACCTACGGCGCCGTGGAGGAAGCGGAAATGGACTCTCCCACGGTGGTGCGCGCCGCGAAGATCTGCGTCTCCGCCACGGTCACCGTGACCTTTGAAGCGAAATAAGCGTTACTGTTTCCGGGCCTGTACCTGACGCCTTATCTCATCCAGGATATACCTTCCGCCAACTTCGCCGCTGCGGCCGAAGTTGGCGATATATTTTTCACGGATCTCCGCAATCCGGCCTTTATAGCTTTCATCCCCGCACAGGCCGCGGATCGTTTCCGCCAGGCCGGAGAGTTCCTCCGGCTTGACGCGGACGCCCACCTGATCCCGCAGGGTAAGTTCCAGCGGGGCAACGGTGATCTTTTCATAATCCGGGTTGTTGATCTTCGGCGGCGTATCGATAAAGACGCAGGGCCTTTCCGTCACCAGCGCGAACTCGTAGGCCGTGCCGGACCAGTCCGTGATCACGGTATCCGAGCCGAAGATGGATTCGTTACCGGAGAAGTCCGTCTCGAAGAACAGGTCCCCGCCCGCGTATCCCGCGTACCGTTTCATCAGCGCGTCCATCCGGTCCCCGTAGCGCTTGACGTATTCCGGATGCGGGCGCACCGTCACGTCGAACCCCTTGCCCAGCAGTTCGGAAAGCAGGGGGTCGATACAGCTGTCCAGGATATTGTCCGCCTGCCAGGACGGCGCGATCAGGATCTTCGGACGCGTCCGTTCCGTCCGCGGCGCCGCCCGGTACGCGTCATACAGTTTTTCCAGCTGGCCGTACCCGCAGGCGATCAGCTCCTGCTCCGGATCGCCGAAGAGCTTCTCCGTCTGGCGGATCTCCTTAAACTGGAATTCTCCCACGCACAGGATCGCGTCATAATGGCGCAGGGCGCCGATATGCAGCACCATATGCGTGCTCAGCGGATAGTGGAACACATAGACGTATTTTGTGTTTTTTCCGTAATAGCTGCGTTTGTACTGGTAGTTTCCCAGGTCAGACATGGTCATCACCGCCACGTCCGCCTCCAGCTTCATGAACAGCGTGATCAGCTTCTTCGGCCCGATGTAGTACGGAACGATCCGCGGCTGCGTTTCCGCGATCCCGAAAATCTGATCGTTCGGGTCGCTCGTCACATAGTGGACGGTCAGCTTGCTGTTCGCCAGGATATAGTCAATGATCTTTTCAAAGTATTTATAGAAGCCGCTGCTCTCGGAATAGAAAACCAGGTGCTTGTTGCCCACGGAAAAGAACCGTTTGTAGTCCGCCTTCTCCCGGCGGATATCCTCCCGGCCGCGGACGGTTTCCTTTCCCGTGCCCGTATAGGCGGCCAGCTCCTTCCGGGACACCTCCAGGTCGTCCCAGTCGATCTCCTTCTCCGGCGGGCGAAGTTTGTTCAGCAGCAGCTGCTGGGCAATCGTGAACAGGTTGCTCCAGATCCAGTAAAAGCCCACGCCTGCGGGCACCGTGAAGCCCAGGACCAGGCTGATGCCCACCGAGATTCCCATGGAAATCATCTGCGCCGCCAGCTTCTGGCTTTTCTGCAGGGGATTGATCCGGTTCTGGCACATGCCCAGCACCAGCGCGGCCAGGCCGGCCAGCACCGGCACCACCAGGTGGATGCCGCCGGCGGATACCGGCGCCGCAGACAGGTCGAAACCCAGGAACGCCGTGTCCAGGTCCGGCTGCCGCAGCCACACGTCCGGATGATAGATGATCTGCACCAGGCCGATCAGCAGCACAACCTGCACCGCCACGGGAATCGCGGCGGCGAAGGGGCTGTAATGTGCTTTTTTATACAGCAGGGCCTGTTCGTCGGCCACCTTGTCCGGGTCGCCGAAATAGCGGACCCTCAGCCGGTTCACCGCCGGCTCCAGCCGGACCATTTTGATGCCGTTGGTATGGACCCACAGGGACAGGGGAAGCAGGATCACCTTCGTCACGAGGGTGAACAGCATCACGGCCAGGCCGTAGTTCCCCGTCAGGCTGTAAGCAGCCCTCATCAGCCACCCCAGCGGCGCGCAGATCACTTGCATATCGTTACTCTCTCAGCGGATCAGAGATCTTCCAGGTCGTCGCTCTCGTCTTTGGATTCTTCTTCGCGGCCGACCGCCTTGCTGATCTTTTTCTTTGCCTTTCTCCAATAGACGGACACACCGGCGGCGATCGCCACGGCCAGGCCGATGGCGGAAGTGATGATGTACGCGGTCGTGGAGGGATCAATATAGGCGCTGGCCTGGGCCGGCGTCATCACCATGCAGAAGACGCAGTACAGGCACAGCAGGAACAGCGGAAGCATTCTTTTCATCGGGCAGGCTCCTTTACGGATGGTCGCGGCCCTGCGGCCGCCCGGCTATTCTACCTCATTTTCCGGTCCTTGACCATGCTTTTTGCGGCGGAAGCCGCATTTTCTTTTTTCATGGAGGGTGACACGCTCTGTCACCCTCCCCGGATCCGTTGATTCGTAAGGCTTTCCGGTCTTTTCTCGAGTTGCAGCGGCTCATGCCGGTCCGTTTCCTCTTTTCCCCCGGATTCGCCGCATATATTGCGGTGCAAGGCTTTCCGGGTTTTATGCCGGCTTTCTTCCCTGCCTTTGCGGCTGAAAAATACGACACGCGCTGTCCGGGTGTTTTTCTTCTTTCCGCGCTACGCTGTCTTCAGCAAAGGAGGAAAACACATGGAACAGAACAGACAAACCCGCGATCCCGCCGCGATGGACAGCGCCGGCTGCATGCGGCTGATTGAGGCCGTCGTCCGCCTGGCGGCGGAAGATTACCTCCGCGCCTTGCGGCGCCTCCCCCGCCCCGGCGCGGCGAAAACCGTCCGGGAAACGACCGCGTTCTTCCGGTCGGACTACTTCCTCCGCCTGACAGGCGCGGACGGGAAAAGAATCCTGTCAAAAATCAAAAAGGAGGCGGGCGTAAAATGACAGCGCGTGAATACCTGGACCGGCCGGAAACCTTCCGGCTGGAGATCCGCCGGAAACAGCACCGGATTGAGACCCTCCGGCGCCTGGCCGGGCGGGTCACCGCCCACCTGAGCGACGTGCGGGTTCAGTCCACCCCGGATCCGGCCCGCATGCAGGGTTTCCTGGCCGAGGCTGCGGACGAGGAGCGGGAGATCCTCCGCCTGGAGGAAAAGCGGAAACAGGCGCTGGTCGACTCCGCCCTGCTCATCTCCCGCCTGCCGGACGAAAAGATGGCGCGGATCCTGGAACTGCGTTACCTGGACCGCTTCGGCTGGGAGGAGATCACGGAGGAAATGGGCTGCTGCGCCAGCCGGGTCTACCGCCTGCACCAGCTGGCGCTGGAGATCCTCACCCCGCCGCCGGAGGCCCCGGAGGAAACGGAGAATTTGATGTGCAATCTTTGACAAATTGCGGTATAATGGATTGATTCGGTTCTATACCTGAATGATGAAAGGAAGGATCCGCCTGTGACAGATGCTTTCCGCCCCAATCCGTTCCGCCTCGCCTTCGGCCTGATGCGCCTGCCGAAAAACCCGGACGGCAGCATTGACGTGCCGCAGGTCTGTGAGATGGCGGACCGTTTTATCGCCGCAGGCGGCACCTATTTCGACACCGCCTTCGTCTACGACGGCGGCGACAGCGAGAAGGCTTTCAAAGCCGCCGTGGCGGACCGCCACCCGCGGGAGGCCTATACTCTCGCCACCAAGCTCAACGCCGTCCTCGGCGCGAAGGATATGGAGAGCGCCAAACAGGAGTTCACCACCAGCCTGGAGCGCACCGGTGCCGGATATTTCGACTATTACCTGCTGCACGCTCTGCAGCGGTCCACCTATCAGAAATACGACGAATACGGCATCTGGGACTTCGTGAAGGAGCAGAAGGCTAAAGGGCTTATCCGCCACTGGGGCTTCTCCTTCCACGCGGATCCGGACCTGCTGGAAAAGCTGCTGGACGAGCACCCGGACGCCGAGTTTGTCCAGCTGCAGATCAACTATGCTGACTGGGAAAACCCCGGCGTGGCCTCCCGGCGCAACTGGGAAATCTGCCGCCGGCGCGGCAAACCGGTCATGATCATGGAACCGGTCAAGGGCGGCATCCTCGCCGACCCGATCCCTACTGTCCGGGCGGTCTTTGACGCCGCCGGCAAAGACGTATCCTACGCCAGCTGGGCCCTGCGCTTCGCCGCGGGGCTGGAGGGCGTCCATGCCGTGCTCAGCGGCATGAGCAACCTGGCCCAAATGGACGACAACCTGAAGACGATGAAGGACTTCCGCCCGTTGGATGAAAGCGAAATGGAATTGATTCACCGGGCGCAGCGGGCGCTGGACGAGGATAAATCCATCCCCTGCACCGCCTGCCATTACTGCACCGAAGGCTGCCCCATGAACATCCCGATTCCCGAGATCTTCAATGTCATCAACCGCCGCAAGGGCAGCCCCGAGTTCCGGACGATCCGGGAATACGGCATCGTGACCGCGGACCGCGGCACCGCCGGAGACTGCGTCTCCTGCGGGCAGTGCGAGCGGGCCTGTCCCCAGGGGCTGAAGATCATCTCCCTCCTGCGGCAGTGCAAAACTGAGCTGGAAAAATAAAAAAGACCGCTGAAAAGGAGCGCATATCCATATGAATCTGCAGGGATTATCCAAAAGCGCCGTGGAGGAAAGCCGCCGGAAATACGGCTCAAACACGCTGACCCAGCTGCCTCCGACGCCGATGTGGAAACGGATCCTGGAAGGGTTTAAGGACCCGATGATCTCTATCCTGTGCGTGGCGCTGATCATCCAGGTGGCCCTGTTCATCCTGGGCAAAAACTGCCTGAAAATCATGCCCGACGCGGACACCCAGTGGTATGAACCCATCGGCGTGCTCATCGCCATCCTGATCGCCAACGGCGTGGCCTCCGTGTCCGAAAGCCGGCAGGAAGGCAAAGCCTCCGCCCTCAAGGCCGAGGAAGAGGCCAAGGAAACCGCCAAGGTCGTGCGGGACGGCGTCCTGCAGGAAATCCACGCCAGCGAGGTCGTCATCGGCGATATCATCTATCTGCAGGCCGGCGACAAGATTCCCGCGGACGGCGAGATGATCGAGGGCCGCCTGAAGGTTGACCAGGCCTCGCTGAACGGTGAGACCGAGGAAGCCACCAAGGTTCCCGCGGACGGCACGCCCGGCTATGATCCCCGGGACCTGCTGAACCGCCATTACCTCTACCGCGGCACGGTGGTCTGCGGCGGCGAAGGCTATGCGGAGATCGCCGCGGTCGGCGACAAAACCATCTTCGGTGAACTGGCGCTGGAGGTGCAGGAAACCACCCGGAAGACCCCCCTCCAGGTCAAGCTCGGCAAGCTGGCCAATCAGATTTCCACCTTTGGCTATATCGGCGCCGTCGCGATCATCATCGGCATCATGCTCCGGACCTTTATCACCGGCGACACGCCGGACAACCTGGCCGAGTGGGTGGAGCTGATCATCAACGCCGTAACCGTGGCGGTCACGATCATCGTCTGCGCGGTGCCGGAAGGCCTCCCGATGCTCACCTCCATCCTGCTGAGCTACCAGAGCCTGCGGATGGCGAAGGACAACGTGCTGGTCCGGAAGATCAACGGCCTGGAAACCGCCGGCAGCCTCAGCATCCTCTTCAGCGACAAGACCGGCACCATCACCGAGGGCCGCCTTTCCGTGGTGGAACTGGCCACCGGAGATCTCCGGACCTGGTCCCGCCTGCAGCTGGATGAACTCCAGCCGGACCTGATGAACGAGCTCATCGTCGGCGTCGGCGTAAACAACGGCGCTATCGCCTCCGAAGGCAATATCATCGGCGGCAACAGCACGGACCGAGCCCTCATGTCCTTCATGGCGGACTGCGGCGTCACGGACCGGATCGCCGAAACGGAGGTCAAACACTTCGAGGCCTTCAATTCCAACAAGAAATCCTCCAGCGTCACCGTGGACCGCAGCGGCATGACCTTTACCTATCTCAAAGGCGCGCCGGAGCGGATCCTGGACCGCTGCTCCACCTATATCGATGAAAACGGCGAGATCATGCCCCTGGAGAGCCTGGACGGCCTGAACGCCTACATCAACGCCCAGGCCGAGCGCTCCATGCGTGTGCTGGCCGTCGCCCGCGCCGCGGGTGAGGATCCGGACGTCTCCGACCTGACCCTGGTCTGCGTCCTGTCCATCCGCGACAACGTCCGGAAGGAAGCCGCCGACGCTATCCGTGAGGTGCAGGGTGCCGGCGTCCAGGTCGTTATGGTTACCGGCGACCGCCGGGAGACCGCCGTGGCCATCGCCACGGAAGCGGGCCTGCTGAAGGATCCGGAAGACGTGGCGCTGACCAGCGCCGAAATGGCCGAAAAGAGCGACGAGGAGCTCAAAGCCCTCATGCCCCGCCTGCGGGTGGTCGCGCGGGCGCTACCCACCGACAAGAGCCGGCTGGTCCGCCTCTGCCAGGAGCTGGACATGGTCGTCGGCATGACCGGCGACGGCGTCAACGACTCCCCCGCCCTGAAGAAGGCGGACGTCGGTTTCGCCATGGGTTCCGGTACCGAGGTCGCCAAGGAGGCCGGCGATATCACCATCCTGGACGACAACTTCTCCTCCATTGAGAAGGCGATCCTCTACGGCCGGACGATGTTCCGGAGCATCCGGAAATTCCTGATCTTCCAGCTCACCGTCAACGTGGCGGCCGTGTTCACCTGCTTCCTCGCGGCGCTGCTGGGCGAGAATATGATCATGACCGTCATCCAGCTGCTGCTGATCAACCTGGCCATGGATACCCTGGCCGCCATCGCCTTCGGCAGCGAGCCCGCGCTGAAGGAATACATGCAGGCCAAACCGATCCCCCGTCGGGAGAGCATCGTCACCAAGAACATGCTGGTCAAGATCATTCTCACCGGTTCCCTGATCACCGCGGCCTGCCTGGCCATCCGCTTCGTCCAGCCGTTCTTCCTGGAGCTCTTCGGCCGGGGCGACCTGTTTACAAAGAGCACCCGCGTCCACGATCCGCTCCGGGTCGCCATGAGCACCTACCTGAACTCCGCGGTCTTCGCCACCTTCATGATGGCCATCACCTTCAACGGCTTCAACGCCCGTACCGAACATCTGAACATTCTCAAGCACATTGAGAAGAACCGGAGCTTCCGCGTGGTCATGGGCGCCATCTTCGTGCTGCAGTTCGTGTTCGTCACCTTCGGCGGCAACGTACTCCACGTCACGCCCCTGAACGTCACAACCTGGCTCATCTGCCTGGCTGCCGCGTTCCTGGTCATCCCGGCGGACCTGCTCCGCAAGCTCATCGTCCGCAGACGGGAAAGGATCCGCCATGAACAGCAGTAAAAAAGGCCTCCGGCTTTCCTTTAATGCCCCGGCGACGCTGTCCTTCGTGGCCCTGTGCGCCGCGGCTTTCCTGATCGACCTGCTGACCGGCGGCGCCGCCAACCGCGCCGTTTTCAGCGTGTACCGCGCGCCCCTGTCCGACCCGTTGACCTACGTCCGCTGCGTCACCCATGTGCTGGGCCATGCCAGCTGGGATCACCTGCTCGGCAACATGATGTATATCCTGATCCTCGGCCCCATGATTGAGGAGAAATACGGCACGGCGAACACTGTGATCATCATCGCGGTTACAGCGGCGGTCACGGGCATCATTAACATGGTTTTCTTCCCGAACGTCGGCCTGCTGGGCGCCAGCGGCGTCGTCTTCGCCTTTATACTGATCTCCTCCATCACCGTCCGGGAAGACCATACGATCCCGGTGACTTTCATCCTGGTCGCGATTATGTATCTCGGCCAGCAGATCTACCAGGGCCTGTTCGTCAAGGACAACATCTCCCAGATGGCCCACATCGTCGGCGGCGCAGTCGGTTCCGCCATGGGCTTCCTGCTCAGCCGGAAAAAGAAACCGGACCGGTTCTGACTCAACCCACACAAAAAGGACCCGAAGTTTCGGGTCCTTTTGATATCCGCTTGGAGATGATCGTTTTATTCCTGGATCTGATCGGAAGGCTGGAAATAATACATCATCACCTGATATCCGTTAAGTATCATGACAACGCCTGTATCTTCACTGACTCTCCACGATTTCAGAACCCCCTGTGCGACAAATGCCCTTACGTTCGTTTCTATCTGCTCTACGCTCATTTTATCCCCACCGGAGGCGTCCAGAAGCAGGTTGAACGCGTCCACCATCAGCGAAATATCATTTGTTGCCTGGCCGTATTCGCTGTCCAGTTCGCCGCACAAAGTCTCAAAGATTCCCTGCTGTTCGCTGTCCTCGACGGTGTATGCTCTCGCCATCAGATAATCATTCCTGAAGACCAGCGACAACAGGCCCGGATAATCGTTGATCAGCTTAGAAAACCGGTAATCATATTCTACAAAGCCGTTTTCATGTTCATACGTTTCACTGGGTTCTGCCACAAGGCGAACCGCATCCTCCTTCGTCATTCCCCATTTCAGTTCAGAAACGTCCGCAATACCGGACACGGGAAGTCCCAGCATAACAACCGTCAGGCAAAGCAATAAGGCTATCATTTTCTTCATATTCAGTTCACTCCCAATATTTGTTATCTTCAGTATACCTGCCCGGCGTCAAAAAGCAAAACCTTCGGGCATTTCAGCATCATTGCGGCGGTTATTTGACCTCAGCAATCTCGCAGGGCGATCCCGGGTTCCGGGCAATGAGGTTAAGCGCGTTCATATCGCTCAGCGAGAGCGTGAACAGAGCGATGTCGTCCCAGAAACCTCTCGGCAGCTGCACCGTCACGTCCTCATCCCCGTGCAAAACCAGCGTCCATGCGGGCAGCGCGGCGTTAACATCGCCGCCGTCGGTGATATATCTCCTCTGAACATAGCCGAGCGCGTCCGCCATCAGGGTGGCCAGGAACCGCGCGTTATTGTCTGAATTGCCCCCGACAATCACCAACGACTCAGTGTATACCCCGTCCTGTTCCGGGGCGCTGCCCATAGCAATGTCAGAAAGCGTGAATTCATATCCGCCGCCGGCAAACGTGGCAGAATTGATGTTCAGCGGTTTTGTCCCGTTGTAGAGGATGCAGATCCGGAACGCGGCCTGGCGCTCCTGCTCCCGGGGGTAATTCAGCACAGCAATATCAGGACGGATCAGGTTCGGGTACGATTCACTCTGATACGGCGTGGTAAAAGTATGGCTTTCATCCAGATCCCCTGAGATGATCCGTGCGGATTCCCCGTCCTCGGAAACATCCACCAGGAAGATATTCTCGTTTTGCTCAAAATAGGAAACGTCAAAGAATTCAGGCGTTTCCGCGACAGCGGCGGTCAGACCTGCAGCCAGTGTCAGCGCGAGTACAAGGGCGATGATTTTCTTCATGGTTTTCCTCCTGTATATCCTGTTCTTTCCGTCCGGAACCAGTATACGCTATTCGCCGGAAAAAGGCGAATATCTTTTTTTGTTCGCTTTTCTTCCCCCCGCGCTTTCCGTATAATGGAGATATCATCAGCAAAGGACGGGAAAAGATGACCGATATCTACGCGGAGCGGTACGCGGGCCTTACGCGGGAACAGCAGACCTGCTGCCTGACGGGCCATCGCGTTATCCCGCCGGGGGAAGAAAAAAAGATCATGGTCCGCGCGCGGAATATCCTGCTTCGCCTCATCCGGGAGCAGAATGTCCGGTATTTCGGCGTGGGCGGCGCAGTCGGTTTCGACATGATGGCCGCGGAATACCTCCTTGACCTCAAGGCCCATAAGGAACACCAGCTGAAGATCATCTCCGTCCTGCCCTATCCCGCCTGGCGGGAAACGGAAGACTGGACGGACGAGCTCCGCCGCCGGGAGGAAAATATCCTCCGCGCCTGCGACAAGGTAGTTTACGTCCGGCCGGAATTCGAAACCGGCGTCTTTCTCCTGCGGGACCGGAAACTGGTGGACGGCTCCGCCTACTGCGTCAGTTACTGCAACCGGCCGCGCACCGGCACGGCCTATACCGTGAAATACGCGCTGGACCGCGGCGTCAAAGTGTTCAACGCCAGCAGTTTCAGCCTGAAGGACCTCGTCTGATTCCCATCAGGGGCGGAAATCGTCCTCCGTCACTTCGTCCTCTTCTTTTTCCCGGCCGATCCGCAAAAGCCCGATAACCCCCAGCACGCAGGCGGCGGTGATACCCAGGCGGATCAGCCCCTCCCAGATAAACGGAAACATGAACATCGTGCCGAAGCTGTAGCATCCGCCCAGGCTCAGCGCAATGATCAGGATAAACTTGAAGATCATGCCGAGCGTGCCGCCCAGCACGGCCAGGATGTCCCGGATCATATCGGATCTCCTTCCGCGGTTTTCTCTGTCATGCTTTGTCCGCCATGGCCAGGATCATCTCGCCGTGTTCCCTGAGCCATTTCTGGTGCTGCCGGTAATCCGGCAGCACTTTCAGCACTTCCGTGTAGAAGCGCGCGGAATGGTTCATCACTTTCCTGTGGCACAGCTCATGGACCACGATGCTGTCGACCACCCCGGGCGGCGTCAGCATCAGCAGGCAGTTGAAGCTCAGGTCGCCTTTGGCGGAGCAGCTGCCCCAGCGGGTTTTCTGGCACCGGATGGAGATCCTGCCGTAGGTCACGCCGATCAGCGGCGCATAATACGCCGCGCGCTCCGGGATCATCTTCCTCACCTGCTTCTTCAGTGTCCGGATGTCCTCCGGCGTCAGGCGCCGCAGGTTCGCTTTCGATTCTTCCATCTCCCGCGCCTTCGCCAGGTGCTTCTCCAGCCACCGCCGGTGCTTCTCCAGAAACTGCCGGATCTCCGCGTCCGTCGTCCGCAGCGGCGCCCGGACCACCACCCGGCCCTCCCGGATCTGCGCGGACAGCGTCTTCCGACGGCTCCGGATTACTTCCACTTCCATCAGTAAAACCTCAGTGCGGGAAAAGAGAGCACCATCATCAGATAGGCCTCGTTCACGTCTTCAAAAAACGTCGTTTTGAAATACGGCTCAACGCTCACGTTCTTCGGCGGGATCCATTCCGCTTCGGCAATCCGTTCCGTCATCGCCGTCACCGGCATCAGCGGTTTCCCGAACAGATAGATCCCGTTCCGGATCTCCGCGTGCTCGGAGATTTCCCGCGTCCGGACCTCATATTTCCCGGGCTGCCAGAAGACGATCCGGTATACTTCCATGCCGGTCCGGTTATCCTTCACCTGCCGGCTGGTGCCCGGCACAATCATGTTGTCGATGCCGAACTGGCTGTACCAGCAGAGTTCCGGGCCCTCGATCAGCACGGGCGATGAAGTGGCGATGACGGCGTTGACGGAACCGATCCGGTTCCGCCCGCCGTCATAAAACTCATAGCCCCACCGTCCCGTTTCGGACAGGCGGTATGTGATGATCTCGGTCATGCCTCGTCTGTCTCCTGATCGTTCTCCCGGGCACGGCCGGGCTTACCGGTCGTCGCCCCAGATTTCCACTGCGCCGGTCTCTTCCCCGCGAACCCACCAGATCAGGTTCTGGTCTACCCGGACATAGCAGGATTCCGCGCCGGCCGGCATTTTCGCCCGGATCTCTTCCGGCGTGATGTTCCCGCCCAGCGGGGACTGGATATAAATCTCCAGCTTCTTTACCTTGCTCTTCTTTTCCATGCTTTGCTCACTCCTCAGTCAATAAACGTTCCGGCAATTCCTGTTCTTCCATCGCGATTTCAGATCTTCAAGCCTAATGTACCATATTCCGCCCGGAAGAAAAAGTCCTCCGGACCGTTCCGAAGGACTTCCCTCCCGCGTTAATCCCAGATCCATACGGATCCGGTCTCGCCGTCTTCACGCACCCACCAGATCTTGTTCTGGTCCACCCGGACGAAGCAGGCTTCCGTTCCCTCCGGCATCCGCGCGGCGACCTCCTCCGGCGTGATATTTCCGCCGTAGGGGGACTGAATATAGATTTCCAGCTCCGGCGCGGGGATCTTCTTCACAACCTTTTTCTCCTCCACCCCGATTTCCACGCCGAACACTTCCCAGATCTTATCCGCGATCTGTTCGCTGACGCCCGCCTGACCGTTTTCCAGCCGGCCGACCATGCTCTGTGAAATACCCAGCAGCCTGGCGAAGGCAGCCTGGGTCAGTTTCCTGGATAAACGCAGTTCCTTGATCGTCATACTGCCGTCCTCCGATGAAATGATGCTTTTTTCTTTATCTGTATTATCCCAGATATTTTCTCCGCTGGCAAGACTCTTTTATGATGTATACAAATCATGCCGCGTATGGTATTATAATCCACACAGACCATACCGTGAAGGAGGAGCGTTTTATATGTCTTTCAACCAGATTACCAAACTGATCGGTGTCATTTCCCTCGTCGTTTTTCTGCTGTGGGGTTTCCTGGGCAAGGCCTGGGGCATCAGCTGGATCGCCATCGTGATCGGTGCGCTTGCCGTTGAAGTCATCAAAATCATTAAGGACAAGAAATAAATCCTTCACCGTTCCCATAACGCGCCTGACGTTTGTGAAACCCTCCGGACCGCTCCGGAGGGTTTTTCTTACTCTTCTGCCCGGTATTACTTTTCCCCGCCGCCGGCGCGGTTTCCGTTCAGCCAGTTTTTCATGTTGGTTTTCCGTTCCTCCGGCGTTTCGCAGACCCGGTGCTGGTGGCCGGCCTGCTGTGATTTGTACACGAAGGATTCCAGCGGCTCCGGCTTGTGGAAAAGAAATCCCTGCGCCAGTTCGCAGCCGCAGTCCAGCAGGAACTGCCGCTGTCCCTCCGTTTCCATGCCCTCCGCCAGGGTGTGAATCCCCAGTTCCTTCGCCACGCCGACCATGGCCCGGATGATCCGCCGGTTCGCTCCGTTATGCCCGTCCAGGTCGCGCAGCAGTTCCATATCGAATTTGATCATATGGAAATCAAAGCGGCTGAACATGTTCAGGGAGGAATATCCGCTTCCGAAGTCATCCAGCCAGAGACTGTATCCGTCGTTTTTCAGGGTCATCAGCTGCTCGCGGAACCGATCCGTCGCCGAAGCAATATCCTGTTCCGTAATCTCGATGACCAGGCTCTCCTTTCCCCCATAGCGGCTGATCCCGTACCGGTCGTACAGCTCGTTAAGTTTCGCCGGAATATCGACGTAATCGAAATCCTGGGCCGTGAAATTCATGGAAACCGGAACGATCGGGAAACCGTTCTCCGCGCGGATGGGAATCTCCCTGCACACCTGCTCCGCCATATACAGGTCCAGTTTGTGCAGCTGATGGAACTTCCTCAGCACCGGAATGAACTCCCCGGGCGAAATGGTTCCGCGTATGGGATCGATCCAGCGCGCCAGCGCCTCCAGCGACGCCACCTTTCCTGTTTTCACCCGGGAGACGCACTGGTAGAAGACCTTGATCCAGCCTTCCTCCATGGCCTTTTCGAAATTCTCGACGATATACCGCTGGTTCCAGTAGCTTTCGTCATCCCCCTGGGAATAGAAGCGGACCACCCGGTTCAGGTCTTCCCGGATCTGTTTCACCGCCTGCCTGGCCCGGTCCATCGTCTCGGCCGTGTTTGCGTCTTTTTCAAACAGGCAGATGCCAACCTGAATGCCGTAAGTATTTCCGTATGCTTTTTCCCGGACGTGCTCGTTGACGCTGTGCAGTTTTGCCCGCAGTGATTCCCGGTCGTCGAAGGTCTCGATCACCACAAAGTGATCTTCCGCTCCCCGGGTAACCAGCCCGCCCGGGAAGGCGGCTTTCAATTCCTCCGCGATCAGGCGCATCAGGTCGTTTCCCCTGGTAAACCCGTACTGGTTGTTATAGGACTGCATGGCCTGCACGTCCGTATAGATCAGCACAGGCGTTTTTTTCTGGATCCGCAGCGTATTGACCCGCTCATCTCCGAACTGGTTCAGGTAATTGATGTTCGGCAGGCCGGTCAGCGGATCCGTATAGAAATGATCCTGCTTGAACAGGCCGTACTGGGTCGATCTCTTCCGGATCTCGTTCCCCCACTTGTGCAGGTCCAGGTAAACCACCACGATCACTTCCGAGCCGTCCTCCATCGGCCACCAGAAAGCGATTGAATGGATATAGTGGTACTCGTTGTCTGCCTCCCTGACCCGGTAGATCACGTCGTAATCGCTCTGCTTGTTCCAGAAGTCCCTGACAGCCTGTGATATTCTCCCGACGTCCTCCGGGTGGATCCGCTCAAACTTGCTTCCCGTCTGTTCCTGCATCACCTGTTCCCGCTCGATGCCCAGCAGCGCGCAGAAACCGTCCGAGACCAGGAGCGGGATATTCTTTCCGTCAACATCCTGGAAGAAAGCCATGGCAAGCGACAGCCGCTCCAGCGCTTTTCTGTTTTCATCAGAAAACTGATACATGATGATCCCTGCCTTAGTGATAATGAAATTGTTCATCCAATATCCTGCAGTGATCAGTATATCACATTCCGCCAAAAGAGAAAAGCCGTCCGGATTGCTCCGGGCAACCTGGTTCATTTCTGCATCCGGCAGGAGTTTTTTGTCCGGCGTCGCATCCCTTTACATTGGCCCTTCCCTGCTGTACAATCTCCGATTGATGACCGTAACGGGAGGAAAGCACCGGGCAAATAGCCGCGCAGGTTTTCGGGATTCTTGCCTTTATCGCATCCGTAATCTCCTATCAGCTGAAAACATACCGCAATATCCTCTGGACCCAGCTGGTCTGCGCCCTGCTGTTCGTCACGCATTTCTTCCTGCTCTGGCAAAGCGGCCGGGCGGACGCCATCACCGGCGCCGCGCTGAACGGCGTATGCGCCGTCCGGGACGTCGTGCTGCTGCTAAAGCGCAGGCGAGCGTTTCTTCTCCCACACGTTCGAGTATGCCCCGCCCCGGAAAGACATCGAGTTCAAGGTCTGCGTCATGTATTACTTTGAGGCGTAAACCTGTTCACTCATCATTCCCGGTTTCTCCGGGCCGCAACAGCGGCCCGTTTTTCGTTCTCCGGCCTGCCTGTCCGGGAACGGATCCTGTTGCAAATCCCCTTTCCGGCATGGTATACTGTCTGCAGCAAAAAAACAACCGAATACCCTCCCTGAACCGCCGAAAGGAGAGTTTCCATGAAATGTTGTAAATGCAACCGCTTTGATGCCGTCAATCCGTGCAAATGCCTGGTCGTTAACCGGAAGGTCCAGTACAGCCAGGCGGAGGAAAGCGTTGTCGGCACCCAGGACGCCGGACTGTGCGGCACATGCCTGGCGAATGTGGCCGTCCACCAGAGCCAGTACCATCCGCTCTATCTGCTCCAGGCCATCCTGTTCGGCATCGGCGCGGCCGCCATCGGCATCATGCTCATCGCCAAGGAAGCCCATCCGGTCCTGATCGCGGTCGCCGCGGCAGGAATCATCCTCGGCCTGATTGTCTGGCGGGTCATTCTCCCAAAAACCGCTGAAAAATACGCGTACCGGTGGATCGGCCTCAACTCGGCGGACAGCCTGCACCTGAACGATCCCGGAGAACGCCGGATCCTGGTTCCCGTTGACGATAAAATGTATAAAAACAAGAAAGCTTTTGACAAGCTGAATCCGCACCTTTCCGCGGGTATGCGGGAAAAAGTGTTTAACGAAGCCATCAACAGCGGCCTGTGGAAACGCCTGCCGGATGTGACGGTGATGGATGAACTGCGGGCGAAGCAGGAGGAAGCGCAGAAAGAAGCGGAGAAAAAACTCCGGCAGCCGCTGCCGGACGCCTCCGACCCGGATTTCCTCTCCGCCTGCGTGGAGCGCCTGGTCCTGCTCTACCAGAAAAAGCCGGAAGGCTATCTGACCAGACAGGCGGACGAGGTGCGGGCAGTCGGCCGGAAGCTGGCCGAAGCCGGCGGCATGGACCTGATGCTGGAAGCACACGCCGCCTTCGCGCGGCAGAACGGCCGGATGGCCCGTAACCTGGAAATGGTCTGGGACGGCATCGGAGGCTGGGCGGGATAACCCGTCGGGCTGCGCCGAAAGATAATTCATCTGAAAGGACCGGATAGCCATGAAAAAACAGTTCTGTGTTTTCCTCTCCGCGCTGCTTCTGCTCTGCGCGGTCATCTGTCCGTTTGCCGCCGGCGAACCTTCTTCCGGCGGCGGAAGCAGGCCGTCCGACTCGGGCGGCTCCGCTGATCCGGGCGGTTCCGCGCCCGCGGACGTCTCCGCCGGCAATCCCGAGCACGGGCTACGGATCGGGAACGCCACCGTGGAGATCACGGATATCACGCTTTGGCAATCCCAGATGTCGGTATTGCTCCTTTACCGGAACGAAGGCGCCCAGGAATACTCCTACAGCGATCTGTTCTGGCTTACGCTCTCGCAGGGCGATAAAAACCTGAACCGGGATGAGCAGAGCGTCGGCATCTTTACGTCCAGGAGAGGATTCGCAAACGGCGACGGGGCCGAATTCTACCTGTCCTTTGATCTGATTGACTATACCACGATGGTCAAGCTGACCCTGGATTCCTTCGACGAAGGAAAGGCCGTGCCTGTCTCCTTCTGGTTCAACATGGAAACAGGCAGCTGGGGAACAAAGGAACAAGCCGAAACCGGCCTTACCTACGGCAAACGGGACGGCAGCATCGGCACCGGCCCCGCGCCGAAGCCGGAAGCCTTCGACCATCCGATGAGTGCCGCTCTGTACTACAGCCCCGACGAAAACGCCAATCTCATCTCCACCGGCCATCCCTTCGTGCAGATGACCGAGTCTGGCCAGTATACGGTGACGATCGAATCGGCCCGGTACATCCGCGGCGTCTACGGCTTCATCATCACCGTCAACAACCCGAATGACAATCCGCTGGACAGGACCTACCTGAACGGCCATACAATCCGCATTGATGAGATCCTGGTGGACGGTAAACCGGTCAGCTTTATCAAAAACTGCACCTTCGCCCGGAGCACGCCCAACGCGGAAAGGACAGAGGCGGTGAACCACTACCGCAACACCGTCCTGTATCACGGAGCGAACCCCGATCCGAAGCAGTACAGTCCGGATTATTACTATTGGGACGGAGACTCGGCGGATCCCGTGCTGATCGTGGTGAATCCCGAAGATTTCGCGGCCTTCCGCAATCTTTCCGTCACCTTCTCCTACGGCGTCTTCGAATAAGTGCGCTGAAAACAGACCCCTGCGGAACCGGACCGAACCGGAAGTGCCTGATATACAAGGAGTACGGAAGTAATGAACATCTATTTCGCCATGTTGCTCTTCTCCTTTTTTGTCATCCTGTACTGGGTCATTGCGGAGCTGTTCACCTTCTTCTTCCGTTTGACCGGGCTGCCGGCCGAGAAGGCGCGGTTCCAGGTTATCTCCCTGCTGACCGGCACCGGCTTTACCACGCGGGAAAGCGAAATCATCATGGCTTCCCGGCTCCGCCGCCGCCTCGCCCGGATCACAATGCTCTTCGGCTATGTGTTCAACGTGACCATCGTATCCGCGCTGGTCAACGTATTTCTGTCCATGAAGCTCGTCCAGGCCGAGCATGAGTTCTTCGGTTTCCTGATTCCCCTGGGCGCAATCGCCCTGATCTTCATTTTCATGCGCGTGCCGAAGATCCACGCCTGGGGTGACCATCTGCTCCGGCGCCTGGCGGACCGCATCTTCGACCGGAAGGAAACCTTCAACGCTGTCATGCTTGTGGACAATATCGGTTCCGAATCCATCGTCCAGGTCACGCTCCGCCATATTCCGGAAGAATATCAGGGAAAGACCCTGGCCGAGACCCGGCTGCGCCCGGAAACCGGCATCATGGTCATGCTGGTCGAGCACAAAGGGGAAAAGCCGGCCCCGGCCCACGCCGATACCGTGTTTGAACCCGGCGACAAGCTGACCGTCTTCGGGAACTACAAAACCATCCTCAAGTCCTTCCACGCCCGGGAACACCTCGTGGACGACTGACTTCCCCGATGCAGGCTTTCTTTTTCATCCGGGCTATGATAGAATTCAATCAATCTTTCATGTGAATCCTTTTCAGGCAAAATCAAACATACAGGGAGGAACGCAAGATGTCGAAATACCGCAAGCCCTTTCTGATCCTGCTCCTGTTCGAGGCGATCGCCGTCACGCTGTGGCTGACGAAGAACAACATCTTCTACCTCTGGAATTTCAGCTACATCGGATGCTCTCTCGCCCTGGGGCGTTTCCTGTATATCAAAAAATACAAGCACGCCCGGCGCATTGTCCAGCTGCTTGTCGGCCTGTATATGCTGGTCTACCTCGGCTTGATCCGCGGGGAAAACATGCAGATCGAGGGCTTCTGGTATTACCTGTTCACCGGCGTTTTTGAGGCAGCGACGATCCACTACGCGGTGGCGAAGATCTTCGGGCCCCTGCTCTTCGGCCGCGGCTGGTGCGGCTATGCCTGCTGGACAGCGATGGTGCTGGACTTCCTGCCCTGGAAGGTTCCGGCCGGACCTCGGAAAAAGCTGGGATGGATCCGCTATATCACCTTCGCCCTATCCCTGATCTTTGTCGGCGCGCTGTTCCTGGCCCATGTCGGCAACATGAAGGACATTATGTTCTGGGCCCTGATCATCGGCAACGTGCTGTATTACGCCGTCGGTATCACCCTCGCTTATCTGTTCAAGGACAACCGGGCCTTCTGCAAATACATCTGCCCCATCACGGTGTTCCTGAAACCCGCCAGCTATTATTCCCGCATGCGGATCGAGTGCGACACGGAAAAATGCGTTTCCTGCGGCAAGTGCAAAAAGGTCTGCCCCATGGAAGTGGATATGACCGACAATTCCCGGAGCCGGAAAAACGGCACGGAGTGCATCATCTGTATGGAATGCGAAAGCAACTGCCCCAAAGGCGCGCTGCATCTCAATTCGCTGCTGAGCAAACTGACGCGGCGGGCCTGAACCGGTCCCGGTAAAG
Source organism: Christensenellales bacterium (assembly GCA_045112195.1). Taxonomy (GTDB): domain Bacteria; phylum Bacillota; class Clostridia; order Christensenellales; family Aristaeellaceae; genus Aristaeella. The sequence goes on along the minus strand of JBGUHQ010000079.1, from coordinate 26,503 downwards.
GAGGCTGTGAAATACAGCCTCTTTTTCTTTTTTGCGAAAACACGTCCGCCTGCTGCCATCCTGCTTTTCCCGTCCGTATATACAGGCAACAGGAACATCATTCCTGTAAACAGAGAATAAGAAGAAGCCGATACAGCAGGAGGAAAAGAATATGAAGACTGAAACGAAGGAACTGAACAAGCAGGAAATGGAACAGGTTACCGGCGGCGCCGGCATTGAAGAGTGTGTCAAATGGGCGATTGAGAAATACGGCGTCAACACCACGGTGGAAGAAGTCATGAACTACATGGGAGACTACAAAAAGTACTACGAGAAGTACGCCAGCCCGGAACAGATCCAACAGTACATCGACCAGTACAGGAAGAACTGGGAGAATTACGACTGGACCAAGTGGACCACCGGATGGGACTTCAGCTGGGATAAGCACTGAACAGATCATTGGAAAAGGAGCCGCCAGATGCGGCTCCTTTTCCGTTTTTCTGTTTTCAAACCTTTTCAAACCGGCGGAACGTCTTCCCGTCCCGCTCAATCACTTCGTTCCACATCTCCGCGGGCCGCACCCAGGTCCCATAATCCCCGTACAGCGCCTTGTAGACCACCATCGGTTCCCCGGTTTCCGAATACCGGGCAATCCCGGTCACTTCATACTCATTTCCCTTGAAATGCCGGTATTTTCCGGGCGTAATGCTGTCCAGCGCCTCCTGATACGTCATTCCGCCGCTCCTCTCAGTCCGCTCCGTCCACATAGTATTTCCCGTCCGGCGTGCTGCGGATGATCTTCATATCCGCCAGTTTCCGGGTGTGTTCCGGAAAAGAATCCGGATTAACCAGATTCGTTTCGGCCAGGGCTTTCGCTGTTTCGGGCCCGACGGCGCCGGCGTCCCGCAGCGCCTGGATAATCATTTTCTTCCGCAGGGCAAACACCGATGAAGTAAATACCGCCATGAATCAAAACTCCTCGTGATCATTTCTGAGTCTTATTATACCACATGCTCCCTGTTTTCCGCGCTTTCACTCCAGCACGATTTCTTCCCCCGCCGGAATGATCAGCCGGCCCGGAACGTCAAATTCCTCGGCCCGCTTCTGGTCAAACAGTTTCCCGGGTACCATGTGATAAGGAATGCTGTGCTTCGCGTTCACCAGTTTCGCGCAGGCAATCGCTTCCTCCATGTCCATGTTATAGATCCCGTCGCAGACAAAGAACGCGTAGTCAATCTCCCTGCCTGCCAGTTCCTTCATCTGCTCCGTCGTGGAGGTATCCCCTGTCGCGTAGACCGTGATCCCGCCAGAAAGCGTGATCACCCAGCCGACGCATTCCCTGATGTCATGGTTTCGGTTGTTCCCGGCCTGTACCGTCTCCACCTTGGCAAAACCCAGATCAAAGCTCTGATACGCTCCCTTGACCAGCCCTTCCTTCCAGGTAATGACCCGGCAGTCCTCCGCCCGGTTTTTGATCAGATTGACAGCCGTGTGGTCCTGATGTCCGTGGGTAATCAGGATCAGGTCGGCAGGAAGATCGTATCCGTCTCCGGCATAGGGATCGATATAGATGACCTTCCCTTCGGCGGTGACGATCCGCAGGCTCCCGTGCCCCTGGTAAAGCAGCCGGGGTGCTCCCTGCCCTTCTTCAGCCAGGGCATGTCCGCATCCCAGCAGAAGCAATGACAGTGACAGAATCCCGCAAAGTGTTCTTCTCATCGTTTCATTCCTCCGCTCTCGCTTTATTCCCATTTCACTCGTTCCTCAATTGCCTTCGCCAGCGCTTCCAGCCCGGCCCGGTCCTCTGCCGAAAAGCGGTTCTTTACCGGGCTGTCGATATCCATCACGGCCCGGACCTGTCCGTTTTCCCTGACCGGAATCACAATCTCCGATTCCGAAGCGCTGTCGCAGGCGATGTGTCCCGGAAACAGATGCACATCCGGCACCACGACCGTTTCATTTCGCAAAACTGCCGTACCGCATACGCCCTTTCCCGGATCGATATGGATGCAGGCCGGTTTCCCCTGGAAAGGCCCGACGACAAGCCGGCCGTCCTTCATCAGGTAAAAGCCTGCCCAGTTCAGATCCGGCAGCATATCCATGATCAGCGCGGAAAGATTGCTGAACGCCGCCACATACCAGGGTTCCGCCTCCAGCAGGCCGGTTGCCTGTTCCAATATCATACGGTAATTCGTTTTCAAAGAACCATCACCCGTCTCCGTTTATTTTTTTCCGGATACCATTCTTCAATCTGAGCGGTCGGAATCTCAAAATGCTGGTAGTCCTTCCGGCGTAATCGGGGAAATCCAGAATCCCGCGTCCTCCGCGGAATAAACCTCGTGCACCGTGCCGCTGACGGGCAGCGTCACGGTGTTCCGGCTCTCCCGGCTGTGAACAAGCAAATAGTGCTTCATGGACAGGTACCCTTTGTATCATATTTCTGTTATCCGGATTTTATCCTTTTGTTCTGCTGGTCAGATCAGCTGTTTCCGTCTTTCATCCGAGATCATCTCACGCTGCCGGTGTCCGTTCTGCCGCTTATACAGAATCTGCTCCAGCGGTTCCGGGCGGTGATAAAGATAGCCCTGGGACAGTTCGCACCCAATCCGGATCAGGAACTCCCTCTGTTCTTCCGTCTCCACGCCTTCCGCCAGGGTGTGGATTCCCAGCTTTCGGCAGATCCCGGTAATCGCCTGCAGGATCTCCCGGTTGGCGTTGTTCTTCCCGTTCAGGTTCCGGACCAGATCCATATCGAACTTGATCAGGTCCACGTCCAGTTTGCTGAACACATTCAGGGAGGAATAGGCGCTCCCGAAGTCATCCAGCCATACCCGGAAACCGCAGGCGCGGAGTGCGGCCAGCTGCTCATAAAACCGTTTCGGTGCGGTCGCCATATCCTGCTCCGTAATTTCAATGATGAAGTAATCCTTCCCGATGCCGTACCGGCCGATCTCATAGCTGTCCACAATCCGGTTCAGTTCGGCGACCATATCCACATGGTCAAAATCCTGCCGGGCGAAATTGACGGATACCGGAACCAGCGGCAGACCGTTTTCATGACGGACGCTGATTTCTTTGCAGACCTGTTCGAAGATATACAGATCCAGTTTGTGCAGCAGATGATACTTCTGCAGCGTCGGGATGAAAACCGCCGGGGAAATGGTTCCGCGGACCGGATCCACCCAGCGTGCCAGGGCTTCCAGTGCGGCCCCGAGCCCTGTTTCCGTTTCCGCGATCCCCTGGTAGTACACCCTGAACCAATTGCTGTTCAGCGCCAGCTCATGGTTTTCTACAATATACATCTGGTTCCAGTACTGCTCGTCCGCGTCCGGCGACCAGAACCGCCAGACTCTGTTCAGGTCCGATCCGATCCGCCGGACCGCGTGCCGGGTATGGTCCATCGCCTCGGCGCAGCGCATCTCCCCGGTCATCTCGCAGATCCCGGCCACCACGCCGGTCGTGTTTCCATAGGCCTCTTTGCGAATGCGCCGGTTGGCATGCTCGATTTTTTCACAAAGCTGCATCCTGTTTTCCGGATCCGTGATCAGGATAATGTGATCTTCCACGCCGCGGACAATCAGGCTGTCCGGGAAGGTTTCCTGCAGCACGGCAGCAATCAGGCAGATCAGTTCGTCGCCCTTTTTGAACCCGTACTGGTTGTTATAGGACTGCATCGAATTCACGTCAAAATGGATCAGCATCGGCTGTTTTCCCGCTGCCCGCAGCGCGTGAACCCGTTCATCCCCGAACTTGAAAAGGTAATTGATGTTGGGCAGACCGGTCATCGGATCGGAATAGAATTCGTCCTGGCGGAACATATTGTATTTTTCCGTCAGGGTGGTAATTTCTTTCACGCTCTGCGAAACATCCATATAGGTCAGTACGGCCAGTTCCGTTCCGTCCGGCATGGTCATCCATTCGCCCGCCGCGTGGATGTAGTGATACCCGTCCTCGTGCCGGGCACGGAAGATCACGTCATATCCGCTGCGGTGATGGGCAAACTCATCGCTGACATGGGCGACGTTGCCTGCGTCATCCGGATGCATACGCTCAAACTGCCCGCCGACCAACCATTTCATGGTTTCTTCCCGGTCCATTCCCACCAGGCGGCAGAAGCCGTCCGAAACCAGCACCGGAACGACTTTTTCGCCGATAAACTGGTAAAACACCTGAGGAAGCGGAATTGCTTCATAGGCCTTTCTAAGCTCGTCAGGGAATACGAACATGGGCGCATCTCCTTTGCGTCTGTCTGTAAAGCTGTTTCACTGTCAGTTCTGCTTGTTCCCGTTGTATCATACCACACCTCCCCAAAAATAAAAAGAGCCCTCCGGATTGCTCCGGAGGGTTTGCTTCCCCTAATTCTTTTTCCACTTCAGGCACTCTTCCAGCGGGATCGGTTTCGCGTAATAGAATCCCTGGAAGCTGTGCACATAAAGATCCCGCAGGATATCCCGCATGCCTGCTGTTTCAATTCCCTCGACGCAGACTTTTGCCTCGAAAATGGAAGCGAGATCAGCCACGTTCTTTACAACATGCAGATCCACATCATTCTCTTCAATGTTTCTGACAAAGCTTCGGTCAATTTTGATTACGTCCACCGGCAGATCCTTGATGATGCTGATGGAAGAGAATCCGGTTCCGAAATCGTCCAGCGCGATCCGGATCCCCCTGGATTTCAGGCCGACGATCACGTTTTCCAGCATCTTCATATCCAGCAGCCTGCACCGCTCGGTTACTTCCAGGCACAGGTGATCCGGAGGATAATCCATCACGTTCAAAATGTGCAGTACGCTGTCCACGAAATCCGGTTTTTCCAGCTGCGAATAGGACAGGTTTACATTGATGACAAATTCCGGGATCCGTTTTATCATCTGCCTGGCTGCCAGGATTGCTTCGCGGATGATCCACTCACCCAAATCCGGGAACAGCGGGTCTTTTTCCAGAACCGGAATAAACGCGTCCGGAGGAACTGTTCCGTAGCGGTCATTTTTCCAGCGAAGGAGCGCCTCGGCGCCGATCATTTTTTCCGTCGTCGCGTCCACCACCGGCTGATAAAGCAGATAGAATCCTTCGTATCCCCGTGTGATGGAGCCCCGGATCGCGTGCAGCATTTCCAGTCTGTGATGGTTTTCTTCGCTCATCACGTTTTTGAACTCGACCATTTCACCCTTCCGGAGGGTCTTTGATTCCTCACAGGCGAAATTCAGGCAGGAATATACGGTCTGGGAATCAATGTCAAAGCTGTCCACCCGCAGCACGCCGGAATTCAGGTTGAGCAGGATTTTCTGGCCGTCCACCGTAAAATCGTCATGGATACGTGTACGGAAAGCGTTGTATTTATCCCTTATTTCCGCAATTGTCAGCGTGTTGCTGATGACCGCGAACTTCGTCCCGTCAATCCGGTAGGAATGCCCCTCGTTGCCCGTTTCATCGTATACTTCCCTGGCGTAATACTGCAGCACGCGGTTTCCGAAATGATACCCGTACATTTCATTGATCTCGGAAAACTTACTGATGCTGATCAGCATCACGTTGATGCTCGCGTTCCGCTTGATGCAGCCGTCCAGGTCCTCGAAGAAGCCATACTGATTCCGCAGCCCGGTCAGTGTGTCGATGTGCCCCTGCAGACCGTGATTCCGGATCGTTCCGGCAAAATAGTCGGGCTCGCCGGCGGGATCGCGGATCACGGTACCCCGGCAGGTACACACGTCATACTCCCCTGAGACGCGCTGTGCCCGGTACTGCATGTCATGGCCTGCCGCGTTCCCCATAAAGATGTCGTCGATCCCTTTATGGTAAGCCTCCCGGTCTTCCGGATGAATACGGTTTTCCCAGATATCCCCCGCTCCGTACATATACTCTGACGGCAGGCCGTAAGCGTCCACCGCGTTTTTTGACCAGCGGGAATAGTCATACTTCATATCGCAGAGATATACATAGGTTCCTTCCGCAACAACCTCAAACGACCTGAACAGCGTGTCCAGCATATTCCGCCTTTCTTCGCTGATCATCCTGATATTTGCCTTTTCCTTGAGAGAGTGGCTTTCCTGGAGCATTTTCTGTTCCTTCAGGTGCGTCTTGTTTTCATACATCCGGCTGTCGGCGCGTGTGAACACATCTGCGACGAAACCGTCTTCTTCCGGCTCATATTCCGCCATGCCGAGAGCTACAATGGGCCCCTCGCCGATCCGTACATTCTCTTCCACCTGCCTGCGCAGGTCGGCAAGCAGTTTCTCCCGGTTTGCGAAGTCCTCCCCTCGGAGAATCACGACAAATTCATCCCCGCCGATCCGGTACACGGGACTGTGCTGGTAGGTCCGGCAGATCAGCATACAACAGGCCCTGATATATTCGTCTCCTGCCCGGTGTCCTTCCGTGTCGTTAATGGTTTTCAGGCCGTTGATATCACAGACAACAATGCCGAAAGCATCGCCGCCGTCATCAATCTGCTTCTGCAGTTCCTTTTCCTTCTCATGATATGCCGTTTTGTTTTTCACATGGGTCAGTTCGTCCCGCCGGGCCATTTCATTGGCCACGGAGAGCGCAGCCAGGTGCTCCTGTTCCCTGCGCACGTCGTTGTCCCTGTTCTCAACGCAGATGATAAAATGGCTGCGGTCGGAGGAGTAGGTCACCTCCATGCGCGTATACTGCGTTTTCCCCCCGTTAACAAGCATACGGTAATCTTCCGTCAGATGCCTGCGGTTTTCCAGTCCGGAAATCAGGTGATCCCTGTCAAGGAAGTTCCGGATTCTTTCCCGGTCTTCAGAGAAGATCAGTCTGTCCAGATTCTTTCTGGACGCCGCGAAGAAATCCGTCCCCTCTTCCTGAACCTTCAGCTCACCGGATTTCCGTTTTACGGAAAACTCGGCATAATGGGCGCTTTCGCAGTCAATATAATAGATCAGGTCAAAATGGGCCGCCAGGGTCTCGGCGATCTGGCTGTAAGTGACGCTTTTCTTCTGGTCTGCTTTCAGGGCAAGCTGCGCCTTCACTTCCTCGTCGATGTTTTCGATACAGACAAGAATATGTTTCCTGTCCCGGGCCATGATCTCCGTATGCCGGATATGCCTGACCCGGCCGTTCACGACCAGGCGGTAAGCAATGGAAAAGGAATTCCTGTTTTTCAGGTTGTCCAGCATAACGTCCTTATAATGTAAGGCAAGCGCTTTCTCCTGGTCTTCGGGATGAACGTATTTGCTGATGCTTCTCCGGCTCTCGGCAAAAAAGTCGTTCCCGGTCGCCGGTACATTCAGCTTTTTATATTCGTCTGTGGAGGATATTTCGCTGTACGTGTTGTCGTCCAGATTAATGTAGTACAGCGTGTCATACTGCGCGGCAAGACTCGAAGCGATCTGGTTATATATCTCTTTTTGCCGCGCGGTTTCCTGATCGATCTCCTTCTGCCGGTACTGCGCGTCAATATCATTCAGGCCGACAATCAGCCGCGTGCCTTCCTTTTCTTCCACCATAACGGCGTTCATCTGGACGTGAAGGGGCCTGCCGTCCATCAGGACGCGGTAAACCAGGGTAAACTTGCCGTTTTCCTTAACCTCCGCCATGACGTTTTCTTTGGTGAACGCCGCGAGAAAACGGTCCAGATCGTCCGGATGGTTAAAACTCCGGGCCGCTTCCCGGACGGTGCTAAAGAAATCCGTTCCTTCCTTTGCCTGGGCGAAGCTGTTCGTATAGTCATCGGTCGCGCTGAATTCCCGGTAACGGTCTGTTTGCGGATCAACGACATAGACACAGATGAAGTTACCCGTAAGGGCATGCAGGCGGGCATAAACAAGCCGTTCTTCCCGGATCTTTTCCTCCGCCTGTTGCTGTTTCTTCAGTTTGCTTTGGGCGCCATGGGTAGACATAGGAAAACCTCCTCGTAGGTGGTTGCAGCGGATATGCTTATACCGGCGTTCAGGATTACAGGGCTGAGCTTTCCCTTTTTTGCTTGTTCTTATTGCTGTTTGAATGATTATACCACAAATATCTAAAAATACAAAAAAAGCTGCCGCCTGCAGGCGGCAGCCTATGAAGGAAGGAGCGAAGGATCAGTTCAGGACGTCCGCGTTCAGGTCAATCCACATGGCAGGGCGGGCGCCCAGGTCACAGTTGTTGTAGCCCTGATAGCTGACGCCGGTCGGGCTGACGGCGGAAGCGCTGTCCCAGGCGTCGCCGGGGGAACGGAGCCACCAGGCGGCCGTCTCGATACCGCCGGTCATATAGGTATCTGTTTTGACGCCGTGGCGGATCGCCCAGGCAGTCGCAAGGCTCATGGCTTTGGCGTCCTTCTTGAAATACTTGTTGCGTTCTTTGACGCTCAGGGCGAAAACACGGTCCTGTGTATCATTGGAAGCAGGCATCTTCCATTTCTTGTTGCCCTGGTCAGCCGCGTTGCTGACATCGGTCAGCAGGATGGCTTTCTGTTCCTCTTCCGTAAAGGCGGCGTTCAGGAAGGTATCATTCATCCAGGCGCGGAGATTGCTGTGCTCCCAGTCGCTCTCCTTTGGCTTTGAATCCTCCGTGGCATAATCCACGGCCGCCAGGACGTTTGTGCTGATGACAAGCGCTTTGTCATTTTTGACTTCCAGCACGGTCCATTCAATTTCTTCCGGTCCGTTTTCTTCATCAGCGTCCTGTTCATAGCGGCCGAAAATGATCGTGCTGCCGGCTTTCAGTTTCTTTCCGGCGGCGGAGGCGGCGGAACAGGGCAGGAGAATAGCAAGCAGGAGCAGGAAAATAAGCAGGGTTTGGCTGGTTTTTTTCATGGTGATGATCTCCTTGTGCGGTTTCTTTATTCCATATTATACCAGAAATCACCGGGAAAGAACAATGCGAATGTATCCTTGGCTCTTCGCAAAATTATGGGGATAAATGTATTTTAACAGATTCCCAAAAATATGGCGTTATGGGGAAAAATTGAAAAAAGAAGCTAAATAGGTTTCGTCCGCCCTATGGGGTATGAAACCCTCCTGTCTGTACAGAATCATACCATATCTCCAAAAAAAGGAAAAGCACCCTCCGGATTGCTCCGGAGGGCCAAACGAGACAAAATGACCTGCCAGGAATTTTAGATGAAAAGAATAGAAAAACCAACTGCCGCCCTTCCAACTGTCTGCGTATATACAGGTGTAAACACCAAACACAAACAACAAATAAAACAGCCCGCAGGGCAGGAGGAAAAGAAAATGAAGAAGTTGATGGCAGTGATCGTGGCAGTGATGCTGGCGGCAGGTTGTGTTTCCGCTTTTGCGGCAGGCAATCCCATGACGCAGGAAGAGGCTATGCAGGCCGCCCTGGATTATGCGGGACTGAAGGCTGAGCAGGTGACTTTCTCAACGATCCATCAGGATTATGACGACGGACGCCAGCAATGGGATATCACGATCGTCGCCAACGGGATCGAGTACGAGTTTGAGATTGATATGCTGACCGGCCGGATCTCCGAAGCCGACAGGGATCACTTCGATCGCTACGACGACGATGATCACGATGACTGGGATGACTTCGATGATTTCTTTGACTTCGACTGATAAGGGCGAATCTCATCAATATCAAAGGGCGGCATAAGCCGCCCTTTTCCTCTTCCAAACCAGTAAATTATTTCTTTGTCCTGGCAAAGAAAAACATATCATCACCTTGCTCAAAGAGCAGGTGGCCGTCTTCGAGCAGATAGAAATAATCTACGGAGCCATCATAGCTTATGGCTTTCAGGGAACCGTCAGATTCAGCCAGTTCAACAGTCGCCGTCACGCTGTCATTGCTCGTTTTCAAGACCACTTTATCTTTGGAGACGGTAGCGGTGATGTTGATCTTCATGGCTTTCAATTGCGCTTTGTTATAAGTGATCCCATTAAGAATCATGCTGTCCAGTTCCCACTTGCCCACATAATCTTCGACAGATTCAGCATGGATTTTGTTCAGCTCGGGTGTAGTGATCACCGTAGCGTTTCCGTTGACGACCAGTACATGCTTCTGTTTTTTATCTGAAAACATATATCCGTCCCCGAAAGGGGTACTTCCTTTTCCGTAAACCTCCACCAGTTCCGGACAGGAACCGATTGTCACGGTGGTCAGGCCGCTTCCCAGCGTCCAGAGTTTCTTCATCTTCGGATTATGAGCAAGGGACAGGCTGGTGAGAGAGGACATATTTGTCACGCACAGGTCGTCCAGCGCCGGGTTCCCGGAAAGATCCAGCGACGTCATATAGGTGCTTTCGCTGTCCAGGTGCTGCAGCTTCGCGTTTCCGGATACATTCAGCTCCAGCAGCGGATTGTTTTTGCAGATCAGTTCTACCAGTTCGGGGCAGCCGGAAACATCCAGGGAAGTCAGAATATTATCCTGTACGTTCAGGTTCTTCAGCTTTGTGAATACCTGGATGCCGGTCAGGTCGCGGATTCCTTTCCCGGAGCAGTCAAGTTTTTTGACCGCGGATGCTTCCTTATCGCTGATGATTCCGTCCTTGTTTTTGTCAAAGCCCCTGACGATCTCCTGGAAAACCGGATCCGGAAAGCCGGTCTCGTCAATGGGCGTATCCGCCAGCGCCGTGCAGACGGAGAGCAGCAAAGCAAGGAACAACGCACATAAGAGCAGTTTTTTCATATGGGCAACCTCCGTATCAATTGTCAATTTTTCTTTATATACTAATCATACCATATCCCCCAAAAAAGAAAAAGCCCCCTCCGGATTGCTCCGGAGGGCCTAAGTGAGACAGGGAACCGTCTGAGCCTGTCTCCTCGGTTATTTCACGTAATACACCGCGGCGTCATGCGGCGGAAGGACCGCACGAAGCTGCTTTGCTTTGTGCATCTCTTTCCCGGTCCAGATTTCTTTCCCGGTCAGGGAAGCCAGCCCGGTTTCCTCCGCGGTCACGGTAACGGTGCGCTTCTTTTCGCCCAGGCTGAACAGCGCCAGATACAGGCCCTTTCCGTCCTTCCGGGGTGCGATCCAGACGCTCTCCTCCTCCGTCGTGCGCAGGGGATGGGCGCACCAGGTCTCCTTCTCAATCTCCAGCAGTTCCCGCTTTGTCAGCAGATCCAGGGTGAAGGCGTCGTTCTTCGTCATCTCACCGCCGATCATCAGCGGAGAACGCATCATACACCACAGTGACATCATCGTCCGCTGCTCAGCCTGGGTAAAGCGGGTCCAGCCGTCCGGGCTGTCGCACTGGCGCAAAGCGCCAACCGGGAGCATGTCGGCATCCGGCCAGTGGCCGGGTCCCGCGTGGACACACCACTTTTCCGCGCGCTCAAACATGCCTTTCAGCAGGCGCCACTCATCCCAGAAGTCGTCGGTGATGCGCCACATGTTCGCGTATTTCTTCAGGTGTTCCGCCTCCTCCAGCGGCGCAGGCCCCGGGGAAAGGGAAAGAATCATATCCCGGCCGCAGCGGCGGCAGGCTTCGGAAATCAGCTCAATCTCCTTTCTGCAGTGGGGATATTCCCGGGCAATGTCGTCGCATTTGATGAAATCCACACCCCAGGAGGCGTAGAGGCGGAAGATGCTGTCGTAATATGCCGCGGCTTCCGGCCGGTCACAGTGCAGGCCGTACATATCCGGATTCCACAGGCAGATGGAATGGGGGTTCGCTGCCATGCTGCAGCAGTATTCGCTGCCCTCGATCGGCAGCTTCCGGTGGGCCGCCACCCGGGGCATACCGCGCATAATATGGATACCGAACTTCAGGCCCAGTGAATGGACATAGTCCGCCAGCGGACGAAAGCCCTTCCCGCCCGCCGCGCTCGGAAACCGGTTCAGCGCGGGCGTCAGGCGGCCGTACTCATCCATGGTCAGATCGGCAAAGGGCTCATACCCGTGGCCCGCCGCGTTCACGCCGGCCCACTGGATATCCACAACGATGTATTCCCAGCCAAATTTCCTCAGATGCTCCGCCATATACGCCGCATTCTTCCGGACAGTGTCCTCCGTAACCTCGGCGCCATAGCAGTCCCAGCTGTTCCATCCCATGGGCGGTGTAAATGCAATCATATCATAATCTCCAGTTCTTTTTACTGGTTTCAATTATACGGACAGCCCCAATGAAATACAAGACGCGTTCCGCCTGGACACAAGGTTCTCAGACTTCCGGAGTTATTCCTTTGCGTCATAGTCAAGCTCTGTACTGTGTATACGCCCCGCAATACGTGTTGTGCAGCGGATCACTCCGCATCTTGCGCACTTCTCATATTCATAATCATATCGGGGAGAATCGCCGTCATCATCTGTCTCTGTTCTCAGATAAATCCAATCATGGCTGTTGTTGCACAGCAAGATGCTGTTTTCCTCTCTGAGCCGCCTTTTTGCATACTGGACAATAAGACTATCTGTAGAGCGTTCAGCAATATACTGCAGTTTGTCCATGTCATGCAGCCTGGAGAGAGCTTCCCTGACTTTATCGTAGGCATTTTTTTCGGGCGCCAGGGCGATCCTGACCAGCAGATCCGGATCGCTGATTCGTGAGATGGCAGCAAGGGCTGTTTCTCCCTTTTTATTTGTGGCAATCAGAAACAGATCTTCCTGATTCGTAATCATTTGCAAGGCGCGGGACCGGATCTTTTCGGCAGATCCAAGATACAGGTATTTATACTCCGGAATATCGGTTTTTCCATTCATAACCAAATCAAGAAGCTTCCCCTGATTGCAGCACGTCTCTATCTTCTTTTGTACCGAAGAAAAGGCGATTTTATCCATGCGATCCTTAATGTGATACTTCTTTTCGGGTTTCAGCTCCGTCAGCTTTTCCAGGAACTGCAGATACTTATATCTCAGCATGGTGATACTCCTAGTCTTTCTTTCAACAAAACCATTCTTCTGATCATTTATTCCCGATCAGCTTTTCCTTTTCCGCATGGCTCATTCTTTTGATATGCCATTCCCGGCTCAGGGCGTCATGCCGGTCCTCATATGTCTCTGTATAGACCAGTTTCACGGGCAGCCTGGACCGGGTACACTTTGCCCCGCGACCGCTGTTGTGCGCTGCCAGCCTGGCTTCCAGATCCGTTGTCCAGCCGCAGTACAGGCTCCCGTCCGCACAGCGGAGTAGATACACGTAATTCATCTGATCACCGATCAATTATTTTGAAAAGAATTCCGGACATATATTATCACAATCCCTCAAAAAAGGAAAAGCACCTTCCGAATTGCTCCGGAGAAATAAAGAAAACAGGAAATCATCCCCTGTCTCCATGTTAGAACGCAACGAAAAGAACCGTCCCCCTGTTGCATGCTCCCGTATTCCCTTCCCTGGGCCCGGTCAGGGTCTTTTGTTTTCCGCAGCTCCTTCTGCTTCGCGGCCGTCCAGGTTTCCCCGGCCGTGCCCCAGATATAGCCCCAGCCCTCCTGCAGGGCCTGTCTGAATTTGTCGATTAATGCCTGTGTTGTAATCATATATTTTCCTTTCTGTTTTTCTTGATATTTGATATAATTCCCCTGACGGAAAAAACCTCAAGGAGAAATAGCCATGAAACAGATCTTTGCTGCCCTGCTGTCGATCTGCCTGCTGCTTTCTGCTGTTGCTGCTTATGCCGACAGCACAGCGGAACCGGGCTTGACCAATCTGACCTGGGAATCCGTCCAGGAAGAAGCCTCCGCCATCGAAGGAGAAACGGTCAATATCCCTGATACCCCCTATTCCATCTTTCTCCCCGCCGGTTTCAGAGACAGGGGCGTAACGGAAGACCAGATTCAGAAGGGGCTCCTTCTGAACCGCGAATGGGAGGCATTGAATGTAACCCTGAAATGCCAGAAAATGCCGCTGGACATTACCTCATTTCTCGCTACGTACAGCAATGAGGAAGCCCTGGCCTTCGGGGAGTCCTGTACCATTAACGGAAGGGAAGCCTATTGCCTGGGCTTCACAGGTAATCCGGGCAGCATCCAGTACCACATACTTGTCCAGGCGGATGAAGGTTATACGCTGCAACTCATTATTGATGGCTACCAATTTCAACCCGAACTGCCTTTGGTCATCATCATGTCTTCCATCAGGTAATCCTGATTCCTGACTGCACGGATATAGTATGTTTCGAAAGATACAACAAAACAGCAAATCACAGAGAGCGAGGTTATTGATATGTTCCGCAAACAGCATCTGTTTTTTCTCCTGGTTTTCCTTCTGATTATCAGCATCTGCGCAATCGGATCCGCATCCGTGTATACGGATAAGGATACCGTCAAGCTTGTGCAGCAGGCATTGATTGACGCCGGATTATATCAGGGAAAAGCCAACGGGAAAGTATCTGCGGATTTCTCACAGGCGCTGAAAAGCTATCAGCAGGAACACGGAATTGCCGCCAGCGGCCTGATTTATGACGAAGTGCTGGATCTACTGCTGATTGAAAAGCCCCATTTAACCTATACAGACGCGTTTACTGTCACAAATGTACAGAACGCATTGAAGGAAGCGGGATATAATCCGGGAAAAATCAACGGAAAGATCAAAGGATCCCAGAAAGCCATCAAAGCTTATCAGGCGGCAAACCAGATGGAAGAAACCGGGGCGATAGACGACGCGCTGTTAAAGAGTCTGGAAATTGACCTGCTCACTGTTTCATACTCTGATCCGGACGTCGTAAAAGCCGTACAGGAGGCGCTTTCCCAGCCGATTTATGATCGCGGCAATCCCCGATTTGAGAAAGTCACCTTTTATTCCGGCAAAATCAACGGAAAACTGGATAAAAAAACAACGGAAGCTGTCCGGAATTATGAAAGCAGACTCAGTATTCCGGGCGACGGGCAGATTACGCTTATTGCGTTGATGAATCTGGGCCTGGTTGAACCGTCAGAAGATTATAAGGTTTTATTGTCTGTACAACAGGCAATCAACGATATGTTTGATGACGGACAGAATCCGGAAAACGGATATATGAGTGACTACTGGCCGGAGTCCATCGCATACGTAAAATCTGATTTTTTCCATGTTAGTTCTGATACACCGCTATTCAACGATGAGTTCCTTTCATTTCTTGCGCTGATTCCGGAAGAAAAAGGAGAATTGAAAGACGGGGAATTCTATTTCTGCGATATACCATGGAATTCAAACGTCTATACAGTGAAAAATGCGTTCAATTTAAAATTTAATTACCCCGATCACTGGGCTTCCTTCTCTTACCACGATACATTCTTCGCCCAGTTTACCGATACGGGACCGGACATTCTTCGTCCTGAGGATATCTTTGCCGACTTAGGTCTTGGATTCGCGTATGATATAACCGGCTATCAGGAAATGATCGGCGGGTACGAAGTAAAACAGATTCGGTCTGTTTTCGCCTTCGGAGAAACAGACGAAAAGATAGACAAGTCTAAAGCCAGGTTAATGGCCGTCATAGTTTATCCGAAGTATACCGTCGCGGATACCGCTTACCAGGATCTGAAATCAAAACTGATCAGCAAATACGGCGAACCGGCTGCATCCAATGATTCCGGATATCTTCTGTGGACAGGAAACGAATCCGCGTTAGTCCTGGTCGGTGGAGAACCCTGCCTTGTCTATACCAACCTGGAAAGTGAAGAAGTATTCAACCGTCTGATGGATTTATACTAAGAAGATGTAGCAAGCCGTGGTTCAGACGGACTGTAATTATTTATTCATTTCGCACCCCTACTCCTGCCGGCACAGGCAGGAGTTCTTTTTGTACTCCTGCCGGGCTGACCGTTACTGTTCCATTGGAATTGTCCGTTACCGTAACCCCCGGCTGCGCGGAAAGCGCGGCCGGGACTTTTTCGTTTGTGCCGTCCCAGGTCCACAGGGCCAGCTTCGCCAGCAGGAACTGCCGGAAAGCCTCGTCCGTCGTGCCGGTTTCCCCAGGTCAGATTCTCCCACCAGTCCCCGGAAAGCAGTTCCAGCCGGTTCTTTACCAGCCGGGCTGTTGCCGGGGCTCCCCGGATCAAATCCGATGAGGACAGCACCGGCAGGACATCACCGTTTTCATCCACTGGCCGTAAAATCACGATTCCACCTCCCTTCGTCTGAAACTCACAAACGCAAACGCGTCTGAAAGCGAATGCATTCTTCCCGACACCGGCTCGCCGGCCTCCCCGGTTTCCAGAAAGGCGTCCGCGTCGCAGTCCGCGAACACCACCAGGCACAGATCCCCGGGGTTCACCTCACTGCACACAAATACCGGCACATCCTGGAGCACCGGCATCTTTGTCAAGGCCGGGCGGATGTAGGCCGTGCCGGCGGCGGCGTCAAAAGACTCCACGATGCCCGGCAAGGCGCAGTGGAGCGAGGACAGGATTTCTTTTTTCAGGGCCAGCAGTTCCCGCGGGCTCAGCGATTGATTCACAAAACAGGTTCCCTTTCTTTTTGTTCCGGAGTATGGTAGGATTCTGATGAATTCAATCAGCCGTCTGATGAGACATTGAAGCAGAGCGGGACCGGCGCTTAAGCCGGCTTCGGCATCTTACCGGAACAGAATCTCAGCAGGCCGGAAATGAGGGAAGATAATGGCACCGGTATCAGGTGATTTTTCCAAGGGCAGGGTATCCCTGATTATTCTGCGCCTTGGTATGCCGATGATGCTCGCCGAGTTTGTTCACGTGCTTTACAACATTGTGGACCGGATGTATATCGGCCACATGGCGGAAGGCGGCACGCTTGCCCTGACCGGCCTGGGCATCTGCTTTCCGCTGATCACGCTTATCGGCGCCTTCGCCAATCTTTACTCCACCGGCGGGGCGACGCTGGCCACTATCGCCCGGGGAGCAAAAGAAGACGAAAAAGCCGAACGAATCATGGGCACCTCCTTTTCGATGCTTCTGCTGACGGGGGCTGTCCTGACGGTACTTTTGTATCTGACAGCGCCGGTAACCCTGCGGTGGCTGGGCGGTGATGATGAAACAATGCCGGCAGCTATGGGATATTTCAGGATTTATGTGCTTGGAACCATTGCGGTGCTGATCAGCCTTGGGATGAATCCTTTTATCAGCGCCCAGGGATTCCCGAAGATCGGGATGATGACAGTAATCATCGGCGCGGCATTGAACATTGTCCTGGATCCGCTGTTGATCTACACATTAAACATGGGCATCCGGGGCGCAGCGTTGGCCACGGTGATTGCCCAGACGGCCAGCGCCCTGTGGGTTCTTCTCTTCCTCCGAAGCAAGAAAGCGGCCCTGCGGCTGGCGGGTCCGCACCTGGACCGGTCTGAACTGAAGCGGATTGTCCGCCTCGGGATTACCGGATTCACTTTCAAGGTTACCAACAGCATTACCCAGGCGATTGTAAATATCATGCTGAAAGCCTGGGGCGGAGTGCTCAGCACGGTTTATGTCGGCGCCATGAGCCTGATCAATTCCCTGCGGGAGATCATGAGCCTGCCCAACAGCGGAATTGTTATGGGCGGCCAGAGTGTCATGAGCTACAACTACGGCGCGAAACAGTATTCCCGGGTCTCCTCAGGCATCCGGTTTACCTTTCTGAGCGGTCTTGCCATCAACATCGTTATGTGGTCGCTGGTTATGTTCATTCCTGAACCGCTGATTCGGATTTTTACTTCCGATGAGCAGTTGATCGGTACGACCATTGTCTGCTCCCGGATTTTCTTCGGAGCTTTCCCCTTCATGGCGCTGCAGCAGGCCGGCCAGTCCACTTTTGTGGCGCTGAACTATCCGCGGTATGCGCTGTTTTTCTCGCTGCTGCGGAAGATTGTCCTGGTGGCGCCGCTGACGCTTCTGCTTCCCAATATCGGGCTGGGTGTTTACGGCGTGTTCTGGGCGGAGCTGGCCAGCCAGGTAATCGGCGCCACGGCGTGCTTTATGACAATGTATCACGTGATCTGGAAGCATATGACGGTCAGCAGATGAGCGGAGGAATCATTGCCGCGGTCCGGCTATCCGTCCGGTCCGTGGATTTTTGCCGTGCTTGTCAAATCGTTCACAAGGCAGGCTCCCTTTCTTTTTATTCCGGAGTATGGTAGGATTTCACCTGGATGGAATAAAGGGGAGGGATACTATGAACGTCAGAAAACGGATCTGCATATTGATTACCGCGGCCCTGTTCCTGTTCACGGCCTGCGGCGCCTTCGGCGAAGCGTCGGAACCGGATTACTACCGGATCGGCCTGAAGGTCACCGCCATAATGAGCGAGATCACGGACAGCGAGGCCTATTTGTCCATATTCACCCGCCCCGAATACTTCAGTGAAGTCCGGGAGAAAGTGAACACCCATGACTACGACAGCCCTGTCGCGGTGTATTCCGTCACCATGAGCGATCCCAAAACGTTCCTTGAAGAGGTGCTCCGGGATGAAGAAGAAGGCCGCGAACTGTGGGACAGCCTGTCCCCTGTCCTGCAGGACCAGCTTCTCATGCGCATCGGCATACCGACCCTGGGCCCCATCGTCAACGCGCGGGCGGGCACGGAGTATCTCTCGTTTTTCAATGCCGCGACCGCTCTGATCCGGGATGAAGGCCTGACCGCGCAAAAAAGCTGCGTCTATCTGTATGTGTTTGAGGAAGGCGTCCCGATCCTGGTTTCCTTCGGTTACCGCGCCGCGTCCGGATCATTCTTCTATATCCCGAAGGAATCCCGGGGAAGCCTGGAGGACATCATCGCGTACCTGGCCGTACCCTGCGTGGAAATCGTTCCGGTCGAAACCGGGGACGCCGGAAACCCCTGACAGGAAAGGGTTCCGGCCGGTTCGAAAAAAAATATTGATTTTTCCTGCCGCCTCTCTCCTTCTCTGCGTATATATATGCGGAACGCATGAACGATGCGCGAGCGGCGTCCGGCGGCGGAGCTTCCGGAGGCTGGCAATTAAGGTAAAACTCCCCCGGCCGAAGAAATGCGTAACGCTGCATTCTGCAAAAAGCGCCGGACATTCATTGTCCGGCGCTTTTTCTGTGTCTCCCTGGAACGGCAGCATCAGAACGATCCGTATTTGTCAATTGCCTCGTCAATGGTAAGTTCTCCGGTTCCGACCTGATAAGCCGCGTTCCGGATCTGTTTGGCCATATCGTCCACGATCCCGATCGTCTCCGGGAACAGCACCCGTTCGGCGGGCACCTGGCTGAAAGGCGCGTACACAGCGTCGAAGGACAAATCGTCCGTCGGCGTGACCAGGCGTTTCACGGAAGCCATCCTGTTCAGTTCTTCACGGGAAATCAGGAAGCGCATAAACTCGTTTGTCATGTCCAGGTTGTCACAGTCCTTATTGACCGAGAACTGCCTGGACGGACTGTCAATAAAGTAGCCTCCGGCTTCTGACAGCGGAACAGGGGCGAAGGAATAAGTAAACGGCGCGTTCTGGAACGCCTCGGACTGGCTTTCCCGTTTGCCGGTTCCGGATACAGTGTCGCCCGTGCACAGCATCATGGGAACGTCTCCCTCAAAGAAGCGGAGAATCACCGCTGTATAGTTATCGCTGATCTCATTGCATTTTTCCAGGTTGATATAACCCTTCCCGATCAGCTGCATCATCGCCTCCAGGCCCGGGCGCATGTATTTGCCCAGGGAGGGATCCTTTCCGTTCCCGTCGCGGGGCGCGTCGGGATCGCCGGCGAAGGCAGCCACGAATTCCGGATAGACCAGCGTGTTCATCAGGCACGTATCCGCTCCCGCGCTGTAGCCCATCATGGGGCTGGCATAACCCTTGCCCAGGAACGCCTCGCACACCGCCAGCAGCTCCTCCCAGGTGGTCGGAACCTGGAGGCCTTCTTTCGCGAACAGGTCATTGTTCACCAGCATGCCGTAGTTCCTGGCAAAAATCGGCACCATCAGCACGCGTCCGTCCGCGTCTGTGCTCAGCAGGCCGGAGCGGATACAGCCCAGATCCAGGCCCAGCTGAGGATCCGACAGATCCTCCATCTTGTCAAAGACCACCTGCAATCCCTCATCATCACGTTTCCATGAATTGAAGGAGAAAAAGATGTTCGGGGCGTTTTCGCCGCTCAGCACCGTCCCCAGCAGCTCTTTGTACTTGTCAGGCTTCACATAGCTCAGCTCGACGTTGGGGTAGTACTCGTTGAACCTGTCAAACTCAGCTTCCAGCGCCTCAAAGTTGGAATAGTCGCCGACCACTGTAATCTCGCAGCCGGTCTCCGTGTCCAGCGCCGGCTTGAACGCGCCGGAATCCGCCTGAGCACGGGAAATACAGGCGGCCGGCAGGATGACGAGCAGGGCGGCCAGGATGGTGCAAATCATTCTTTTCATTTTTTCTTTTCCTCCTTGATTCTGCGGATTTCCTTGATTACAAGTTTCATGTCGACCGGTTTGGCTATATGTCCGTTCATACCCGCCTCCAGGCATTCCGCGATGTTTTCGGAGAAGGCATCGGCAGTCATGGCGATAATGGGGATGGACGCGGCCCACTTGTTTTCCAAAGCGCGGATGTTCCGCGTCGCGTCCAGGCCGTTCATTTCCGGCATCTGAATATCCATGAAAATCAGCTCGTAGCTTCCTTCTGCGGCCTCCGCCATTTTGTTCACGCAGATCCGGCCGTTTTCGGCCCGTTCCGCATTGATGCCGAACATGCCCAGCATGGCGGAGATGATCTCCCAGTTGATGTCGTTGTCTTCCGCGATCAGGATATTCATGCCTGCCAGGTCGGAATAGTCGTCCTCCGGCTCCACGGTCTTTGCTTCCGTCCCGAACAGCGCGTTGATTTTCTCATACAGTCTGGACCGGAACAGCGGTTTGGTGATGAATCCGTCTGCTCCCGCTTCCTTCGCCTGGTCTTCGATATCCGACCAGTCGTAAGCGGAAGTCAGCAGGATGGGAATCCGGGCGTCGATTTCCGTCCGGATCCGCCGGATGGTCCCGATACCGTCCATGCCCGGCATCTTCCAGTCCAGGATGACCACGCCGTAGTCCTTTCCGGCCTCATGCCGGCGGCGGATCATCTCCAGGGTTTCTGTCCCGTCATTCGCCCGTTCCGCGGTGATGCCCAGCGATTCCAGCGTATCCACGGCGGTATCCAGCAGGATCGGGTCGTCGTCCGCGATCAGCGCGTCAACGCCCTCAAAACGCATTTCCTCCAGCTGCTTCTCGGCGACGGGAACATCCAGCACAATGGTAAATGTGGTACCTTTCCCGACTTCGCTCCGGCAGTCGATGGTCCCGTCCATCAGTTCCACCATCTGCCTGGTGATCGCAAGTCCGAGTCCGGTTCCCTGGATGCTGTTGACCCGGCTGTCTGTCTGCCGTGAGAACGGCTCGAACATCTTTTTCATGAATTCGGGCGTCATCCCGATGCCGTTGTCCGATACAATATAAACCAGCCGGACGCAGCCTTCCTTTTCGCTCTCTTCCTCCCGCAGGTCCACGGATACGCTGCCGCCCGGTTCCGTGTATTTGATCGCGTTGGAAAGGATATTGATGTAAATCTGGTTCAGCCGCAGCTGATCCGCGTAAAGGTATTCCTTCTCCATCCGGTTGATCCGGAAATTGAAGTTGATGTTTTTCTCCTTGATCATGGGCTGGGACATGTTCACCAGGTTCTCCACGGTTTCGACGATGGAGAAGGTCAGCGGGCTCAGGCTGAGTTTTCCGCTCTCCACCTTGGAAATGTCCAGGATATCGTTGATCAGCGTCAGCAGGTGGCTGCCCGCCAGGCCGATCTTCCTCAGGTTCTCTCCCACGGCCTCCCGGTCGTCCATGTTCTTTTCGGCGATCGTGGTCAGGCCGATGATTGCGTTCATCGGGGTACGGATATCATGGGACATGGTGGAGAGGAAATCGGTTTTGGCTTTGTTGGCGGATTCCGCCTCCCTGGCCATGACCCGAAGCTTTTTATTCAGGGAGAGCATATACAGGAAGTCCGTCACGAGCAGCAGCAGCAGCCCGGCGCTTATGACTCCGATCAACAGGAAGTCCACCGTGTTCGCGTTCAGGTCGTTGACCGGCGCGGTGCACAGCAGCACCCACCCCTTTGTAGAGGTGATGGGCGTATGGGCGACAATGCGCTCCCGGCCCTTTGAATCCAGCATGGTAAACGACCCTGTCCCGGACAGGATGTCCGAGAACAGCTGCTGCTGGGCTGCGACGCCCGGCTGGTTATAGGATTTGTAGAACTCGAAGAAGCCGGAATTCTTGAAAGAGCGTCCCCGGATGATGTAGTTGCCCTCTGCGTCGATCATGGAGAATTCTTCATTCTCGAATTCTTCCTGAGGAAAAACCCACTTTTCAGACAGGGCGGAAATGGGAACGACCCGCAGCAGGTAAGCCTGTTTCTTTTCCCCTGTTTCCGCGTCCCGCACCGTAATCCGGTTGCAGAAGGCCAGGGATTGTTCCCCGTTGACGGGATTCGTATAGGTCCGGGTGATGTTGATCGCCGTGCCGGGATCCGCGATCCAGCTTCCGTCCCCGATCAGTTCCATCCGCTGATAGGAAACCCCGTAATCGTCCTCGGCGTTCACCCTCGACCGCGTTGACCAGCCTTCCAGGGTTTCCGCGTCAATCAGGTGGGCGGATGTGGCAGTCTGGGCATGGGTAGCCCTGACGTATGCCGCAGCCTCCTCCAGCGTCATCTCCCGGCTGTTGATATACTGCGCCCAGTTGTCACAGATGCCCTGCTCTCCTTCCAGGTAGTTTCCCGTCACCCGTTCCATTGCGACGGTCGTATTGACAAAATGCTCCACCTGGTGCTCATAGTTCTCTTTTCGCTCATGGTTGGAATAGAGCGCGACAAAAACCAGTATGGCCGCCATCAGGGCCACATTTACCAGGATAATCCATGATTTTTTCAGGCGGCTCATTTCGGCTGTTCCTCCGGAATGGAAAAGATGGCAGGGATGCCGTAGGCAGGTTTCCCCGGTGTCTTTGGCAGGCGCTTATGGAAAAACGATGCTTTGTTCTGTGTACAGAATATCATATCATATTGTGCTCCCGCGGGCAATAAGCAGGATGAATTCTGTTTGACCAAATTGGTTTTTTCCGGCTCTGAATCTCCCGTGGAATCATGGAATCATGCCCGGCAGGCCTTCCCTTCCGGATTTGACTTCTCTTTGTAAATGGAATATGGTAGCAATGAAACCATCACAAAGCCGGAACGGAGAAAAGATTCCTGTGAATATTGAGATTTATCATCTGATCGAAGGCGCGAAACGGGCTGACGGACTTGCCGTAATTATCGATGTTTTCCGGGCATTTTCCATGGAATGCTGGCTTTATGCCCTTGGAGCCGGGGAAATACGCCCGGTCGGCAGCATTGAAAACACGTTTGCCTGGAAGGAAAAAGACCCGGACTGCATTCTGGTCGGAGAACGGCAAGGCAGGAAGATCGACGGCTGCGACCTGGGGAATTCTCCCTCTTCAATCAATCCGGAGGTGATCCGGGGAAAGCGGGTTATCCATACGACCAGCGCCGGCACGCAGGGAATCGTCAACGCGGTGCACGCGGATGAGATCCTCACCGGCAGCTTTGTGAACGCGGCTGCAATCGCGGCATACGTCCGTAAAAAAGCCCCGGAAAAAGTCTCCCTGGTCTGTATGGGGAAAGCCGGCCTGCAGCCTGCGGAGGAGGATGAGCTCTGCGCGTCTTTCCTTCAGTCCTTGCTGACAGGCCGGGATATGCCGGATATCGACGGGAAACTAAAATCCCTCTCCCGGGGAGGCGGCCGGCACTTTTTTGACCCAGCGCAGCAGGACGTCTATCCCGAAAAAGATTTCTGGATGTGCATCGACCGGAACCGGTTTGATTTTGTGCTGAAGGTCGAAAAGGATCAGGACGGGCTGGTTTCAAGGATGATCAGAATGCTGTAAAAAGATAAGGGAAAGATATGCGCATGAAAAAAACTTGCGGCTTTGGGGCTGATTCTTTCCCTGCTGCTGTTCGCGGCGCATGCCGGCGCGGAAACGCCGATCATCGTCAATCCGGATTCCGCCCCGGCAACCGCGGAGGAGACGGCCGCCCCGGTGTACGCCGTCATCACCCCTGAAGGGAATACACCCTGCAGGTGAATCCTTCCGAAAAGCTGGCCGCCGAATCCTTCCTGGAGCGGGCGGATCCGGATATGGTCTGCGTGGGAAAAATCCGGTACAGCGAATTACAGTAAACACATGGAAGTGAATCTGTCCATGACGCAGCGTTATAAGGAGGAGCCATGAAAACAGCAAACCGGCCTTCACTTGCCCGGAGGATCGTCGGCGATATTCTGCTCGCGCTGGTGGCGATGCTCATCGCCGAGGTCGCTATCGTCATGCCCGCCAGAATCAACACCGTCGTCCTGAAGTCTGACTATCAGGAAGTCTTTGTCTACCAGCGCATCCTCTGCGCGGTTCTGCTGCTGTTCGCGCTGGATATCCGGTTCAATCTTTTCACCAGGTGGAAGCCCGTCGCTGTCCGGGTCATCGGCTGGATCCTGCGCGTCGTGATCGTCCTCGCGAGCGCGGTAATCATCTTCTTCTGCGGGAAAGTGATCGTCGGCAGCGTCGTTCAAAACGCGGGTCAGGCGGATCACGTCATCGTGCTCGGGCTGGCGCTGGAAAACGGGGAAGCTTCGTCTGACCTGATTGCCAGGCTGGATACGGCCCGGGAATACCTGGATCAGCACCCCGGAGCGAAGCTGATCCTCACCGGCGGCAACGCGGACGAATCCGGCCGGACGGAGGCGGACGTCATGCGTGATATCCTGACGGCGAAAGGCGTACCGGAAGAAAGCCTGATGATGGAAGACCAGGCGTCCACCACGAAAGAGAATTTTGAGAATATCGCCCGGATGATCTCACCGGACAAACCCGTTGTGATGATCAGCAGCAATTACCATATGGACCGCGCGGTCCGGAACGCGGAGAAAAACGGTTTTTCCAGCGTCATGAGGTTTCCGGCCCCTTCCGCCTTCTTCGCCTACGGCGCCAACATGCTCTCCGAGGTCGTCCTTGACCTGAATGAGCTGAAATAACGGGACCCGGTTTCCGGTCCCTGAGGAGGATCAGATCGTGAAAAAAAGCGTCTTTGCCCTGCTGGCCGCCCTGGTTCTGCTTGTTCCGGCCTCCCTGGCCGAAAAAGCCCCGGTCACCAGGGAATACTTTGAGCGTCTTGACAAAGACAGCAGCCTCGAAGACATCGTTAAAGAAATCGGACAATTCGGTTTAGAAGGGTCCGGCATCGTCTATTTTGTCTGGCGCCTGGATGACGGTTCCCGGGCAAAGCTCGTTTTCAACAGCAGGGATCAGATCGAAATGATCTATATTGACAGTGAAAACGGCAGCGAAAGAATCTACAAAAGGGAGCACGGGAAGGACGAGCCGAGCGCTGATTCCGCGGAAGAGAAGCGTTATGTCGTTTCCAGGGTCAGCGCGGCGCCGGACTGGGACAGCATCCCCTCCATACCGATCGACAAAGTGTTATGGACGGATGATACAGGCATACGGGCCCGGGGCCAGCTTTGCCATGATGATGACAACCTCTATGTGCATCTGTCCGCTGCTGAAAAAGACATTCGCGCGGAAAACACCGAGCCGCTTTCACCCGTATATGAGGACAGCTGCCTGGAATTCTTCTTCCAGGTCAGCGGGTCAGACAATTATTTCAATTTTGAAATCAACCCGAACGGCTGCCTGTGCAGCCAGTACGGCCCCGACAAATCAGACCGCGTCAATCTTGTCAGGGATGATGCCGAGCAATACTTCGGGATCCGTACCGGCAGGACAGCCGACGGCTGGGAAGTATATTATCAGATTCCGCTGAGTTTTATCCGCCTGTTTATTCCGGATGCCCGGTTTGAAGGGGAATGGCGCGCCAATATGTACAAGTGCGGAAACATGACGGTCAAAAGACATTACCTGTCCTGGACGCAGATTGACCTGGAAAAACCAAACTTCCATTGCCCGGAATACTTCGGCACAATTGTTTTTAAGTAATCTGTTGGTTTGCGGATATTCGGACCCACAGTGGGTTCACCATACTTTGGCGCCTCCAACTATATTATTACATTGTTTTCATTCTTCGATATTGTTATCATACCACATCCCCCAAAAAGAAAAAGAGCCAGCAGAGCATCATGCCCTGCTGGTCTTCCGTCCCTATTCAGTTATCAATCCTGTCATCCCAAGGCTCGACATACGTCATCGCTCTCTCGCTGTCCCCTATCCCCGCGGTGGTCGGGTCCACGATCACCCCGATAAGCCCCAGGAAGGTCAGCACCTGGTTGAGCAGCTGCACCACCAGGTTCTGCGTTACCTGCGGAAAGACGTCGAAGAGGGCCAGCATGCTGTAGATAAAGCCGACGATCAGGCTCAGGAAGCTTCCCAGCCAGACCTTGTTCTTAAAGCGGACTTTCCAGTTCAGTTTCATTTCTTTTCTGCCTCCTGTTTCATGTTCAGTTTTGTCTCAATCGCGACCAGCCTCCGATCGAAATTGTTATGCTTGTCCACCTTGTCGGAGAGATCCTTGACCCGGTTCTCCACCAGTTCCATCCGGTAATCAATGAAACGGGACTGCTGCCGGATAGTCAGCACGGTCCCGATCAGCGGACCCAGCGCCGCGATCAGCGCGACGACGATTGTTTCCCAGTTCAAATCAACCGACCTCCTTCTCCATTACACTTCCGGGATAGTTATTCACCAACGCCTGAGCCTGCGTCAGATCAAG
>JBGUHQ010000078.1:0-18682 GCA_045112195.1 Christensenellales bacterium | reverse complement strand
GATGTTGGCGGCGCCGGCACGGGCACGCTGCAGGTCACCCTTGCGGTGCGGGCCGTCCAGGATCATCTGGTCGCCGGTGTAGGCGTGTACAGTGGTCATGATGCCGGCCTGGATCGGGAAGGCATCGTTCAGGGCCTTGGTCATGGGCGCCAGGCAGTTGGTGGTGCAGCTGGCAGCGGAGATGACCTGGTCTTCGGGCTTCAGGGTCTTGTGGTTGACGTTGTAAACGATGGTCGGCAGGTCATTGCCCGCGGGAGCGGAGATAACAACCTTCTTGGCGCCGGCTTCGATATGGGCCATGGACTTTTCCTTGGAGGTGTAGAAACCGGTGCACTCGAGCACGACGTCTACGCCCAGCTCGCCCCAGGGGCACTCTTTGGCGTCCTTGATGGCATAGATGGTGATCTCTTTGCCGTCAACGATGATGGAATTCTCGGTCGCTTCGACGGTGTGCTTGTTCTCGCCGATCACGCCGCAGTAGCCCTTCTGGGCGGTGTCATACTTGAGCAGGTGAGCCAGCATCGCGGGGCTGGTCAGGTCGTTGATGGCGACCACGTCATATCCGGGAGCGCCGAACATCTGACGGAACGCAAGACGGCCAATGCGGCCGAAGCCATTAATCGCAACTTTAACTGCCATGGAAAAAACCCTCCTCTTAATGATGCGCGTTACGCGTAATAAGTTCCGGAGGGTATTGTACCTGTTTTTCCTTTGTTTTGCAACAGTTATTTCGGTCTTTTTTCCGCCCGTAAAAAGCATTCACAACATCTTGTGGCCGGCGTCCCGGCCGACCACATTCCGGGTCCCGGTTTTTGTTCAAAATGGTTCTGAAACAGTGGAAAAATCTCATTTTGCGTTGACTTCCGCCATCCGGGATGCTATGCTTAACAGTACATGGTAAGTCCGTACATCTTTACGGTCATAAAGTATATTTTTTGAGGAGGTTACAACCCATGATGGACAACATCCCTGTCATCAAGCTGGGACTCGTCGCCGTCAGCCGCGACTGTTTCCCCATCGCGCTGAGCGAGAAGCGCCGCGCCGCCATCGCCGCGAAGTGCGGCCAGAAGGAACTGAACTTCGTTGAGATCAAGACCACGGTCGAGAATGAAAAAGACATGCTCAAGGCCGTTGAAGAGCTCAACGCCGCCGGCTGCAACGCCGCCTGCGTGTTCCTGGGCAACTTCGGACCGGAAACGCCCGAAACCCTGATCGCCCAGAAGTTTGACGGACCCGTCATGTTCGTGGCCGCCGCCGAAGGCGACGGAGACATGATCAACGGCCGCGGCGACGCTTACTGCGGCATGCTGAACTGCTCCTACAACCTGGGCATGCGCCATCTGAAGGGCTACATCCCGGAATATCCCGTCGGCACCGCCGATGAACTGGCTGACAAGATCGCCGAGTTCATCCCGATCGCCCGCGTGATCGTCGGCCTGAAGAACCTGAAGATCATCACCTTCGGGCCCCGTCCCCAGGACTTCTTCGCCTGCAACGCCCCCATCAAGGGCCTGTATGAGCTGGGCATCGAAGTGGAAGAGAACAGCGAACTGGATCTGCTGGTCAGCTACAAAGAGCACGCCGGCGACAAGCGCATCGCCGAAGTCTCCGCCGACATGGCCAAGGAAATGGGCGAAGGCAAATATTATCCCGACATGCTCGAGCGCATGGCTCAGTTTGAACTGACCCTGCTCGACTGGGCGGAAAACCACAAGGGCGCCCGGAAGTATGTGGCCTTCGCCGACAAGTGCTGGCCCGCCTTCCCGTCCCAGTTCGGCTTCGAGCCCTGCTACGTCAACAGCCGCCTGGCCTCCCGCGGCATGCCGGTTTCCTGCGAAGTGGATATCTACGGTTGCCTGAGCGAGTACATCGGCGCCTGCCTGACCGGCGACGCGGTCACCCTGCTGGACATCAACAACAGCGTGCCGGAGTATATCTACGACAAGGATATCAAGGGCAAGTACGACTACACGCTGCATGACACCTTCATGGGCTTCCACTGCGGCAACACCCCCAGCTGCAAGATGTGCGACAGCCGCGCGATCAAGTATCAGCTGATCCAGCACCGCCTGCTCGAGCCCGAAGGCAGCGAACCCGATTTCACCCGCGGCACGCTGGAAGGCGACATCGCCGCCGGCCCGATCACCTTCTACCGCCTGCAGTGCGATTCCGAAGGCGAAGTCCGCGCCTACCTGGCTGAGGGCGAAGTGCTGCCCGTGGCCACCCAGTCCTTCGGCGGCATCGGCATCTTTGCCATCAAGGAAATGGGCCGCTTCTACCGCCACGTGCTCGTCCAGAAGCGCTATCCGCATCACGGCGCCGTCGCGTTCACCCACTGCGGCAAGCTCCTGTTCGAAGTCTTCAAGTATCTGGGCGTGAAGGACATCGCCTGGAACCAGCCCAAGAATCTGCCCTATCCGACAGAGAATCCCTGGGCATAATCCACAGACCCAAAAAAGGACCGCTTCGGCGGTCCTTTTTTTCGTCCCGGTGGGGAATGATTACCAAATCAGGCTCATTTATGTCTGTTTTCCGTCGTTCCTGTGGAGAATACAGGTCGAAAATTTGACAACAGTGGGAAAGAGTGTTAAAATTTGGTAGAAACGGTTCGCTGCCTCTCCCTTCAGGCGGCTTTTGAGATAGATTACTTGTCTTGTTCCCTTTGGCGCGAAAGACAAAGGAAGCTGTTTGATTTGCCGTGGAGGTGCGCATCTTCGTGGAGCAAAATGTGCTGATCACCCATTATTACCACAGTGGTTTTTCCGTTGCGGGTGAACATACGCTGCTTGTTTTCGACTACTGGCGCGGGGAGCGCGGGGAACTGACCCCGGACAAACAGCTGACCCCCGAAATCCTCGCGAAATTCGATAACGTCTTCGTTTTCATCAGCCATGAACATATCGACCATCTTGACCCCGTCGTCTTCACCTGGAGCGGCGCGGCCAATGTTTCCTATATCGTTTCCTCGGATATGCCGGTGGGCACCCGGGGCAAACGCATGGCGCCGGGCGACACGCTGAAGCTTTCGGACGAGCTGACCGTCACCGCCTTTGACTCCACGGACCTGGGCGTCAGCTTCCTGGCTGATTTCGGCGGCATCCGCCTCTTCCACGCCGGCGACCTGAATTTCTGGCACTGGCGGGAGGAATCCACCATGCAGGAAATTGAGGAGGCGGACGCGGAATTCCGCAAGGCCGTACAGCCCCTCTCGAAGGAACGGATCGACGTGGCCTTCTTCCCCGTGGATCCCCGCCAGGGCACCATGTACGAGGCCGGCGCCAACTATTTCATCCTCGCCGCCAAGCCCCGGATCCTGATCCCCATGCATTATTTCCACCGGGCGGACACGGCGGTGGATTATGCCCGCACGGCCAGCTGCCGCACAACGGAGGTCATCCCCCTGCCCGGCTACGGCGACCGCTTGCGGGTCCAGATGGACGAGGAGCATTACCTGAACGTCTCCTTCCCGTCAGACGACGCCCCGGAAGCCCCCGAAGAAGAAGCGGAAACCGAAGAAGAACCCGAAGAAGAAGCGGCGCCGGAAGAGGCTTCGGAACTGCCCCTGGCCGAAGGGGAAACCCTCCTGTCCGAGGACGATCCTTTCCTCGAAAGCGACCTGCCCCTGACCTCCCTGGCGGACGGGGAAGACGAGGCTCCCCAGCCCTGACTCCTCCACAGTTCAGAGTGATTTCCACAGGTTATCCACAGTTTTCCACCCCTTTGCCAAAAACTGGTCCGATCCACGGAAGCGTTGAAAATCCTCACTTCCGTGGATCGGTTTTTTGTAAGTGCCCATAACTCAAGGCTTCGCAAGTTGTGGATAACTTGTTTGTTTTTCTGGTAACAAATCTGACCATGCCGGGACCCGTTTTGGGCCGCTTTCCCCTTGTCCCGCAACGCCGGAAAGCGGATTCGCGGAACCCGCCGTTTTACCCCCTCCCGGGGGCGTCAATCCGCATCGCCTTATCCACAGACAGTGCATAAAGCCAGCTTTCTTTCACAGGCAGGCCGGTCAGCCGCCGAAGCGCCGCAGCATACCATTCCAGCTGGGGCCGGTATTCCTCCACAAACGCCTCTTCGTCCCGGATGCGGTCCGTCTTGTAGTCCAGCAGGATCCAGCCGTCTCCCTCCCGGAAGGCGCAGTCGATCATCCCCTGCAGGATCATGCCCCGCTCCGGTACATAGAGGTTGAAATCCCATTCCCGGTGAACCTCCGGACTCGCCAGCATCCGCTTCCCGATGTCCGAAGCGAAGAACTTCGCCGCCGCCTCCGGCCGGATCCAGGATCCTTCCTCTTCCGTGAACACCCGATGCGCGACCAGCCTGTCCCGCGCCGCGGCCAGGGTTTCCGCGTCCGTGCCGCCCGCTTCCCGGATAGCGTCCAGGTCCACCAGGGACAGGAAGCGGTGCATGGCCGTTCCCCGGGCCGCGCCGTCCGCTTCCTTCGCGGGCCGCATGAAGGCCGGCGTACCGGCCGCCTGGTAGCGCTTCATGGCGCGTTCCACATAGTCCGGCGTCCGCTTCTCCTCCGGGGTCTGTTCCTCGTCCTCCAGGAAGATCCGGTTACGCGCGTTTTGCAGCAGCGCGGTCACGGAGTATTTTTTCAGCCCGTTTTCGGTCTGTTCCGCTTCTTTTTCCGCCGGATCATCCTTCCACAGTTCATCCACAGGCGGCGCTGAAAGCAAGGAATCAACCCACTCATCCAGGCTGTGAATAACTTCCGGACTTTCCACAATTTTCTGTTGAATATCCTCGAAAACCGTTATATTCCAAGGCTTTGAGCCCTGTGCAAAGGTTGTGGATTTCTCCTCTTCATCGTACAGTGCCGGCAGAATACAGTCCAGGTAATCTGACGCGGCGAGGGCCCGGTGATCACCTGACGGCATGTGCCAGAGCGCGCGATCTTCCGACGCGCCCACAAGGAACAGCTTCTGCTGCGCCCGGGTCACGGCCACATACAGCAGGCAGATTTTTTCCGCCTTCACGTCGTGGGCTTTCTTCCACTCAAAGATCTCGTCCGCGGCGGTCCGGCGGGACAGGCGCCACTCCGGCACTTTATACCGCAGGCACAGCCCCAGTTCCTCATCCAGGCGGACAGCGCTGCCGGCTTTCCCTTTCAGGCCCTTTTCCAGGCCGAGGCAGAACACCACCGGGAACTGCAGTCCCTTGGACTTGTGCATCGTCATGATCCGGACCAGGTCGTCCGCGCTTCCCAGGGACGCGGCCGCCTGGGTCTCTCCGCCGGATGCCTGCTCCGACAGGAAATCCAGGAAACCCCGCAGGTCCGCGGCGCCCCGGCCGGCGGCGCGTTCCGCCTGCAGGCAGACGTTGCGCAGGTTCTTCTGCGCGGCGCTCCCCCGGTCCCCCGCCCCGAAGATCGCCGACAGGGCGGAATCCTCCAGCAGATACCAGAGGAAGTCCGGCAGGCGGGTCCGCCGCGCCAGGAAGCGCCAGCCTTCGATCCGCTCTTTCACCTTCCGGCATTTCTCCCCGAGCTCGCCGTCCTCTTCGGCCGCCGTATCAAAGGCCTGCCAGAAGGGCACGCCCCGGCCGGTGTTTTTCAGCCGGATCAGGCTCAGCTCCTCCTCGGTAAAGGAGAAGGGCGGGTTGACCAGCACCGTGAGCAGCGGCAGGTCCAGGCGCGGGTTATCCAGCAGGGCCAGCAGGTTCCGGAACAATTCAACTTCCGGCTGGTCAAAGAAGTCTCCCTTTCCTTCAAAGAAGACGTTGATCCCCTGTTCCTTCAGCAAATCGGCCAGCTTCGCCCCGTCCGCGGCTACCTCGGGCATAAGGATCACGATATCTTTATACTGGAACTGTTTGCTGTCCACCAGCTCGCGGATCCGCTCCGCGGTATGGGCCGCAACGGTTTCCAGTTTGGACAGGTCCCCGCCGGGAACCAGCAGATCCACCTCCACCGGCACCTGGCCCTTAAAATCCGTCAGGCCCGGTTTCAGCTCGTCCCGGGGCTGATAGTCGATATCCGCGACGGACGCCCGCATCACGTCCCGGAAGATCGTGTTGGCGGTTTCCAGGATCTCCGGCCGGGAACGGAAGTTCTCCTGCAGGAAGATACATTCTCCCCCGTCCCTTTCGCTGTGCTCAATCCGTTTCCGGAACAGGTCCGGGTTCGCCAGGCGGAAACGGTAAATACTCTGCTTCACGTCCCCGACCATGAACAGGGTGTTCCCCCCGCCGGCCAGCGACTCAATCAGCGTATCCTGCACGGAGGAAATATCCTGGCATTCATCCACAAAGATCCGCCGGTACCGGGCGCGCACCGCCGCGCGGCCGTCCTCATCCTTCAGGATGGCCAGCGCCTTGTGCTCCAGGTCGGTAAAGTCCAGCACGCAGGCCCGCGCCTTGTTCCTTTCATAAGCGGCATGGGTTTCCTCCGTGATTTTCCGCAGGCCCCGCAGCGCGTCCCGGATCCGGGTGAACTCCTTCGTCCGCTGCGCTTCGTCAGGCATCATCCAGTACAGAACCGCGTCGACCGCTTCCTTCAGTTCCTTCCGCAGATCCCGATACTGGTCTTTCCAGGCGATCTCGCGGTCGTTCAGCTTCCGGAGCACCGGTGCCTTCACCATCCCGCCCTCGATCTCCTCCGGACGGACGTCCTCCCCGTCCTTCCAGCGGCGCAGCGCGTCCACCAGGGCGCAGTCCGCTTTCCAGACCTCCCGGTAGGCTTCCTGCTTCTCATATTCATCGAACATCTTCGCCTGCCGGCGCAGGATGACCTGCATCGTCAGGATCTTCTCGTTCATCATCCGGGAAACGGTCCTATACCAGGGATGGTCCCGGTCATAGTTCAGCGGCACGCTTTCCGTTTTTTCCGCCAGCCAGGCGAAGGGCTCCGGCAGGCTCATGATGAAGTGCCAGACCTCGGTCACGATGTCCTTCGCGGCGCCCGGCTCATACTGAAGGGTAAAGGACAGGTAATCCGGGTCCTCCTGCTGCTTCAGCGTGTTGCAGGCCTCCCGGAAGGCGTCGTTAAACAGCTTGTCCCGCTGGGCGCCGGTGCAGATCTGGAAAAACGGATCCACCCGGGCGATCTGGAACTCCTGCCGGATCAGGTGCTGGCAGAAGGCATGGATCGTGCAGACCTCCATCGCCCCGGCCTTCTCCGCGGCCGCCGCGATGACCGGATCATTCCGCTCCTTCATCAGCCGCTCACGGATCTTCTCCTTCATCTCCGCCGCCGCCGCGTTCGTAAAGGTAATCACCAGGAAAGAAAAAGGATCCGCCCCTTCCCGTATCAGCCGGACGATCCGCTCGATCATCACGGCGGTCTTTCCGCTACCCGCCGCGGCAGAGCAAACAAGCCTCTCCGATGAAGAGGCGATTACGCTCTCCTGGTCCTTCGTCCATTGCGGCATAGTGAAATTCTCCGAATTTCCAATTCAGAATTCATAATTCAGAATTCAGAATTATATTTACTAATGATGCTCTGCCTGTTGAAATATACGTGTTTAATTAAATTGTTTCACGTGAAACATTCTGCATTAAATATAAAAAATAATCAGTCTGGTCATTAATTCTGAATTCTGAATTCTGAATTATGAATTAATTCTACTTTTGCTTCCCCGTCTTCCGCCGATACCTTCCATATCTGCTGAACCTTCTCACAGTCCACGTCATCCCGGTCCGCGCAGGTAATAAACGTCTGGAATCCGCTGATCTCCCCGATCAGGCAGGCCCTTCTCTTCCGGTCCAGCTCGCTCATCACGTCGTCCAGCAGCAGCACCGGCTCCTCCCCGCTCAGATCCCGCAAAATCTTCATCTGGCTCAGCTTCATGCTCAGCGCGGCGGTCCGGATCTGTCCCTGGCTGGCAAACTGTTTCATCTGGTTTTTGTTCATCGTCAGCGTCAGGTCGTCCCGGTGCGGGCCCACGGAAGTGAAACCCATCCGGATATCATCCTCCCGGTTTTCCCGGAAAAGCCGGCAGAGCGTCTCCTCAATCTCCGTATCCTCCTTCACCGAGGAATGATAACCCAGCCTGAACACCTCGTCCGTATCGGAAATCCGCTGATAGGTTTCCGCCGCGATATCGGACAAAAGCGAAACGATCTTCCGCCGCTCCCGGATGATGACCGCGGCCGGCCCGGCCATGGTTTCCTCAAAGGCGGACAGAATCTGCAAATTTCCCGTGCCGTTCGCCCGCAGGTTCCGGATCACGGCGTTGCGCTGGTCCATGCCGGCGCGATATTGCTGCAGCGCGATAAAGTATCCCCGGTTGATCTGGCTGATCATCATATCCAGGTAGCGCCGCCGCAGGGACGGCCCTTCCTTGATCAGTCCCAGATCCTCCGGCGAGAAGATCACACAGCGCAGGCAGCCCATCATATCGGAAAACTTCGCGATCTTTTTCTGATCGATCAGGATCTCTTTTTTCTGTACCTCGTCCGGATGAAAACGCACGGCGATTTCCCGCTGTCCCAGCATATTCTGAATCAGCACAGAAGAAAGAGCGAACGCCTCGCCGTTCTTCACCGCGTTGGCGTCGTTGGAAATCCGGTGGGACCGGCCGAGGGAGCAGTAATGCACTGCCTCCAGCAGGTTCGTCTTGCCGGATCCGTTCCGTCCGAAGAACAGATTGACGCCGGGGTGCGGGCTGAGCGCCAGCTCTTTATAGTTTCTGAAATTCTTCAGTTTCAGTTCTTTGATCAGCATTTTCGTCCGAAACAGAAAACGGCTGCATCCGGAACCCGGACGGCCGTTTTCAGATCATATCCTTTACCGTTTTTACTGGAAAACCCGGACCGGCAGGATCAGGTAGAGATAATCGTCCCCTGTCTGCGGCACCACCACGCAGGGGCTGACGCTGGAGTTGAACTTCATGCACAGCTCGTCGTCCGGCACATTGCGGATCACGTCCGTGATATACCGGGCGTTGAAAGCGATATCGATGGGATCGCCGTTCAGGGAAGCTTCCATTTCTTCTTCCACGTCGCCCAGCTCCGCGTTGGAGGAGATCTTCAGCGTATCGTTTTTGAAGCTCATCTTGATCAGGTTGTTCTTGCCTTCCCTTGCCATCAGGCTTGCCCGGTCGATGGCGTCCTGCACGTTGTCCTTCAGGGCCAGCGCTTCGGTCTTGAACTCTGTCGGCAGGATCCGGCGGTAATCGATATACTCCCCGGCCAGCAGCACGCTGGACAGGCGGATGTTTCCGAAGGTGCACTGCATCCTGCCCTTATCCACCAGCAGGGAACAGAACGCGTCGTCATCCGGCAGGATCTTCGTCAGCTCGCTCAGCACTTTTCCGGGAATCACGGCGCTGACCATGTCCACGCCGGCCGGCAGTTCAAAGGGCTGGAACAGCTTGTACATCGCCAGGCGGAATCCGTCCAGCGCCACCAGCCGCGCCTCGCTGCGGTTCACTTCCAGCAGGCTGCCGGTCAGGATCTGGCGGCTCTCGTCCGTCGCGATGGCAAAAACCACATGGGAGATCATCTCTTTCAGCTTGTTCTGCTGGATTTTCACCTTGGAGCCGGTCTTCATCGGATTGATTTCCGGATATTCCGCCGGATTCATCACGGCCAGGGAACTGCGGTTCTTCATGCAGCGGATCGTGGCGCTGCGATGATCCTGTTCCGTGATGGTCACGGTACCGGCGGGCATCTTCCGGATCATCTCCGCGAAGATCCGGCCGGGCAGCACCGTCTGGCCTTCTTCCTGGACGGAAGCGGCGTTGGTGTACTCAATCGTCAGGGATCCGTCGGAGCAGGTCATCAGCACCCGGTTCTCCTCAGCGGAGATCAGGACGCCTTCCAGAATCTGTTTGGCCGGACGGGAGGACAGGGCTCTCGTGACGATGTTCAGTCCTTCGAGCAGGTCCTGGGAATTCATCGATAGGATCATCTGGTTCAACCTCTCTCATCGAAAGCGGAATAATCTTTATATAATAGATTAATCCGTTGTCGTAATAGACCGTGTGAAAACGGTGGATAACGCGGAAGAGGCGCGGCAGGCCGCGGTTTCCGCTGTGGAATATATGGGGATATCGTTCCACTGATATTAACAGGATTCCTGAAATAATTCAATACCTGCCCCCGCAAATCCTTCTTTTGGACAGGATGCCGGGTACCCGGGAACGGGTCGTTCGGGATCCGGACCGGCAAACCGGCCGAATACCGGAAAATTCATCCACAGTTTGCAAGGAATTCACCGGACTGTGGAAAAGAAAGTGTGGAAACCGGAAGAAGTTTACTTTTCGGAAAGCACCGAGGCGTTCCGGACAAAGTATTCCACACCGGAGACCAGCGTCAGGACCACCACGATGCCGGCCAGCACGGCGATGGGCCAGGAATCGTACACCGACAGGTCCAGGATCAGCATCGCGCTGATCATCACCATCTGGCAGGCGGTCTTCCATTTG
Source organism: Christensenellales bacterium (assembly GCA_045112195.1). Lineage (GTDB taxonomy): Bacteria > Bacillota > Clostridia > Christensenellales > Aristaeellaceae > Aristaeella. The sequence goes on along the minus strand of JBGUHQ010000078.1, from coordinate 8,306 downwards.
CCCAGCTTTCCGGCGGCGATCACCTGGCCCTTGGTCACGGCGACCATCCGCAGGCCGTCCACGGCCAGTTCCCGGCAGAGAATCACGATCACGATCCAGGCGGGCATCATACCCAGGTGGATCAGCATGATCAGGGTAGTCAGCACCAGCAGCTTATCGGCCACAGGGTCGATGAACTTTCCGAAATCCGTGACCAGGTTCTGTTTCCGGGCGATGCGTCCGTCCAGGAAGTCCGTCAGGCAGCCGATGATAAACAGCGCCGCGGCGATATACCGGCAGACGGGATCGAAAAAGTGCAGCAGCGTCACGATGGCGGGAATGCACAGCACCCGGGCGACGCTCAGCTTGTTGGGCAGGTTCACAGCATTGTACCTCTCAGGTCATATTCTTCGGCGGAGTCGATCCGGACCGGGATAAACTGCCCCGGCTCCGGCCGGGCGTCCTTGCAGAAAACGTAAATCTCGCCGTCGGTTTCCGGCGCCTCGCGGCTGCTGCGGCCCAGCACGTTGCCCTTGCCGTCCGTATCCGTGACCAGCACTTGTTCGACGCTGCCAGTCCGCGCGCGGTTCCGCTTCAGGGAAATCCCCTGCTGCAGGGACATCAGCCGGTCCAGGCGTTCCTGCTTAATCTCGTCCGGGATCTGGTCCGGCATCTTCGCGGCGGGGGTTCCTTCTTCTGGCGAATAGGCGAAGGCGCCCAGCCGGTCGAACTCTGTTTCCGCCACAAAGTCCAGCAGTTCCTTGAACTGGTCCTCTGTTTCCCCGGGAAAGCCGACGATCAGGGAGGTCCGCAGGGTCAGCCCCCGCTCCCGGGCGCCGCGGACGCAGCGGAGGATGTCCTCCCGGGTTCCCCGGCGATGCATGCGGCGGAGCAGGTCCGCGTTGATATGCTGGATCGGGATATCCAGGTAGGGGCAGACGTTGTCCGCGTCCGCCAGCACGTCCAGCAGTTCGTCGTTCGTTTCATCCGGATAGCAGTACAGCACCCGCAGCCAGTCCACGCCGTCGATGGCGGCGGCTTTGCGCATCAGGTCCGGCAGGGTGGTGTGGGGATGGTCCTCCGTTCCGTAACGGGTCGTGTCCTGGGCGACGAGGATGTGTTCCCGCACCCCGGAGGCGGCCAGCGACCGGATCTCGTTCAGGACGGCGTCTTCCTTCCGGCTGCGGTAGGGACCGCGGATCATCGGGATCGCGCAGAAGGTGCAGCGGTTGGAGCAGCCCTCGCCGATCCGGATATAGGCGGAGTAGAAAGGCGTGGTCAGCACCCGGTCGTGCTCGTAATAGCTGTGGTCGTCCTCATACAGGCAGGGCCGCTGCTGTTTTGCCAGCGCCTTTTCGATGGCGGCGGGCAGCTCCGCGTACTGGTTCACGCCCAGCAGCACGTCGATCTCCGGGATTTCCTTCATCAGGTCCCCGGGATAGCGCTGGCTCAGGCAGCCGGTGACGGCCAGCACCTTGCAGCGGCCGGACGTCTTATACTCCGCCATCTCCAGGATGGTGTTCACAGACTCTTCCTTCGCGGGATCGATGAACCCGCAGGTGTTCACCAGCAGGATATCCGCTTCCGCCGGATCGCCGGTCAGCCGGTAGCCCTTTTCCTTCAGCAGGCCGAGCGCCGTTTCCGTATCCACCCGGTTCTTGTTGCACCCGAGCGAAATTGCCCCCACCGTATAGGCCATGCAGCGCCATCCTTTCCTCTATATATGCACCACGCAGTATACCATGTTTCCGTCCGTTTGAAAAGGAATAGACAGGAAAGCGGAACATCTTATATAATGCAGTTGTTGCGTAAAACATTCCGAAGCAATCAAATCCGTCAGGCAAACGGTTTCCCGGAAGGCGGGGGTTTGGGGGCGAAGCCCCCATCTCTAAATATTCCCCGTCTCCGCTCCGCTCAAGCTGCAGTACAGATCAAGCTGCAGAGCGGAGAAGGGGGCAGGGGGAAGTGGTTATTGAATAGTAAGGAGGAATCCTCATGAAAGATATATTCCTGCTGGTAGATGGTAACAGTTTAATGCACAGAGCTTTTCATGCTCTCCCCCTCATGGACGCAGACGGCACCTACACCAACGCCGTCTACGGCTTCCTCAGCATGCTGCTGAAAGTCATCAAGGAAGAGAACGTCCAGTACCTGGCGGTCTGCTTCGACGAGCATGGCCCCACCTTCCGCCATACCGTCTACGCCGACTACAAGGCCGGCCGGCGGGAAACGCCGCCGGAGCTGCGCCAGCAGTTCGGCACCATCCTTTCCCTGCTGGACGATATGGGCATCCGCCGTTTCTCCCTCCAGGGCTGGGAGGCGGACGACCTGCTGGGCACGCTGAGCCTGAAGGGCGCGGCGGCCGGCGTCACGCCCCTGCTGCTGACCGGCGACCGGGACGCGCTGCAGCTGGTGGGCGGCGGTACGGAACTCATGTTCACCCGCAAGGGCATCTCCGAAACCATCCGTTTCACCCCTGCCAAAGTATATGAGGAATACGGCTTCACGCCGGAACAGGTCACGGACTGGAAGGGCCTGGCCGGCGACTCCAGCGACAATATCCCGGGCGTTCCCGGCGTGGGAGACAAAACCGCGGTGAAACTCCTGCAGGAATACGGCACCCTGGAAGAAGTGCTGGCCAACGCGGATAAGGTAAAGGGCAAGCTGGGAGAAAAGCTTGCCGCCTTCGCGGACCAGGCCCGCTTCAGCAAGGACCTGGCGACCATCCGGCGGGACGCCCCGGTGGACTTCAGCCTGTCCGCCTGCGCGCTGCCGGACCTGCGCAACGGCATCCCGGCGCTGTCGAAGCTCAAGCTGAACAGCATCATCCGCCGCCTGGACGAAGCCGGCGCGCCTGAGGAAGAGTCGGCAAAGCCGAAACTGTCCCCCATCGACTTCGGAGCGCCGGATATTCTGAACAGCGAAAAAGAGATCGTCTCCTGGCTCCAGGAGACATCCAAACACGGACCCTTGTGTGTCTTTGTTTCGGATCTGGGGATTTCTCTGGCACGGGAAGGCGGAAAAAACGCTGAAATCGTTCTGGGAGGCGACCTTCTGAACCCCGGGATGGATCCGGCGGAAGTCTTCCGGGCGCTCCTGACGGAGCTGCAACACGGGGATGGGATTGTCCATAACGGAAAGGCTCTGCTGCACATGATCGACCGGTGCGGACTGCCCGTTCCGGAGACCTTCGGCTGGGATACCATGCTGGCGGCCTATCTGCTCAATCCCCAGGAGAAGAGCTACCGCCTCGGGGCCCTGTGTCCGGACCTGCCGGAGAACGCCGGCACCCTGTGCGCCCTGGCCGCCTGGCAGCAAAAACAGGTGGAAGCCGACGGTATGATGAAGCTGATGCGGGAGGTCGAGATGCCGCTGAGCTTTGTGCTGTTCCGCATGGAGCGCGCCGGCTTTACCGTGGACACGGACTTCCTGCGGGATCTGGGCGCCCGCTATACGGCGGAGATCGGGGAAAAGCGGGACCAGGTGACCGCCGCGGCGGGTCATTCCTTCAACCTGAACAGCACCCAGCAGCTGGGCGAGGTCCTGTTTGAGGAAATGAACCTGCCCCACGGCAAAAAGACCTCCAAAGGCTATTCCACCTCGGTGGAGGTGCTGGAGGGCTTGCGCTTTGACGCGCCGGAGATCATCGAGCCCCTGCTGCGCTACCGCCAGCTGACCAAGTTGAACAGCACCTATGTGGAAGGCCTGCTCCGCCTGGTGGACGGAAAGGGCCGGGTGCATTCCACCTTTGACCAGACCGCCACCGCCACCGGGCGTATCTCCTCCTCGGAGCCGAACCTGCAGAATATCCCCGTCCGGACGGAGGAAGGCAGGGAAATCCGGGAAGCGTTCCTGCCCCGGGAGGGCTGGGTGCTGCTGGACGCGGACTACAGCCAGATCGAGCTGCGGCTGATGGCCCATTTCTCCGGAGACCCGGCGCTGATCGACGCCTTCCGCAAGGGCGAGGACATCCACGCCCGCACGGCCAGCGAAATCTTCGACGTGCCGCCGGAATGGGTTACGCCGGAACTGCGCAGCCGGGCGAAGGCGGTGAACTTCGGCCTGATCTACGGCATCAGCGGCTTCGGCCTGAGCCGGAACACCGGCGTCAGCCGGAAGGAGGCCGCGGATTTCATTGAAAAGTATTTCCGGACCTATCCGGGGGTAAAGCGCTTCATGGACCGGACAGCGGCGGAAGGCGCGGACCGGGGCTACGCTGAAACGCTGATGGGCCGGCGGCGTTACCTGCCGGAGCTCAAATCCCCCAAGGCGCCGATCCGGGAGTTCGGCAAGCGCGCGGCCATGAACACCCCCGTGCAGGGCACGGCGGCGGATATCATCAAGCTGGCCATGGTCCGGATCGACCGGGCGCTGCGGGAAGCCGGGCTGCAGAGCCGCCTGATCCTGCAGGTCCACGACGAACTGCTGCTGGAATGCCCGCCGGAGGAAGCGGACCGGGCGGCGGAGCTCCTGCGGGAGGCCATGGAAGGCGCGATCGAGCTCTCTGTGCCGCTGGTGGCGGAAGTGCACCGGGGCGAAAACTGGGCGGAGGCGAAATAACCGCCATCCCTTGAAATAATTGACATTTTTGGGCAAAGATGGTACATTGTGTTCCGTTGCCGGGAGGATCCGGTAAGGAAGGAAGGAGAAGCGGACGATGCTTGAGTTTAAATTCGATACCCAGCTGCTGATCGAGGGACACGACCTGGACGAGGACGCGATCAATGAGTATTTCACCAGCCATTTCAAGGGCGACTGCCTGCTGGCCGTCGGCGACGATGAGCTGATCAAGATTCACTTCCATACCAACGAACCCTGGCAGGTGCTGGAATACTGCGCCAGCCTGGGTGAGATCTACGACATCGTCGTGGAGAACATGGAACGCCAGGAACAGGGCCTGAAGGGATGAGCAGATTAGGAGACCTCATCCGCACCGAGCGGATCCGCCAGAAGCTGACTCCGAAGCAGGTCGCAAAAAAATGCGGCGTCAGCGAGAGCTACCTCCTGGCGGTGGAAGCCGGCACGAAGATCATCGCGGACGACCAGGCCCGGCGGATCCTGAAGACCATCGGCCTGAAACAGCAGACCGAGGCGGAGTTCACCCTGGACGACATCGCCGCCACGGTGGACCTGACCCAGGTGCAGCCCCGGATGGCCGAGGCGATTCAGAAAAAACCGCCGAAGAAAGAAGCGGAACTGGCCGCTTCCTCGGACGACGGGGAAAGCGTGGCCGGCAGCGTCTGGCTGGACGCGCTGCAGAGCGTGCTTAAGCGGGTGCCCGTGATGAACGCCGTCATGAAGCCGGTCAGCTATCAGCTGGTGCCGGTGGAAAACGGCCGCATCGAAGGCGCAAACCCGGACAAGGTTTTCTTTTATCTCGCGCCGGACGACAGCATGCGGGGCTTCCGCATCCACCGGGGCGACATCGTGCTGACGGTTCCGGCCCAGAGCCCGGTGGACGGCGCGATCATGCTCATGAACTACAACGAGCACCGCTACCTGCGTAAGGTCAAGATCCTGGACGACCGGAACGTGCTGCTCCAGTCCTATGACCGGGAATATGAGGCGGAAACCGTTCCCATCAACGAGATCGGCTTCCTCGCCCGGTGCGTGAAGGTCACATTTGAGTTGACGTAATAAAGCGCGCTTTGGATTATTCCAAAGCGCGCTCTTTTCATGAATCCGCAAGTTGCGGGGTTCTCTGCCATTTAATTCTGAATTCTGAATTCTGAATTCTGAATTATATTTTTTTCGCTTCCATATAGAACCGCTTCTCGTCGGCCTCGCCCATCGAGAACGTCTTCCTCGGCAGCACGCCGAGCTTTTTCACATCCTCAAAGAAGGCATGCTTGTCGATCTCCGGCAGCAGGAAGCCCACGACGCCGGGCTTTCCGGCCAGCGCCCGCAGGGAGCCTTCCCCGTGGATGAAGTCAATGCCCGCGTCCGGATGGCGGGAAAGGAAATCGTCCAGGAACTTCTGGATCGTCTCACAGGGGATCGCGCCCTCCGGGTTCTTCACGACGACGACGCCCTCGCCGTCCGCGGAAACCACGGTGAAGCGGTGGCCTTCGCCTTCCCGTTCCAGCAGCATGCCGCGGACCGCGGCGTACTGCCGCCAGTCGTTCATGATCTCCATGCGGTTCACGCCGGTGACGATGCGGTGGATCGGCTCAAACAGCAGGGCCTCGTCGTGGATGTTCACGATCTCGCACAGGGCGAAACGGGCGGGATGGTTCTCGCACTCCGCTTCGGACAGGCCTTCACGGATCTCGTTCCAGTACGCCTTGGCGGTGGCGAGGCTGTGGTTGCCGTCGCCTACGGCGAGGAGCAGCGGATGCTCCCCTTTCGTGTCCATCAGGCGGTTCATGCTCTGATCCACTCTGGCCAGCAGGTCTTCGCCTTCCACGGCCCAGCCGGCCAGGTGGCCGCCGCCCATCATCAGGTCAAAGTCGTATACCTTCCGCAGGGAGTTTTTCGCCGCCTGCAGGGGTTCGAGCACCGTGCGCTCCGGATCGTCGATCAGGATCATGATGTGCGTCAGCTCCACCGGCGCGCCCCGGCGGATCTTCAGCCGCGGGGGCAGCCGGTCGGTGATCGTCTGCTCTGTGGGCCGGACCAGCGGCAGGGAGCCCTTCTCAAAGGAATACTGCTCCAGGTCCACCGCGCACACCAGCCCCAGCCGGGTGCCGGAGGCGACGGTCCGCTCGCACAGGATGAAACCGGGATCCACGGCGGGAACCAGCAGGCCCCGGGCGAGATAGTCCGCCATGGCCTGATGGATCTGGGGGATCAGGGTATCGCTGTTTTTCAGGTTATATTCCGGCAGGATCAGCCGGATAGCCGACGGCGCGTCCCCGGCGGCGGCAAAGGCCTTTTTCCAGTATTCCGGTTCTGAGGTGTACTGGTCGCAGGCGATGCAGGCCCAGGTTTCCGGTTTGACGCCGGGCGCCGGCAGCAGGATCTGTGCGGGGCGGACTCCGATTCTTTCAAAGGACATGGTTTTCTTCCTTTCCGTTCAGTGCGTTTTTCCGTTCAGTATTATACGGCACGCCGCCGCGGGCGGCAACGGGGATTTTATCAGGCGCCGAGCTTCAGGTCTCCGTCCTTCACCCAGCCGGCTTTCCGGACCAGGGCGTGGATCAGCAGGGACAGGACCGCGGGCAGCACCAGGCAGATCAGGACCAGGCCGAGCCAGTCCATGCCGGTGACGGCCGCCTTCGTTCCGGCCGCGACGTCGTTGACCCAGCCGGCGTAAACGCCCAGCGGGCCGACCAGGCCGCAGGTGCCCATGCCGGAGGATACGGGCGGGCCGTTCATCTCCAGGCGGAACAGGCAGGTTGCCAGCGGGCCGGTGATGGCGGAGGCTACGGTCGGGGCGATCCAGACTCGGGGATTCTTCACGATGTTTGGCATCTGGAGCATGGAGGTGCCCAGCCCCTGGGAGACCAGGCCGCCGACCTTGTTCTCCCGGAAGGAGATGGCCGCGAAGCCGATCATCTGCGCGCAGCAGCCCGCCACGGCGGCGCCGCCGGCCAGGCCGACCAGCCCGAAGGCCGCGCAGATTGCGGCGGAGGAGATGGGCAGCGTCAGCGCAACGCCCACCAGCACGGAAACAAGGACGCCCATCATGAAGGGCTGCTGCTCCGTGGCCCACATGATCAGGTTGCCCAGGGACATGGCGGCCTTGCCCAGCGGCGGGGCGATCAGCCAGGAAAGCAGGATGCCGATCCCAATGGTCACCAGCGGGGTCACCAGGATATCCACCTTGGTCTCCTTGGAAACGGCCTTGCCGAATTCCGCCGCGATGATCGCAACAAACAGCACCGCCAGCGGGCCGCCGGCGCCGCCCAGGGCATTGGCCGCGAAGCCGACCGTAATCATGGAGAACAGGACCAGCGGCGGGCTCTGCAGCGCGTAGCCGATGGCGGCTGCCATGGCGGGTCCGCTCATGGCGGAGGCCAGGCCGCCCACGGTATAGTCCTTGCCGCTGATCGTCGCGACGGTCTGCGTCAGGAAGCCGATATTCAGCTGCTTGCCGAAGGTGTCGATGATCGTGCCGATCAGCAGCGAGCAGAACAGGCCCTGGGCCATCGCGCCCAGCGCGTCGATGCCGTAGCGCTTCAGCGAGATCTCAATATTCTTTCTTTTCAGAAATGCTTTCATCTTTGCTTCGTTCCTCCCGAAATCAGGGGCTTTATTCATGGCCTGGGATCATTTATCTGGTCAGCAGCGCGACGGTTTCCACCCCGGAGGTCCAGCAGAACATATCCACCGGCTGCACCTTCCGGACCAGATACCCTTCCTCTTTCAGCAGTCCCGCGTCCCGG
>JBGUHQ010000077.1:0-3324 GCA_045112195.1 Christensenellales bacterium | reverse complement strand
CGTTTCAATTGACAAATCGCGGCGTAAAAGGGATAATTGAAACAGAACCGGGAAAAGACCGGGCTGAAGAGACGTTTAATAAGCGTGATCCGCATGGGCAGGCACTGCGGATTCCCGGTCTGTACCATTTGAATTCTGATCATTCCTGTAAGCCTGAAAGGTGCGAAAGTATGACGTTTGATGAAAGCAGACTGAAGGATCCGGGCTTTTTCCGGGAGAACCGGCTGGATCCCCATTCCGACCACGCGGTGTTTCCCGCGTACCGACTGTCCCTGAACGGCCTGTGGAAGTTCGCCCACGCCGTCAACCCGGCCCAGGTCATCCCCGGCTTTGAGCAGCCGGGGTTTGACTGCCGTGGCTGGGCGGATATCCGCGTGCCCGCGCATATCCAGCTGGAAGGCTACGGCGCGCCCCAGTACTGCAATTCGGAATATCCCTGGGACGGGCTGGAGGAGCTGCGGCCGGGAGACCTGCCGGAAAGCTATAATCCCGTCGCCTGCTATGTGAAGTATTTCCGTCTGCCGGAGGATATGAAGGGGAAACGCCTGTTCATCTCCTTCCAGGGGGTGGAAAGCTGCGTTGCCCTGTGGCTGAACGGGGAGTATATCGGTTTTTCCTCGGACAGCTTCACCCCGCATGAGTTTGAGCTGACGGCCGCCCTGCGGGAAGGGGAGAACAAGCTGGCCTGCCGGGTCTACCGCTGGTGCGCCGGCAGCTGGCTGGAGGACCAGGACTTCCTGCGCTTCTCCGGTATCTTCCGGGACGTGTATCTTTACGCGGTCCCCGCGGTCCACGTGTGGGACCTGAACGTCACGGCGGAACCGGACGAAACCTTTTCCAAAGGCGTTCTGCAGTGGAAGGTGAAAACGGAAACCCCGGCGGATACCCGCTTCTCGGTCCGCCTGAAGGACGGGGACGCGGTCCTCGCCGAAGCGGAAGGAACGGTTTCCGGCGCCGCGGAAACCGCCGGGACGCTGGCGGTGGACGGTCCGCGCCTGTGGTCCGCGGAGGATCCGTATCTCTATGAGCTGGAAATCGTCCTGGCCGCGCCGGACGGCACAGAAGAGAAAGCCTGCCAGAAGGTGGGTTTCCGGAAGATCGAGATCCGGGACAGCGTCATCCGGGTCAACGGCGTCCGCGTGGTCTTCAAGGGCGTGAACCGCCATGATTTCTGCGGCGAAACCGGCCGCGCCGTGCCGGAGGAGAAGATCCGCTGGGATCTGCTCCTCATGAAGCGGAACAACATCAACGCCGTCCGCACCAGCCATTATCCGAACACCAGCGCCCTCTACCGTCTCTGCGACGAGCTGGGCCTGTACGTCATCGACGAAAACAATATGGAAAGCCACGGCATGTGGGACATGCTCTGGCAGGGCTATATCCCGAAGGAGGAAATGTTCCCCGGCGCGCAGACGGCGTGGCAGCCCCTGCTCCTGGACCGGATCCGCTCCGTGGTAGGCCGGGACCGGAACCATCCCTGCGTCATCATCTGGTCCTGCGGCAACGAAAGCCTGACCGGGCCGGTCATCCTGGCCATGAGCCGGGAGTTCAAACGCCTGGATCCCACCCGTCCCGTGCACTATGAGGGCGATCACCAGGTGGACTTTATCGATCCCTCCCTGCGCCTGCGGGAGATCACCGATATCGAGACGGAGATGTACACCCCCGCGGACAAAATCCGGGAATTCCTGAAAGCGCACCGGGAGAAGCCTTATATTCTTTGCGAGTATACCCATTCCATGGGCAACTCCAACGGCGCCATGCACAAGTATACGGAGCTGGCGTATGAGGAGGAGCTGTATCAGGGCGGATTCATCTGGGACTTTATCGACCAGGCGATTGTCAGCCGGGACCGCGCCGGGAAGGAATGCCTTTCCTACGGCGGCGACTGGGACGACCGCCCCACCGACGGCATCTTCTGCGGCAACGGCATCGTCTTTGCGGACGGCCGGGAAACCCCGAAGCTGCAGGAAGTGAAATATAACTACCAGGATATCGTCGTCCGGCCGGACGCGGAGTTCATGGAGATTCTCAACCACCATATGTTCACTTCCACCTCCGCTTTCCGCTGCGTGGCGGTCCTGGAGCGGGACGGGAAGGAAATCGCCCGCGCGGAGATGGAGGCGGACGTGCCGCCGCTGTCCTCCGCGGTGTATCCGCTGCCCTTCGGGAAACAGGCGGAGCCGGGCGAGTACGCGGTGACCGTTTCCTTCCTCCTGCGGGAGGATACCCCCTGGGCCAAAGCGGGTTATGAAACCGCCTTCGGCCAGGGCGTATGGACCGTGGAGCAGAGAAAGGCCTGCCCGCGCCTGAACGGGGAACTGCTCTGCCTGAACAGCCCATGGAACATTACTGTGCGCGGGGAAAACTTCAGCGTCCAGTTCTCCCGCCTCACCGGCGCTCTGACCTCCTACCGCGCCGGCGGCGTCGAATACCTGAAGGCGCCGCTGCTGCCGAACTTCTGGCGCGCGCCTACCAACAACGATTACGGCAACCGCATGCCCCAGCGCTACGCGCAGTGGAAGGCTGCTTCCCAGTACGCCATGACCGGCTTTATGCCGGAAACCGGCAAAAAGAACGCCGCCGTGCGGCCTGAAAAAGCGGCGGACGGCAGCGTGTCATTTACCGTGACCTATGACCTGCCCGTAACGCCTGCCGCCACCTGCGATGTGACCTACCGGGTCCGTCCCTGCGGGCGGGTGGACGTCCGCCTGGCCTACGACCCCGTGAAGGAGTTGGGGGACATGCCGGAATTCGGCATGCTCACGAAGCTCAGCGCGGATTATGACCGGGTGCGCTTCTTCGGCCTGGGGCCGCTGGAGAACTATATTGACCGGCGGGAAGGCGCCCGCCTGGGGATCTTTGAATACCGCGCCGCGGAAAACATGACCCCCTACCTCATGCCCCAGGAATGCGGCAACCGCACTGGCGTCCGCTGGGCGGAGATCACGAACCCGAAGGGCCAGGGGCTGAAGCTCTGGCTGAACGGCGGGGAATTCTCCGCCCTGCCCTGGACGCCCCACGAGATCGAGAACGCGGCCCACGGCTGGGAGCTTCCCCCGGTGAACTACACTGTACTGAAGATGAGCGCACGGCAGATGGGTATCGCCGGCGATGACAGCTGGGGCGCCCGTACCCATCCGGAATACCTGCTGGACATCTCAAAGCCCCTGGTGTTCGATTTTTCCTTCAAAGCCATCTGACGCGACAGCAAAAAAGGAAGCGCGGTTCATGCGATGAACCTGTAAAATGAAAGTAGACACTGGAAAGTGCCTACTTTCATTTTTGTTGTAGAATAAAGAAAAGGAAGGAAGTGAAGGAATG
>JBGUHQ010000076.1:0-34322 GCA_045112195.1 Christensenellales bacterium | reverse complement strand
GCCATCTGAGCAGCGAAGGGCGTGGACTTCTTGCTTCCGCGGAAGCCCAGACCGCCGGCGCTGGCCCAGGAAAGCGCATTGCCCTGGGTGTCGGTGATGGTCACGATGGTATTGTTGAAAGAAGAACGGATATGGGCAGCGCCGCGCTCAACGAGCTTCCGTTCGCGGCGTTTACGCGTAGCCTTCTTCAGCTTTTGCTTAGGTGCCATTGATTTTTTCCCTCCGTATTATCCGCATAGAAGCGGAATCAATTCATAAAGAGACTTACTTGGTAGCCTTCTTCTTGCCGGCGATGGTCTTCTTGGGTCCCTTGCGGGTGCGGGCATTCTGTTTGGTGTTCTGTCCGCGTACGGGAAGGCCATGACGGTGACGGACGCCGCGATAGCAGCCGATTTCGATCAGACGCTTGATATTGAGCGAAACTTCACGGCGAAGATCACCTTCCACCTTCAGGTTGTGCTCAATGTATTCACGCAGCTTGCTGATTTCGGTCTCGGAGAGATCCTTTACCCGTGTGTCGGGATTCACACCGACTTCCGCGAGCATCTTCTGCGAAGTGGTCAGGCCGATGCCGTAGATGTAGGTCAGGCCGATCTCAACGCGCTTTTCTCTGGGCAGGTCAACACCTGCAATGCGTGCCATTTTTAGTAGTACACCTCCATATGTTGTTTGACCCCCACGGGTCAATGGGGAAAGAGTGTTCCGCATCGGGCGAGGCAACCCAACCAAGCCGCCACGGAAACGCGACTCTGCGCCGGCGCCCGGTGAAAGCAGGCGCACGACAACACTGACGGACTGCTATGGAAGGTGCAGTCTGCCAGCGCCTAAAGAGACGGGGTTTGATTTCCCACCGGAACACCCGTTTTTCAACGGATGCAGCCGCCCGGCGGCAAACCAGGGCTAACTTCGACAGTGTATCACAAAGAAAGAGGAATGACAATTATTTTTTTGGATAAAATCTTAAATTTTTATAAAATGTGTTACAAAAATATTAATTCATGCTTCGAAACGCTGGATTCGTTGTTTCAGATGGTCAAGCAGCGCGTCTTTTTCGTTTGGGACGAGCCCGTCCATGACGGCTTCAAGAAGGGATTGCAGGGTGTCGCCGACCACTTTGCCTTTCAGGCCCAGGGCGGTCAGGTCGCGTCCGTTTACAGCCAGATCCTTTAATGTGAAGCAGGGCTGTTCCGCCAGCAGTGCGTCCAGCGCTTCCACGCGGTTCCGCAGGCGGGCCTGTTCCCGTTCCGCGCTGGAGTAGCCCGTGGCGGTTCTGTCGGCGCAGTGAATCAGGAACAGCGCGCGCAGGTCTTCCTCCCCGTATTTGTTGAGCCGGCGCAGGAGGAAGGAACGGTCCGTGTTGATCTCGCCGCCCTGGGTCCGGAGCGGCGTATCATGATGGCGGACCAGCGTACAGAGCCGGTCACGGAAAACGTTATCCAGACGGAGCGATTCGGCGGTTTTGCGCGCGATCTCTTCAGAAACTTTCGGATGGCCTTTGTAATGTCCTTCGCCATGCTCATCCGTTGTACGGACGGCAGGTTTGCCGGTATCGTGCAGGAGCATGGTCAGACGAAGCAGCGGATCGGCCGGCACACCCTCGATCCCGCGGACGGTATGTTCCCACAGATCGTAGCTGTGATGATGGTTCTGCTGGTCGTAGCCGATCATCGGCCGGATTTCCGGAATAATCTCCGCCAGCACTTCCGGGTATTCCCGCAGGATCCGGCCGGCAGCTTTCCCGCAGAGCAGCTTCAGCAGCTCCTCACGGATCCGCTCACCGGCGACCAGTTTCAGGTCCGGCGCTTTTTTCCGAATTGCGGAAGCGGTATCCGGTTCAATGGCAAAATCATAGACCGAGGCGAAACGCAGCGCACGGAGCACGCGGAGGGCGTCCTCCTCAAAACGCTGTTCCGGTTTGCCGACGCAGCGGATGAGATTCGCGGAAAGATCCTGCTGCCCGGCAAAGGGATCCTGCAGGCCGGCGTCCGGGGACCAGGCCATGGCATTGACGGTAAAATCCCGGCGGGCCAGGTCTTTAGTCAGATCATCGACAAAGACGACAGAATCCGGATGGCGGTGGTCGGTATAATCCCCATCTACGCGGAAGGTGGTGACCTCATAGGGCTCATGATCCACGATCACCATCAGCGTGCCGTGCTTCAGGCCCGTATCTACCGTACGGTCATCCCGGAACACTTCCTGCATCTGATCCGGCAGGGCGGAAGTGCAGATGTCCCAGTCGTGAGGCTCAAGCCCCAGCAGGGAATCCCGGACGCAGCCGCCGACAACGTACGCCGAAAAGCCGGCCCGCGTCAGGCGGCCCAGCAGATCGGAAACGGGAGCGGGAAGCATCAGATTAAAATTCATAATTCATAATTCTTAGTTCATAATAAAGGATACTGAGGAACGTCGCCTGCGGGCGGGGAGATTTCTCGACTGCGGCTTCGCCTCCGCTCGAAATGACAAACAGGCGGTACGCGTCAGCCGAGTGTGAAGGAACGGAGAGCGGCGGAACCGGGGCCGGTGTAGGTGAAGTAAAGGGCGTTGGTTCCGTCGGGGATGGCGACGTCAGCGGTGTAATCCGTCCAGACGTTGGTGAATTCCACCGGAATGGAAACCAGCGCCGGGCCGTCCCAGGCGGTTTTTACTTCGAAAGCGCCGGAGGCATAGCCGCGGACCTCGATGGAGACAGCCTTCACGCCCTTGCAGTCAAAGTATTTGAAGCCGCAGGTCGCGCCGTCCATCATGTTCATGATATAGGGCTGCTCCTCGTCCCCGTCGCGTCCGTCCTGGGTAATGCGGGGCAGGCGTCCGTCCGCCCAGAAGCCGCCGCGGTACCCGCCGGAGTAAACCGTGTCCTCTCCGGTGAAGAGGTTGCAGGCAATGTAGGCGGGATAGATGCCTTTCCCGGCCAACGGTCCGCCGTTCAGGCCGCAGGAGGTCATCTCCACCTGGGGGATGCTGCCATCCGGCAGAACTTTGACTTCCTGCGCCATGCCCTGGCGGCTGAAAGTGGTGCCGTCGGTATGGCGGTGATAGAAGATGTAGGTTTTCTCCCCGATGCGGACGAGCCCGCCGTGGTTGTTGCCGCCGTAGTACATGGGTTTCTGCGCCGGCTTGTAGGTGTCGATGCCGATATCGTTGTTGCTGACGATGACGCCTTTATAAACGAAGCCTTTGTCCGGGTATTCGCTGACGGCGTAGGCCAGCTCGTGCATGACGATGGAGGAATAAACAAAGTAATACAGGTTTCCGTATTTCCGGATGGAGGAAGCCTCAAAGAACTCATGGCCTTCATAACCGGAACCTTCGCTGTACGGTTTACTGGGCATGATGAAGACGGGTTCCTGCTCGATGGTCAGCATATCTTCAGCCAGTTTGGTACACATGGGGCCGTGACGGGAAGCGTCCATAGGAGAGCAGAACCCGGTATAGAGCCAGGTTTTGCCGTTCTCGGTCAGGACGCCGGGATCGAACTGGGGCTCGTCTCCGGGCCGGTTGCCCAGCAGGCCGCCGTCCTTATCATGGACATGACCGTAGAATTCATATTTGCCGGCGGGCGTGTCGCATACGGCGACCGCAACGCGGCTCTGCTTATCCAGAACATAATAAAGGTAATATCTGCCGTCGGGGCCCTGGGTGACGTCCGGCGCGTAAAGGCAGGCCTTTCCCTCCCGGTTGTCCGGGTCGTCCGTTTTCTGATAGATAACGCCTTCATACCGCCAGTCGGCCAGATTGTCCACCGGCGCAGACCAGCAGACATAATCGTTGATGCAGAAGACATGACCGTGGAGCGCGTCATGGGAACCGTAAACGTAAACGCGGTCGCCGAATACATGCGGCTCGCCGTCGGGCGTATATTCCCAGCCGGGCAGATAGGGATTGAAAGCCTGCATGGGAAAAACCTCCTATTCATCATTCATAATGTATGGTTACGAACGGAAATATTATATAACAGGAAGGGAAAATTTGCATCAGACAAATTCAGTGGATAAAAGGGACAAAAAAGATGATATAATACGTGCGAATCTTTCTGAGAAAAACGGGAGGAATAAGGATATGACTGTTCTGGAGCAACTGAACGGCAGTGCTGTGTGGCTTATATGCGGCGTGATTGTGGCTTTTATTGCCGCGGTTTGCGTCGTCTTCATGGTGCGCGCCTGGCGCGCCGGGAAAGCATTGGGGATCGACCCGGTCAAAATGCGCCGGGCGGTGACTTCCAGCGCGACTTTCTCGATCCTGCCCGGCGTGGGTATCCTGCTCGGCGTGCTGGCGCTGAGCGGCAGCCTCGGTACACCGTGGCCCTGGCTGCGCCTGAGCGTTATCGGCGCGCTGCACTATGAAACCGTGGTGGCGGAAGGCGCGGCGGAACAGGTCGGCGTCAGGCTCGGAACAGGCGACATGACGGTGCAGGCCTTTGCCACGATCGCCCTGCTGATGAGCGTATGCATCATGGGCGGTATGATCCTTACCACACTGTTCAATAAACGGTACCTGCGCCGCTTGCAGGGGAAAAAGCCGGAAGCGCAGGACCTCTCCGGTAAATCCTCCGGCGGGTTCGGCGACAGGGCGATGACCGCCATGTTCATCGCGCTGGTCAGCGTCTATCTGGGCAGCTATATCGGCGGCTTTATTTCACAGAAGCCGGACGGCGCCGGGAATTATGTCACCGCGCGTTTCTCCTTCCTGGGAGACTGGACGCCTCTTGTTGCGGCGGCAGTTTCGGCAGCGGCCATGGGCGTGTTTATCTGGCTGAAGGAAAAGAAAGGCTTTGACTGGATAGAAAACTTTGCCGTAGCCGGCAGCATGCTTCTGGGCATGATCGCCGCCGTGCTGGTGAAGCTGTGAGAAGGACGGTGAGGACTATGAAGAAAACATTCAATTATGATACCTATCTGGAGCGGACCCACTGGATCGGCCGCATTGTTTCCGTCCTGACGCTGGTTATGCTCGTCGGCGCGCCGTTTGCCATCGGAGGCATCCTCGGCGCGATGCCGGACCTTGCTGCGGCCGGGAGAGGCTTCCTGGCGGTCGGACTCATCTGGGCAGCTTCCAGTGTGGTGGAGTACCTGGTCTATACACCCATGCTCGGTGCGGGCGGAAGCTACCTGGCGTTTATTACCGGTAATCTGATCAACATGAAGATTCCCTGCGCCATGAACGCCCGGGAGATGACCGGCGCGAAGAGCGGCACGGCGGAGAACGAGGTCATCTCGACCCTGTCCATCGCTACGTCCTCCCTTGTCACGATCCTGGTGCTCGCCCTGGGCGTGGCGCTGATGATCCCGCTGCAGCCCGTACTCCGGAGCCCGTCATTGCAGCCGGCTTTTGCCAATGTGGTGCCCGCACTTTTCGGCGCGATGGCCTGCCAGTATTTCCGGAAGGATCCGCGGCTGGCAGTTGTCCCGCTCTTCGCGATGACACTGCTGTTTACGCTGGTGCCGTCGCTGATTTCCTCCGCCAGCATGATGATTATCCCGGCCGGCGCCATTGCCATCGGACTGAGCTTCCTGAAATGGAAAAAGGAACGGAAAGATATGAAGGGAGCGGCGGCTGAATGATCATCCTGTGGATTGTTCTCGGAATGATCGGCCTGATTCTGATGCTGCTGCTTTCCGCGGTGGTCCGGACACTGCTGATTCCGAACAAAAAGTCAACCTACCAGCCGGATCCGGATCCGGAACGGGCCATGGCTTACGCCGAAAAACTGTCCGCCATGATCCGGTGCGAAACGGTATCCGTTCCGGGTGTGAACCAGCGGGAGAAATTCCTGGCGTTCCACCGGGAGCTGGAACGGCTGTATCCGCAGGTGCACGCGAAGCTGGAAAAAACCGAGCTGGACGGGAACCTGCTCTATTACTGGAGAGGGGAGCGCAGCGACAGGCCTCTGGTGCTGATGAGCCATCAGGACGTGGTGCCGGCGGAAGGCAAGTGGGAGCATGAACCCTTTTCCGGCGATATCGCGGACGGGAAGGTCTGGGGACGCGGCGCCTCAGACACGAAGTGTTCGGTCATGGCTTTCTTCCAGGCGGCGGAGGAACTGCTGGAAGCGGGATATATGCCGCCTCAGGACGTATATCTGTCATCCTCCTGCACGGAGGAAATCGACGGCGGTGGCTGTCCGAAGATTGTGGCGGAACTGAAAAGGCGCGGCGTGAAGCCTTATCTTGTCTGCGACGAAGGCGGCGGCATCATCACCGAGCCAATCGGCGGGATCCACGGGAATTTCGCCATGGTCGGGGTCTTTGAAAAAGGCAAGTCGGATGTGAAGTTCACCGCCTCTTCCGGGGGCGGCCATGCCAGCGCGCCTGCGGCCCATTCGCCGGTGGCCCGGCTCGCGGCCTTTGTGAACGAAGTGGAGACGCACCGCGTTTTCCGGAGGAAGATGCCGGGGGAGGTTGCCGCGATGTTTGAAACCCTCGCGCCGTACGCTTCCTTCCCGCTGAAACTGGTTTTCTCCAACCTGTGGCTGTTCCGGCCGGTGCTGCTGCAGGTTCTTCCGCTGATCAGCTCCCAGGCGGGGGCCATGATCCGGACCACCGTCGCTTTTACCATGCTGAGCGGATCGGACGCCTGCAATGTGATGCCCCAGGAAGCGTCGGTCTGCGCGAACATGCGGTTTATTCCCCATCAGGGGATGGATGAAAGCCTGGCAATTATCCGCGGCCTGGCGGAGAAGCACGGCCTGAAGACGGAGGTGCTCAGCGCCAGCGATTATACGGAACCGGTGGATATCCGCGGCAGTGCGTTTCAGACGGTGCAGCGCGTGATCAGCGAAACATTCCCGGGATGCGCCGGCAGCCCGTATGTGATGACAGGTGCGACCGATTCCCGGTTTTACCAGGAGATCTGTGAAAACGTGGTACGCTTCGCGCCGGTGATCTACGGACCGGAACAGATGAAGGGCATGCACGGGCTGAATGAGAACATCGAGTACAGCTGCCTGCCCGGCGCAGTCGACTTTTACAAAAACCTGATCGAAGCGATGCGGTAGACTACGGTTTTGTTTGCAGGATGTATGTACAATATGGTATGATGGATTCAGCAACAAAAGGAGGAATATACAGATGAAGAATTGGAAGCATTTCAGAAGGTTTGCGGCGATGATGCTTGTGCTGGCGCTGGCTGCCCCGTGCTTTGGCGCCCTGGCGGACGACAGTTCCTCCTATCCGGCAGCCAAATCCGAAACGGTGGCGGCACTGCTGGAGGTGCAGGATTTCAAGTTCTTTGACAATGAGGAAGGCATCGGTTCGGGCAGCAGCATTCCGGTTTATACCGCGCCGTCAGAGGATTCCCTCCGCCTGGCCGATGGGAAGGCATGCTGCAACCTGAACACCAGAATCGCTGTAGCCGGGTATACGGATGACGGATGGCTGCTGGTCAAATATGAGATCAAGGATGAGAAAAAAAAGGACAACAAAAAAGTCCGTGTGGGATATATCGCGCCGAAATATGCCAAAGGAACCAAAACCGGCAGGGGAAAGATGAAGTTTGTCTCCATTCCCCTCACGCTGGCAGAGGAAATCGAAATCACCGACAATCCCCGGGAAAGCAGCACGCCCTACGGCACGCTGCCCGCGGGAACAGAGATTACAATTCTGTCCAAGTACACCTATTCCTGCAACTGGTGGTATGTGGAAACCAAGCTGGACGGTGTGCTGACCCGCGGCTTTATCGACCGGGGGATCGCGGCGCTTACTGTAGACGGAACCGTGTACCGCGGCAATGAGGAACTGGGACTGCCGGTTGAATCTCCGGAACATACCGGCAAGACCGGCACTGTCACCATCGGGGGCAACGCGGAGAACGCCTGGATCGTCCGTGAGGAAGAAACCTCCAAGTCCCACATGGTTGCCCGGGTATGGGGAGGAGATACCTATCCCTGCTACGGCCAGACGATCGGCGAATATGACCGGGAATGGTATTACATCTGGGTGGACGGCGTCTGGGGCTGGTCCTCTTCGGCACACTCCACTTTCCAAGCGGACGAATAAACGGCTGAGAACCTTTCAAGGGTAAAGGCAGGCATAAACAGATGACTTACAGAACAGAACATGATTCCATGGGCGAGGTCCGTGTCCCGGCGGACAGGTACTGGGGCGCGCAGACCGAGCGGAGCCGGAACAATTTTCCTATCGGCGCGGGGCAGGAACCCATGCCGGCGGAAATCATCCGGGCTTTTGCCGTGCTGAAAAAAGCGGCGGCGCTGGCGAACCGGGAACTGAAACCGGACAGGATGACGGCGGAGAAATGCGCCGCGATCTGCGGCGCCGCGGATGAAATCCTTTCCGGAAAACTGGACGGACATTTCCCGCTGGTGGTCTGGCAGACCGGTTCCGGCACCCAGAGCAACATGAACGTCAACGAGGTGATCGCGAACCGGGGTAACGAGGCCGCGGGCGGCAAGCTGCTGCATCCGAACGACGACGTGAACATGAGCCAGTCCTCCAACGACACTTTTCCTACGGCCATGCATATTGCCGCGGCAGAAGCGCTGGAACAGACGGCCGCGGCCGCATCAAGGCTGAAAGAAGAACTGATTCGGCTGGAACAGGAAAACGGGGACGCGCTCAAGTGCGGCCGGACCCATCTGCAGGACGCGACGCCGATCCTTTTCTCCCAGGAGATTTCCGGCTGGCGGGCCAGCATTGAAAAGGATGAAGAACTGCTGCGGCAGGCGGAGAAACCGCTGCTTTCGCTGGCACTGGGCGGTACGGCTGTCGGCACCGGGCTGAACGCGCCGGCGGGTTTTGACGCGCTTTCCGCGGCGAAAATCGCGGAGGAAACGGGACTGCCCTTTGTGACGGCGGAAAACAAGTTTCACGCGCTGACTTCCCGGGATGAGATGGTTTTTGCCCATGGCGCCCTGAAAGCGCTGGCGGCGGACCTGATGAAAATCGCCAACGATATCCGCTGGCTGGCCAGCGGGCCGAGGCTGGGCCTGGGAGAGATTACGATTCCCGAGAACGAACCGGGATCGTCCATCATGCCGGGCAAGGTGAATCCGACTCAGTGCGAGCAGGTGACCATGGTCGCGGCCCAGGTGATGGGCAACGACGTGACCGTGGGGATTGCCGCGAGCCAGGGAAATTTTGAGCTGAATGTATTTATGCCGGTGTGCGCCTATAACTTCCTGCAAAGCGCGCGGCTGCTCCGGGAGAGCATGGATTCCTTCCGGGAACGGTGCGTGAGCGGGATCAAAGCGGACCGCGCGAAGATGAAGGAAAACGTGGACAAGTCCCTGATGCTGGTGACGGCGCTGTCACCGAAAATCGGATATGAGAACGCGGCGAAAACCGCGCAGAAGGCGCACCGGGAGGGGACGAGCCTGAAGGAGGCCTGCGTCGCGCTGGGTTTCCTGACGGAAGAAGCGTTTGACGAGTGCTTTCACCCGGAGCAGATGGTATGACCGAGAGACTGTATTACGACGACGCGTATCTGTGGCAGTTTGACGCCACAGTCACCAGCGTAAAAAACGGAAAGCGGCCGGGCGAATGGGAAGTGACCCTGGACCGGAGCGCATTTTATCCGACGTCCGGCGGGCAGCCGTTTGATACGGGCGTACTGGGCTTCGGCAAGGTCAGGGCAAAAGTGACGGACGTGGAAGTCGACGCGGAAGGCGAGGTCATCCACACTGTTGATAAGGAAATCCCGGCCGGGACCGCGGTGCACGGAGAGATTGACGGAGTCCGGCGGACGGACCATATGGAACAGCACGGCGGCGAGCATATGCTTGCCGGGGCAATCTGGGAAAAACTCGGCGGGACAACGATCGGGCTTCATCTGGGACAGACGGAGTCCAGCATAGACGTGTCCATGCCGGACGAGCGGACCCACCTGACGGAGGAGGAAATCCTCCTGCTTGAGAACACGGTCAACGAACGGATCCGCCTGGACGCGCCGATCCGCTGCTGGTTTCCCGATGAAGAGGAACTGAAGAAGCTGCCGCTGCGCAAGGCGCCGACCGTCACGGAACATGTGAGGATCGTGGCCATGGGCGATTTTGAAATGGTTGCCTGCGGCGGAACGCATCCGGATTCCACCGGACGGATCGGCCTGATGAAGATTATCTCGGCGATTCCGGCAAAGGGCAAGATCCGGGTTTCGTTTGTCTGCGGCGGACGGGCGGTCAGCCTGTTCCAGACTTATATGCGTTACGCGGACAAGGCCGGCGCGGCACTGAGCTGCCCAACGGAGAAACTTTCCAGCGCGGCGGCCGAGCTGAAATACCGCCTGGCGGAAGCGGAAAAGCGGGCGAATCGGCTGGAAACGCGGGAGATCCTGGCACAGATGGAAGCCGCCGGGGAAGAAATGAAAGGTACGACACTCTGTGTGCTTACCCTGCCGGAAACGGACGGCCGCGCGGTAACCGCCGCGGTATCCGAATATATCGGCGTCAAAGGCCGGATTGTGCTGCTGTGCGCCGGGGAGCGGCTGACTTTCGCACGGTCAGCCGATGTGAAGGCGGACATGAATGAACTGATCAAACGCGTTGCGCGCGGCGGAGGCAGACCGGATATGGCCAGCGGGGCGGGGATTCCCGAATGCGTTTCGGTGGCGAAGAAGATCCTGGCGACGGAGGGAATCGGCTGATGATGGAAGAAAAAGACCTGATCCGAATCCGCTGGCATGTGGACCGTGAGCAGGAGCCGGCGGTCTATATGCTGGTCTGCACGCATCCGGATTACCCGGATCTGCAGGTGAGCGTTTCCTCGGCGGAGGTTACAGAGCGCGTGGCCAAGGCAAAGCTGATGCAGGAAATGTATGAGCTTGGTGAAAAGAAGGGTATCGAGCCCAAAAGGCTCCGGTTCAAAATCAACGGGATTGAAGAATAAAAAAGCTGCTCCCATGAAGGGAGCAGCTTTTACATCGTTCTGTTCTGATTACTTAATGATCAGCATCAGCAGGGACAGCACAACAAAGATCGCGGCAGCAATCTTGGTGCCCAGGGCGAGCTTGGCCTCAAAGGTCTTGGCCTTGGACTTGCTGAAGTAGCTGTTGGACTGGCCGGAAATGGCGCTGATGCCGCCTTCTTCAGAGGACTGCAGAAGCACGGTGACGATCATAAAAAGCGCTGCGAGAATCAGCACGATGGAAATAACAGTAGCCATAAGAACAAACCTCCTCGATGAATCAGCCGGGATATCATATCATAAGGAAAACGGAAATGCAAGGATTATTTGCTTAAATCTCCCGGTTCTGTTTGCGGGCGGCGAGGGCGGCCAGGCAGCATTCCTTGCTGCGCTCGATATGATGTTTCATCAGCTTTTCGAACTCGGGCAGGTTTTTCTGCTCGACGAGATCCACCAGGCGGTGATGCTCGGCGCGGGCTTCGCCACGGCGGTCTTCCTGCTTGATCGCCATGGCGGAGAAACGGCGGATGTATTCATCCTGGCCCTCAATGACCCGGAGGATCCGGTTTTTGCCGGAAATAGCGGTCAGCTGGGTGTGAAAATCCCGGGCAAGGGGAGAGAGCGCTTCCACGTCGTTCTTCTTGTCCAGTTCATCCATCTTCGCGAGCTTTTCCCGCAGGGAGGCGATGTCTTCCGGCGTGGCGTTTTCGATGATGTCCGGCAGGGTCAGCATCTCCAGACAGTTGCGGATGGTGTAGATCTGCTCCACGTCTTCCGAAGTGAAGGCGTGAACGATTACGCCGCGGCGCATGACATATTCGACCAGGCCGTCGCGCTCCAGTTTGCGCAGCGCCTCTCTCAGGGGCGTGCGGGAAATGTGAAGACGGTCGGCATAATCTGTTTCAACAATCCGTTCACCGGCAGGAATCTCACCGGTGATGATCGCTTTTTTCAATACTTCATAGGCAATCTCACGAATGGGGCGGCTTTCCATCATCGGCTGGAAGGTAAGGGACATGACACAACCTCCTCGTTTCGTGCAGCATTTTCTCTGCACTTTGGATACAAATTACAGCAAAAAAACAATTTTGTCAAGATTGCACAATGAGTTGCAGAGAAAGGAAAGAAAAAGGTATAATGAAGTGTTAAATCAGATGGGAGTTATGATTCATGTTTGAGAGTTTCAACGCGCTGGTCAACGCGCCGATGAGTGAACATACAACGCTCAGGCTGGGCGGCCCGGCGGATTATCTTGTGTTTCCCCGGAGTGCCGGGGAGATCAGCGCCATGTTTGATGAGGCCGGCGCCTATAATATGCCGGTCACCGTGATCGGCCACGGCAGCAATCTGCTGGTGCTGGACGGCGGAATCCGGGGCCTGGTCATCTGTATCGGAAAGAACATGCGGAAGATCACCAGGAAGGGCAATACAATTATCGCCCAGGCCGGCGCCATGCTCGGAAGCGTCGCGGTTGAAGCCGCGGACGCGGGCCTGACGGGGCTGGAATTCGCTTCCGGCATCCCGGGAACCGTCGGCGGCGGCGTCACGATGAACGCGGGCGCCTATGACGGGGAGATGGCGCAGGTGGTCACGAAGGTGAAAGGCCTTTATCCGGGCGGGGGAACCGTTACGCTGTCCAAGGAAGAGATGGACTTCGGATACCGGCATTCTGCCGTAACGGAAAAGAATCTGATTGTAACTGAAGTGACGTTTGAGCTGCAGGAAGGAAATCCGGCGGAGATCCGGGCGAAGATGTCCGAGCTGAACGCCCGGCGCGCGGAAAAGCAGCCGCTGGACGTTCCCAGCGCGGGCAGCACGTTCAAACGCCCGGAAGGATATTTCGCCGCCGCGCTGATTGACCAGTGCGGACTGAAAGGATACAGCATCGGCGGAGCGCGGGTCAGCATGAAGCACGCCGGGTTCCTGGTCAACACAGGCACCAGCAGCAAGGATTTCCTTGAACTGATGCAGAAGGTGCAGCAGATTGTGGAGGAACGCGTCGGCGTAAAGCTTGAGCCGGAGATCCGGATTCTGGGAGAAGAGCTATGAGATATCTGATCGTGACAGGCCAGAGCGGAGCGGGCAAGACAGCCTGCGTCCGTTACCTGGAGGACAAGGGCAGCTTCTGTATGGACAACATGCCGCCGATGATGCTGCCGAAGCTGATCGAAGCTTTCGATTCCACGCCTGTAAAACAGCAGACGGTGACGATCGCGGTGGATGTGCGCAGCGGCGAGTTCTTTGACGCGCAGGCCGTCGCCAAAATGATCGGCGAGCTTCGGGTGAGGGGCCATCAGATTGAGGTGATCTTTATGGAGGCCAGTGACGAAACGCTGCTGGACCGCTATAAGGAAACCCGCCGGGAGCATCCGCTGTGCCAGGAAGGCCTGACGCTGACCGAGGCAATCGTGGAGGAACGGAACCGATTGCAGCCGCTGCGGGAGATCGCGGGGTTTGTGATCGACACGACATCGCTGACGTCACGGATGATGAAGCACGCGCTGGATCAGCACCTGGGCAATTTGTCCGACGCGGAACCGCCGATCCGGGCCGAGGTCATGAGCTTCGGCTTCAAACGCGGCCTTCCGCGGCAGGCGGACCTGGTGGCGGACGTCCGTTTTCTGCCGAATCCCTTTTACATTGAATCCCTGTGCCGCCACAGCGGACTGGACGAAGACGTGCGCAGCTTTGTGATGGATCATCCCACCACGCAGGAGTTTATGCGCAAGTATACGGAACTGCTGGATTTCCTGATTCCCCATTACCGGGAGGAAGGGAAGCGCCGGCTGGTGATCGCCATCGGCTGCACGGGCGGCGCGCACCGCTCGGTCGCCATCGCGGAAGCTATCGGGCAGTATCTGCGGGAGAAAGGGCTTCCGACAGTGATCGATCATCGGGACTTGGTGCTGGAGCAGGCACGCTGGACTACGCCGGTTGAGGAGGCATAATGCGAACGTCGGATTCGCGGAGTTTTTCCGCGGGGGTCAAGGAGGAGCTGATCAGGCTTCCGATGGGGAAGCCCTGCTGCATGCTGAGCGAGATCTCCGCCCTGACCCAGACTTCCGGTCATCTGGCTTTCCGGGGCGGCGGATGGATTTCCGTCAGCTACAGGCTGGATAACGCCGGAACGGCCCGGCGGCTGTTCCAGCTGCTGAAAAAGCGGCTGGGCGTCGCACCAAAACTGCATTTTGTCCAGACCCGGCAGCTGGGCGGACGCAAGAGCTGCGTGCTGACGCTGGGAACGGAAGACACGCGGACGCTGCTGAACGCGCTGCATATGGCGGAAACTGACGAGGACGGCCAGATTCACCTGAAGCGGACGGTACCGCGGCATCCCATGACGCGCCAGTGCTGCCGGCGTGCGTTCCTGCGGGGAGCGTTTCTGGGGGCGGGCACGCTGACTCATCCCGAAAAGGGATATCATTTTGAATGGAAGGCAGAGGACGAACGGCTGGCAGAGACGCTGGATAAACTGCTGGAAAAATGCGGCCTGCCTTACAAGAGCTATCTGCGCAAAGGAACCCGGGTCATCTATCTCAAAGGGGCACAGCAGATCTCCGATATGCTCGCGGTGATGGGCGCCGGAAGCAGCGTGCTGGAAATGGAAAACATCCGGATCAACAAGCAGCTGCGGGCAGCGGCAACCCGGGCAGCCAACTGTGACGAGCATAACAGCGAAAAGATGCTGGACGCCGGACAGAAACAGGCTGAAGCGATCCGGCGGATTTCCATAGTCCGCGGCCTGTTTACGCTGCCGCCCGCGCTGCGGGAGGTCGCGAGGCTGCGGGTGGAAAACCCGGACATGAGCCTGCAGGAACTGGGAGAGATGATGGACCCGCCGGTAGGGAAAAGCGGCGTGAATCACAGGCTGCGCCGACTCATGGAAATCGCGCGGCAGGTTGAGCTGGAATACGGGGAAGGAGGGAAAGAAGGATGATCGCTTCGTTGTTCTACACTTTCCTGTATCTGTATGCCGGCGTGATGACGGTTCGCTTCCTGCTGCCGCGGCACCGGCCGCTGAACCGCCTGTGGCTGGGACTGAGCCTCGGCCTGCTGGAGGAAATGTGGCTGCCCGCCATCGGGGCGTTCTTGTTTTCCTTCGACGCGGCGGCGCATGTTTTCGGCGCGGTTGTCCTGCTTGTGCTGACGCTGGCCTGCTGGTTCGCCCGGGACAAACGGACACCGGCCGGCTGGGATGAAAAAGAGGACGCGCTGCTGAAACAGCTGCTGTTTTTCGGCGTTCCGCTGACGCTGCTGGCTATCTGGCTTCAGTACAGCCATGTGATGCGGGTGGACAACGCCGGAAACTGGCACGTCGGGCAGAGCACCTACGGCGACCTGCCGATGCATATGAGCTTTGTGACCGGGCTGGTCGGAAAGAAATTCCCGGCGGATTATCCCTTCTATCCGGGTGCCCGGCTGAGCTATCCCTTCCTCACGGACACACTGAGTTCCACATTCTACCTGCTGGGCAGCAGTATCCAGGCGGCGCTGATTATCCCCGCCGTGCTGATGATGGCGCTGTGCTATATGGGCGTGATTGTGCTGGGCAGGGATATGACAAGCGGCAAAAAGACGGCTGTGCTGGCCGCGACGCTGTTCTTCCTGAACGGCGGGCTGGGTTTCCTGTATGATTTTGACCTGGCGGGCGGCAGCTGGACAGCGGATCCGAATGCGCCTTTCCTGGTCCGCATCGGGCAGACCATCGGCGGATGGTTTTCCACCGTGTCTGACAGAGTGAGCCAAATCCTGACGGGATATTACAAGACGCCGACCAACCAGCCGGATCCCAACAACCTGCGCTGGAGCAATGTAATCTGCGACATGATGGTTCCCCAGCGGACGCTGCTGGGCGGCTGGTGCATGGTGATTCCCTGCTTCTACCTGCTGAACACGGAATTCCGCCCGAGAATGCAGGATCCGGAGAACAGGGGAAGGGGACTCATCCTGCTGGGCGTCTGGGCCGGCGCGCTGCCGCTGATCCATACCCACAGCTTTCTGGCGCTGGGGCTTGCTTCTTTCGGCGCGATGTGCTATGACCTGATCCACGGCGATCCCAAGGCGCTGACAGAGCGGAGGCCGCGCGGAACAATCCTGCTGCGGTATGCGATCTACGCCGCAATTGCCGCGGCGCTTGCTGTGCCCCAGCTTGTCTGCTTCACGTTTGCGCAGACATTCCAGGGAACTTCCCGCTCCTTTATTACGCTTCAGTTCAACTGGGTGAACAATCCCTCCGGTCAGGGAATGCGGGACCTGTATCTGTGGTTCTATATCAAGAATATCGGGCTGCCGTTCCTGGCGCTGATTGCGGCGCTGTTTGAAAAGAATCCGCGGAACCGGCGGATCTTCGCCATGGTGCTCCCGATCATCCTGGTGGCGGAGTTTGTCCGCTTCCAGCCCAATGAATACGACAACAACAAACTGTTCTACCTGGCGTGGCTTTTGTGCTGCATGATCATTTCCGACTGGGCTTCCCGTTTGTGGAAACGCCTGAAAGACTTCGGCGGCCGGCGTTTCCTGGCCGTGCTGGCAGCGGTTGTGACCTTCCTGAGCGCCGGCCTGACCATCTGGCGCGAGTGCGTATCCGATTACGTGGGGTTCAGCAGCGAGGCGGTGGAAGCCGGCCGGTTTATCAAAGACAATACGTCGCCTGACGCGGTTTTTATCTCCGGCACCCAGCATCTGAATCCGGTGACCTCCATTGCCGGACGGCAGATTGCCTGCGGACCGGACCTGTGGCTGTACTGGCACGGGTTTGATACATGGGAACGCCAGCAGGAAATCGCAGACTTCATGGAAGACCCCAAAGCCCATCCGGAGGTTCCGGAGAAGTACGGGGCGGAATACGTCTATGTTTCCTCCTATGAGCGCAGCAGCTATGAGGTG
The DNA here is from genome assembly GCA_045112195.1 of Christensenellales bacterium. Classification (GTDB taxonomy): domain Bacteria; phylum Bacillota; class Clostridia; order Christensenellales; family Aristaeellaceae; genus Aristaeella. Next base: position 17,583 of record JBGUHQ010000076.1, on the reverse strand, counting down.
GATGAGGAAGCGCTGGAGGCTATCGGCCTGAAAGTGTTTGAAAACGGGGAAGCAAGCATATACAGGCTTGCGGGAACCGGAGAATCTGATTAAAAACGAATCAACAAAAAAATAGCGGGGAACCCTGTTCAAAACAAAGGAAATGTGATAAACTATACTCAAATATAAGCCGGCATCGGCCGAATCACGTTTCATCAACTGAATAGGAGGAACTGCTCTATGAAGAAAAGTACTATTGTCACTGCATTGTTTGCCGTTCTGGCAATTGTGTTTGCGATCCTGTTCTTTACCGGGAACGGGGAAAAGAGCAACCTGACCGGTGAAAAGGACGCGCTGTCCAAACAGATTGAAACCCTGACGGCGGACGCCGCGAAGGCCGCAGAAGAAGCCCAGGCAAAACTGGATACAGTGACCGCGGACGCCGCCAAGGCCGCGGAAGACGCTCAGGCCCAGATCACCGCGCTGCAGGGCGAAAAAGATGAACTGGCAGCGCAGGTGGAGACCCTGACGGCAGACGCCGCCAAAGCCGCGGAAGAAGCCCAGACGAAACTGGACACAGCGGCCGCCGAAGCCGAGACAGCTGCCACAGAGGCACAGACCAAGCTGGATGCGCTGCAGGGCGAAAAAGACGAGCTGGCCAAACAGGTGGAAACCCTGACGGCGGACGCCGCGAAAGCTGCGGAAGAAGCCCAGGCGAAGCTGGACACGCTGACTGCCGACGCAGAGAAAGCGGCCACGGAAGCCAAGGAGAAGCTGGACGCGCTGCAGGGCGAGAAGGATGAGCTGGCCAAGCAGGTGGAAACCCTGACCGCGGACGCCGCGAAGGCTGCCGAAGACGCCAAGGCGCAGGTGGAGAGCGAAGTCGCCAAGGCCAAGGAAGAAGCCCAGAAAACGATTGACGACCTGAACAAAAAGGTGGAAGAGCTGACCGCTGCCACCGATTATGCCAAGATGGACCTGACCGGTCTGAAGAAAATCATCACCGGCCTGACAGAACCGCTGAAGAAGCTCGGATACAAGCTGGACCTGACCAAGCTCGAAGAAGATAAGTAATAAAACAAACGGAAAGGGAGGAAACCATTCAATGAAAAGAAAACTGATTCTGTTCGCCGTTCTGCTTTTCGCGCTGTGCCTGGTTACGGCAATTGCCTGCGCGGAAATCTCCAACGTCCAGTTCAGGAGGGAAGCCAACGGCAAGATCACGATTACCTGGAGTGATTCTGAGAACGCGGCGCCCTATGAGGTTCACTGGTATCAGGACAACTGGGTTGACTACTGGTGGCACCAGGAGGACTCCTATCCGAGCCCTTATGCCCAGATGGAATATCTGGTTCCCGGCGCGGCTTACCAGATCAATATCAAGAACAGCCTGGGCACCTCCGTCACAGTGCCGTATACCGTCCCAAAGGGAACTTTTACCGACTGGAAATCGGAAAAAGGAGTTAAAATAGAGATCGACGAGCTCAATGGCCAGGATTTTAATGCCATGACCATGAACAGGTACATCCAATTCCGCTTCATATTGGATTACCCCAGAATTAAATCTGCGAGAACGTACAACTGGATCCTGGCGCTGCAGACGCCGTACGGATACATCGGGAGAGTGTTCTGGAACGACATGATGACGCTTGATCCTAAATATGCCTGGACATACTGGGATCTGGATTTCTCCGAATGGATCAATGAAATCGAAGCCACCTACGGCGGAAAGATTCCGTCAGGCATCTATTACGCGGAAGCCTATCTGAACGGCGATTTCTACGCGTCATACGGTTTCAGGATTTACGGCAATTAACGGCCCTCCATTCCAGGAGACACATTTACTGCCGGACCGGCTTTTCAGCCGGCCCGGCTTTTTCGGCGGCGAAAGGCGTGGAAGCCGGAAAGGGAGGTGTGAATTCCTTGCTTTTTACATAAAAATAGGATAAAATATTCATAATATGCAGGAGGTGGGATGAACATGAAGGTTGTACTGCTGAAAGATGTCAAGAATGTTGGAAAGAGAGATGATATCCTGACGGTCAGCGACGGTTATGCCCGGAACTTCCTGTTTCCGCAGAAGCTGGCGGCGGAAGCCACGCCCGGCGCACTGAAAGAGATCCAGCGCAAGCGCGCGGCGCAGGACGCCCGTGAGGCGGAACTGCTGGCCGAAGCAAAGAACAAGGCTGCCGCCCTGAAAGACAAGGTGATCACGCTTGAAGTGAAGTGCGGTGAAAAGGGCCGCCTTTACGGATCGGTGACCTCGGCGGAAGTGGCGGAGGCGCTGGAAAAACAGCACGGCGTGCAGGTGGACAAGCGTAAGATCGATATCGGGGATCCGATCCGGGAAACCGGCATGCGGACCATTTCCGTCTGGCTGTATTCCGGGGTAACCACTCCCATGAAGCTGGACGTTGTGCCGATCAAAAAATAAATTCAGAATTCATAATTCAGAATTCAGAATTACGGAGACTGAAATCCGGGATTGAAGAAGGACTGGAATGGATATCAGGGAAGAGACGGGCGGCCTGGCACTGCCCAGCAGTACAGAGGCGGAGATCAGCGTCCTGGGCGCAATGCTGCAGGACGGCAACGCTGTGCTCCGAGCCGCCGAACAGCTCACCCCTGAAGACTTTTACCACGCGGAGCATAAAGAGATCTTTGAGGTTCTGGCGGAAATGAACCGCCGGCAGACGGCGATCGACCTGGTGACGGTTCAGGCTGAACTGGCCCGCAAGGGGACGCTGGACGGAATCGGCGGCGTACAGTACCTGATGAAGATCAACCGGGACGTTCCCACAGCGGCCAACGTCCAGGAATATATTAAAATCGTCCGGGAGAAAAGCACGCTGCGCAAGCTGATCGCGGCTTCCCGGGAGATCATGAAGGACAGCTACGCCCAGAACAAGGAATTGCAGGACGTGCTGGCCAACGCGGAAAAGTCTATCTTCGATATCGTCATGAACCGACAAGGCGGGGAGGAACTCCGTCCGCTGAGCGAAGGCCTGGAAAAGGCCTACGCCATTATTGAGGAGAACGCCAAACATCCCAACGAGATCATCGGCGTTCCGACCGGTTTCATCGACCTGGATTCGATGCTGACCGGCCTGCACCCGGGCGAACTGATCATTGTCGGCGCGCGGCCGGCTATGGGTAAAACCTCCTTCGCGATGAACATCGCGGAACACGCCGCCGTGAACAAGGGGAAAACGGTTGCCGTATTTACGCTGGAAATGCCGCGGGAGCAGATCGCGCTGCGTATGCTCTGCTCAGACGCACGGGTGGATATGCAGCGGGTCCGCAAGGGCACCCTGCACGATGACGACTGGATGCGCCTGGCTAAATCACTGGGACCGCTTTCCGCGTCGCAGATGTACATTGACGATACTGCCGCCCTTTCTCCCACACAGCTGCGATCCAGATGCCGCCGGCTGATGATGGAGAAGGACGGACTGGATCTGGTCGTGATCGACTATCTGGGCCTGATGCGCTCAGACGGCCGATCCGAAAACCGGAACATGGAGATCAGCGAGATCAGCCGCCGCCTGAAAGCGATCGCGCTGGAACTGAAGATCCCGATCGTTGCCTGCGCACAGCTGAGCCGCGCGAACAAGGACCGGATCGACAAGCGGCCGGTGCTGAGCGACCTGCGGGATTCCGGCTCCATCGAGCAGGACGCTGACGTGGTGATGTTCCTGCACCGCGAGGAATACTACAACAAGGAAACGGAAGACAAGAACATCGGCGAAGTGATTGTCTCCAAACAGCGGAGCGGTCCGCTGGGAACGGTCAAGCTTGCCTGGCTGAGCGAATTCACCACCTTCGCGAACCTGGCGAGGGATAACGGGCCGGGCGGGGACGCGCCGTTCTGATTAATTCATAATTCATAATACATAATTATGGATAGTGAATGGCACAAAGGGGTAAACGATGGACAGTTATACGGTCTGCCAGCTGCAGCGGGATATGCGCTATGAAGGATTCCTGCTGATCCGGTCCGCGGAGAAACGGAAAGACAGCAAGGGCAGCGATTATGTGGATATGAACCTGACCGACCGGACCGGGGAGATCAACTGCAAGATCTGGAACTGGGATCCGGAAGCGGAGGCGCCTGAAGCCGGACAGCCGGTGAAGGTGCGCGGGACAATCCAGGAATACAACGGACGGCTTCAGCTGCGGGTGGAGAAGTGGCGGCTGTGCACGGACAGTGATCCGGTGGATATGAACGCGCTGGTTCCCTGCGCGCCCCGGAAGCCGGAAGAGATGCTCGCGGAAATTAACGAGACGCTGGAAAGCTTCGCGAACGAGGATCTGAAGAAACTGACCCGAGGCATGCTGAACATTGCCGGCGAACGCCTGAACTGGTTTCCGGCAGCGCAGCGGATGCACCACGCGGAACGCAGCGGCCTGCTACACCACACGACGGATATGCTCAGGCTTGCCAGGGCCATCCTGGAAATCTATCCCTGGCTGAATCGTGATCTGCTGCTGGCCGGCGTGATCATTCATGATCTGGGAAAGATTGAGGAAATGAAAAGTGACCGGACCGGCAACGTAACAGATTATACCCGGGACGGACAGCTGCTGGGGCACCTGGTCCGGGGGATCACCAACCTGAACAAGGTCGCCGAGGAAACCGGCGTGAACGGTGAAAGCCTGGTGCTGCTGGAGCATATGCTGCTGAGCCATCACGGCGAAAGCGAATACGGCAGTCCCAAACCGCCGATGTTCGCGGAGGCGGAAGCGCTCCATTGGATCGACATCATGGACGCGCGGATGAACACGATGAAGACAGTGACGGACAAGACGCCGCCCGGCGCTTTCAGCGAGAAGATCTTCAGCCTGGACAGAAGGGTATATCATCCGGAGATGAACGGCTGATCATTCAGATCATCAGGATGGATTCAAAACAAAGGATAAATCGTTAAATACAGGGTTTATGGATGGAGGAATTGAGTATGTGGAAGAAAAGGATCATTTGCCTGGTGCTGGTTCTGTGCGCCGCGCTGGTGATGACTGCGTGCAAGCAGAAGGAAACATTCCCGACGACGCCGCAGCAGCCTGCTGAGCTGGTGACGGAAGCGCCGCAGAACGATCAGAACATCTTCGGCGATACGCCGCTTCCCCAGGAGATCGACTTCGACGACGGAAGCTATGATCCGACCCAGGAAGAGGGCGGGAACGATGAGGAAATCATTCTGCCGCCGGAGAACGGGGAAGCGACCGCTGCTCCGACCATGCAGAGCGAGTATGCCGGCGCCACGCCTGTGCTGATCGACCCGGTCGACAAGCCCACTCCCACGCCGCTGCCGACGCTGACCTTTACCTATGACAAGTATGAGGCGAAGGCGCTGGGCCTGACCTTTGAGGCGCCTTCGGGATGGCTTGTGGACGACAGCCAGCCGGACACCTATATACTGACAAATCCCGATCCTTCCATGGATTACGCGGCGCAACTGTCCATCCGCACGGTGCCGGTCAGCAAGAACTACAACAAGAACGAGCTGATCAAGGAAGTCAAGAACACGCTGGATACGCTGGGAAGCGAAGGGTTCAAGAAGTTCGAACGCTCGAACACCGCGGGCCGCAAGTTCATGAACTCCGACGCGATCTACGCCAACTATACCGGTACCACGACGGACAACGTCAAGGTTGCGGGCCGGATCATCATCGCCTGCTCCAACAAAACGCTGTACATCCTGCATGTCAGCTATCCCCAGGGATATACCAAGACCTATGTGGAGAACGTTTATGACAAATTCCGCCACACGGTCAAGGCCATTACCGAATAACCGGTTTCAACCTGTTTTATCCTGACCTGACGCGCTTTCCGGATTCCGGCAGGCGCGTCACGCCATGCTATCGGGAGGCACCTTTTGAACATGAAGAAGGCTGGCCGCTTTATTGCGCTGTTCCTTACCATCGTCCTGCTTTGCGGAACGGTACAGACCGCCTGCGCGGATGTTGTCACGCTGGGTATCTATTTCTGCGGCAGGAAAACCATGGAAGACGGATCACAGCAGATCGTCCGGCTGGAAGGCCGGTTCCGCGTGACGCAGAACGGTGAAGAAATCGGAACGATCAACGCGGGCAAGGACACCCTGACCCTGAACAGTACAGAACGGATCCGGATTGAGCCGCTGCCGGAAAGCATCGCCCCGGAATGGGATCTGAGCACGGCTGCGCGGGAAGTCTATCCGGAAGCCGGCGGAACCATGACCGTATCGGTGGTGGTGGAGCCCCTGAAGGAAGGCGTGTCCGAACCCGACGAACCGGAACAGACCGTGCCGGATACGGATACGCCGGACGACGGTGAAACAAACATTCCGGATGATACGGATGAAACGGGAAACGAGACGGAAAACACCGGCAATGAGGAACAACCCGTTGTGCCTGCCGGTCCCGTGGTTACGCCGACCATGCCGCCGTATGATCTTTCATCCCTGGCCCCGACGCCGGAACCGGAGTGGAAGGCCTTACCGGCCGGTGCCGGCAGCGTGCGCGTTTACGCGTTCAGCGACGCGAACAACAACGGCCTGCCCGGAGAGAACGACAGGCCGGTTTCAGATGTGACGGTCTGCCTGTTCACAGAAGCGGAGGAGGCTGTCGCGTCCGTAACAACCGGCAGCGACGGCTTCGCGGAGTTTAACAATCTGCCGGAAGGCAAGTACCGGATCAAGGCGATTCTTCCCAGGGGATATGCGTTCAACGCAAAAGGCTCGGGCGAAGCGTATGCCAGCCTGTTCGGCGGAACTTACGAAGGCGAAGCAATGAGCGACGCGTTCACCGTCACCGCGGACGTCGCGGCCACTCCCGGTATTTCGCTTTCGCGCTGCCTGCATGTGGGCGGCATCTGCTGGTTTGAGACAACGATTGACGGTCTGTATGAGAAAGACGAACAGGGTCTTCCCGGCGTAAAGATCGAACTGAACGGCGAGAAGAACGGCCTGCACTACGAAACGATTTCCGGTGAGGACGGCAGCTGGTTTATCGACCGCGTTGCGCCAGCCGCCTACAGGATGACGGTATATGCCCCGGACGGCATGATGTTCACCCGCGCGGCCGGACACAACGGGCGGAAGTCCGTGATCGTCAAGGACGGCGTGGGCTCCGCCTCCTGCCGGGTCGACCTGAATGACAAAGAAAGCAGAGACAACCAGTATGTCGGATTTGTCTGGGCCGGACAGGTGACCGGCATCTGCTTCCTGGACGAAAACTACAACGGCCTTTATGACGAAGGCGAGCCGCCTCTGGCCGGTGTGAAGGTTACCGCCATCAAGCAGCAGAAGGACGAGGAAGCGGCGGTGACCTATTCCGGCGAGGACGGGACCTATGTGCTGACCGGACTGAGAGCCAACACGTACAAGATGCGCGCGGTCCTGCCGGATGACGGCAGCGACTTTACAAAGACGGTTTCTGATCCGCTGGGCAACCATTTCGTTTCGCGGCCGGGCAGAAGGGAAAACTTCTGGAAAGATTTTACACTGGCGACTGCCGAACGGCGCGTCATGAATGTCGGCGCGATCTATCCCGCCAGCGTGACCGGCACGGTTTATCAGGACAACGACTTCTCCGGCACCCTGAACGGCAAGGAAAAGATCGTTACCGGCTATCTGGTCAAACTGCTGGATACGGACGGAAACACGGTGGCCATGGACAAAACCAGCGTAAAGGGCAAATATGAGCTGACGGATATTCCGCCGGGAGACTATACCCTGAGCGTGACGGCCATGAAGGGCTATGCTTTCACCCGACTGGGAGAAGGCAACGTAATCCTGAACCGGACGAACGGGGAAGGATACTCCGAGGTGTTCCATCTGGGCATCAGGGAAAATAAAACCGGAATGGATATCGGCATGATTCAGCCCGGGACGGTTCGCGGATCTGTTTTCGCGGACAAAAATGACAACGGCATCCGGGATGACGGCGAAAACGGATTGCCCGGGGTAAAGGTCCGCCTGATCAGCGAGGAAGAAGGCGAAACCTTCAGCGCGGAGATCGGCGAGGACGGAAACTACCTCTTTGACGCAATCATGCCGGGCACCTACTATCTGGAATACACCCTGCCGGAGAACGCGGTCTTCGCGCGCGTTACCAACGGCGGAAACACCATAACCGGAGAGCAAACCGGACGGAGCGATTCCTTCTCCATGAGCTCCGGCATCGAGTTGCAGGGACCGGTCTGCGGTGCGCTCACGCTCGGGCGGATTGAAGGCAGCGCCTACATGGACCATGACGGCGACGGCATTTCCTCTGACGGAGAGGAAGCGGCGGCCGGCCTGATCGTGACACTGACGCCTTCCCGCAAAGAACTGGACGAGATCACCGCGACAACGGGCGAGGACGGTTCCTTCGTTCTGGAATCGATCCGGCCGGATGAATACACGCTGACCGTTACCTGCCCGGAACAGCTCGTCCTGAGCAGGACAGATAATCTGGCCCTGCCGCTGAACGCGGGCAAGGACACCCAGAGTGTGAAGCTGGGCGTCGTCATGGGCGCCCAATGGATCAGCCAGAAACTGGGCATGGTGATACCGGCGGCCCTCAGCGGACAACTGTGGCTGGACGAAAACAACAACGGCCTGTTTGACGCCGGTGAAAGCACACCTGCGGGATACGAGGTCACTGTGACCGACGACCGGACGGGCAAGGTCTTTGACAAGCTGATTACGGATGAAGAAGGGCGCTTTGCTACCTCGGGCATGATTCCCGGCAGTTTCACGCTCTCGTTCCCGCTGGATGAACGGACCATCGCGCCGAAGGCGGGCAACAGCGATTTCCAGGAAGACAACGGAAGCCTGATTCTTCCATCCGTCATTCTGACTGAAAATGAACACAGGGACGGTATCCTGCTGGGCATTGTCAGGTATACGGCCATCGGCGGAACCGTCTGGATTGACCGCGGCGATACGATTGATACGCTTGGCGGCGCCCAGATTACACTGAAAGACGGCGACGGCAACGAGCTGAAAACGCTGACCACCGCGGAAAACGGAACCTATTACTTTGACAAGCTGATGCCCGGATCCTACCGTCTGGAGGCAGTGATGCCGGAAGGCTGCGTGGTGATCGAACCCGGCGACCGGCGCCTGAACGGCGACCAGGTTTCCGTACTGACCGAAACGCTCAACCGGAACGGGTCTTCTGACCTGATCGAACTGAAAATGGCTGACGATCAGTTGCGGATGAACATCGGCTGCGTCCTGCCCGGACGAATGGGCGACCTGTGCTGGCTGGACACGGACAAAGACGGTCTGCAGGGAATGGACGAACCGGGCATTCCCGGGGTGAAGATTGAACTGCTGCGCGACGGGGAAGTGATCGCGGAAACCGTTTCAGACCAGTACGGCTTCTACCGCTTCTACGATCTGTACCCCGCGGCCTACACGCTGCGGGTCACGCCGCCGGAGGAAGTGAAACCGACAAAACGGAGAACGGATATTCGGCTGATCGCCTCCGTGCTGGAGGAAACGGAAGAAGACACCTGTGTTTCCGTTGAGTTCCAGGTCGAAAGCGACAAGGCCAATTATAACGTGGATCTCGGCTTTATCTGCCGCAGGGAAGGCATTCTGCCGCCCGGCACCGGAGAAGGCAAAACCCAGAAGTGGACAGACGCTTCGTCTTCGGGAGATTAACCGTCAGTTTTTCAAACAGCTGCCCTGTAAAGGGCAGCTGTTTTTGTGCGGAACAGGGCAGAAAAAACTTGCAAATACATTACAGAAATATTACAATATATCTGATACGCCGAAACAAAACAGACGGCGGTCAATGAACACAGCCGAGGTGGTTCGGATGAAACGAGGACTGGCATTATTACTGATCCTGATCATGGTGTTTTCCGTCTGCGCATTGACAGAGGCGGAAGATACGCCTGAGGCCCCTGTGCCCGCGGAGGCGGAAGCGGCGGAACCGGAAACCGTTCCTGCGGAAGAGGATGACGGCGACGATTCCAATCCTGAACCGGTGGACATGATGGAAGAGGAAGAGCTTGAGGAGGACGAAGAAATCCTTGAGGGCCGTATGCTTCGTACCGGCGATCAGGGAGACGACGTGCTTGCCCTGCAGACCAGGCTGAAAGATCTCGGCTATTATACAGGGAAACTGTCAAGCAAGTTTGACAAAGCGACCCAGGAGGCTGTGCAGAAGTTCCAGGCTGACTATGACCTGGAAGAAACCGGCGTTGCCGATATGCGGACGCTCTCCATCCTGTTTTCCATTATTCACCGGCCGCTCCGTTACGGATCCGGCGGCGAGGACGTCAAGGAGCTGCAGCGCCAGCTGACGGAACTCGGATATTATAAAGGAAAGATCAGCGGCAATTTCCTTGGCGCAACCAAGAAGGCCGTGGAAGAACTGCAGAAAAAGAACGACCTTGAAGTGACCGGCGTTGCCGATTCGGATCTGCAGGATATAATTCTTGCCGGGAAGATTCTGGCGAAAAGCGAGAAACCGGATGAGACCAGCACGCCGGCGCCGAACCTTTCAAACTACCTGGTGGATGAAAATGAGGACGGCGTCCCGGTGGCGGACGAACCGGTTCTGTTTTCCAAGAAGCTGAAGAGCGGTTCATCCGGCAAGCTGGTTAAGCAAATGCAGGAACGCCTGGCGGAACTCGGATATTACGAAGGCCCGCTGAGCGGTAATTTCCAGAAATACACGACCAGGGCCGTGAAGAAGTTCCAGACACAGAACGGTCTGGAATCAACCGGCGTTGTGGATGAAACAACCTGGAACCTGATTTTCAACGACGCGCATATCGTGCTTCCCGGCGCCACGCCCAAGCCGACGCCGGAACCCACGCCGATTCCGTTCCATATCGTGGTGGACGTGGCAAACCAGGTCACATCCGTTTACGGCAGGGACGAGAACGGCGAATACACCGTGGTTGTACGGCAGATGCTGTGCTCCACCGGCATGAAAGCCACGCCCAGTGACGTAGGCGATTGGGTACTGAACGGACGTCACGCCACCTGGTGCATTTTCCCGAAATGGGGAAACAGCTATGCCCGCTACTGGACGCGCATCAACAGCAGTATCGCTTTCCATTCGCCGATCTATACGGCGGTCAGCAATTCTGCCATGAAGATCGCCAGTTACAAAATGCTCGGACAGCGTGCCAGTCACGGCTGCATCCGTCTGGCTGTGTGGGACGCAAAATGGATCTATGACAATATCGGCGCGGGCACGGTGGTTTCCATCGTGGAAGGCATGGAAGCCGATCCGGAACTCCGGGAATCGCTGAAACTGCCTCCGCTGGACAAACAGTACTGCACGCCGCTCAACACGCCTGTTCCGACAGCTGAACCGGAATACAGCATTGACAATCCGCCGGACCTCGGCAAACGGGCGCTGAAAGAAAACAGCCAGGGACCGGAAGTTTACTGGGTGCAGCGTACACTGAAAGATCTGGGCTACTACGACACCAAGTGCACAGGCCATATGCTGAAGAAGACCGTCCGGGCGCTCAAAGCCTTCCAGCAGGACTACGGACTGCGGGTAAACGGCGGCGTCAATCAGGACACCATTGAAGCGCTGGTTCAGGCGGTGAAGAACCCCACGCCGGCACCTGAAACCACTCCGGCACCGTAACAAAAAGCGGAATTCCCGAAACAGGGAATTCCGCTTTTTCATGCAGTTTCTGATTATTTAAATGCATTCCAGACAAGGAGCGCGTTTTTATGGCCGGCCAGCGCTGCCTTTTCATACCAGCGGAGCGCTTCCTCCATGTTGATTTCAACCCCCTGACCGCACTGGTACGCGTAGCCCAGGGCGTACATGCTGCGGGCGTTGCCGAGCTCCGCGGCTTTTTTGTACCAGGAAAGGCCTTTTTCAGTATCGGAGGGCACCAGAGAGCCGGTCATGTACAGATAGCCCAGATAATCGCAGGCAGCGGCGCTGCCCTCCTGGGCAGCGATCTGATAATACTCCAGGGCCTTCGCCTGATCTTCCTCCACGCCGTTTCCGCGGAGATAACAGTAGGCGATGCTCATCCAGGCGTCCGGATCTCCCTCTGCCGCCGCTTTGTGGTAATAATCCAGGGCAAGGGAATAGTTCTGCTCAACGCCGGTTCCTTCCTCATAGAAGGAGCCGAGATACCACAGGGCGTCCGCGTTTCCGAGGTTGGCAGCCCGCTGATAACAGTCCATCGCCAGGCTGTATTCCTGGACGACCAGGATGCCGGCGTCATAAAGCCTGCCCAGATAAAGCCAGGCGGCGGCGTTGCCTTTTTCACCGGCGCTGCGGAAGCAGGATACGGCCTGTTCGGCATTCTGTTCGACGCAGATTCCTTTTTCATAGAATTTTCCCAGGCGGAACAGGGCGGAGACCTCGCCGTCGGCGGCCAGGACACGCACAGCCGGGAAAGCGGTCAGCGGTTTCGGATCCGCGGCCTGCAAGCCGAGAGACGCGCGACGCTGTTTTCCGCAGTTCATGCAGGCGGAAGAAAGATTCCGGGTTCCGCATCCCATGCAGATCCATTCGCCCTGCGGTTCGCCGCAGACGGGGCAGTTGCTGCCGGAGGCGTCCTGGCCGCAGTTCATGCAAATCCAGGTATCTGAACCGGTTTCTGCCATTGAGACGGAGCAGAACAGGCAGAGCGCCAGGAGCAGGAGGCCGAACTGTTTCAATGCGTTGTTCATAATGGCTCAATCAGATCCTTCACTTTGTTCGGGATGAAAGACGGACAGGCTGAAGGGTCAGGAACGGGGCGCGAAGCCGACCTTTTTCTGTACTTTCCGCAGGGTCTTTGACGCCAGGTAAGCGGCGCGCTCGGAGTTGGTGTTCAGTACCTTCAGCAGGTATTCCTTGTCGGCAATAATGCGTTTGAATTCCGCCTGCAGCGGCTCCAGGGACGCGATCGTGACGTCGGCCGCGCGGTTCTTCAGCGCGCCGTAGCCCTGGCCGTTCAGCTCGGCGCAGATGCTGTCGACGCTTTCACCGCTCTGAGCGGAGATGATGTTCAGCAGGTTGCTGACGCCGGGTTTGTTTTCCGGATCGAAGCGGATTTCGGTTTCGGAGTCCGTTACCGCCCGTTTGATTTTCCGGCGGATGGTATCCGGATCGTCCAGCAGGAAAACGGAACCTTCACCCAGGTCGCTCTTGCTCATCTTCTTTTCCGGTTCCTGCAGACTCATGACCCGGGCGCCGGTTTTGCCGATCAGCGGTTCCGGAATGGCGAAGACGTCGCCGTAAACGCCGTTGAAGCGCTGGGCGATGTCACGGCAAAGCTCCAGATGCTGCTTCTGGTCGGCGCCGACGGGCACGTAGTTGGTCTGGTAAAGCAGGATGTCCGCGGCCATGAGCACCGGGTAGGTGAACAGGCCGGCATTGATGTTATCCGCGTGTTTCGCGGACTTTTCCTTGAACTGAGTCATCCGGTTCAGCTCACCCATATAGGTGAAGCAGTTCAGGATCCAACCGAGTTCGGCGTGGGCGCTGACATGGCTTTGGCAGTAGATGATCGACTTTTCAGGATCAATGCCGCTGGCAATATACAGCGCCGCCAGTTCCAGACAGCGGCGGCGGAGATCCGCCGGGTTCTGGCGCACAGTGATGGCGTGTTCGTCCACTACGCAGTAAATGCAGTCGTAGTCGTCCTGAAGCTTCGAGAAGCGGTTCAGGGCGCCGATATAGTTGCCCAGGGTCAGCATGCCGCTGGGCTGGATGCCTGAGAAAATGACAGGCTTCCGTTCCTGATTGTCCATTGTTGTGTCCTCCGGTATGTAATACAGTCAGTCTGATAATTCAGTGATTATTCGTGCAGTTTCACTTTGATCCACAGTTCGGAAAGCTCCTTGCGCAGGGTTTCGTTATCGTGGAACATTTCGTCCTTTTCATATCCGGATCGGGGCAGATAGGCTTCGTTTCCTTCATAGGCGCCGCCGGCGGCGGAGAGTTCCTCCAGCACTTCCGCGTTGGGAGAGGCATAGCCTACTTCCTCAGAGATGCGGACGGCGTTGTCATAGTCCAGAATGTATTTGATAAATTCATTTGCCAGCTTCGGATTGGCAGCGTCGGCGGGGATGACCATCGCGTCAATGGCGACGTTGGTGCCCTGGTACGGCGTGCAGTAAGCCATGTTTTCGTTCTCAGACAGGATATAGGCGGCGTCTCCGCTGTAGACCAGAGCGAGCCATTTTTCACCGTTGCACATGGAGTCGATCACCTCGTCCGTGACATAGGCGGGATGAACCGTCTTATCCATATTGCGGAGCCACTCAAAGGCGGCCTGGATTTCTCCTTCGCTCTCCGTGTTCATGGAATAGCCCAGCGCCTTGAAAGCGACCATGAAAGCGTCGCGCTCAGAGTCGTACATATAGACGTGGCCGTCCAGTTCCGGATCCAGGAAGATATCCCAGCCCTTTTCCTCCACCTTGGCCGGATCAACCTTCGTCTTGTCATAGACGATGCCGACGGTCTGCCACAGGTAGGGAATGCTGTAGGTGTTGTCCGGGTCATAATCCATGTTCAGGACGCCGTCCGTCAGCAGATCCAGGTTGGTCACGACGGACTTGTCGATGGCCTGCAGGCGCTTTTCCTTGATCAGGCGTTCGATCATGTAGTCGCTGGGAATCATGATGTCGTAGGAATTGGCCTTTTGTTTGATGTACAGGTCCTCATTGGAGGAGAAGTTGGTGTAGTTGACGCGGCAGTTGAACGCTTTTTCGAAGTCGTAGATTACCTGTTTATCGATATACTCACCCCAGTTGTATACGTTCAGGACTTCATCAGCCGCGAGAGAAGCCAGCGGCAGAACGGTGAGGCAGATGAGGAGCAGGGCAGCAATCAGTTTTTTCATGGTCAGGGTTCCTCCTTTTGGGCTTTTTTATCTTTGATACGGGGAATCAGATTCACCGTGATCAGGATCAGGGTGACCACCACAACGATCAGGGTGGACATGGCGTTAACACTGGGATTATACCGTTTCATGGAATAAACGTACATGGAAATGTTGTTGATTCCCACGCCGGCGGTGAAGAAGGAAATGACGAAGTCGTCAAAGGACATGGAGAAGGCGATCAGCGCACCGGAAAGAATCGCGGGATAGATCTGCGGAATAATGACCTTGGTCAGTGCCTGCCAGGGGGTGGCACCCAGGTCCAGGGCCGCTTCCGCGACATTGTCATCCAGCTGCCGGAGCTTCGGCATGACCGTCAGGATCACGTAGGGGATACAGAAGGAAATGTGGCTGAGGATCAGCGTGGTCAGGCTCAGCTGGAACTTGACGGAAATAAACAGGAGCATCAGGCCGATGGCGGTGACGATATCCGGATTCATGACCGGCAGGTTGTTAATCTCCAGCACAATGTTCCGGACCACCCGCTTTGACTTGCTCAGGCCGATGGCGGCAATGGTGCCCACAACGGTGGAAATCACCGTGGCGACGACGGCCACGATGACCGTGTACCAGATGCTCTGGAGCATGGTGCGATCCTGGAACATGTTCTCATACCAGCGCAGGGAGAAGCCCGTGAAATTGGACAGGGACTTCGAATCGTTGAAGGAGAACAGCACTACGTAGGCGATGGGCAGATAGATGAACAGCAGGACAAGAACCAGATACCAGGAACTGAAGTGCTCGAAGAATGTTTTCTTCTGCTTTTTCTTTTTCACGGCGTCACTCCTCCTCTCCGCTGCGGTCCAGCTTCTTGGTCGCCCACATGGAGGCAATAATGATCAGCGCCATGATCAGGGAGATCGCACTGCCGAAGTTCCAGTCCCCGGCGGTCAGGAAATAGATCTCAATCAGGTTGCCGATGAGCACATAGTCGCCGCCGCCCAGCAGCTTCGGAATCACGAAGCTGGAAACCGCGGGCAGGAAGACCAGCGTGATGCCGGAGATGATGCCCGGAATGCTCAGAGGCAGGGTGACCTTCAGGAAGGTCTTCCATTTATTCGCGCCCAGGTCATGGGCGGCGATCAGCAGGTTGCCGTCCATCTTGCTGATGGCGGAATGGATCTGGATGATCATATAGGGCAGGAAGTCGTAGACCATGCCGATGAACACCCGGGTTTCGCTGGCGAAGTCAAAGTTCAGCAGGATACCGCGCCAGGCGTAGGTTTTCAGCAGCATATTGATCCACATCGGCAGCGTGAGCAGCAGGACCATGGTGGTCTGCCGGCGCTCAGGCAGGTTAGCGATGAACAGCGCCGCCGGATAGCCGATCAGCAGGCAGAAGACCGTCGTCAGCAGCGCGATGCGCAAGCTGGTGAGCAGCACCCGCATGAATGTCGGATCGCTGAAGAATTTGGCAAAATTGTCCAGCGTGAACTGGAAGGCAAGGGTGGAATCCCCGGTCGCGCGGGTGACCGCGTAGAGCAGGATCATAATCATCGGCGCGACGATGAAGATCCCGATCCAGAGGATATAGGGATAGCTCATCCGGAAGAAGGATTTCATCTGTCGCCTTCCTCCTTGTGCATCACGTGGATATCGTCCGGCCCGAAGAGCAGGCCGACCTTGTCGCCCACCTCGTGGTGGGAAGTGGTCTCGACCTTGTATTCCCGGCCCTGGGTGGCGAAGGTAATATCGTAGGAGCCCTCCTTGATGTCAGCCGGATCGAAGTCGAACTTGACGTCCGTGATATCGATGGAAGAGTCGTCCTGCAGGTTCCAGGCCTCGGCGCTGGCCCAGGTTTTCAGGTCCGTGGAGATCGCCATGGATTCCTGGATTTCATCCGGGGTGATGAAGAAGTCCAACGCACTGATACCGATATTGTGGCGGGCGTCCTCCACGTATTCCGGATGGACCACGTACACCTTGACGGTAACCTCGGTCTTTTTGTCCGTGCCGAAGGTAATGGAATAGACGCCGGGCTTGTTCTCGATATTGTGGCTGACGTGGGTCAGGGAGATATCGCGGTTTTCCTCGTCCCAGGCCTGGGCGTTAGCGATGGAGATGAAGTCCTGGTCGGTCATTTCCTTGTTTTCCAGGTCGTCGGAGTCGACATAGAAGTCGTTGGCGGAGATTTTTTCACCGGCGTCGCCGTTCATGATGTCGTGCTGGGTGACGACGTGCATCTTCACGGTCTTGCTGGTACCGGTCTTGGTTTCCACCATGAGTTCATAGTGGACGCCCTTGAACAGCACGCTCTTGACCTCGCCGCGCAGGACGCCTTCCCGGGGCTTGACGACCTTGAAATCCTCGGGACGGATCAGCACGTCCACGGGTTCGTTGGGCTTGAAGCCGAAATCCACGCACTCAAAGGTCTTGTCGTCAAAGCGGACCTTGTAATCCGCCAGCATCACGCCGTCCATGATGTTGCTTTCACCGATGAATCGGGCGACATAGGAGTTGACAGGCTCGTTGTAAATCTCCAGGGGCGTGCCGATCTGTTCGATGGCGCCGGCGTTCATGACCACGATCTTGTCGCTCATGGTCAGGGCTTCTTCCTGGTCATGGGTGACGAAAATGAAGGTAATGCCGACCTCCTGCTGGATCCGCTTCAGTTCCCGCTGCATCTCCTTGCGCAGCTTCAGATCCAGGGCGCCGAGGGGTTCGTCCAGAAGAAGGACGTTCGGCTCGTTCACCAGGGCGCGGGCAATGGCCACGCGCTGCTGCTGGCCGCCGGAGAGCTTGGTGACGTTGCGCTTTTCATAGCCTTC
>JBGUHQ010000075.1:0-65375 GCA_045112195.1 Christensenellales bacterium | reverse complement strand
ATCGCCGGGCTTCTCACCCGTCATGCCGGGTCGCAATCTGGCCTTTATGCAGGTCGTGCACTTTGTGGTCTCCGGCCACCCCGTTCTTCCGAACGCTGATTATATTATATTCAAAGATCAAAGATAGTCAAACTTAAGATTAGCCGATTTACTCCGTTATCCGGCGATTGTATGCTTTTTGTGCCTCTTAGTCTGTTATCCTGAGAATTTCTGGATAATTCATTGTATTTCTAAAGATTTTCATTTGCGGATTTTTTGTCTCCAAAATCAATGCTCTGAATTTTCTGCATAGATATATCCAGGATTTTTGAGTATTTAACTGTCAGTTGAAAGACAAATCCTTTTTAAATATCCAGAAGCATTACTGTCCCCGGATTATCCGGCTGTTTCAACCTCCGGCAGAGCTTTGATATATTCCGTAATGATCTTTGCGGTCTCTTCCTCGCTCTGCGCCTCGTTGTTGATAAACAGCTGATACTTCCCCCGGTTCCGTCCGATCCATTGGTTATATTCAATGTGCGGCCGGATCGCTTCGTCCGAAGTGAATCCCCGTTCCTTCGGCCGGGCACGCAGGCGCTGTTCGATCACCCCGTCCGGCGCCCACAGCGCGATATAGTACGTTGCCTTCAGTTCCTCCGGCACCGTCGTTTGGGTCATATAATCCTGCGGTACCATGCAGGTAACAAAGACAAGATCTTTTCCGCCGGCCTTCCGGAAAGCTTCCGTCAGGGTATCCGCGCCGTATTGGGATTCACGGTCTGTTCCGGCGTAATCCCACCAGTTCAGTCCGGTCTCGTCCGAATCCACGCACGCGTACCGTTCCGGGTCGAGCTTGGCCGCCAGCTGATCCTTGATGGTGGATTTCCCGGCCCCGCAGGTGCCGGTAATAATATATAACTTCATTTTGTTTTCACCGCCTTATCTTCGGATGACCCTGCAGTCTTTGACATACCCGCCGTATTTCTCCATGAAGTCATCCAGTTCTTCCTTCTCCGTAATCCAGATGATTACCCAGGCTTTTTCGATCCCCAGGTTCTCATATGCCTTATGGCGATGGTTCCCGTCGTTCAGTTCAAATTCCCCGTCCACATAATGAATAATGAGGGGCGGCAGATCATCGTCTTCCGAAGCAACCTTCTCCAGTTCCGTAATCCGGTGTTCCCACCAGTCCTTGTCGATCCGGTATTTCATCTCCGGTTCCGGCCCGGTGCATCGTTTGAAAAGGCTGATCGGAAACTGCGCCGGACTGATATAGTACCGGTCAAACAGTTTCAGGCCGTCAGAGAAGGGAATATTCCGCCCTTCCTCATTCAGGTACAGATGAATCCAGGCGTCCAGTTTTCCCGCTTCGGCATAAGCTTTCGCGGCGGACAGTGTTGCGCTGTATTTCAGCATCGCGGTCTCCTTCCTGTTGTACACGATCCGTTTGATGGAATCGTAGGAGAGCGCGTATTTGTCCATCAGTTCCTCAATCGTCAGGCCCCCGGCAAAGCCTGTGCGGATTTTCTCGTTTCTTTCCCGGATATAGCGCTGGTATCCGGATGTTTCACCCCAGGCTTTTTTCTCATTTCCGGCCGGGATATAAATCGTCTCACCGGCCACATACCGCTGGATCTGCCTCAGGAGCCCTTCCGGAAAAATATCCTGTGCGTTTCGGTATCCCATGGGCATGCCCTCCTTCCGGAAGGATCATATGATATCCCTGTCCGCAAAGATATACCACAATCGTCTGTAATTGTTCATGGCACATTCAGATTACCTGTTTCGGCATCAAATATTTCCGTAATCTTCTTTGCCACGGCGTCGTCGTCATTGCTGCCGATCACTTCCGTGGCGGCGGCCTTCAGTTCATCCAGGGCCTTCTCTACGGCATAGGCTTCGTCCGCAACCCGGAACATGCTCAGGTCGTTGACCGAATCCCCGAAGACGATCAGTTTCCGGAAGCCGTATGCTTCCTTCATCTTCAGGATCGCCTTGGCTTTCGTACAGTTTCGGGGGCAGATTTCCACCCAGTACTCGTCCCAGTAGGTATCCTTCTGGAAAAGGGTCTCCCAACAGTCATACTGCCGGACCCGTTCGTAAACCGGCCGGATCCGCTCCTTCTCGTCGATCAGGGTGACGTAGCCGGGCCGGCCGATAAACAGGCCTTCAAAGGAGTCCACCGCCTTCATGCGGGGATCGTCCGCGTAATAGTCCACGTATTTCCGGAAACCCGGGGTGTGCTTCCCCGGAAGATAGGTCTTGTACATTTCCTCTCCGATGAAGCAGGAAACGAAACCGAACTCCGGCAGCTCCGGCAGGAGGGTTTTGAGAAGAGCGATTTCCTCCTCCGTAAAGAGGGCTTTTTCCAGATGTTTCCCGGTGGCGTTGTCCGCCAGTACGCAGCCGTTGCGGGTGATGGCCGGCAGAGGCAGGTTCAGCCCGCCGGCGATGGTCCGGGCGCTCTCGATGGAGCGGGCCGTGGCGTAGGTAAAGGCGGCGCCGCGCTCTGTCAGGGCGTTGATCATCCGGACTGTTTCCGGGGAAAGGGTCCCGTCGCTGCGCATCAGGGTCCCGTCCAGGTCCGACACATACAAAACATCTTTTTTCATTGTTGTTCCAGGGAATCCAGCTCTTTCTTCAGCACTGCCTTCAGCTCTTCAAGTTTCTCCGCCGAGGGAAGATACCGGTCGTCGTTCATATCCTGCACCTGCCAGACCGGGCCGGGTTTCGGCGTGTCGCCCTTTCTGCGCGGGAAGATGTGCCAGTGCATATGGCGGCCTTTCCCGGCGCCCAGCAGTTCATAATTCAGCTTGTCCGGATGGAACGCCAGCTCAACCGCCTCCGCCGTAACGGCCATATCCCGGAGAAACGCCGCCCGGAAATCCGGCGCCAGCTGGCTCAGTTCGGTCGCGTGTTCCTTGCACAGAAGCAGGGTGTATCCCTCAAAGCGCTGATGATCCCCGATCACCACATAACCGGTTTCCAGTTCTTTGACAAAATACGGGTTTGATCCGTTTCTGGTCTCCTCAATCCGGTCACAGACCCCGCACTGACCCGCGGGTTGCGGCAGGTTCCGGCGGTAGTATTTCGCCGGGAAGGTCTCGCTGCCGTCCAGCCTGTCAAAGCTGGTGTCCCGGACATAAACCATGCCCAGCTTTTCCATCACCCGGCGGCTTTTGCTGTTTTCCGCGGCAAAAATGCCGTCGATCGCCTCCACCGGCCGGTCCTTCCGGATCACGTCCATCAGCGCTCTCAGGTATTCGCCGGTGTATCCGTGGCCCCATTGATCCGCCCGGATGTTGTATCCGATCTCCCAGGCGTTCCGTTCCGGATGATAACGCATGCCGCCGCTGCCGATCAGTTCCCCCGTGCTTTTCAGGCAGATCCCCTCGTCATAGTTGTCGGGATCATCCACATTCCGGCCTTCCAGCCAGGCGCGCACGTCCTCCACCCGGTGATACAGCGGGTAGATCATATATCTGTTTACCTCCGGATCGCCGCACCAGCGGAATGCCGCCTCTGCGTCCTCCGGAACCAGCGGGCGGATGATCAGCCGCTCCGTTTCAAAATTCACTTTCATAAAATCGATCCCTTGCTTATCAGCGTTTCAATATCCTGCCTCAGGCCGTCCCCTTCCTGCTCCGGCCGGGTATACTCAATCACCCATTCCGCCTCCGGTGTTTCCCGGGAGATCACTTCCAGCACCGCGTCAAAATCGATGGTCCCCTCATACAGGCGGCGGTGCTCGTCATGGACCCCGTCGTTATTGTGAAAATGGTAACACCGGATTCTGTCCTTCAGGTCGCGGATCAAACCTGGGATATCCCAGCCGTTCGCGTTCGCGTGGCCGATGTCGACCAGGATGTCAAAGTCTTCTTTGGCGCACAGTTCCGTAAACTCCCGCTGATCCAGGAGCATACTGCCCTCGCTCCTCAGCCCGGTATTCTCCACCAGAACCTTGCATCCGAAGGCGCCGAAGATCTCCTTCAGTTCCCTGTAATTCTCCAGGGCATTCCGGAGCATCCCCTCCTTTTCCTCTTCCGTGAAGGACCGGTTGTTCAGATGCATGACAAAATGGCTGCTGTTCAGCAGCTTCGCGTATTTTTCGGTCTTCCGGACATGCCACATGGTCTCTTCATATTCCGCGGATCCCCGCGGCGCGGAATGTTCCGCCTGGAACACCGGCCCATGGAAGCAAACGGAGCAGGTCTTCAGCACGGGCAGTTCGGTCTCCAGTTCCGCTTCAAAATCAGGCAGATCAAACATGGCCAGGACCTCGAAGCCGATCCTTCCCCGGTACCGTTCCGCGTAATCCCCGATCAGCCGCATTTTCCCCTTGCCGAACGGGCAGGTATCCACATAGATCGTCCTTCCGGCGTCCTTCATCCTTGCACGCTCCTTCGATTTTGCGGTGTTTCTCCACCCGGCCTGTTTTTCTGTCCTTCGTTCTGCTTAAGCATAGCACACCGCCCTTTCCCGGGCAAGCCCGAATCCCCCTCTGCTTGACGAACCGGCCGCCGCCTCCCTATAATGGATTCACAAAAAGAGAACCGGATACGGAACCACAGCCCGGAATAATACGTCTTTCCTTTCAGAGGAGGATTAAGCATGAAAAAACGAATGATCCTGCTGGCCGCGGCACTGTTGCTGGTGCTGATATACGCGTGCTCCGCCGGGGCTGAATCGCAGAACCCGCGGGCAGTGAAAATCAAAATGGATCTTTCTTCGTCCAGAGTACAGGCCGGGGATACCGTTCACGTGGAGATTTCCATCACCAACGCGTCAGACTCGGATTTCACCGAACCTGTGACGCTGTATTACCCGAACGGAAAGCAGATCACCGAATTCGGCGAACAGTTTCTGAAAATCGGGGAATCCGCTTCCTGGGCCGGGGACTGGACCGTCGCGGAAAAACAGCTGGCCGACGGGAGAATCACCTTCGCCGTCCGCTACACAGAACCGGATGAAAACGGCGCGCCGCAAAAAATAAAGATCAATTTCAGTAAGAAAATCGCTCCACCGGAGTCCACGCCGGAGCCCACGCCCGAACCCACGCCTGAACCGGATCCCACGCCCGAACCCCGGCCGGAAGATTTTCCGGACGTGATTCTCTACGGCGTTTACCGCCCCAACCCCAGCACAGGATGGGTCGCCGTCGGCTGTGTCGACACAGCCGGTGACCTCTGGATCGTTGAACAGGCGGACGTACCCTGGCCCTGCACAGACGAAGGCGTCCGGAAGATGCTGAGCGTCCGCAGGGGTATGAAAAAGCACGCAAGCCTGATCGGGGATACCGTTGACGGAACCACCATGAACGACGCCTGGTTTGCCACGGACGTTCCGGCTATGGTGGACGCCATCCCGCAGCCGACGGAACGGCCCCGGAAAACCGGCATCGACGTGGGCCAGGAAGAGGTCCGGGGCCTGCGGAAAACCGCGGATGGCAAGGAGGAATCCGTCCTCCTGGGCATGGACGGAAGCTATATGTATGAAAATCCGAGCCCGGACGCTCAGCGCCTGTGTCTGTTCATGTGGCGCCTGATGTCGCTGAACGAAGTTTTCAACGCGTATGGCGCTTATTACGGGACAGAGAGCGTTGCCCCCGCCGGTTTCCGCGGAATCACCGTGCGGGAGTTTTACGGCCTGGCGGACGGCGATTTCAGCAAAGCGTCGGTCTCAGCCGTATACCTGGACGCCGAGGGCGGCCCGGCCGAAAAGCAGCTGACGCCTGAAGAAACCGAAGAACTCCGTACCCTGGCGGAGCGCGGCATGATCATCCGGAAGGAAAACCGCTGGTCCATGCCGGAAGACGTGCTGACCTGTACCTTCACGGACGAACAGGGAAAGGATCTGGGACAGATCAGGCTCTTCACTTATACCGCGAAAACGAATGAAGAGGGCGAAAACATCCTCGTGACCCTGGCCGCGGCGGATGACGGCATGTACCAGACGGCCCTGATGCCCCGTCCGGTGGACGTCCTCACGGAAGAGGAACAGCGAATGCTGACGGTCACGATCGAAAGCGTGGACTATATCGTCGGAAAGAGTACGCCCCGGGACCTGATCCGCAACGGCTGGCCCTGTTTCCCGGAAATACCCGGTACGCTGACCTTCGAAGATCCGGAAATGAACAACACCATCGTGGTCTGGACCGCCGGCGGATCGCTGGACGAGCCGATCCAACGCATCTCCTGCCAGTTTGCCTATGAGGCCGACATATCCTGGTGCGGCTTCGACGGGATCCTCGATCCGGCCAATCCGAATGACCCGGACTGGGGATACCTTGAGGATGCGGTGCCGGATCCGGACGCGGCGGACGCCGCGGTGGATACGGACGCCGGTCCGGAAGGGATTGATCCGGAAGACGACGATCCGGAGGACGATGACTGGCAGAAACATTGGATTGCGCTGTCCGAATGGGTTGACGACGTGCTCGGCGCGGACCAGGACACGTCCGAGCCGGGAACCTCCGTCTGCTATCCGCTCAGCGACGGAAGATACCTGTATCTTTACAGCGCCAATTCACCCATCGTGCTTTCCCTGAGCGAGTACGGACCCGAAGAGGATACCTGGTAATCAGATCAAAGCACCGCACGCGGATCTTCGCGTGCGGTGCTTTTTTTCGCCCGGCGGTTACGCCTGCGCTTCCATCTCCATAATCATCTTCCGGGCTGCATCCTCGCTGATCTCCTCCGCGAAAACGCCCGGCCGGAACTCGACGATTCCGCCGATTCCCTGCGGAATCACAAAGCGGAGATGCCCGTTCCGGACCTTCTTGTCCGTGTACAGTTTCTGAACCAGTTTCTCCCGGTCGATATATCCGGGAATGCCGGTCGGCAGCCCCGCCCGCTCCAGCAGGCTCCGGATGCGCTCCTGCTCCGCCGCTGTCATGTATCCCATGCTGACGGACAGCGCACAGGCCGCCGTCAGGCCAATCGATACCGCTTCGCCGTGAAGCAGGCGGTAACCGCTGAGCGTCTCGATCGCCCGGCCCACCGTATGGCCGAGGTTCAGCACCTCCCGCAGGCCTGCCTCCCGCTCATCCTTCATCACCACCCGGTACTTGATCTCGCAGTTCTTCCGGGCAGCCTCTTCGCACGCCGTCGGATCGTTCCGCCGGATCTCCTCCATATGCGCCTCCAGCCAGCCGAAGAACGCGCTGTCCGCCAGGACGGCGTGTTTGACTGTTTCCGCCAGGCCGCTGGAGATTTCCCGCGCGGGCAGGGTGCTCCAGCAGTCGATGTCGATATACACTTTTGCCGGCTGGTTGAACAGGCCGATCAGGTTGGTCGCCAGCGGCGTGTCCACGGCCGTCTTGCCGCCCACGGAGGCGTCCGCCGCGGCCAGCAGCGTCGTCGCGTAGTTGATAAACGGCACGCCGCGGCCGTAGGTTCCTGCCAGGAAGCCGGCCAGGTCGGAAACCACGCCGCCGCCCACCGCCAGCACAAAACAGTCCCGCCGGTATCCGGCCTCCAGCATCCGGTCTTCCAGCTCCGCCTTGGTCTCCCGGGTCTTGCTCTTTTCCCCCGCGGGGAAGGCAAAGATCTGTCCCTCAAAACCCGCCTCCCGGAGCTTCGTGAGGATCGGCTCCGCGTACAGCTTTTCCACGTTGCTGTCCGTGATCAGGGCAAACCGCCGCCTGCCGCCGGCCAGGCCGTTTTTCAGGTCCTCCGCCAGCTTTCCTGCCAGGCCGCGGCCGACCTCGATCTCATAGCTGTCATCCACCGTCTTTTTCAGTTCCACATGAAATGTGCTCATTCCGTCTCCTCCCGATTCCGGCCCGCGTCTTCCCCGTATGTGCCGATACCCAGCAGCTCGGCCATGTTCCGCGGCGCGGTCATGCCCGTGCCGGACAGGTTGCCGATTTTATTCAGGCGCTTTCCCATGAAAATCAGCGCCGAGGTATGTCCGCCGTCCAGGTTGAAGGCTTCCGTGCAGCCCCGTGCCGCCATCAGCCGGCCCAGTTCATCCAGGCCCATTCCGTTCGCGTTCGGCATGCGCCCCTCCGCGACAACCAGCAGGTAATGATTCTCACCCAGCCAGCCCACCGCGGTGCGCGGTTCCTTCTTGTCATGGTAGGAATTGACCAGCACCCGGATCCGTCCGTCCTTCACCAGGATCGGCCCGAAGGACAGCACGTCCACAGCGCCTAGGGCGAAGGCCTTTTCCGAGTCCAGTTCCCCGGCCTTATCCAGCCGGAAACCGCCATCCGCGTCCAGCAGCAGGGTGTCCATCGGCGGAAAGGCCTTGCTGTTGGTGGGACCGTTGGATTCCCGGACCAGTTTTCCTCCCCGGATGATCAGCCCCGTCTTTTTCTTATAATTGATCCGGATCTGGTGATAGTCCCCGTTGACCCCCAGTACCAGCCTGTTATCCGCGGCAACCTTCGCCGGATCGTTCCCCAGCCCGTTCAGGCTGGTGACCATATGCAGGGGCTCCCCTTCCGGCCTGCGAAGGACGTCCGCCTCAAACCAGCTGTATCCGGACTTCCGGTGCGCCGTAACCACGACGCGCAGCGTCGGGGAAAGGTACACCCACAGTCCCTGCCCGGCATCCTCCAGAACATATTCGCCCTCCGGCAGGAACCCGTCCCCGTCCGTTTCCGGCAGGGCGGACAGGTCATACGCCGTCCGGTCCTCCCAGTTTTCCCGCCAGGATTCGTCCGCCGGGGACGCGGCGGATTCCTTACCCGTCGTCCCGTCGATGATCAGCGGCACCTCATGCAGGTATTCGTCCTGCTGTTTTTTTCCCATCCGGCAGAAGGGATCGTTCGCCCCGGCAGCGCACCGGTCCGCGAAGTCCGCCAGGAACAGCCGGTCCTGCTCATTGACGGCGAAATAAACGATACAGCCATCCTCATGCTGCCGGATCAGCGACGCGATCCGGGCCGTGTTCGCTTTAGTCGCCCATTTCTTTTTCAGCGCCTCCGCCGTGCGGTTTTTGATCCCGGCCAGACCCAGGAACGCCACCTCTTCCACCCCGGCCTGCTTCAGCGCCTTCCGGGCCTTCTTCTCTCCCGCGGCATTCACTTTCTGAAGCACCACCGCGTGCGGCGCGTTCAGCGTCCGGCCCGAGAGTTCCGCGGCTTCACAGTCTTCCGCCGTGACGAAGAGCAACAGGTCGGCCCGGGCGCCGGAAAGGCACAGCAGCAGCCCGGCCAGCAGCGCGCAAAGGCACGCCGCCCCGTTTCTTCCCCGGATATGCCGCTTCATCCTGGCCGCTCCTTCCGTTTCCCGCCCGTCATGTTATGGGTATATTCGCCGCCTCCGGCGGTTTATCCTTTGCCGCCCTCCCGCCTGTTTTTTCCCTGTTGTTTCCTTGACCGGGCATACCGTTTGTGATAGCATTCAGTGCTGTACATGTGAAAGGAAGCGAAGGAACATGAAAGACCGGAAAATCTATTGCCTGAACAATATCGCGAAGATCGGAACGGACGGTTTCCGCTCCGGTTATTCGCTGATCGATTCCATGGACGAGGCGGCCGGCGTGCTGGTCCGCTCCGCCGATATGAAGGAGATGTCCTTCCCGGCCGGCCTGCGGGCCATCGCCCGCGCCGGCGCCGGCGTCAACAATATTCCGCTGGACCGCTGTGCGGAGGAAGGCATCGTCGTCTTCAACACCCCCGGCGCCAACGCGAACTCCGTCAAGGAGCTGGTGCTCTGCGGCATGCTCCTGGCTTCCCGGGATATCGCCGGCGGCATCGGCTGGGTGCGGGAGAACGCGGAGGACGCGGACATCGCCAAAACCACCGAGAAAGCCAAGAAAGCTTTTGCCGGCCACGAGCTCATGGGCAAGACCCTGGGCGTCATCGGCCTGGGCGCCATCGGCGTGCTGGTCGCCAACGCGGCCGTCGCCCTGGGCATGAAGGTCTACGGCTTTGACCCGTACCTGTCCGTCAATTCCGCCTGGAACCTCTCCCCGATGGTCATCCACGCGGAAAAGATCGAGGAGATCTACGCCGTCAGCGACTTTATCACCATCCACGTGCCCGCCACCGCGAGCACCAGGGGCATGATCAATGCCGACGCTATCGCCCAGATGAAAAACGGCGCCGTCCTGTTGAACTTCGCCCGCGATACGCTGGTGGATGAACAGGCCCTCGCCTCCGCGCTGGAGTCCGGCGCCGTAAAGCGCTATGTGTCCGACTTCCCCACCCCCGCCAGCGCCCATATGAAGAACGCCATCATCATCCCGCACCTGGGCGCCTCCACGGAAGAGGCCGAGGACAACTGCGCGGTCATGGCCGTCCGGCAGCTGCAGGATTACCTGGACAACGGCAATATCCACAACTCCGTCAACTATCCGGAGATCAACCTCGGCGTCTGCGAGACCGAAGCCCGGGTCGGCATCCTGCACAGGAACATTCCGAACATGCTCAGCCAGATCACGAACTTCTTCGGCAACCAGGGCCTGAACATCGAAAACCTGGCCAACAAGAGCCGCGGTGACTTTGCCTACACCCTGCTGGATATCAGTCATCCGATGCCCCATGATACCGTGGAGCGCCTGAAGGAGATCGACGGCGTCATCCGCGTCCGCCGGATTGTGGAAAACAAATAATCAGTTGCACTGAAAACCCCGCTTCTGTTGTCAGAAGCGGGGTTTGTCTGTCTGTTACGCGTTATGTCATTTCGGCTGGTAGATGCTCATGACGTCTCCGGGCGACGTTTCCAGATGCACCTCGTTGATCTCCTCCAGGAAAGCCCGCCGGGGCGTCGGCATGCAGTAGGGGCACATCTTCAGCTTACTGTATTTCCCGTCGTCCAGTTCGCCGAAAGTAAAAGCAGTCAGCGGAAGGAACTTCTTTTTAATGCTGGAGCAGTTTGCAACCGCGTGGTAATATGTGCCGCCCTTGGGATTGTAGTACAGGGGTGTATCGTCGTCCGGAATCGTCACCTGCCGGCCCTGGTAGTCCTCCCAGATGACCAGTTTCACGCAGTTTTTGTCCTTGCGCTTTTTAATCAGGTTTGCCAGCACGGACATGTTGTATCCGTCGGCGTTTTTCTTGGCCTGTACACGGATGCAGCCATGGCTGGCCCGGGTGCCGAGGATTTCCTCAAACCCGCGGAAATTTTTAGTCCCGTCCTTGTTCTCTTTGTGCGGTACTTCATGGATATAGTCCGCCGCGTTGAACTTCAGGGCATAGCTGCAGATCATGCCGGAATCCTCATCGTTCAGCGCGCCGGTCTTGGTCCAGATGATCATGTATTCCCCGGCCCGGGTCTCGTTATAGGGCTGCTGTTTTTTCGCACTGGGATTGTACTTGCCCGTGGATACCGCCAGGGAAGTCTCCAGATGCCCATCCTTATAGAAATACAGCCGCTGGGTCAGCTTGTCGATGATGATGCCGTAGTTCTGGTTCACCTGGACGGTCTTCAGCTTCTTTGTCGGCACATAACCGGTGACGAAGGCGTTGAAATTCTTCACCTTGCTGTCGTGGAAGCTGGTGGAATAGGTCTCGATCTTCGTCCAGCCGTTGTCCAGCGTTTCCAGCACGTGGACGCCCTGGCTCTGGCCGGTCAGCATACCGATCCCTTCACTGTTCTCGTCCGGCTCTGCGTAAACCACCGTCTGCTTGTTCATGTCGATATCCGCCACGGTCATGGGGGACGTCAGCATCGCCCAGACAGCCTTCTCGTCGATGATGTCCATGGGCGTGCACCAGTAGCAGCCCTCATGGCCCTCCGGTGTTTCCGTGCTCCGGTATGCCGGGGTGATATCGGACGGTTCCGGTTCCACGCCCAGCAGAAAATCCTCCGCCTGCACACTCGCCGCGGAGAACGCCAGGATCATCATCAGTAAAGCAGCAATAATTCTGCGCATTTCATCCCTCCGTTCCCGTATCGGGAACCTTAAAAATATACCATATCCTGTACAGGGTGTCAAAATACAGACGTACCAATGCCTCTTCTTATTCCGCTGATCGGCATATCAAATTATGAATTGTGAATTATGAATTATGAATTAAACCGGAAAACCCCTTGCATTTCATCAAAACTGGTGTTATAGTGCATTTAATCTTTTCAGGTGAAGGGAAACACGCGGTCAGGAGGCCGGCTCACAGAGAGCGGGGGAAGGTGCAAGCCCGCAGCAGGGCCCTGATACGATACCATTCCCGGATGGAAAGCGGGCGCCGCCCGATAAAGCGGCCCAATGAGTGGTTTTACGAACAAGCAGGGTGGAACCGCGAATGCTTTACCAGCATCCGTCCCGGCACAAGAATGCAGGGCGGATGCTTTTTTGTACACAGACGCCCGGAATCAAAAAGGAGGGTATCCCATGAAAATCATTTACAACGACGGCCATGTCGCGGAATGTCCCGCGGAGGAAGAGCTGGAGGTGCTTCGCCACTCTGCCGCCCATATCATGGCCCAGGCTGTCAAGCGCCTGTACCCCGACGCTCACTTTGCCTATGGACCCGCCACCGAGAAGGGTTTCCACTATGACATCGACCTGGGCGACGTGAAACTCACGGACGAGGATCTGCCCGCCATCCAGGCGGAGATGCAGAAGATCGTGAAGGAGAATCTTCCCTTCAAAGTCTATCCCCTGCCCCGGGATGAAGCCGTGCAGCTGATGAAGGACCGCGGCGAGATCTACAAGGTCGAGCACATCGCCGACCTGCCCGAAGACGCGGTCATCACCTTCTATCAGCAGGGCGACTACATCGACATGTGCGTCGGCCCGCACATTACCTACACAAAAGCCCTGAAGGCCTTCAGGCTGACGGCCCTGTCCGGCGCCTACTGGAAAAACAACCAGGCCAACAAGATGCTCACCCGGCTCAACGGCGTCGCCTTCCGCAACGCGGAAGAACTGGCCGCCTATGAAAAGGAAGTGGCCGAAGCCAAGGCCAGGGATCACCGCCGGATCGGCCGGGATATGGGCCTTTTCATGACGGACGACCTGGTCGGCAAGGGCCTCCCGATGTTCCTGCCCAAGGGTTATACGCTCTGGCGCGAACTGGAGAACTACATCCGCGACAAGGAACTGCGCCTGGGTTACCAGCACGTCATGACGCCCTGCGTCGGCACGGTCGACCTGTACCGTACCAGCGGCCACTGGGATCATTACAAGGACAACATGTTCCCCGCCATGGAAGTCGAAGGAGAGAACTTCGTCCTTCGTCCCATGAACTGCCCCCATCATATGCGGATTTACGCCAACCGGCTGCATTCCTACCGGGATCTGCCGATCCGGATCGGCGAGATCGCGCATGATTTCCGCTTTGAGCCCAGCGGCACCCTGAAGGGCATCGAGCGCGGCCGTCACTTCTGCCAGAACGACGCCCACCTCTTCGTCACACCCGACCAGATCAAGGACGAAGTCGCCAGCGTGGTCAACCTGATCCGCGAAGTCTATCACGACTTCCATATCACGGACTACCGCTGCGTGCTGAGCCTGCGGGATCCGGAGGACAAGGTCAAATACCATCAGGATGACGAGATGTGGAACAAGGCGGAGTCCGCTCTGCGCGAAGTGCTGAAGGAGCTGGATATCGACTTCACGGAAGAAATCGGCGAAGCCGCCTTCTACGGCCCGAAACTGGACGTGAACGTGAAGCCCGCCATCGGCGCGGAATACACGCTGAGCACCTGCCAGCTGGACTTCTGCCTGCCGGCAAAGTTCGACCTGAAGTATGTGGACCAGGACGGCACAGAAAAGACGCCCGTGGTGCTGCACCGCGCGATCCTCGGCTCCATCGACCGCTTCATGGCCTACCTGATCGAGGAGACAAAAGGCGCCTTCCCGCTGTGGGTCGCGCCGGTCCAGGTCAAGGTTCTCCCCGTCAGCGACAAGAGTATGGATTACGCCGCGAAGATCACCAACGCCCTGCTGGATGACGGCATCCGGGCCGAACTTGATGAGCGGAACGAGAAGATCGGCTACAAGATCCGCTACGCCCGCCAGGAGGACAAGGTCCCCTACATGATCATCATCGGCGAAAAGGAAATCAACGACGGCACACTGGCGGTCCGCGACCGCGCCACGGACCAGACCACGTCCATGACGATGGAAGAGTTTATGGCGAAGCTGGAAAAAGAAATTGAAGAACGCGTCTGATTGAATCCGGAGGTGTATGAATCATGAAATGTCCTAACTGCGGTTCTGAAAACAACGCCGGCGCCGGCTTCTGCGCGTCCTGCGGCACCCGCCTGGAAAACGGTTCCTCCGGGGTTCCGGAAGCCGCGAAAGCTGTAACCAATACCGGCCTGGTGCTTGGCAAAAAGGCCCGCCTTGCCCGCCTGAACGAAGTGGTGGATCCCAAAGCCATTATCAGCGACCGGGCTTACAACGGCACCATCGTCATCGTGCTCCTGTGGGGCCTGCTGGTCAACTACCTGCTGTGCCGGTTTGTCGGTACCGCCATCTTCACGATCAACCCCATCATCCTGCTGGTCGGTTACCTGGTGCTGGCCTTCGGCGGCATCATCATTTCCGCCAAGTCCCATAACCCGCTGATCAGCTTCCTGGGGTACAACATGGTGGTCATCCCCTTCGGCCTGGTCATCACGCTGATGGTGGAGTATTACGGCGGAATCAACTCTGCCGTGGTTACCAACGCCTTCCTGTATACCATGCTGATCGCCATCGCCATGATGGCCTGCGTCATGATCGCCCCGAACTTCTTCGCGAAGATCGGCGGCGCCCTTTCCATGGTCCTGATCGGCATGGTGGTCTGCGAAATCGTCCTGCTGATTTTCGGTGTGAAACAGGTCTGGATCGACTGGGTTGTCGCCGCCCTCTTCACCCTGTATATCGGCTACGACATCTACCGGTCACAGCAGTATCCGAAAACCCTGGACAACGCAGTGGATTCCGCCCTGGACATCTATATGGATATCGCCAATCTCTTTATCCGCATCCTGTCGATCCTCGGCAAGCGGAACAACTGATCCCCGAAACAAAAGCACGTCCCCGTACCGTCACGGTACGGGGATTTTTTTGCCTGTTCACCGTTTTTTTCCGGATTAACACCTTTTAATTATGAATTCTGAATTATGAATTATGAATTATTTTCAATGTGTTCGCGCAGAAGCTTGGCAGCTTCTCCGGCAGCCGCACCGCCAGCAGGCCGAAGTCCTTCCGGAATTCCACGGGCCCGTATCCCAGCAGTTCCACGCCGCCGATCTCCTGCTCCGCGAAGCTCCGCAGCGCCAGGCTCTTCCCGCCCTTCGCGCCCAGCAGGAAGGCGTAGACCGCGCCGTCCTTCTGTACGAAGCGGACGTCGCCCAGCGTCCAGTCCGTCTTCTCCTCGGTGAAGCCTTCGATCTTTACCCGGGTTTCGCCCTCGCCGAACACCTTCCACGGACGGGTGCCGTAAACCGCTTCGCCGTTCACTTTGAACCAGTCCGCAAGCCGGTCCAGGATAAACTCCGCGTCCTCGTCGATGGTGCCGTCCGGCCGCTGGAGGATGTTCAGGAGCATCACGCCGTTCTTGGAGATGATGTCCACCAGCATCTCGATGATCTGCTCCGGGCTCTTGTAGGGATGGTGCACGTCGTAGAACCAGTTGCCGATGCAGGTGTCCGTGTGCCAGGGTTCCGGCATGATGCCGGGCAGCTGGCTCTTCTCAATGTCCAGCACGCCGACGCTGAAAATCTCTTCCCGCCGGTCCTTCTGCAGGTATACGGCCCGGTTTTCCCCGTGATCCGCGATGGACGTGTTGTACAGCCTTGCCACGGCTTTCAGGCCCCGGTCATACACGGACAGATCCGTCAGTTTTCCCTGTTCAGCCATCCAGTGGTCGCCGAAGGGCAGCACGCCGTCTGAGTACAGCAGGTCCGGATGGAAGCGGTCGATCATCTCGCTGACGCAGCGCAGCCAGTAGTCCCGGAACTGTTCGTTGCCGGTGTACCAGGGATCCAGTTCCTCGCCCGTACCGTGTTCCTGATTCGCGTGATAAAAATCCTGATATGCCGGATCGTTGCCGTCATACGGTACGCCGGCGTAAGGACCGGTTTTGTCGCAGCCCTTGTTTACCCGCCACCAGGAAAAGGAGGCGCCCAGATGCTCGCTCAGGCCGAAATACATCCCCTGCCTGTCCGCCGTGGCCTTCCACATCGCCAGAATGTCCTTTCCCGGGCCCACATTCACGCTGTTCATCCTATTGATCTTTGAATCGTAATTGAAGAAATGATCGTGATGCGTCGCCTGGGTCATCAGGTACCGGGCGCCGGCCCTGTAATATTTTTCGATCAGCCCGTCCGGATCGAACTTCTCCGCCTTCCACAGGGCGCAGATGTCCTTGTAGCCGAATTTCGACGGATGGCCGTAGTGCCGGAGATGGTACTCATACTGGGGCGTACCCTGGATATACATGTTCCGGGCGTACCAGTCGCCGAACATCGGGACGCTCTGCGGTCCCCAGTGGCTCCAGATGCCGAACTTGGCGTCCCGGAACCATTCCGGGGCGGAATACTGCCGGAGGGATTCAAACGTCGGCTCAAACCTCATACTCTTCTTCTCCTTCATGTTCATTATGAATTATGAATTTGTGAAATTGCTTTCCTCACCGGTGCCGTCAGCAGCGACGCCGCGGCGATCTTCAGCGCGTCTCCCGGCAGGAAAGGCAGCACGCACAAACTCAGCGACGTGCCGAGGCTGTTCCCGCTCTGGATCATAAACCAGGCCGTACCAAGGGCGTACAGCACCGCCGTGCCGAGCACCATCATCGCGGGCAGGATCCATTTCCGGCCCTTCTTTTCCGCCCGTTCCGCGCCGAGGCCGGCCAGGAACGCGCAGGGCAGGTACCCGACCAGGTATCCTCCGGTCACGCCGGCCAGTTTCTGGAATCCGCCGCTGAAGCCGGAGAATACCGGTACACCGGCAATCCCGATCAGCAGGTACAGTACCACCGCCAGGGTGCCTTTTTGCTTCCCCGTGATTGCTCCGGCAAGGTATACCGCCAGGGTCGCCAGGGACAGCGGGATCGGCCCGATGGGAACCACCAGCGGTCCCGTAATACAGATCAGCGCCGCCGTTACGGCGATCAGCGTCATATCCTTTACTTTCATCCGTCTGTCTCGCTTCCCGTCAGCTTCAGGCTGACTTCTCCGCTGTCCAGGAAGCTTCTTCCTTCTTTCGTTTCAATTTCCAGCCGTCCCCGGCCGTCGATGGCCAGTGCCTTCGCAAGGTACTGCTGCCCGCCCCGGATCACCGTCACCGTCCGGCCGATAACGTTGGACCGCCGCCTGCTTTCCTCCAGGAACCCGCCGGTCTCCAGGCTGCCCTGCAGTTCTTCCAGCTGGTTGAGGATCTCCGCGATCAGCCGGTTCCGGTCCGGTTCTTCGCCGGTTTCGTTGCCGACGGAGGTCGCGGTTTCCCGCAGCTCCGGCGGAAACTCCATCCGGCCTGTGTTGATCCCGATGCCGACCACGGCGTAGTCCGGCCGGCCGGTTTCCGGATTGAAACCCGCCTCGCTAAGGATTCCGCAGATTTTTTTACCGTTCAGGTACAGGTCATTGACCCATTTGATCTTCACGTCCGCGCCGGAGACCGCCTCGACGGCCTGGGCCGCCGCCACCGCGGCCAGCGAGGTCAGCATGCCCGCCTGCTCCGCCGTGCAGTCCGGCCGTAAAACAACGGTCAGGTATATGCCGGAATGCTCCGGGGAGAAAAACGACCTCCCAAGCCTTCCACGGCCGCCGGACTGGGAATCCGCGATCACCGTCAGGCCGTGCGGCGCGCCGGCTGCCGCCAGCGCTTTCGCCCGGTTATTGGTGGAATCAATCTGTTCATGGATCTCCAGTTCCCGGCCGATTTCCTTTGCCGTCAGCCAGCGGCGGATCTCCGCCCCGGAAAGCGCTGTCACTCAATACCTCCCCAGACCGCGCAGCAGTCTTCCCGCGTCTTTTTCATCTCAAGCAGCGCGGTGTCCGCGTCCTTGAACAGGGAGCCTTCGGGGTTCGGGCGGTCCCAGAAGGCGATGCCCGCGCTGATCGTGACCGGCGGCAGATTGCTGCCTTCCTCGGACAGTTCCCGGTTGATGTCATGGATTTTCGCGCTGATCTTTGCGCCGTCATGATGGCCTGTCCGCGGCATGATGATGCAGAACTCGTCCCCGCCGATCCGGCTGATATGGTCCACCGAGCGGAAGTTCCGTTTCATCGCTTCCACGGCCGCGCAAAGCACCCGGTCGCCGATATCGTGGCCGTATTCGTCGTTGTACTGTTTGAAATGGTCCACGTCCGCCACGATAATGCCCACGTTCTGGGTCTTTTCAATCTGCCGGTAATACCGGTCGAACTCCGTCCGGTTATATACGCCCGTCAGCGCGTCGTGGGACGCGGTATAAACAAGCTTTTCCGTCTTCTCTTCGTTTTCCTTCAGCACGTCGTTATAGACCCGGGCCAGGTGGCGCATCTCATAGCTGCCTTTCTCCGGAATCGGCTCCCGGCGGTCCAGGTTGTCCACGCTCTTCTGGATCGGGGAAATAATCATCATCCGGTTCAGGATCAGCGCAAGAGCACTGACAGCCACGAACAGGATCACCAGCAGTGTCTGGTTGCCGACAATCTGCCGGACCTGGGTAAACTTCTTGTCAGCCTGGAGCTGTCCCTCTTCGGAGGAAAGGCGGTGGCTCCTGTCCACGCTGGCGCGGATCGTTTTCTCCAGGGCGGTGTAGCTTTCCGAAGAAAGCAACATCATAGCCTTCGCTTTTTTCTCATCCGGCGCCAGCGCCTCGTCCTCCGCGCTCAGTTCAGCCTCCTTCAGGAAGTCCGGCAGCGCTTCAAACAGGGGCTGCGGCATCGTCGCCGCCGCCAGGCGCATGGCGTTGAGTTCCAGCCCGTTCCGGGCGCGGAAGGCCTCTACGGCGGTATTGAACTCCGTGTTCGCGGCCGCGCTGTTGGAAGAGTCGGGATCGTACTGCGCCAGCTGCGCGTTGATCGTGTTCAGCTGGCCCTCATAGGATTTGGAAGGCCCGACCTCCCCGCTCTGCACGAACGCAATCGCCTGCTCGCCCATGCTTTCGGAAATATCCCGCAGCATACCGCCTGCCTGCTGGTTGATCAGATAGTTGTTCGTGACAGCCACGATTTCCTTCACGCTGCCCGTGGTCCGGTACATGGAAACCACCATCAGCGTCGCCAGGATCAGGCCGACGCAGATCATCGCGATATTCAGATGGTTCAGGTGGATTCCGGTCTTCTTTCTCCCGGATCTGCCGCTGTTTTGACCGTTCACGGTGCCGCCTCCTCCGTCTTTCGCTTCAGCGCCGTCCTGAGCACCTCATACCGTTCCCGTTTTTCAGGTTTCATAAAATGGTCATGCCTCATCTGTTCATGCCGCAGGGTATAATCCAGTTCCCGGTCGCCGAACTGTTCACTGGTCAGGTCGAACACCCGGCCGTCCACAATGTTGTAGCAGTGCCAGCCGCCCTCCGTCAGCGGAATACCCCAGACCCGGCCGCCAAAAATGTCCTGGGCCAGGAACGCGGTAATGGAGCACTGGCCGAGGGTGCGGTTTTCCTCCGTCCAGTCCTCCCGCATCCGCGGCGCGCAGGTCTCCCGCGTCCACAGGGGCCACAGTACGCGGTACAGATCCTTCGGCGTCTCAATGCCCGGATATTCCGCGGTTTTCGCCTTCACTTCCGCCGCCGTCTCATGGCCGAAGAAACCGTAGGTGTCCATCCGGTAGATCCGGCTGTCCCCGCCGTTCCGATCCGTCCTGTTCGTCATATATCCGGCGCCGTATTTCTCATACAGTCCCGTTTCCCCGGTGGAGATATACAGCGTGTCATATCCATGGTTCCGGGCCAGTTCCTTCACCCGGCAGATCAGTTTCCCCATCAGCCGGCGGCCCCGGTAATCCGGATGAGTATAAACGAAGCCCATCCAGGGCGTCAGATCGGTATCCGGGATGTCGTCCTGCTCCGCGTAGGTACAAAAAGAAGCAAGTTTTGTTCCGTCCACCAGCAGCAGCACCCGCGCCGTTTCCCCGCAAAGCGCATGGAAGCGGTTCTCCTTCAGCAGGGTATATAAATACGGGCCCGCGGCCCAGTCACAGTCCGCGATCTGCTTCAGCCACCATTCCGGTTTGACCGTGCGTTCCAGATCCAGGATATCCATCTATCGTCCGCCTTCCGTTCGGATAGATTATAATTATAACCGACCGGAAGCCTTTTGTAAAAGCTTTTCCGCCCGCCGGGCAGTAAAAAAGCACGGCCTGTACAGCCGTGCTCCGCGTTCCGCCGGACCGGATTATTCCCCGTCTTCTCCGTCTTTCCCGTCATTTCCCTTATTCATGATGTTCAGCACGGCGATGATCGCGCCGCCGACAAACACCGCGAGCCAGCTCTTGCTCCAGCCGTCCGGAACTAGCGCGCCCCACAGCAGCATGACCACAACGGAAAGAATCGAGATAATCGGAGCCAGTTTTTTCATATTCATGCAGATAAACTCCCTTCATATTGATCAATATGGAATTGAAACCGGAAAACCTTATTCTGGGGACCAGTATAACAGGAACCGGGCCGCAGGCGCAAGCCTCCCGGCCCGGATCGGTCACTCCGGGTCCCTGGAAGACTTCATTCTCCGCAGTTCGTCGTTCATCCTCCGGATCTGCCTTTTGTAGGAATGATACATGATCCACCAGACGATGGCGTAGCCTGCCAGCATCGCCGCGGTAATAATCCAGAACATGCTGTCCCCGAACCGGAACCACCCCAGCGGCAGCGCGATGGCGTAATAGCATATGAATGTAATCAGGAAATGGGTAACCGTAGCCCGGATCAGGCTCCATTTCTCAATCTCATAGACCACAGAGCTGCCCATCGCGATGCAGCCGGGAATCCCGCATACGAGGATATACGGAAAGGCCTCGCGGAGATCGTCCGCTGAACCCGTCAGCGTCAGAATCACGCCGATCGCCAAGCCCAGCGCGAAGCCCAGTGCGCCGAGCAGAACCGCTTTCTTCCACATCGCATTCATTCCTCCTCTCCCGATTCAATGCGTTCCAGCGCCTGCTGGATGGAACGGACGTACCGGCGGGCCGCCCAGGTTACCGTGCCGTCGTCAAACCGGATATGGACCGTACCGGCCATGCTGAAATCAAAGCTGGCGATCTTCCGGATGTTGACAAGCTCAAACCGGCTGATCCGGATAAACCGGGACGGATTCAGCAGCTGCTCCAGCCAGGACAGAGGCTTGTGGAATTCATAGGTCCCGTTTTCCGTGCAGATATGAACCCGCCGGGACTCCACGAACACCCGCACGATGTCCCGCTGGCTCAGCAGTTCCATCGCGCTGCCGTGCCAGGCCGCAATCAGGGGGTACTCACTTTCCGCGCAGTGTTCAATCGCGTGGACGATGTTTTCCACTTCCTGGGTCTTCCGGTCCGTGCGGATCAGGATCACCGGGTCGTGGCAGTCCGGATCGATCCGGACCTCGATGTCAACAGGTTTTTTCATGCTGTGCTTCCGCCTCCGGCAGTTTCGGAATAAACAGGATGATTATAACACAGTTTTTCCCGCACAAAATCAGGTTCATCATACCGAAGCGGGTAAAAAACCGCAACGCCTTTTGCCTGAACGGTCGCTGCAGGCAGCTGAACGGTCACATGGAAAACCGTTCGACCTTTCCAATTGACCGTTCAGGCAAATTTCCTTGCGAAATACCGCCCCGCCCTGTATAATAAACGAAAGCAAAAGCTCTATATGTCTGATCTGAAAGGAAGGATTCCCATGCGTAAACTGATTTCTCTTTTCCTGGTGCTTGTGCTGTCCCTTTCCGCTGTCTGTGCGCTGGCAGAAGAACAGGCTGACAATTTCCTCATCAGCGACTGGCAGTATATCATTTCCTATGAGGGGCAGATCATGGACGAGGAGGTCGTCTTTATCTATGAGGACGGCACCTTTGAGGCGATGACCGATGAGGAAACAGCCAAGGGCACCTGGACCTTCGACGGCGAAACCCTGGTCCTCACCCGCGGCGAAGGGGAAGAAAAAATGGAGCTCTCCCTCAAGTGGGATGAAGGCGACCATCTGTTCGCCGGCGTATTCAATGGCATGGATGTCGTCCTGAGCATGAACGTCCAGCCGGAAGCAGAAGAAGCCGGTGCGCCGGAAGGCATGCTGGCGGGCGGCTGGGCCGCCGCGGAAGATCCCGCCGTCACAGACGCGGTGACCGCCCTGGTCGCCAAAGCCCAGGAGCAGCTGATGGGCGTAGACTATGTCCCCGTTGCCTATCTCGGCTCCCAGGTGGTCGCGGGCACCAACCACGCCATCCTGTGCAAGGCCACGACCGTCGTGCCCGACGCACAGCCCCGCTGGGTCATCATGTACCTGTATGAGGACCTGGAAGGTAACGTCTCCGTCCTGAATGTCGCAGACCTGACGCTAGGCGTCTGATCCTGACAGCCAGCCCGGTTTAAAAACGCCGTGAAGCAAATGCTTCACGGCGTTTCTTTTTCTCTTTTCAGCGCACCGGGAAGGTGAAGAACGTATCCGGGTACGGCTCGTTTTCCAGGGTAAAATGCCACCATTCCGACTCAAGCGGCCGGAAGCCGTGGCGCGTCATCACATCCCGGAGCAGCATGCGGTTGGCATACTGTTCCTCCGTGATGCCCCGGTAATCCGGATGGCTGATCTCCCCGAAGAAATCAAAGGGGCTCCCCATGTCGGCGTCCTTTCCCGTCCGCATATCGAACAGCGTCAGGTCCACCGTGCTGCCCCGGCTGTGGCCGGAATGCTCGGCAATATAATGGCCGGGGATCAGTTCGTTTTTGTTCAGGTCCGGATAGAAATACGCCTTCATCCGGATGTCCGAAACATCCTTTGCCCAGCGCATGAAGTGGTCCACCGCCTTCTGGGGGCGGTACGCGTCGTAGATCCGCATCCGGTATCCCCGGCCGGCCAGTTCCCCGCCGGCTTCCTTCAGCCGGGCCGCCGCTTCCCTGGTCAGAAGCGCCACCGGCTGCTCATAACCGTCGATCCGGTCTCCGATGAAATTGAAGGTGGAGTAATACCGGATCTCCAGGATCACGTCCGGGATCGCTTCCCCGATTGAGACAAAGCCTCTTGCGTCATCTGAAAACATCTTGTTTCTCCTTTCCGTGCTCACGCGCCGAGGATCGACCCGACCAGGATGCCCAGCCAGTTGCCGATCACATAGCCAAATGTGCCTACCAGCATACAGGGACCGATCAGTTTCACCCAGCCCTGGGAGATTGCCATGCCGGCGGCCGTAGTCGGCCCGCCAATGTTGGCGTTGGACGCCAGTACGATCTCCTCCAGGCTGAATTTGCACAGTTTTCCGCCCAGGAAGCAGAACAGCATGTTCACCAGCACGATAATCATGCAGAACAGCAGCAGGATCGGGGCATTCCGGATCAGCACACCGATGGAGGCAGGCACGCCGATCGCGAAGAAGAACAGGTAAATCAGCCAGGTGCCGATCTCCTGCGCGCCGCGCATACTGGCTGCCTGTTTATGGAAGAAGGTGGACCAGACCAGCGACAGGTTGGTGATCCAGACGTATTCGCTGCCGAAGAAGGTGTTCAGCATCTTCAGGAACCAGCTGTCCGCCGGGATCAGGTCCCTGAAGAAACCGCTGATCAGTTTGGAGAGGAACACAACGACCGCGGCATAGGCCATGTTCTTGGCGATGTCCTTCAGGGAGGTTTCCTTCACAGCCCAGTAACTCGCCGCCAGCGTTTCCCCGGAATCATCCTTTCCGTTTGCCCGCACCTCATCGATCAGCGGATGAGGGTAGTGCTTCCGGAACCATGCGCTGCCGGCGGCGCCCAGCAGCACCATGAAGTAGATCGCCATGTTCAGGTTGTCCGCCACCGTGGTGGAGGCTTTGAGGGTCACGTCCACATTGAACGCGGCGGACAGGGCGGTAAAGTTGACGCCGCCGCCGATATAGGAGCCGGTCATCATCGCGGCTGCCCCGGGCAGGCCCTCCATAGTGCCGCGCAGCAACAACGTCGCCAGGATGGCCCCTGTCACTGTGCCGGCGGCGCCGATCAGGAAGATCGCCAGGAAGCGGCCCGCTTCCCGGTGCATTTTCCGCAGGTTTGTCTGCAGGAGCAGCAGCGGAATCGCCATCGGCACGGCATAGCCCCAGACAAAATCATCAAATACCGGCGCTTCCGAAGGAATCACGCGCAGGTTCACCAGCACAATGGCGATCACCAGGATGATCACCGCCCCGGAGACCTTCGAAGCCCATTTATATCTCTGTTCCAGAAAAACGGTCAGGAACGCGGAAGCAAAAAGAATCGCCAGCAACGCCCAGTGGTTGTCCGCCGCGATCAGCGTCGTTACGTCCTGTGGCATAATCATCCCTCCGGCTTCTCTGTGATGGACTGTCATGATGATACCACGCGGCGGCGGCAGGGGCAAGAAGGCACGGGAATCCTTCAGATTTCCTGTTTTTCCCAATTGACATCCTCACGGGGAGGTGATACACTCGATATGGTGTCTTGTTGGCCGTTACAATGCTATATGTAGAAGGGGGTTTTTGTATGACCGGTCTCCCACTCATCATCGCGTTCGTTGTGGCAATCGTGCTGATGATCCTGCTCATCTCCAAACTCAAGGTCCATCCCTTCCTCGCGATTATGGCCGTTTCGCTGCTGCTGGCCATTGTCGCGGGCATCCCGCTGAAGGACATCCCGGGCGTCATCGGTTCGGGCTTCTCCGGAACCTTCACCTCCATCGGTATCGTGATCATCCTGGGCGCCTTCATCGGCTCCGTGCTGGAGAAGACCGGCGCCGCCCTGAAGCTGGCCGACATGGTGATTAAGCTCGTGGGTGAGAAGCACCCCCAGCTGGCAATCGAGCTGATGGGCTGGGTCGTCTCCATCCCGGTCTTCTGCGACAGCGGCTTCGTCATCCTGAACCCCATCCGTAAGGCCCTGGTCAAGCGCACCGGCGTCTCCTCCGTGGCGATGACGGTCTGCCTTTCCTGCGGCCTGTATATCTCCCACGTGTTCATCCCGCCGACCCCCGGCCCCATCGCAGCGGCCCAGACCCTGGGCGTAGGCGATTCCCTGCTGCTGGTCATTGGCATCGGCTTGCTGTGCTCCGTCTTCCCGCTGATCGCCGGCCTGATCTACGCCAAGTTCATCGGCAAAAAGATCAAGAGTGCCGACGAGACCGGTGAAAACGGTGAAGTGGTCAAAACCTATGAAGAACTCAAGGCTGAATACGGCAAGCTGCCGGGCGGCTGCAACGCCCTCGCCCCGCTGCTGGTTCCGATCCTGCTGATGGCCCTGTCCTCCGTTTCCTCCATGGCTGGCTGGACCGGCTGGATCGCTGACGGACTGGCCTTCCTGGGCACACCCATCATGGCGCTTGCCGTCGGTACCGTGCTGGCCGTCTGCCAGCTGTTCTCCGCGAAGAAAGGCAAGGATTTCTATACCCTGACCAACGAAACGCTCAAGACCGTGGGCCCGATCCTGTTCGTCACCGCAGCCGGCGGCGTCCTGGGCAAGGTAATCTCCTCCTCCGACATGGTCAATTTCATCAAGGACAACGCTTCGTCCCTGCAGACCATCGGAATCTTCTTCCCCTTCCTCCTCTCCGCGATCCTCAAGAGCGCGCAGGGTTCCTCCACCGTCGCGATCACGACGACGGCCGGTATCGTGGCCCCGCTGCTCTCCGTGCTGGGCTATG
This sequence comes from Christensenellales bacterium, assembly GCA_045112195.1. Lineage (GTDB taxonomy): Bacteria > Bacillota > Clostridia > Christensenellales > Aristaeellaceae > Aristaeella. Next base: position 39,769 of record JBGUHQ010000075.1, on the reverse strand, counting down.
CCACGCCCGTTGAGATCGCCCTGGTTGTCATGGCCATCGGCGCCGGCGCCATGACCGTGTCCCATGCCAACGACAGCTACTTCTGGGTGGTCACCAACTTCGGTGAGATGCAGCCGGAAGAAGGCTATAAGACCCAGACCCTGATGACCCTGGTCATCGGCATCGCCGCCATGATCGAGATCTTCATCCTCAGCCTCATCTTCTGATCACACCAGATATACACCGCGCACCATACCGCATGGTGCGCGGCATTTCTTCTACGGAGGTTCATATGAATAAGCAATTACGGAATCACGCGGATCAGATCGTCCGGGAGGCCGTTGCGGCGGTGCAGCCGGACGCGGCGGTGCGGCGCGCCCTGGAAGGCCGGAAATTCACCGGCCGGGTGCTGCTGGTGGCCGCCGGGAAAGCAGCCTGGCAAATGGCGAAAGCCGCTTCCGACTGCCTCAGCGACCGGATTGAGAACGGCGTGGTCGTCACCAAATACAATCATGTGATGGGGCCCATTGCGAACTTCACCTGCTTCGAAGCCGGCCATCCCGTGCCGGACGAAAACTCCTTCAAAGGCACCCAGGCCGCGCTGGACCTGGTGGCGGACCTGACGGAAAAGGACACCGTGCTCTTTCTCCTCTCCGGCGGCGGCAGCGCGCTGTTCGAAAAGCCGCTGATTCCGGCGGAAGAACTGCAGGACATCACCGGTCAGCTGTTGGCCTGCGGCGCGGACATCGTGGAAATCAACACCATCCGCAAACGCCTGTCCCAGGTCAAGGGCGGCCGCTTTGCCCAGCTGTGCTGGCCCGGCTTTGTGGAAGCCGTGGTGCTGTCAGATATCCTGGGGGATCCGCTGGATATGATCGCCTCCGGCCCGGCCTGCCCGGACTCCGCCACCGCGGAGGACGCGATGCGGATCAAACAGAAATACAGCCTGCGCATGTCCGAAGCGACGGAAGCGCTGCTCGGCGTCGAAACGCCCAAGAGCCTGGATAATGTCCACACTCAGATCAACGGCAGCGTCCGGGAGCTGTGCGCCGCCGCGGCGGTCACCTGCCGCCGCCTCGGCTATGAACCGGTCATGCTGACAGACCAGCTCTGCTGCCAGGCGAAAGAAGCCGGCAGCTTCCTCGCCTCCATCCTGAAGACCCATGCCGCGGACGGCAAGCCGCAGGCCTTCATCGCCGGCGGGGAAACCGTGGTGAAGCTCACCGGCCACGGCCTGGGCGGACGGAATCAGGAGATCGCCCTGTCCGCCGCCGCTGGCATTGCGGGCATCCAAAACGCGGCCGTCTTCTCCGTCGGCAGCGACGGAACCGACGGGCCCACTGACGCCGCCGGCGGCTACGCGGACGGCGACACCGTGTCGGAACTGCTGGAGCACGGGCTGACAGTGGACGCGGTGCTGCAGGACAACGACGCCTACCACGCGCTGGAAAAAACCGGCGGTCTCATCATCACCGGGCCCACCGGCACAAACGTGAACGACGTAGCCGTCGCGCTGCTGGGATAAGGGGAATATATGGAAGAGCTTACGGTTGAAAAATGGGGACTGCTGGAGCTGGCCCTGCCGGGGAAAAGCGAAGGCAATCCCTTTACGGATTATGGCATCCGGGGACGGTTCACCGGGGAGCGGGAGGATATCGCCGTCTCCGGGTTTTATGACGGTAACGGAACCTGGAAAGTACGCTTCATGCCTTCTTTTACCGGGGAATACCGTTATACCGTCTCCGGTTCCTTCTCGGATGAGGAATCCTCCGGGATCTTTACAGTGATGGAGCCTTCGGAAGGCAACCACGGACCGGTGCGGGTGGCAAACCGGTTCCACTTTGCCTTCGCGGACGGCACGCCCTTCTATCCGCTGGGCACCACCTGCTATGTCTGGACGCAGCAGCCGGACGAACGGATTGAGGAAACACTGCGCTCGCTGAAGGAAGCGCGCTTCAACAAAATCCGTTTCTGCGTCCTGCCCAAGCACTATGACTACAACCTCGGTGAACCGCGGACCTATCCCTTTGAAGGCACGCCGATGGATTCCTCCGTCCTGACGAAGGAGAACTTCGGGGACTACGGCCCGGAGAGCGAAGGCAACCGTTTTGATTTCACGCGGCTGAACCCGGAGCACTTTCGTCACCTGGAGAAACAGATCCTCGCCCTGCGGGAGCTCGGAATCGAGGCGGACCTGATCGTCATGCACCCTTACGACCGCTGGGGGTTCTCCCGCATGTCCCGGGAGGCGGACGACCTGTACTGGAAGTATGTTATCGCCCGCTTCTCCGCCTTCCGGAACGTATGGTGGAGCCTGGCAAACGAATACGACCTCATGAAATACAAGTCGGAAGAAGACTGGGAGCATTACGCGGACCTGCTGATGCGGAATGACCCGTACAACCATCTCCGCTCCATCCATAACTGCGTTCCCTTCTATGACCATACCCGGCCCTGGGTCACCCACTGCAGCATCCAGCGTCAGGAACTGTACCGCGGCCCGGAGCTCACGCAGGATTGGCGGGAACAGTTCGGCAAACCGGTGGTGCTCGACGAGATCGCCTATGAGGGCAACATCCAGCACGGCTGGGGCAACATCACCGGAGAAGAGATGGTCCGCCGCTTCTGGGAAGGTGCGGTCCGGGGCGGTTATCCCGGCCACGGGGAAACCTTCCTGAATCCGGAGGATATCCTCTGGTGGAGCCACGGCGGAACGCTGCGCGGGGAAAGCTGGAAGCGGGTCGGTTTCCTGCTGGACGTGCTGCGGGCAGTGCCCGGCCACGGGCTGAAACACCTGCCGGCGGAATGGGATTCCGTCTGCGGGATTCCGGAGGACGGCGCGGCGGAGGAGGAAACCGGCTACCGGCTGTACTATTACAGTTTCATGCGGCCCTCTTTCCGGGACTTCCGGTTTGACGACACAACACCGTACCGGGCGGAAGTCCTTGATGCCTGGAACATGACCGTTACGGACGCCGGCGTGCACCGTGGCCGTTTCCGGGTGGAACTGCCCGGCAGGCCGTATATGGCCGTCCGGATTACGAAGGCTTAAAAACAGCCCGTGCATCATCCGGCATCCAGCCCGGAAATCTGGTACCGTCAGCAAAGAAAAAAATTTCAATTTTCATTCAAGGTTCGCCGTTTATACTGACGCCGTCATCAAGGAAAGGCGCCGATGACAGTATCAGAAAACGAGTTGAAGAAAGACAATGAATGGAGGTTGAAAAACATGAAAAAAATACTTGCGCTCATCCTGACCCTCTCCCTGGCGGTCTGCGCGCTGGCCCTGCCGGCGCTGGCTGAAGAAACGGCCGGTACCGCAGACCAGGTTTCATCCGCCACACAGAACAGCCAGACCGGCCGCGGCGGCCGGGACCAGATGCCCGGACATGGCCGGAACGGCCAGATGCCTCAGATGCCCGGACAAAATGGCCAGATGCTGGACCAGAACGACCAGAACGGCCAGATGCCCCAGATGCCGGACCAGAACGATCAGAATGATCAGAACAGCCAGACGTCCCAAATGCCCGGCAGGAGCAACCGCGGCGGCAAAAACGGCAAAAATGGCCGCACCGAAAAAGCCGCAAAGCAGGATCTGTTCAACCAGCTGCTGGCGGACGGCGTGATTACCCAGGAAACCTATGACGCCATCGCTGCCTGGATGCAGGCGAAGGCGCCCCAGGCTCAGCAGGACGGCACGGCGCCCGCGGAAGGTTCCGAACCCCCTGCCCTGCCGGAAGGCGAAGCGCCCGCGGAAGGCAGCGAACCCCCGTCCCCGCCGGAAGGCGCTCCGGACAACACCGCGGTCCTGCAGCTGCTGAAAGAGCTGCTGGACAACGGCACGATTACCCAGGAGCAGTACGACCTGCTGGCCGGCGGCATTCAGGTCCCCCCGGTGGCTCCTGAAACCTGATCCGGATACATTCCCCGGACTCCCGGTTTTTCCGGGAGTCCTTCTTGCTGTCCCGCGTTGGCTGTGGTATCATCGAGAAACGGAGGAACAATTATATGCGCGTATTGCTGGTGGAGGACGACCGGAAGCTTTCCGCGGCGATCTGTAAGCTGCTGGAAAAAGAGCGGATCACCGTTGATCCGGTTTACAACGGAAACGACGGCCTGGACTGGGCGATGAGCACCGAGTATGACGCGGTCATTCTCGACGTCATGCTGCCCGGCATGGACGGTTTTTCCGTGCTGCGTTCCCTCCGGAAAGAAAAGATCGCCGTCCCCGTCCTGATGCTCACTGCCCGGACCGCACTGGAAGACCGGCTGACGGGGCTGGACAGCGGCGCGGATTATTATCTGCCCAAGCCGTTCGAGTCGGCGGAGCTGATCAGCTGCCTTCACGCGATCACCCGGCGCGGCGACCGCGCGCCGATGATGAGCCTGAGCTGCGGCGACCTGCTGCTGGAACAGAAAACCGGAAAACTGAAGAACACCGAAAACGGGCAGGATGTCAAGCTCGGCGCGAAGGAATACCAGCTGATGGAGCTCTTCCTGCGGAACCCTTCGCAGATCCTGGCCAAAGAAACCATGCACGACCGTGTCTGGGGGCTGGAGAGCGACGCTGAATACAACAGCCTGGAAGTCTATGTCTCCTTCCTGCGGAAAAAGCTGTCTTTTATCGGCTCCCGCATGAAGATTAAGGCCACCCGCGGCGTGGGATACGCGCTGGAGGAGGAAGCATGATCAAACGACTGCGCCTGCGCATGACCGCCATGGTGATTGCCGTACTGGTCCTGGTCTCCGCCGGCATCGTGCTGGCGACCCACCTGGCGAACGAGCGCAACATCGCCGCCCAGGCGGAGGAAACGCTTTCCGCGCTGGCAGAAAGCCCCGGTGCGTCGGATTTCCGGAAGGAAACGCCGCCGCCGAAGCCGGATGAAGACGACGATGGAAACCGTTTTGGCCGGAAAAACGACCGCCGGGGAGATGGCGGGCAGCCCCCCGAAATCCGCAGCGGACGGGACGCCGCGGCAGCCGGATTGAGCAATTCCTATACCATCATCCTGAATGAAGACGGTTCCGTTGCCTCCTGGACGTCCGACCGCGCAGACATGTATACGGACAGGCAGGTGGCTGAAATTGCAGAGAGCGCCCTTGCGGACGGACGGGAATGCGGCCGCGTCGGAACGCAGTTTTACCGAAGAACCGAAACCGGCCTGATCGTGCTGGACGCCCGGCTGGACTTCCTGTCCGCCTCCGGCGTCCTGCGCTCCACCATCCTGATCGCCGCGGCCTCCTGCCTGCTGCTGTCCCTGCTGGCCTGGCTGCTGATCCGGCGCATGGTACAGCCCGTGGAAGACGCGTTCACCCGTCAGAAGCAGTTCGTCTCAGACGCCAGCCACGAGCTGAAGACGCCCCTGGCCGTCATCTCCGCGAACGCGGAAGTGCTCGAGCAGGAGATCGGCGAAAACGAGTATCTGGGCTATATCCGGTCCGAGGTGCACCGCACGGATACGCTGGTAAACAACCTGCTGACGCTGGCGCGGATGGACCGGGGCGCGGAAGCCGCCATGGGACGGTTCGACCTGAGCCGGGCGCTCCTGGACGTAACCCTGCCCTTTGAAAGCACGGTTTATGAAGCCGGGAAAACCATGGAGACAGATATTCCGGAGGGAATTGACTGCACCGGCAATGAGGACATGGTCAAGCAGCTGGCCGTGATTCTCCTGTCCAACGCGCTGAAATATTCCGATGACGGCGGCCGGATTGAAGTCTCCCTGAAAGTCCGGGGGAAGCAGCGGGAGCTCCGCGTATTCAACACCGGCAAGGCTATCGCCCCGGAAGATCAGGAGCACATCTTCGACCGCTTCTGGCGGGCGGATCCCGCCCATGGCCGGGAAACCGGCGGGCACGGCCTGGGCCTGGCCATCGCCCGGACCATTGTGGACGCCCACCGGGGAAAGATTGCCGTCGACAGCCGGGAAGGCTTCGGTACCGCCTTCACCGTCACGCTGAACGCCTGAGCCTATTCTCTTTCGAAAGGAAGTTACCGCCATGAAACTGAACGTTAAACGAACCTGCCGGATCGGCTTTGCCTTCTTCGGAATCCTGCTTCTGTGGCAGGTGTACGATTCCTGGTGCCCGACCTTCCTGACTGACCTGTTCGCCCACCGGATGTACGGCCTGACCTCGGCGGAGTTGAAGCTCAGCGACCCGGACAAGATCCTGAACGTGCAGTGGCTGGTCGGCATCATCATGGCCTGCGACAACCTGGCGGCCCTGATCCTGCTCCCCCTCTTCGGCCGCCTGTCCGATAAAACCCATACGAAGATCGGCAAGCGGATGCCCTATATCCTGGTGGGCACCTTTGTGTCCGCCTTCGCGTTCCCGTTCATTCCCCTGTTCTTCCATCATGGCAACGTCGCTGGCATGATCATCATGATGGGCGTCGTCCTGATCTTCATGATGATGTACCGGAACCCGGCTGTGGCCCTGATGCCGGATATCACGCCCAAGCCGCTGCGGGCCAAGGCCAACGGCATCATCAATATCATGGGCTACCTTGGCGGCGGCGCGGCGACGATCCTCGGCGTGTTCCTGAAGCTGAGCGACTATATCAACGTAACCGACCGGAGCGGGAAAATGTGGCTCATCGAGATCCCCTTCCTGGCCGCGTCTCTGCTGATGATCGTTTCCGCCCTTGTGCTCTTCTTCTCCGTCCGCGAGAACGAGGTGGAGGAGGAAATGCGGGAGGAGATGGCGGAAGGCGAACGCCTGGCCGCGATCGCCGAGCCCGCCACGGATGAGGGCCCGATGCCCCGCGCCAACCGGAACATGCTGCTGGCGATCCTGGGCGCTGAATTCCTCTGGTTCATGTCTGACAACGCCATCGGCACCTATATCGGCAACTACGTGATCTATTACCTGAAGGCCTCTTCCAGCGCCACCATGATCCTGACCCTGGGCGGCGGCCTCGCCTCCGCCGTCGGTTTCCTGATCGCCGGCGGCATCGCCGAGAAGATCGGCCGGAAATGGACGGTGTCCTGCGGCCTGATCATTTCCTTCCTGGCCACGTTGATCATGATCTTTGTCCGGCCTACGGGCAACGTGGTCGGCGAGAACGGCGAATTTTCCTTCCCTGCTATCCTCTACGGCGTCTGGGCGCTGAAGGGCTTCGGCATGGCGCTGGTTCACAACTGCTCCTTCCCGATGGTCGTGGAGCTGTGCACCTCAAAGAAAATCGGCAAATTCACCGGCTATTACTATGCGGCCAGCATGGCCGCCCAGACGATCACGCCGGTGCTGCTGGGCCTGATCTTCGTGCGGACCCTTGCCTGGGGCGTTCTGCCAATCTATGCCTCCATCCTGACCGCGCTGAGCGCGCTGGTCTTCCTCTTCCTGGTGAAGAATATCCGGATCCGGAAGGTTGCGACGGCGTCCGGGCTGGAAGCCTTTGCGGAGGACGATTGAGATGAGGATGTTTGCTCCTTCGGATTTCCGCGGCCTGTTTTACGCTCACCGCGGCCTGTATGACAATCTTCACGGCGTGCCGGAAAACTCCCTGCCCGCCTTCCGCGCCGCCGCGGAAAAAGGCTACGGCGTGGAACTGGACGTCCAGCTTTCTTCGGACGGCCAGGTCGTCGTTTTTCATGACGATACGCTGGACCGGGTCTGCGGCGTCCACGGGAATGTAATCGATTATTCGCTGGCGGAACTGCGGCAGATGAAGCTCCTGGATACGGAGGAGACCATTCCCCTGTTCACGGAAGTCCTGGACGTGCTCTCCCAGGGTGCCGGGCCCGTCATCGTGGAGCTGAAATCCGGAAAACGGAACGACGAACTGTGCGAAAAGACCCGGGAACTGCTCCGTGGATATTCCGGCGTTTACTGCGTGGAATCCTTTGATCCGGGCATCGTGAACTGGTTCCGGAAGAACGCCCCGGAAATCATCCGCGGCCAGCTGGCAATGCCGGCGGATCATTACGCTGCCGGAACAAATCCTCTCCTGGCCCGCCTCCTGGCCGGCTGCCGTTTCAGCTTCCTGAACAGGCCGGACTTCATCGCCTATCAGGTCGTCCCCCGGCCGGAGCGCGTGCTGCGCATGCGCAAAAAAGGCGTCCTGCTGATCGGCTGGACGTCCCACGACTATGAAAAAGACGCGAAGGAAAACGACGGCGTGATCTTTGAATCCTGCACGCCGCCGATCCGCTATGATCCTGAATAACAAAGATACAAGGAGGCTGATCCCATGCAGCGCCGCATCACCGCCCCCGGGCCGCTTCACGATGAAGCCGGCCGCCTCATTGAGACCGGATACGCCACCGGCCTGATCAAAACCTATGACCGGTCCCGGATTGCCGCGCGGCCGTGGCGGATCAAGGAATGGGATTATTACGCTGTCTGCACGGATCGCTTCGCCCTGGCCCTGACGATTGACCACAACGGGTATATGGTCATGGACAGCATTTCCCTGCTGGATTTTGAGACAAACAGCCAGGTCACCTGCTCCCGGATGAACCTGCCCGCCTTCGCCAAACGGTCCCTGCCCGCCACCAGTGAAAAGGGAAACATCCGGGTCTCCGGCAAGGACTATGAAATGGCCTTTGACAACGACGGAGCCGTCCGCCGCCTGTACGGCCGGATGGATCACTTTCCGAAAGAAGCCGGGATTACCTTCGACCTGACTCTGACCGACGCCCCGGAGGAATCCATGGTCATCGTCACGCCCTACCGGGGCCATCCCGAAGCCTTCTACTATAACCAGAAGATCAACTGCATGCGCGTTTCCGGATTCATCCGGTATAAAAAGAAGGAGTACGTCTGTACGCCGGAAGATACCTTTGCCGTGCTTGACTGGGGCCGCGGCGTCTGGACCTATGACAACACCTGGTACTGGGGCTCCGCCTCCGGCCTGGCGGACGGCGTGCCCTTCGGCTTCAATATCGGCTACGGTTTCGGCGATACCTCCGCCGCCAGTGAGAACGTGCTGTTCTACGGCGGTAAAATTCACAAGCTCAGCCGGATCACCTTTGAGATCCCTGTGAAAGACGGAAAGGAGGACTATCTTTCCCCCTGGACCTTTACCAGCGACGACGGGCGCTTTGAGATGAACTTCACGCCGGTCATGGACCGCAGCGCGAAGATCGATCTACGCCTCATCTGTTCCGACCAGCATCAGGTTTTCGGCCGCTTCTCCGGCGCCGTCATCCTGGACGACGGCCGGAAGTTGGAAATCAACAACCTCATGGGCTTTGCCGAAAAAGTCAGGAATAAGTGGTAACAAAAAACCGCGCAGGCCGGTTCTCCGGTCTGCGCGGTATTGTTCTGAAGAATCAGGGCGTTTTTTCTGCTGCAGGGGCGGCGTTTATATCATAAACACCCAGTACATTTGCGTAGGCATCATCGATAATATCAACCACGTTCATTGTCGCGTCCGTCACGATGTCACCGACGTCTCCGTTTTCCCGCAGGATGACGTCACACTTAACCGTGATGGTACTGTCGCTGTCATCTGCGATCCATGTGCAATACTTGTATGTATTGTTCAGCTTGTTGACGGCGCGCAGGACGTTGTCAAATTCAGCTGCGTCATAGTAAAGAACATACCATACTCGTATGTCGCATTCTGTGTTGTCTTTATTAAAGAAATAAACCAACGTATAGGAAATCTGATCACCCGAGTTCTTGATCGTGATCTTCTCCTGCTCGCTATCGTTAATGCCTTCCACGGTGTACGTGATCCCCAGGTCATCCATCTTCTTGAGGAAAGCAATGGTGTTGGCGTACTGGGCCTGTACTGCCAGGCCGGTGCCTGCGAACAGGGTGAGCATGATTACGCAAATAATACCTGCGACAAACCGTTTCATCATCTTTCATCCTTTCTTTTGTTGTCCCGTTTTTTTGATTATACCATTGATTATTGTGATTATCAAATACAAAATCGTGCAAAACCGGTGTCTTTCCCTCATCTGCCCAGCTGTACACAAAAGCCCGAAACCGCAAGGCCTCGTATATTTTGTTGTGTTCTTTATTCATAGAAAAAGGACTGCCTCACTTCATCTTAGTGAGGCAGTCCTTTCATACGCCTAGCTTTCTGTAAATATACAATGATGAAACAGAGCGGCTCACATTCGTGCGCCGCTCCTGCTGTAAGCGTGAAAATTAAGTGCCCGCCGGTCCGATCTGTCCAATGCCGCATACATACCCTACATTGGACGTATGCACGCCATTGTAGCCGCAGGCCTGATCGGGCTTCAGGGAAGAGTGGCAATCATACCCGGGATTGGAATCCCGATAGGATTCCTGGTAATAAGAAGCGGTCACTGCGTCAGAATAATCAAATTCAATCTTTTCCACCATGGGAGTTTCATACTGCTTTTTCATTGGTTACTCTCCTCTTTCAGATTAATTATTTTCAGAACCGGATAATATCCAGTCAGGAAAATCACTCGGATAGTTATTCACACTCGGAAAAGTTCATCACTCCGTGCTCGACAAGGTATTTAATCTGCCTGCACATTTCAACAGGTTGTTTTCCCGGGTCAGCATACTGAACCATAATACCTGTACAACGGTGGCAAACCCCATAATATGCGCACCCCTGACACTCAGGAACCCACGGCCAGTTGAGTACAGCCCGGTTGATTTTTGCCCATGCCTCCTTAAATCCGTCTTTCAGCAGATCAGCCCGGATCATATCCAGACTGTTGCAGGGCATCAGATTGCCCTTCCAGTCTACAACAAACCCGGAACGGCCGCCGCCGCACAGAAGCCCGCATTGGTCACACTCATGGGAAGGTCCGCCAACCGGGGGAAGCTTCTCCGGATCAATTGCGTTCCTTTTGATTCCATCCAGTTCGTCCATCAATCTGAAGATTCGGACATAAGCATCTGCGTCCAGACTGTCCTGCTGTTGAGATCGTCCTGTTTCCTCCCGCGGCGCGAAGACTGTGGAATTAACGGTTGTCAGTTTAGTGATACCCTTTGCAATGCGTATGGTTTCCAATGTATCCTCGCCCATATACTTGCTTGGAGTAACAACCAGTTTCACATAGAAACCGGCGTCGATCGCCTTCTGAATGTTTTCGACGACCGTAGTAAACCCGCGAACTCCTGTCACACGTTCATAGGCGTCGTCGTTTGAACCGTAAAGCGAAATCTGAATCATCGAAGGCTTATGCTGCCGGAAAAAATCGATCCGCTTATCGTCCAGCAGATATCCGTTGGTCAGGATGGAAACATCACAGCCAAGGCTCTGCACATACAGATACAGCTCATCGAAGCCAGGATAGGTCAGGCATTCCCCGCCGCTTAATGTAACATGCATCATCCCAGCTTCCCAGGCCTGGTGTATCAGATCTTTCCAGGTATCGACCGGCAGAAGTGAACGACCGTTTAACTGGCATGCGTCCAAATGCACATAACACATTTTACAGCTGAAATTACACAGAGGAGTCAACTCAAACTGCCCGGTCAGAGGAATGTTCTTCTGTCTGGCCTTGCTGTCCAGATAGCGGTTAAACGAGCTCAGCCTCCAGATTCGTTTACCATTCTCCCTGCGAAGCTCTTCCAGGTACTGAATAGCGCTTGAGGGTTCCTGCATCTGTGCCATCCTTTCAGTCTGTTTAGGACAATAACATTCTAATGGTTTTTAATCAATTAGTAAAGGGGAAAGTCCACAAAAAATGTTATTATTCGTCACATTCAGCAATGTCCCCTACTACTCCTTTTATTCAATTACAGCCGCTCGATAGCCTCATTACAAGCACGGATCCTGGATGCTTTGAATCCCATACAGCCCGCAACACAATTATGTGTTTTCCGTTCATAACAGTTTTTGCATTCATCGCATGCGGACAGTTTATGTGCGCATGCGTCAATCTCATCCAGGAAAAACTTGGTAAGATCTTGAATGCTTCTGAAATCATCAATGTTTACTTTCGTAAAGTCAGACATTCCAAAACAACGCACAGCCTGCAGATTTGGAAGAATATCGACAGTAGGAATACACTTGGAATAATGACCGACCAGATTGGTGCTGTATTTCGGATGTCTGGCTGCATATGCTTCCAGCCACTTTTTTTCCTCGTCATTCCATATGCAATACGGGGGATTATTGCAATCATAGTAAGGCATAACCTGTATGCTGTCCATCTTCCGGAAAAACTCCAGCAAAAATTCCTTGTGTTTACGGAAGTATTCCAAAACGTGGCTCTCGCTGCAGGAGGAAAAATCAGGAACAGATACTGATATGCGCAGGTTATGCATCTTATATCGCTGGAGCAGTTCCATAATGTAGGTGTAATCCATATCAATACTGTACAGATTGATTCCCAGATGAACTCGATCCTTCATGTAGTATTGCCATATCAGTGTGTCAAGATTACTGCGCATTCTGTCATAGGACTTTTCCCCGATAATGAGCGGAGAGTTGCAGTTTACAAGAAGCTTGACTTTAGGATGGGTAATCTGCGGTATAAACTGATCCAGCAGCAAACCGTTGGTGAACAAGGTAATGCCTGACACCTTGGGATTTGCAATCAGCATCTCCATGAGCAACTGGAACACAGGATGAAGGGTGGGTTCACCGCCGATCAAGCCGATATGCGTTTCTCCAGTCCTGGTAAGAAACTCCACTGCTTTTCTGAAATTTCTGACGGTGATATCCGTTTTCTCCTTATTAACAAACTCATTTGCAAAGCAATATGAACAATGAAGATTGCAACGGTAAGTTAGCATGATGTGGGGCATATAATCAGATCCTTTCTGTTTCTGTCGGAAAATACACTGTCTGTCAGCAGAAGACTCCGGGAATTTGTTTCTATGTCATAGCGTATTCTATCATGCGGCGAAAAAAGCGACAAGTATTCACAGGATGACATATTTCTCGATCTTTCTGAGAAAAGAGCTAAAATACTAAAACAAAAATGCGAACGATTCGGCAGTGTTTTCCAAAAACAAAATGTGGAAGTCCTGATTTCTCAAAACTTCCACGGTTGTGGAGCATAGGAGATTCGAACTCCTGACCCCAACACTGCCAGTGTTATTTTGACGTTCTTCCGCTGTTGTCCGTTGTCGTTTCTTATCGTCTGCAAACTGTTTATTATCAAAGGTCGCAGCGTTTTTCTTGTTGTCCGTTGTTGTCCGTTGAAGTATGCTTACGGTTGTGGTTTTTTGGTGATGGTTGTGGATTTTGTTGTGGATTTTTGGAATCATATTGACCTGGTCCGGTCTGCCGGTGATCAATTCGACGAAACAAAAAGCGGAGGGTTTTCCCTCCGCCAGCGTCGGTTTTCGATTTGCTCTTTACTCCTTCAATTTCTGTCTCTCAAGCAAATAGTCACGGGTTAAATCCGCTCGCAGATCTGTCACCTTGTCCAGGATCTGGCTCATAATGAAATTGAATCCAGATTCAAAATCTTCATTGCAGATCGTATCACCGATGTCTTTGATTTTGCCGCTGGTCATCATATCCAGCGCGATTAGTCCATCTTCGATGTATTCAAGCCGTCTGAGGGTTTTCTCGACACTCAGCGCATTGACCATGCTGTACTGCTTTTCCTCCGGTTTCATGTCCGGGAAAAAGAATTTCATTACTTCATCGTCAGTAAGGTTAAGCTCTTTCCGGATGGATGAAATATCATCCAGGACAAATTCATCTTTTCCCGTAAGTCTGTCAATCTTTACGTTTGTCCTGTCGGCAAAATCCTCCAATGATTCATATCCTTTGAGGATCCGGGAGCAAAGCACTGTTGTGTCGAATGTGGTGTTCGCGTTTTTCATGGTGTTTCTTCCTTTCATTCTCTAATCGTTTTAGTTGACGGTTGCTTGATAGGAAACACCATTCCGGAGTATAATCCGTGTGGTGTCTCCCTGTCGTGACGGGTGGACGCTGATCTGGATCGGTTGAGTGTGCAGCTCAGCCGGTCCTTTTCTTTTGCCCTGGCGGCCTGTTTCTGGTCATCGTGATTCCTCCTTTCTGTTTATTCACCGACGGCCTCGGAGAAGGCGTCGACAGCTTTCTTCTTCGATTTCTCTGTGGTGTGCGAATAGATCTTGAAGGTTATTGCCGGGTTACTGTGGCCCAGGACCTTTGACAGCGCCACAATATCACCGGTCTGTGCATATGTGATACTGCTGAAGGTGTGTCGCATCAGGTGAGGCCAGGCGTGCGGTAGATTGTTACGCTCACAGAAGCGGGAAAGGTATTTTGTCGGCGCTGTGGGGAAAAGGTGGTCCGCGCTGCCGTCTGCATTAAATACCCACGGCGTGGCAATTCCGGAGGCTTTCTGCTGCTTCTTCTGTTCCTTCAGCATTTCCACAAGGGCAGCAGCCAGGGGGATTCCGCGCGTTATGCCGCTTTTCGGTGTGGTGATAAAAACGCCTTTTGATTTTGTCCATTCAAGCTCGCGCTGGATCGTAAAGGTGTTTCCGTCGAAGTCTATATCCTCCCATCGAAGCGCGCAGCACTCACCGCGCCGGATCCCGGAGAACAGCAGCATATTGAAGAGCAGACGCCACATTTTAGCATCCCGGAGCTTTCCTTCTCTGGCTGTTACGCTGGTCTCCGCCTTTTCCCGGATCCTGACGGTTGATCCCGTCGCCGCCAGCCGTCTGCTTTCATCCAGGGCGTTTTGTGCTTCTGCGACTTCCCTGTCAAGCGCTTTCCGGAATTGCTTGACCTGTTCCGGCGTGAGCATCGGCGCCGCTTCCTTGACGATTTCATCCTTCGGGCGCCGGGGCCTCTGGACGTCGATCATCGGATCCTGATGTCTGGTGATCGTTCCGTCTGCCGCAGCAGCTTTGAAGAATGACAACAGGACTGCATGAAGCTTCAGCGTTGTACTGTATGCATGATTCTTCTGGTAGTCGGTTAGAAGATGATTGATCTGTACTGCGGTCACCTGTGTCAACTTAATATCTCCCAGGACTGGATAAACGTGTTTCTCAAGGATCCGCTTGTATTCGTCAATCGTCGTTTCTTTCGCCGTCACTCTGATCCCGGGAAGGAAGCACTGATCACCATACTTCTTCAGCGTAAGGACCTTTGCAGCGGTTGCCTCCGCTTCTTTCTCTTCTGCCCTGGTCTTGATCTTCCCGGCCTTCAGATCTTCTTCCAGACGGTAAGCAACTGCCCATGGATCCCGGTCACCTTTTGACGGCGCCCAGGTTCTTTCTATCCGGCGTTTGCGTCCGTCGGTTGCGATGATCCTGTAAACAGTTTCGCCTTTCTTATTTACCTTACTCATTACCTGAGCCATTGTCTGAGCCTCCTTTCTCATTCTGTTCAGCTTCAAGACGTTCAAGGTTTTTGCGGTAGATCTCGCAGAACCTTGTGGCGTCTTTTACATCCTCAAGTAAATTCATTGTTGAATCCATCACTCTAACTCTTGCAATGTAACGCGCGTCTTGAGCAGTTGTATCCTCTGTTGTGGCTGGATACTTCTCAAGATTTGTAACAAAATCGTTCACTATGCGGAAATACTCAGCATTTGAGTAGATTATTCCAGACATGTTGTCGTAACTGTATTGACCTGTTTCCTGGTCCCAGACCAAACAACTAAATATAAGAGCGTCAAGCGCTGCAAGCTGTGGATGAAAGTACTTCTTCATTTCAACTAACAATTTCGCAGATTCTTCGGATAAGCCGGTCGCCTGGGCAACAGACTTAACGTCTGTGTCCGGCGTTTTGACCGTTACGTTTTCGTCGGTCAGATAATCGACGCTGCATCCCAGGCAACGTGCAAAGTACACGAGCTGACCGGCTGGGGGAAAACTTCTGCCCTTCTCATAGTTCCTGATTTGATCGTCTGTAACTCCAAGTAGTTCAGCCTTCTTAACAAGCGTATCACAACCTTTGTCCTCCAGGGCGGTTTTTATCCTCTTTGCAAAGGTCGCTTTTGCCATGCCCACAATCGCATCATATTCGGTCATGAGTATCATTCTCCTTTCATCGTGCGAATTTCGCTTATCAAATAACATTTAGCGAAAATCTTGCATCAATTTCACTTTGACGAATACCAACGTTTGCGCTAACCTTTCATCAGGGATTCGGTTCAGACATCCTTTCGAGCGAATATCGCTCAAAAAGGATTATATTCCGAATACCAAAACAAGTCAAGCGGAAAGGAGGGGGAAATATGGCTGAATTGTCAAAAGAAGCGCGTGAAGCTCGCCGGGCCTATGACCGGGCATATTATCGGCGGAATCCTGAAAAGCAGCGCGAAAAGATGCGGCGTTATTGGGAGCGCAAGTCTGCACAGAATCAAGCTCAGGAGCGCCAGGACCGGCACGTCGAAGAAAGGGGTGAAGAATAATGATCAAGCCTTACTGTGGAGTTGAGGAAGGCGCGGCGCTGATCGGCTGGAGTGTTTATAAGGTCCGTCAGGGCGTCCGCTCTGGAAAGATTCCCTGTGAGAAGTCCGGACCGGTGTACCTGATCAATCTGCCGCTGTGGCTGAATCAGTTAGGTATCCCGATTGAATGGTTTCTTTCACAGGACAACAACGTCGGAAATGAAAAAAGGCCCGGTACCGGGTGGACGCCGGTAGCCAGGCCAGAGGTGAAAAGGTGAAGCTGGGAAGCTCTCTTTTCCATTTGATTGTATCAGATTTTTACATTTTACGAAAGGATGAAGCATAAATGAATTTTTCGACTTCTGATGGTGTAAAAACCGTTTGTATTGATGATTCCGGGATAACAGTAACATGGCAAATGTTTATTCCTGGGTGGAAGCCTTGTCCGTTTGAGAAAGCATTAGAGATGATGCAGCACGGGCAAGTAGTGAATGTAACAAAGATTGACGAAAACAATACGTTGGCTTTAGTCAGAGAATCCGCCGGATGCGGTTATCCCATTGTATTTGGCTATAAAGACGGAACGATCGAATCGCGATATACATTCATGGGGCCAGCGCCATGTAAATACTTTTTTGACACTCTGGAAAGCACCAAACCACTTTCAAAAGAAGAGCAAGCTCTTACAGAAGCTCTTTCAGAAGCTTTTGCAGACAAGGGGGAACAGAAATGATATTTTTCGATCGTGACGAATTTATCCGCGCCTGGAGTATAGTTCACCCGGAAGGTGATCCGGTCGAAATACGTATCTTCGGACCGCGAGGCCGGAGCAATATACTCTCCGGATACTTCACGGATCCGGTTAAGGCGGCAGACGCAATTGAGAAAATCCCGCTGTCTGGCTGCACCGTCTGCTGGACCATCAACCAGCTTCATCCCGGCTGCCTTGCTCGGATGCAGCGCGGACAGATTGTCCAGGCTGGCATAACAACGGCAGACACCGATGTTATCCGCCGGTTGTGGCTTCCGATTGATCTGGATCCGGACAGGCCTTCCGGCTGCAGCGCCTCAGATGAAGAGTTGAAAGGCGCGGAAGAAATGGCGGAGAAGATTGCTTCGACGTTAACCGGCAACGGGTATCCGGATCCGTTGAAGGTTCATTCCGGAAACGGTGTTCATCTTCTTTTTCCGATGGACGCGCCGAACACAAAGGAAGCTGCTGCAGCTTGTAAGTCATTCCTGGAAGATATGGGTCGTAAATTCGATAATGAATCTGTTCATATCGACGCCGGTATCTTTAACGCTGCGCGCGTAATGAAAGCGCCGGGAACCTGTGCGACAAAGGGAGCTCATGCTCCGGACCTGGGTAGATCCTGGAGAATGGCGCGCTTATTTGATTCGTGCCGTGATTATGTCAGGCCGGAAGAGGTGATCGAGCTATGAAGCTCTCTGATCTGATTGGAAAGGATGCCGGGGCCAGCTCGGCATCCTCTCCCGCTGAGAAAACAAGACGGAGAAGGATGAAAGCGGCCTATCTACAGGCGTGTATCAATGCACGGGATTTCCTTTCCGGGCATAACATCGAAAACAAAGAAGTAAAGCTCGACAGCGGCTTCCGCTTCGATCTGGCTGCGTGTCCGTTCTGTCAAAATGAGGGCGCTGCTCTGTTTGCAGATTCGGACGGGAATTGCTCCGGATATCACTGCTTCCATAATTCCTGTAAAGATAAGCATTTGAGGGAGTTTATCTGCTTCTATGATCCGTCTGCTTATACTGTTCCTGACAAGCTGAAGCCAGATGACCTAACAGATGCCGGAAACGCTCAGAGTTTTCTTGCCCATCAATACGGAGAAGATTTGCTCTGGTGTGACGCGCTCGGCTGGCTCCGGTGGACCGGTCAGTATTGGAAGCGTGATGATCAGAGCGGCCTTGCAGCGGCGCTCGCGTTTTCCGACGATATGCTCGCGGAGGCCCGTGCCGGCGTCGATGCCGCCCAGGCTGAAGCGGCATTATTGGAAGCGGATGCAAATGCCACTGAACAGGCCAGAGAGGCCGCCAACAGACGTCTTTCGTCTGCAATGGGATATTTATCTCATGCTGAAAAGACGCGCGGAAAAGCACGTCTGGAGGCCGTTGCAGCGCTGTCTATTCCCGCCCTGGCTCGCCCTGTTGACGCCTTTGACGCGGATCCGTTCTGCTTATGCACTCCAGGCGGAGAATATGACCTTCGGACAGGTGAGGTTCATCCAGCACGTAAAGGAAGCCTCTGTACCAGAATCACAGCAGTATCTCCGTCGGTAGAAGGGGCGGAGATGTGGAAAGACTTTCTTAATAAACTTACCTGTGGTGACGATTCGCTCGAAACATATTTGCAATATGTTGCGGGAATGGCGCTGATTGGCAAAGTCTATAATGAAGGTCTTGTCCTGGGATATGGCAGCGGGAGTAACGGGAAAAGCTCTTTCTTCAATGCGCTTCAGTATGCCCTCGGTGAGTATGGATCCTCCATCGACGTCAAAGTCCTGACAACACAGAAAGGAAAAAACATCGGTCCGGCGCTGGCGACTCTGCGCAGTAAACGTCTGGTTATTGCTGCTGAATCAGATGAAAACGACCGGCTTTCCCTGTCTGTAATCAAACAGGTAACTAGTCGTGATGACATTGTCGGCGAAGAAAAGTTCAAGGCGCCGATGAAGTTCAAGCCTTCACACACACTGATCATGTTCACAAACTTTTTGCCCCGAATCGGAAGTACAGACGAAGGAAGCTGGCGCCGAATCGCGGTCGTTCCCTTCAAGGCCAGCTTCAAAGGATCCTCCGACGATAAGACTTTCTCTGAGCGTCTGCAGACAGAAGCTGGAGGCGCTGCTCTTGGCTGGGCCGTTGTCGGCGCTGTGAAATTCATCAAGGCCGGTTTCACCCTTCCGGAATGTCAAGCCGTTGTAGACGCGACAGCAGAATACAGAGAAGATTCTGATTGGCTGGGAAGGTTTCTGGAAGAAACGATCACAACAGGTCCTGGTATTTATGTGGGTGCACGTGTTTTATATACCAGATATACGTCCTGGGCGGAGGAGGTTGGCGAATCGTTTGTTCGTCCGGAACCACAATTCCGGCGCGAAATGCTTTCCAGAGGCTTCCGGTCAGAGCATCGACATTACGGTACTGTGTGGTTGGGAATCAAGCCCGCCGGGTTTAGTGATGATTTGAATTGGAGCAGAGAACGATTCAAAGAACCGTCTCAGCCAGGAGAATTGACGTGCGCACCAGAATTTCTGGCCTATATAAAATACCAGAAGGAAAAGTATGGATCTATTCGAGATGCTTTTATCGGTCGTAGCGTAAAAGGTTGCTGGAGTGATTTCCTCATGTGGTGTGAAAAACAAGGCAATAATACCAATGCAGCGAACCAATTCCCGTACAAGTCTTTCCGGAATTGGTTAGTAGGTGAAACAGGCGCGCTCGTGCGTAATATCAATGGAGATGATTGTCTCATCTTCCCTGACGGCAGCCTGATTCCGGTCGATGAAGAAGTACCATATTGATAGGAGGATAGAAAATGACCGATTATATAAGGAACCTGGTTGAAGATGGAATAGAAGGTGGATTTACACCAGACGGACGTCCCTTCAGCGTTACAGAAGCTGAGCCAGGTGAATTCTGGGAAGATTACAAGCTCCTGGATGAGTTTAGCGAAGAGGACCAACAGAAAGTCCTCGCCTGGATCCGTGAGCATATCACGCCCAGGGCGACGGAAAACACTTCCCGGACCAGCTATGGTCTGAAGCACGACTTCGAAAACGACGGCGGTTTTTATATGACGAACAATCAGTTCAAGGACGCAATGAATCAGGCCGGTTTCCTGCCGGTTGACGAAACAGAATTGAATTGGACCTATCGAATCAATATCCTGATTGATAGGAAACGCTGAACAGCAAACAGATCTGTCAAGGCCGGCGCTGCCTCTATTGCTGAGGCAGTGCTTTTTTCTGTCCGGATCTGTCGCCTGTACAGACTTCCATCCTCCGCGTCGGTGACAGCGCGGTGACAGTGCGAAAACGCCGGGAAGCGTTGTCCTGGTTGCGTTTCAGCCGTTCGGTGACAGACGTGACGGATTTTGCCTATTTCTTTCTATATAGGGATTATTACACTATTCATCTACACATATGTGTAATGTTATGGTGTTTTTTCTGCTATAGCCTTTAAAATAGGGTTTTGTTGTCACCGCTGTCACCGATGGCTTTGAAGCCTTGTGATACAACGTTTTGAGGCGTGACAGCGTTTTTCTGTTGCTGTCACCGAATCCGCACGGCGGCGCGATCGGGACGCCAGCGTCCAGACGGGCTCCGCTCGCCTGGCTCCAGCGTGGAGGAAGTGTAGCAAACACAAAAAAACAGGCCGGGGATCGTTCTCGTTATGGTGCTGATTCCCGGCCCGTTTTCGCCTGTTTTAACGCGGTTTTGATGATCATCGGACAAGTCGCCGGCGCGAGCGACAGACGCCCGGAAAGGCCATTCTGAGGCCGTCAGCGTGTCGGCTCCGTGTGCTTCTATTCGATCCGGAATCGATCCGGAAACCGGAAGGACAATTCTTCCTTTCCCGATTTCATATGGTAATAGACGGAACGCGGAGTCAAGCCGCAAACAACCGCAACCAGTTCCGGCTTATGCCCATTCAGATAAACAAGCCGCATCACCGCGCGCCTGTCCGGCTCGTCAATCGTGCAAAACATTTCTTCAAGTTCCGGCTTCACCTGTTCAATTTGTCTCAGCGTGTCCGCGTATTGTTCATTCAGAATCGCAAGCCTATCGGCTGCATCTTTGACCTTACTGTACTTTCGTTTGTTACGCAGCATGACATAAGGGTCAGCCGTTATGTTTTTTATGATGGTCTCCGCATGCCGGATCTCCTTCCGGATCCTGGCGGCTGAATGTCTTGTCCGATTCAATTCAGCAAGGTTAACCATGAAGAACTGTCCTCCCCGCTCAATGGTAAAGCTGAAAACTGCGTTCCGTTATGGTGTTGATTCCTGCTCTGCTTTCGCCTGTTTTCGCTCACTTCCGAATACGCGGACACAAGCCAGGCCGACAGCGTTCTGTGTCCTGTTGCTGGAGTACCATTCACTCCAGCAAATCCGGAATGTTTTTGCGATCCAGGGCCACAGATCATCCGTGTCAGTTAGTCCGGAATCGCGGAGGCTGTCAGTTGCCATGTCTGCCAGGAAGCCGGTCCCGTATTGGTCAAGGTCGGCGGCGGTGGCTTCCTGACGGATCATCTGGTCAATGGCAGCATAGAATTGTTCCCGTGTCATTTTACCGGCGACGCGGCGGTCGTACATCCTGTCAATTCTGCGTTGGTGTACAAACTTCATTCTATGATAGTCTACATTCTTCATATATTCGCTCCGTTACTGTCACGAATAATACCTGTTTTTTTGTTCATCTCATTCCGGAATTTAGTCTCTTGCGATTCGAGCCACAATATATATGCTTCTTCCTGGCTGGTGAACGTATAGCGGAACGATTGGAGCGACGTGCTGAAGCGCGGTCGGTATTCGCGTAAATGATAATCCTGTCTCAGGTTCCGCAAACCGACATTCTTGGTGTTGTTGATATACGATGTTGTCTTTTTCTCTTTCGCTGCTATTGAAGATACAGTTTCGCCCTGGAGAAAAATCCTGCTAATATAATCCCGTTGCCGCTCATTCTTCAGCCGCTGGACGGCGGCCCGTACCTGTTCGGATGTTTCGCGCCGGGTTTCGTCTTCAATGATCGGCTCGTCCAGCGGTACAGCATCAGGATCCTGGAGAACGTCCAGCCTGGTTAATTCTTCGTTCGATAATCCTGGTAAAGGTTCGTCAAGGTATACTAACTGTTCCGGCGCTTTCCCCGTGTTCGGATTGAATCCGGCAGCTCGCCGGACGGCCCATCGTATCGGCTCATATACAAACGTTAAGAAAGAAGCGCCACCGGTAGGATCATACCTCTTTTGTGCTTGAAGGATGGCAATCCGTCCAGCTTGGTGAAGATCCTCCAGCGACACCGCGCCGGACTTCTCCAGGATGAACATATAGCGATTTGCTATTTTGAAGATGAGCGGTTCATACTGTTGCACAACTGCCGCCGGATCCGCGCCAGGAATCTCAGAATCAAGAATATCAGTTTCTCGCATGGCCGCCGGTTCCTCCTGGTTCATTGTTCCTCTTGTTCCATGAGTAAATCGAAAAAGTCCAGGCCGCCGATCACCAGCCTGGGATTTCTCCGCGCCGGTGCTGGACGCGGCTCCGCTGCCGAATCTGCACTATTGTGATGGGATTTGTTCGCCGGATCCGGTTCCGGTGTTCTGTCAATCATCATAAATATCTAATTGCTCATTATGCTCTGTTTCTGCAAGTTGTGTCCGCTTCTGTTTCGACTTGAGCGCGCAAAGACGATACACCATACCGGTTGCGAAGTGCTGTCAGGAAGCCGTCCACTTCTTCAGAAGGATTCTTCCCTATGATAGATTCCAAAGCGCCAATGGCTTTGGTATATGTTAGCAATAAATCCCTGTGTGCTTTGAAAGCCGGGTTAATATGTTCTCCGCGCTGGTGGCCGCCGTTGTCGTATTCGGTTACTAAGGGCGCGTCCTTCAATTCTTCCCGCAGTTCTTCCAGTTTTCCGCGCATAAAGAATAGTTGTTCGGCAAGTTCTCGCGCTTCAGCTTTCAATCGTTCATCTGCTCCGCTGCTGATATATTCAGCGGTAAAAGGTGGTTTCACGGTTGCACTTCCTTTCCTGTTCATAGGTAGTTTATTACTACCCTTTGTAAAATCTGCGGACGGGGAAAAGACTGCCGTCGGTTGGTGTCTTTTTTGAGGCAAGGCTTCAAGATTTTTACCCCCTACCCCCTATGTGATTCAGACAATCCATTCATTTCCAGATATGTCATTGCTTTCCACACATTAACGTAAAATGGCAAATGCACGTCCTGTCCGGTTATACTGTCGCCACCATAGAACAAGCTTCGTGCGGCCTCAATTGTTGTCATATTAATTACACCGTCACTGATTGCAGCTATATATTCCTGGCGCGCCATCAGTAGTTCGGAAATGGTTTCGCGTGACAGTGCTTTCAACTCTTCGGCCTTCAAGACTTTATCTGCGTATGTCATTTGTTTCCACCTTTCAGATCGAAACAAGCGCAGCAGCGCGGCCTTCTTTGGTTCGCCCTTCCTCGTCTGTTCGTCAACAGATCCGGCGCTGCTCCCAGGTCCAGCCGGTGCCGCTGTGGTTCGCTTGCTTCCGTGTTCGGCGCCGTTTCTGTGCAGTTCGCAGCAGTACAAGCGCCTTTCCCGGGACGCCGATTATCTTTCCTTCCGTGGAGGTATCTAATCGGATTTCAGATCCGGCGCCCGTATATCATCCGACAGGGAGGAAGAGCCGCCGGTGTATACGCTGCCTATTTGATTCTGTAGACAGGGCCTCCGTTGTCCTTCGTTTTAATTGAATCATGGAAAAGAGCTTTCGTCAGAGTGTTTCCGGAATAGGGGCCTCTGGCATTCTTTCGATTCTTTATTATCTGCTCAACGCGTGACATTTCATTCCGGATAACAGACAAAGCTCTCTTTCTCTGAAGCATCCATCTCCGGTTGTTTGTTTTGCTGGCAGAATCAATGTCTTTTAATGCCTGGGACTCCATCTGTTTATATTTCGACAGCTCAGATCCAAACATAATATCTCCATTGTCTTTAGCCATCGTTCAAGCCTCCTGTTATTCCATTTTATTCTCGCCAGCGAGCAGCCAGGCGCGGTAACGCTTTGCGACACTCTCGCATCCGTTCGGTTCGCCAGCATTCACAACATAGTCACAGGCGCGGCCTGTGCCTGCATATCTTAATGCGTGGCGCTTCCATTCGTCTGGATCTTTGACTTTTACGTTCGGTCTGCCATCGTATTTGATGATGTGGCAAGGGTATCTGCACTGAAGAACATTCGCTGCGTTGTCCAGGTCATTCAGCAATTTATCCGCAATGTGTACAGTGTGGAGATATTCGGCTTTTGCCTTTGTAATTACCTGGATGGTTTCATTCATCAGCGTTTTCAGTTCTTCTGCAGAAGATTTGATAACGGCATCAATATCCGAAACAGCTTCGTCATATTCATCCGGATCCATTGCCGGTGTGTTGCTCAGTTTGTCCAGGCGCCTGATAAAAAACTGCTTCCGTTCCCTGGCATGAGCCTCATCGTCACAAGCCTTATTGAAATCAGCTTCTGTTTCAGCAGCTTCCTTTGCCTGGGCGGCAAGTGTCTCCGCATCCTGGCATTTCTCAATTTCCTGACGGCAGATTTCCTTTTCGGAAGGATTAACGGCAGCGATTGCTTCGATGCGTCCCGCGATCCGGTCGAACACAGGATTGATACAGGTGGGTTCTTCGGTCTTTTCGGAAAGGTTTTTGTTCTTAGTGATTCTCATTGCAATTACTTCCTTTCGTTTATATGATTGGTCGTTGTTGTGTCTGTCGTGGAAAGTTGGCTGCCGGAACCAGGGAGAATGGCACCGGCAGCCGTTATGATCACGGCGCGCAAAGGAGTTTTTACGCGCCGGAACCATCGGTATATGTATCTGCTTGGAAAGTATTAGAGGCCGCTCGCTTGCTCCAATATCTGTCCTGAGCGGCCTTCACAAGCTCAGGATGATTCCGTCGCCACTGCCGGTTATACTCTTTTTCGCGCTGCCGCTGTTCCGGCGTCATATTCTTCCGGTACTGTCTGCGGTATTCATTCCGCGCTTCCTGCGGTGTCATCGGGTGACCTCCCTTCTTTTCCTTTACTTTACCACTTTAAAGCGTAAAAGTAAAGAGGCAAAATGAAACGCCGGTATATTGATTTTCGGCGTTGTGGTTTCTCAAGATGTTGTGGATTTTGTTGTGGATTTTGGGAATAGGCCTGTATTTTCAGCACGTTATCCGGAGATAAAGAAAACCGGGAAGGCTTGATTTTACTGCCTTCCCAGTCCGTGGAGCATAGGAGATTCGAACTCCTGACCCCAACACTGCCAGTGTTGTGCGCTACCAACTGCGCTAATGCCCCGAACAGCGGATATATTATCATATCTTACCGGCTTTGTAAAGCACTTTTTTCATTCCTTTTTATCATCCGGTATGATAGAATAAAGCAATAAAGGAGCGTGAAAACATGACCCTGAACGAAGCCATTGAGAAACTGAATGAGCTTGAAAAAGCAACGTATGCGCTGGGGCACGCCCAATGTGTCCTGTATACGGACGGCGATACTGTCGCGCCGAAAAACTCCTGGAAGGGTCGGGGCAAGGCGCTGGCCTATCTGGGGGAACTGACCTATAAACAGATGGTCAATCCGGAAACCGGCGAGGTCCTGGACACCATCCTGCAGCATAAGGACGAGGTGGACGAAATCACCTTCCGCCGGGCGGAGGTGGCGAAGGAAGGCTATGACGATCTGCATATCCTGCCCATGGAGGAATACGTCGCCTGGCAGGAGCTGACCAACGAGGCCGGCGCGGTCTGGCACGATGCGAAGGAACAGAGCGACTGGAACATGTTCGCGCCGTACCTGGAGAAGATGATTGCCGCCCGCCGCCGCTTCGCCACCCTGAAGGCGCCGGAAAAGCCCGCCTACGACGTGCTGCTGGATCTGTACGAAAAAGACATCACCATGGCGGAGCTGGATCCCTTCTTCCGCACCCTGCGGACGGAGCTGTCCCCGGTCATCAAGGAAGTAGCCGCCCGGGAGAAACCCGTTCCCGCCTTCATGAAAGGTCCCTGGCCGATTGAACAACAGCGGCTGTTCTCGCAGAAGATCATGAACCTGGAAGGGATCGATCCCCTGAACTGCACGCTGGGCGAGACCGAACATCCCTTTACCAACAACGCGAACAAATGGGACGTGCGCATCACCACCCACTACCATGAGGAAGATCCCTTCGCCAGCATGTACAGCGTGATCCATGAAGGCGGCCATGCCCTGTATGAGCTGGACGTACGGGACGACCTGCAGTTCACCTGCCTGTCCGGCGGCGTCACCATGGGCGTGCATGAGAGCCAGTCCCGGTTCTATGAGAACCTGATCGGCCGCAGCCGCGCCTTCTGCACGCCGCTGCTGAAGATCATGAAGGAGGTCTTCCCGGAGCAGATGAAGGGCGTTACGGAAGACGAACTGTATTCCGCCATCAATCTGTCAAAGCCCTCCCTGATCCGTACGGAAGCAGATGAACTGACCTACTCGCTGCACGTCATGATCCGCTATGAACTGGAAAAGGCGATGATTGCCGGCGACCTGGCCGTCGCCGATATCCCCGGGGAATGGAACCGGCTGTATAAGGACGTGCTTGGTGTGGACGTGCCGGATGACCGGCGCGGCTGCCTGCAGGACAGCCACTGGTCTTTCGGCGGCATGGGCTACTTCCCCAGCTACGCCCTGGGCAGCGCCTATGGCGTGCAGATGCTGAGGGAAATGGAAAAGGATACCGACGTGTGGAGCACGGTCGCGAAGGGGGACCTTTCCCCTGTCACCGCCTGGCTGACGGAGAAGATCCATCAGTACGGCAGCCTGAAAAAGCCGCATGACCTGCTGCCCGCTGCCATGGGCGGACCGCTGGACGCAACGGTATATACCGGATACCTGAAAAAGAAGTTCGGGGAACTGTACGGTTTATAAATCTCTCATCAGAATGATAAAGGCGCGGTTCGCAGTGAACCGCGCCTTCTTATATGATTTCTGATCAGATCAGATCCGCGATATCGGGGTTCTTACCCTTGATACAGACCTTCGCACCGGAAGCCGCCTCCGCGGAATCCGCGTGGGCCAGCAGCCACTTGTTGGCCGCGGTCATCAGCTCATCCTCAGCGTTCTTCGCTTCGTACTCGGGCTTGGCCAGGTTCGTGCCCTTGGGCAGGACGATGACCACCTTGAAGCCCTGGCCCTTCTTCGCGCTGCAGGGCGCGTAATGCAGGGTCGTGGCGTACACTTCAACCATGGTGCCGGCGGGGCAGTAATACGCAACCACCTTGTCCGCGTCCAGGATGCCGTCCACCAGGTCCTCACGCTTGGCCAGCAGCAGGATGAAATCCTGTACGCCGACGTTCAGCTCGCTGTCCCGGTGATACTCCAGGCAGTTCATCTTCGTGTTGTGGCCGTTGCACCAGCCGATCTGGATCGGCATACCGCCGTAGGCACGGTTCCGCAGCTCCTTCTCGATGGGCAGTGCCTGTAGTTCAGCCTGCTCCGGCACATAGTCCACGCCTTCGGGGCAGGGTGTAACCTTGTCCAGGGTCTCCAGCAGTTCCTTGAGATCGTAGCCGGTCATCACCTGGCCGTAGTTCTGGAATGACGGGTCGCTTACGGGTAAGATCTTCATGGTTTCTTCCTCCTGTTTTTCTATAATGGGATCCCTCGACTTCGCTCGGGATGACATTCAGGATGACACTGGGTAGAACAACTCATAATTATGAATTCTGAATTATGAATTATGAATTAATCAAAAGTTCTTTGTCAGGTCGTAGCGCTCATAGAATTCTTTCCGGTAATCAAGCAAGGAATCATTCGCGATCGCTTCCCGGATTTCCTCCATCATATGGATAAGGAACCGCAGATTATGGATCGACGCCAGGCGCCCGGCGGTGATCTCCTTCGCGTTGAACAGGTGGCGGATGTACGCCCGGGTAAAGTTCCGGCAGGCGTAGCAGTCGCACCGGTCGTCCAGCGGCGCAAAATCATGGGAATACTTCCCGTTCTTCACGACTACCCGGCCCTTGCTGGTCAGGACGCTGCCGTTGCGGGCAATGCGCGTGGCCAGCACGCAGTCGAACATGTCCACGCCGCGGATCACGCCCTCGATAAAGCAGTCCGGCGTGCCGACGCCCATGAGATAGCGGGGCTTGTTCTCCGGCATATAGGGCATCAGTTCGTCCAGCATCTCATACATGATGGGTTTGGGTTCACCAACGCTCAGGCCGCCGATACCGTAACCGATGAAGTCCATATCTGCCAGCGCCTTCGCGCTTTCGATCCGCAGGTCCTTGAAGAACGCGCCCTGCACGATGCCGAAGAGGGCCTGATCCTCCCGGGTGTGATGCTGCTTGCAGCGTTCCGCCCAGCGGTGGGTGGTTTCCATGTTCTTCTTCGCCGTCTCCCAGTCGCAAGGGTAAGCGGTGCAGACGTCAAAGGCCATGGCGATGTCCGAGCCCAGCGCCTGCTGGATATCCATGGACTCCTCCGGCCCGATGAACTGCCGGGAGCCGTCCAGATGGCTCTGGAAGGTTACGCCTTCCTCTTTGATCTTCCGGATACCCGCCAGGGAGAACACCTGGAATCCGCCGCTGTCCGTCAGGATCGGGCCGTTCCAGCCCATAAACCTGTGCAGGCCGCCCGCTTCCCGGATCAGGGCTTCGCCCGGCCGCAGGTGCAGGTGGTAGGTATTGGACAGGAGGATCTTTGTGCCGATCTCCTCCATCTCCCGCGGCGTCATCGCCTTGACGCAGGCGCTGGTGCCCACGGGCATATAGATCGGCGTGGGGATATCTCCGTGCGGCGTATGCAGCACGCCCAGCCTCGCACCGGATTGCTTGCACACGTGAAGAAGTTCATAACTAAAAGGTTTACTCAAATTGATACCTCGCAGCAGTTCACCATTCATAATTATGAATTATGAATTCTGAATTCTGAATTATTCAAAGCAGTTCATCCGTCTTGATCGGTTTGAACTTGTCGAACTCCTCCAGTTTCTGCACGACCTCCTCGCGCAGGACCAGGGCCGGGCGCTGCCGGGGCGTGTCCGTATCCTCCGGCACGGTCAGCAGGTCCGCGTAGGTGTCCCAGATGTTGCCTGCCGGCAGGGAGTGGAAGGTCATGACCTCGTTCAGCGTCGGATGGCGGAAAGTCAGCTTATAGCCCCACAGGGCAATCTGCTGCCCCGGAATGCCGCTGCCGTAGCGGTTGTCGCCCCACAGCGGCGCCCCGATGTTGCACATCTGTGCCCGGATCTGGTGCTTCCGCCCGGTTTCCAGCCGGATCGCGCACAGCGCAGTATTGTTCCGCCGGTCAATGCAGCGGCCGTGGAGGATGGCCAGCTTGCCGCCCTTCTCGTCCGCCTCGCAGACCACTTCCTTGTTCCGGATTTCATCGTGGATCAGGTAATCCGTCAGCGTAAACTCATCCGGCACCTCGCCGGTCACCACGCACAGGTACTGCCGGCCCATCTCATGCTCGCGCATCTGGGCGTCCAGCCGGGCGGCCGCCTTGCTGGTGCGGGCAAAGACCATCAGGCCGCCCACGGGGCGGTCAAGCCGCTGCACCAGGCCGAGGTAAACGTTGCCGGGTTTATGGTACCGCTCCCGGATATACTCCTTCAGAAGCGACAGGATATCCGGATCGCCGGTCCGGTCCGCCTGGGAAAGCATGTTCGGCGGCTTCACGGCTACCAGCACATGGTTGTCCTCATACAGGACATTGCCGCTCAGGTCAGCCACGCTGCCACCTCCCGCTCGCGCCGCAGGGCAGCACGCCGCCCGCCGTCACGGGCAGGCACAGCTCCTCGCTGTCCACCTGTCCGCCGAAGCGGCTGACCACGCATTTCTGCAGCATATTGCTCAGCACACTGGCCTGGAAGCCCGTGGTATAGCTGTTGATGAGGAAGAACAGAGGTTCCTGGCTTAGCGCCTGGGCGCAGGTCTCGATCAGCCCGTACAGTTCGTTTTCCAGTTTCCAAACCTCGCCGGACGGCCCCCGGCCGTAGCTGGGCGGATCCATGAGGATGCCGTCGTAGCTGTTTCCGCGGCGCAGTTCCCGCTGCACAAAGCGCAGGGCGTCCTCCACGATCCAGCGGAAGCGGTCCTCCGGCAGGCGGCTCAGTTCCCGGTTTTCCTTGGCCCAAAGCACCATGCCCTTCGCCGCGTCCACATGGGTCACATGGGCACCGGCGGTGGCGCAGGCCAGCGTCGCCCCGCCCGTATAGCCGAACAGATTCAGGACCTTGATGTCCTTCCGGCCATCCTTGCGGATCAGGTCGCTCATCCAGATCCAGTTGGCCGCCTGCTCCGGGAACAGCCCGGTATGCTTGAAGCCCGTGGGCCGGACGTAAAAACGCAGGTCTCCGTGGCTGACGATCCAGCGTTCCGGCAGTTTCTTCAGGAATTCCCATTCCCCGCCGCCCCGCTCGCTGCGATGGTAATGCGCCTGGGCGCTCTTCCAAAGCTTCTCCTGGGCTTTCGGCCAGATCGTCTGGGGATCCGGGCGGCGCAGGATAATCTCGCCCCAGCGTTCCAGCTTTTCGCCGTCTCCGGTATCAAGGACCTCATAGTCGGTCCAGGAATCTGCTAAAAACATGATGAGGTCCTTTCCGAACTCATAATGATGAATTCTGAATTATGAATGGTATCTCGTCAGCACGTCAGCGTGCATTTCAATCAGCGCGTTCACCACGTCCAGGCAGTACAGCCGGTCCAGGCCGTCCATCGCGGGATCCGTTTCCACGTACTCCCGCAGAGCTTCCCGGTCGCCGAAGGCTGCCTCCGCGGCCAGCCGGTTCACCCGGTCCACCTCGCACAGGATATCCGCCAACGCTTCCGACACCCGGATGCCCGGCGTTTTTTCCTCTCCAGCCTCCAGGTTGAGCGCGGCCTCGACGACTGCCTCTGCCGGCAATTGCGGCAGGATGCCGCGGTTCTTTCGGGTCACGGCGGGAATCTCCGCCGTTTCCCCGCGGAGCAGCGCCAGCGCCAGCTTCATCGGCCGCACCGGCGGCACCTTGGACAGGAGCAGCAGCTGGGCCATAGCGCCTTCGCGGCTGTCCGCCCCCTGCTCCCGCACGGTATTCATATACAGGATGCGTTCCTTGCGCTTTTCCACGGTTTCCCCGAACTCGGGGCGTTCATCCGGGATAAAGCCCTCCTGCGCCGGCAGGAACTCCGCGTGGTCCGTCACGTCCCCTACCGGGACCGCGTCCCACCAGCCAAGCCAGCGCTTCGCCAGGCTCCCCAGTTCGCCGTTTTCCGCGGCTTTTTTCAGTTTGCCCAGCAGGTCCGTTTTCCCATCCTTCATTTCCGCCAGGAAGGCGAAACCAGGCAGACCCGCCGTCACCGCACGGACGTTCTCCGGGCGGATCTGCAGGCGCTTCGCGTAGGTGTCCACGCCGTTTGCGCCCCGCAGGGGCGTCCGGCCCAGGCCACAGGTCCGGTATCCGCGGCGCTCAAACACTTCCGTCGTCCGTGCCACCGGCTGGCCCAGGTTGATCACCAGGGCGTCCGGGCAGGCTTTATCCATTTCGTCGCAGAGGTTCAGGACGGCTTCCCCGGCCCGCAGCGCGTGCATCAGGCCTTCGATGCCGCCGTTCACCCGCGCCTGGTCCGTCAGGCCGGGATTGTCCTCCTCATCGGAACCCAGGGCGCTGCGATCCTGGAAAAAGCGGCTGGCAGCCTGGGGGTCGCCGGCGTAGATTACGCAGTCCGCATCCTGGAGAACCTCGGCGCGTTCAGCGGAGACCCGGAAGGTCCCGCCTTTCCCGGCCTTGGCAAAAATCCGGTCCCCGTAACCCTGCAGCAGGTCCCGCATGGCAGGATTGCTTTCTTCCACCGTGACGTCGGCTTCCGCCGGGTCTTTGGTGAAAAGCAGGTCAGTTAAAAGGGCGGGCAGGAGCGTGGGTACGTCCTGCCCGATCATCGCGATTCTCATGCCTTCGCAATCCCCAGTGTTGCTTTTTTGCCGTTGATATCCCACTGCTGGCTGACATAGCCTTCCGGCGCGGTTCCCCGCGCGATGGAGGTGGCCAGTGTGGTCCGGCCGATCATTTCCCTGTACGCGTCCAGTGCGGCAGCCAGTTCGTCGTCGCCCTCATAGTACAGGCTGATGCGGTCCGTCACCTCGAAGCCGGCATCCTTGCGCATGGTCTGCACCTTGGAGATGACCTCACGGGCGTAGCCTTCGCGGATCAGCTCATCGCTCAGGTTCGTATCCAGCACCACGGTCACGCCGCGGTCTTCCGCCGCGATGAAGCCGGGTTTGTTCATGGGCGTGGTCAGCACGTCGTCCTTATTCAGCTTCACTTCCGTGTCGTCGATCATGAAGGAGACTTCCTCTCCCTTGCTGAAGGCGTCCACCACGTCGTTGCCGTCCAGTTCAGCGAGCTTCTGACCGATTTTGCCCAGGAGCTTGCCGTACTTCGGTCCCAGCGTCCGCATCTGCGGCTTGAGCTGGTAGGTGGTAAAGGCGCGGGCGTCGTCGGTAAAGACGACTTCCTTCACGTTCAGTTCGTCTTCGCACAGTTCCTGATAGGCTTTCTCAAACTTCGCGCCTTTGACGTACAGCTTCTGCACGGGCTGGCGAACCTTCAGGTTCGCGGTGTTGCGGCAGGCGCGGCCCAGCTGGATGGCTTCCACCAGGGCGTCCATCTGCTCTTCGATGTCGGCGTCCACCTTGCTCTTGTCCGCCACCGGGAAATCGCACAGGTGTACGCTTTCCGGCGCGCCGGGCACGTTGTTCACCACCAGGTTCTGGTAGATCTCTTCCGCCAGGAACGGGATAAACGGTGCGCACAGCTTGGCGAAGGTCACCAGCACATGGTACAGCGTGGCGAAGGCGGCTTCCTTATCTCCGCCCATGCCCTTGCCCCAGAACCGTTCGCGGCCCCGGCGCACGTACCAGTTGCTCAGATCGTCCACGAAGGCGGCCAGTTTGTTGGCGCTCTCGGTCACGCGGTAGTTCGCCAGGTCGTCGTCCACCTGGTCGATCAGGGTGTTCAGCTTGGACAGGATCCAGCGGTCCATCAGGGTCAGTTCCGTCTTGTCCAGCGGATGCGCCAGCGGATCGAATCCGTCGATCTGGGCGTACATGGCAAAGAAGGCGTAGGTGTTCTGCAGCGTTGCCAAAAACTTCCGCTGGCCTTCCTGCACGGCTTCCTCGCTGAAGCGCTTAGGCAGCCACGGAGCGGAAGTGGTGTAGTAATACCAGCGAACCGCGTCCGCGCCGAACTTATCCAGTACTTCAAAGGGATCCACGACGTTCCCCAGATGCTTGGACATCTTGCGGCCTTCGGCGTCCTGCGTGTGGCCCATTACGATACAGTTTTTGAAGGGCGCCCTGTCAAACAGCAGCGTGGAGATGGCCTCCAGAGTATAGAACCATCCGCGGGTCTGGTCGATGGCTTCGGAGATGAAATCCGCGGGGAAGTTGTTTTCAAACATCTCTTTGTTTTCAAAGGGATAGTGCCACTGCGCGAAGGGCATGCTGCCGGAGTCGTACCAGCAGTCGATGACTTCCTTCACCCGGTGCATTTCCTTGCCGCACTCGGGGCAGCGGATCGTCACCGCGTCGATGAAGGGGCGGTGCAGTTCGATATCCGGGCCGGGATCGGTGATCGCCATCTCCCGCAGCTCCTGGATGGAGCCGATGACGTGCAGGTGGCCCTCCTCGCACTTCCATACCGGCAGGGGTGTACCCCAGTAACGTTCGCGGCTCAGGCCCCAGTCGATGACATTTTCCAGGAAGTTGCCCATGCGGCCGTCCTTGATGTTGTCCGGCAGCCAGTTAATGGTCCGGTTGTTGCGCACCAGGTTGTCCCGCAGCTTGGTCATCTGGATGAACCAGGTTGGGCGGGCGTAATACAGCAGGGGCGTGTCGCAGCGCCAGCAGAAGGGATAGTCATGGGCAAAGGGCACGGCCGCGAACAGCAGGCCCCGCTCCTTCAGATCCTGCAGGATCAGGGGATCGGCGTCCTTCACGAAAGTGCCGGTCCAGGGGGTTCCTTCCACGAACTTGCCCTGGGTGTCCACCAGGTTCACGAAGGGCATGTTGTTCTCCCGGCAGACCCGGTTGTCGTCCTCACCGAAAGCGGGAGCGATATGCACAATGCCGGTGCCGTCTTCCATGGTGACATAATCGTCGCACAGCACGATCCAGGCGCCTTTGATGTCCCCGGCGCAGTCAAACAGGGGCACATATACCATGCCCTTCATGCTCTCACCGGTAAACTCGGCTTCAAAGGCCAGTTCCTGTCCGTCAAAAACCTTTTCGGTCAGGGCCTTGGCCATGATGTACTTCTTCCCATCCGGCGCGGTGAACCTGCAGTAGGTATCCCGCGGGTTCACGCACAGCGCCAGGTTGCTCGGCAGCGTCCAGGGCGTGGTCGTCCAGGCCAGCAGATAGGTGTTCTCCTCACCCTTCACGGCAAAGCGGACGAAGGCGGACGTTTCCTTCACGTTCTTATAGCCCTGGGCCACTTCATGGCTGGACAGGGCGGTTCCGCAACGGGGGCAGTAAGGCACGATCTTATGGCCCTGGTACAGCAGGCCCTTTTCGAAGATCTGCTTCAGGCTCCACCACTCGGATTCGATATAGTAGTTTTCATAGGTAACGTAGGGATGCTCCATGTCGACCCAGTAGGCGACCTGGTCGGACATCTTTTCCCACTCGTGCAGGTACTTCCACACGCTCTTTTTGCATTCGGCGATAAACGGCTCAATGCCGTACTGCTCGATCTGGGGCTTGCCGTCCAGGCCCAGGGCCTTTTCAACCTCCAGCTCTACCGGCAGGCCGTGGGTATCCCAGCCGGCCTTGCGCAGCACGCTCTTGCCCTTCATGGTCTGGTAGCGCGGGATCAGGTCCTTGATGGCCCGGGTCTCGACATGGCCGATATGCGGCTTGCCGTTGGCCGTAGGCGGTCCGTCAAAGAAGGTAAAGCGTTCGCTTCCGTCCCGGTGATGGAAGCTCTTGCGGACGATGTCTTTCTCTTTCCACATCGCCGCAATGGCTTTCTCCCGGGAAACAAAATTCATATCTGTCGCAACTTTATTGTACATAAGCCAGTTCCTCTTAAACGATATAGTATGGTTTCATTCTGAGCGCAGCGAAGAATCTCCCCGCCGCGCAGACCATTCATAATTGTGAATTATGAATTCTGAATGATGAATTAATTCAGTATCCTCCGCTCATTTCCTTGAGCGCGTCGATTTCCTTCAGTGTTCCTTCCGCGTACCGCTTCTCGGCTTCCGCCATGATCTTTTCCGTGGCGCTCACCCCGCAGCGGCTTGCTCCGACGGCCCGCGCGGACAGAACCGTATCCAGGTCCCGGATGCCGCCGGAGCCCTTAATTCGCATCGTCTCCGGCACATTCGCCCGCATCAGCTTCAGATCCTCGATCGTACATCCGGCGGAGCCGTAACCCGTGCTGGTCTTGACGAAGTCCGCCCCGGCCTTCGTGCTCAGCTTGCAGGCCAGGATCTTCTCCTCTTCCGTCAGGTAGCAGGTCTCGAGGATGACCTTCAGGATCGCGCCGGCCGCGTGGGCGGTCTCCGCCAGCTGCCGGATCTCCTCTTCCACATAATCGGCGTCGCCGTGCTTGAGCTTGCCGATGTTGATCACCATATCCAGCTCTTCGCAGCCTTCTGCCAGCGCCTGCTTCGCTTCGGCCACCTTCACGGCGGTCTGGTGCGCGCCGTGGGGGAATCCGATCACCGTGCAGACCTTCACAGGGCTGCCCTTGAGCATCTCGCTCAGGATCGGCACGTCACAGGGGCGGGCGCATACGCTCGCCGTCTGGTATTTCAGGGCGACCTCGCAGCCGCGCCGTATATCGTCTTCCGTCAGCCAGGGCTGAAGTGTTGAATGATCCAGCATTGAAGCGATATCTTTCGGGGTCAGAGCCATGGATCCATCCTCCTTAACGCGGAAAAACCGCATAAAATACTAAATAAATATATTTCTTCACAGATTCCTTTTTTTCCTTTATTTATGAGAGAAAGCATAATTCTCAAAGAAAAAATATTTAATCCGAAGGTCCAGGGGTTCGGAACGCCCTGGCCGCGCCGAAGCGCGAAACCCGTTAGTCGTCCAGAATCAGTACGCGGGTATGGTACGGCAGGTGCGACCAGAGCCAGTACATATTGAACTTTGCACCTTCCTGCAGCATCACGCTGACGCGGATGCAACCGTGGGACGATTTCTGGCCGAGCAGTTTCTGGTTTCCGGAATAATCCCGCACCCGGCCGCTGCGGACGTAGCCCACGCCGTGGATAAAATATCTTCCGTCATAGACCAGCGGATACTCGTACCGGTAGCCCTCCTGGGCAAAGCTGGCGCCGTTGTGCACGTCCGTCAGGTATGCACCGGCAGGCGTCTCCCGGTAGGTATTCCCCGGCGTCACCAACCCGGTGGAAATCGGAATGGTGCCCACGGCATGGCCGTCCTGGTACAAGGTCATGGTCTGGTCCCGCTTGTCCACCAGCACGCCGTAATGCGGATTCGGCGAATACACGGTCAGCTTGCTGAGCAGGTAATACCCCTCCACCTGCTTTCCGTCCTCATGCCGCCAGGCCTGGACATACGCCCAGGCGCCTTCGGTGTCCAGCACTTCCAGCCCCTGCAGCGCACAGTGCAGCGTGCCGGCGGACCGGCTGCCGAGCTTCGGAGCGGAACAGAGGTTAAAATTCCGGCCTGTCCCGTTCGCGTCAATAACCACGGACGGTTTCATCATGATCTTCCAGATCTCTTCCTCGGACATGCCCCGGCGGGGGATGATCATCCCGGTGGGCTGCACCTCCGGCTTCGGAGGCGTGGTTTCCTCCACCGTCAGCGGGAACGTGCGCACGTAGTCCGGGTTCTTTTTGCTCCACATCCGGACCGTATATTTCCCGGCGGCGATCCTGTGCCTGGTGTCAATCGCGCCGGCCCAGTTGATGCACATCCCGTCCGGGTTATTGATCGTATCCTCCCGGTAATAGGCCACGTTCCCGTCCGTGTCCTTCACTTCCATCGCGACCAGGCACGAGGCGGACACGTAGCATTCCACAAACCACTTCTCACCGTGATCCAGATACAGGGTTTCCGAGGACGGCAGGGCGTAAACCAGCGTCTCCGTCGTCCCGTTGATGTCGAATTTCCGTTCCCGGGTCAGTTCCGTGCCGTCTGCGGCCGTCACTTTCACAACAAAGCGGTACGGGCCGGCAAACAGCCGCTCGCCGAATTCAGCCAGGCCGTCCCACTGAATGACGTTTTCCCCTTCGTTCACCTGTTCCTTCCGGGTCAGCCAAAGGTTCTGCATCGGGTCATACAGTTTCAGTTCGGCTTCGCCCGCCACCGGAGACGTAATCACGATCTCGCAGGGCGTATAGCCTTTCACCGTTTCCGGCAGATAAACCATCAGCTCCGCCGCCTCTACGTCAGACAGAGCACACAGCAGCAGGCAGACAGCGCACAGCGCGGATACCGCGGACCTCCACCAACGCACTCTGCCCATCTATCTCTCTCCTTTGCGCTCATATGCTACACGGATTATATCGAAAACCGCCTGTCCCGTCAAAAATTCCTTGCTTTTTCCCTTCCGCTGTGTTATACTGCCGCTTGCGCATGGGGGAAAACAGACGATGACCGCCAGTGGCGGAAATCTCATCGGATGGTTTCTCATCCGAAAGGGAGTTGGCTCCACAGTGTGGAGCAACGACCATTGAGGATGCGGATGCGCCAATAAAATACGGGGCATTAGCACAGTTGGTAGAACGAATATGAACTAACTCACTGCTGGTGACCACGAGTTTGCCTCATCACCGACCAATGGGGCAGATGGAAAATCTGGTCGGAAATATTACCAAATGGGGCATTAGCACAGATGGTAGCGCGCGACATTCGCATTGTCGAGGTCAGGGGTTCGACTCCCCTATGCTCCACACCCGGAACCCGTTGAAATTACTACGTTTCAGCGGGTTCTCTTTTGTTCGTAAAACACCGAAAAATCGCAAGATTTGACCAATATCACAGCAAAAACAACGAAGGTATGTTTTCTCACTGTTGGACGAGTCAAAAAAAACCAACATATTACGATTTTGTAATATGTTGGATGCCATGAACAGAATCATTCATATCAGGTGTTATTCCAAGAAGAATTCTCAGCCGCTATTGTTTTTTCAGGTAAAGCATCGATGTTGTAAACAACGGATGCTCCTTTCTTAAGGTTACACTTTGTACAGAGCATCTGGCAATTATTTGGAACAGTTTGTCCACCTCGACTCCATGGAAGTATATGATCTGCGTGCATTTGATCAAATTCAAATGTTTCTCCGCAATAAACACATTTATGATTCTGTTTTTCGTATGCAGCCAAAGCGTCACGTCGATCGAATGTACGAATTGAAAGCCTTTTTTCTTCACCAGTCAACAGGTATTCATAGATGCCAGATTTCTTTGTCACATCTTCATCGCCCATAAGTCGTTGTATCTCTGCTTCCAACTTTTTGGGGTCAAGATCTGTACGTTTACCATGATCGTTATAAAATAAACCCCACGGGAGGCCTTTCATCTCCTTTCGTGTCTTTGGGAAAATTGCTTGAACCCAATCTATTACTGAGCGGAAATAGTTCCAGAGTTGAATGGCAGAAGGATCATTTTGATGTTCGGCCATATATGCTTCAATGCCTTTTCCCTCGGCGGATGCTGCCCATAGAATTGCTGTTTCGAGATACTCTTGACGAATAGATGTGCCTTTAAGATAGTCACCCGCGAGGGTACTAGCCGCACAACCTGTTTTAGAAAAATACCGTTTAGCATCCGATGTCCAAGAACCAGCATATACTGCATTTCGTAATTCCTGATCTGTTAATTGTTCGCCTGCTATATTGATGATTCTAAACCAATCAAGTTTTTCGCTATCGGTTCCATCACATACATAGACTAACAACGGATAATCAAGTATCTTTTTTTTCTGATCCGATGGAAGATTGTAAAAGTATTTATTATCGACAGAAAAAGACCCGTCTACATACTCACAAACAGAAACAGTTCTTTGTTGTCCATCCATGAGTTCATACTGATCATTGCCGGTTCGGCACCAATAGAATACATTTAAAGGCAAGCCCTTCATGACTGTGCGTATTACTTCATCGCGCTGTGCATCTTTATAAATAAATTCACGTTGATACTTTGGACGTATATTCAATCGGTTGTTGTAACCAACTACGCCCTCCTCATCATCGTTTATATATCCTTCGCAGATCTCCCCAATAGTAACTTTTTTCTCCGCGATCTGCATATTATATTTCCTCCTTAAGTCAGGCTCTCCTTCGAACAAAGAGTCTTTTATACTTTTTCTGCCCAGTTACAACTGGCTGGGCAATCCCTGAGTTTTCATCCCATAGGCCTTTTGAAAATCCTTTTCCTTCGCTTTCTGTAGCTCCAACTATTTCAAACTGCTCAGGGCTAAATCTATCCATAAATGTGATCGGCACACCCATAATGCCATTACATCTTACGGCGAATGAGAATCCTCTTATAGATTCCCTTTCCATTGACAACCGGGGCATCATATCTGGTATGCTCGCGCTTGCACCATTCAAGCTGGTTATCCCCACCTCGGTCTGTTGTCCAGATGAGTTCGAATTGGTC
Organism: Christensenellales bacterium; assembly: GCA_045112195.1. Taxonomy (GTDB): domain Bacteria; phylum Bacillota; class Clostridia; order Christensenellales; family Aristaeellaceae; genus Aristaeella. The sequence continues at coordinate 169 of JBGUHQ010000075.1, read as the reverse complement.
TGGACTATATCTGTCCATGAATGTGACGGGGACTCCCATGAGTCCGTTACATCTTGTTCTTGCGACGGATGACAATCCTGGCATAGGTAATGCGTCTGTCTGTCTGTCTGTCTGTCTGTCTGTCTGTCTGTCTGTCTGTCTGTCTGTCTGTCTGTCTGTCTGTCTGTCT
>JBGUHQ010000074.1:0-3418 GCA_045112195.1 Christensenellales bacterium | reverse complement strand
GGACGGCAAGAAGACGCCGAAACGGGTCGCGTATGAGTTCGTGTTCTCACCGGAGTTCCAGAATCAGCTGCCCGGAAACGAGGAACTGATTAAGATTCTGTACAAGCTGTACCTGAACCGGGAACCCGGAGCGGAAGAGCTGGCGGGCTGGATTGAGATGCTGGACGGCGGAGCCGGACTGGATGAGATTCTGAAGGGCTTCGCGGAAAGCGCGGAATTCAGGGCGATTATGAGGGAAATGAAAGAATAAGACTTATCCCCTCCGGCCTGCGAGCGACGACCGCAACCTCAAAGGTTGCGACTCTCCACCGGAGAGCTCGCTCCCTTTCGGTTGACCTAACCTCTGACGAGATTCCTGCCACTGGCAGTCGTCAGAGGTTCGCCCCCTTACACAAGGGGAGGCAGGGGAATGGGATTGCGGAGAAACCCGCAATCCTTTTTATGCAGGAGCTTCCGGTGAATTTGATCATATTGCAAAATACAAATGAAAATGATAAGATACAAGAAAGATAAGAACATTATGTGACCAAGTAACCATACGCTGTTTTTAGCCGGGAGGATTTACCATGAAGCGTAAAGTTATCTTTTTTCTTTGTTTTCTCGTTTTGCTGCTGGTATGTGTATGCGCGGGAGCTGATTTGGCAGCGCCGCAGAATCTCCGCTGGAAGGACGGGAGCACTGCTACGGCGACCTGGGATACGGTCAGCGGAGCAAATTACTACTATGTAAAGGTTTCCGTGTATCATGACGGTACATTTATCGGTGAGGCTGAAACAGGAACATCAGACAATTCGGTTGACGTTCAGGGACCGATCAATACGGTTGTGGGAACGAATCCTCAATATGCGTTTATTCAGGTTGAATTCACCGTGTGTTCAGCGATACGGTCTTCTACCGGAGGTGATACACAAAAGAGCCAGTACGCCGCGCCGTCCGGCCGTTACAACTACAAACTGAAAGATTTATCCGTTCCATCCAACCTCGCGTTAAGCAATCAGTATCTGCTTTCCTGGAACACAGTGGAAGGCGCAGAACATTATGAATACAGCATTAAAGGCTCAAAGGGCGGTACAGATTTCGATGAGCATGGATCCGGGTTCATATATCCTGATACTATTGAAATCAACGGAAACCAGTCAACATATAACATGGCAGACGAGATCATGTTCTATTACGCCAACCTGTGCCAGCAAGGGAAGATCAACAAAGGAGACACTATTTCAATAAGCGTCAGGCTGTCAGCGCGGGCTTGGGTAGGACCGGCGAATAACCAACGGGAAATCATGACAGATTTTTCGGCATACTCCGAGAGCCGGAATTACGCCAATTCAGAAGCAATACTGCTGACCGTGCCGTCAAACCTGTCGCTGGATAACGGGTATTCACTTTCCTGGGATACAGTGAAAGGCGCAGAGCATTATGAGTACAGCATTAAAGGCTCAAAGGGCGGGGTAGAATTTGATGAGAATGGATCCGGGTTCATATATCCTGAGAAAATTACAGTCAGCGGAAACCGGTCAACATATAATATGGCAGATGAGATCATGTTCTATTACGCCAACCTATGCCAGCAGGGGAAGATCAACAAAGGAGACACCATTTCAGTAAGCGTCAGACTTTCCGCACGGGCCTGGATCGGATCAGGGGCAAATCAGCGGGAGATTATGACTAATTTTTCGGCGTTTTCCGACAGCAGGAATTACGCCAATTCGAATATTTTGCTGCTGGCTGTTCCGTCAGACCTGGTATTCGATAACCAGCTGGTTCTTTCCTGGGTTACTGTGGAAGGCGCCTATACCTACGAATACAGCATCAGGGGAACCAGGAACGGAACTGAGCTCAATGAATACGGAAGCGGATTTATTCCAGCGGAAACGGCAAACAAAGTCGGAAACAAGTCGACATACAACTTGTCAGACGAGGTCAAGTACTATTATACCCAGCAGTGCCAGAACGGATCTATCAGGCAGGGAGATGTAATTTCGATCAGCGTCAGACTGTCAGCGCGGGCCTGGATCGGACCGACAAACAATCAGCGTGAAATCATGACGAACTTCTCCGGTTATTCGAATGAAGTCAGCTTTTCCGGGGCGGTTTCCGTGAAGGCGATCCGGCTTTCTCCGGACGAGCCCATTCTTTTCAAAGGGCATACGCTTTATCTCGGCATCACGATTACTCCTGAGAACGCCACTTATTCTTCTGTGACATGGACTTCCTCCGATCCCTCTGTTGCGACAGTTGACAGCACGGGAAAAATCACGGGCGTCAGCGAAGGAAAAACGACCATCAAGGCGACAATCGGCGACGTGGCAAAAGAAGCGACACTGGTCGTATATACCGTTGATTCCAATGTTTCAGATGAGCAGGTGGCAGACTGCGCCGGCAGTATTATTGACGAAATCGGAAACAACGAAAATCCTGACATCGAAAATACCGATATCGCCCAGGGAGACTTGGCAGAGATCCGCGAAGGAATTCACAGCGGAATGGAAAACGGAGACGATTTCCGGACAGACTGGTGGGCAAACGAGCAGGACAAGGACCACTATAATCCCCAGTGGGACGAGATTGCGGCAAAGATGGAAGGCGGGCAGTTTGCCTGCGGATACGACGCGGGTTTTGAGATGTACCATGAGGACGGGCAGGGGAAAAAACATACCATCGGTAATATCACAGAATTCGACAAAGAAATTGAAATTGCTTTCGATGCGCCCGACCTTCCTGACGTCCAGCCGGGCTATTCCCGCAGTTTTACCATGGTCAGGATTCACGAGGGTGAGGTGGAAGCAGTTCCGGTTGATCAGGATGAAAACGGGAAATTCGTTTCCAAATCGGATTGCTTCTCGGATTTTGTTTTACTGTACAAAGACACCCCTGAAGGTGCTGCAGGCAAGATCCGTGCTTTCGTGAGCCGCTGCTATACGGTGATCCTTGGCCGCGGCGCGGATCCGGAGGGCCTGGAAGCCTGGGCGAACGCGCTGGCAACCGGCGTGAGGGCGGCCTCTGAGATTATCGACGGCTTTGTGAACAGCCCGGAATTCCGGAACAAGGGACTGAGCAGTGAACAGCAGGTTGTAATACTGTACAAAGCCATGCTGGGCCGTGAACCGGATCCGGCCGGACTGGCCGCGTGGACGGAAGTGCTGAACCAGGGCTATCCCTTCGGATCAGTCATCAACGGCTTCTGCGGATCGGATGAGTTTAAAGCCCTTTGCGCGGAATACGGCATCGAGCCCGGATCGGTCAATGTGGGTGATATTCAGATTGTGACCCCGGCAGCCGACATGGGCAAGATCAAGGCATTCGTAACCCGCTGCTATTCGGTCATCCTGGGCCGGGATCCGGATCCGGAAGGCCTGAACGCCTGGGCGGACGCGCTGGCCACCGGCGTGCGGATGGCTTCTGAGATCATCGACGG
>JBGUHQ010000073.1:0-4777 GCA_045112195.1 Christensenellales bacterium | reverse complement strand
CATCCTACGGCAATACCGACCATCAGCAGCGGCTCATACTGCTTCTTGATACCAAGATACAGCAGCACGCAGGCGATGGCGATCATCACCAGGTTTCTCCATCCGTCCGGATTGCTGAAGAAACCGGCAAAGCCCGATTCGGTTACCAGTTTTCCAAGGGATTCTAACATTTTTCAGTTCTCCTCCCTTATCCCAGAACGATGATCGGCGTTCCGGTATCAACTTTGGCGCCCACGTCCACCAGCACCTGCACAACAGTCGCGTCATGCGGCGCCATGATTTCGTTTTCCATCTTCATGGCTTCCAGCACCGCCAGAACCTCGCCGCTCTTGACGGTTTGGCCGGCTTTCACGTTCACCTTCACCATGGTTCCGGGCATCGGAGAAACCACCTGTTCACCGGCCACAGCGACAGGAGCCGCAGCGGGAGCCGGAGCAGCAGCGGGGGCGGCAGCCGGAGCAGCCGCAGGAGCGGGAGCGGCGGCAGGGGCCGGAGCATAAGCTTCGTATTCATCCAGGATCATGGCCTCGCCCTGATCCACTTCAACTTCGTAGGTCTTTCCCTTAAGCGTTACTTTGTATTTCATCTTACTTAACCTCCTTGATGGACTTGAACCGGAGCTCATTCAGGGGCTTGCCAAGCTTGTCAGCCACTATCGCCATGATCATCGCCGCGTCGCGCGGGTCTGTGTCATAGATCTTCACGTCGCCTGCGCTTCCGGGAGCAAGCTTCTTCGGCGCGGCGGACGCGGCGGCTGCCGCGGTTTCAGCAACAGGCGCAGCGCCCTTTTCGCCGGCCTTTTTGCCCTTGGCCACCATGACCTTGCCGACAATGATGATCACACACATCAGAAGCGACAGGCCGATGAAAACCACAAGGTATCCGAGCACTGCGTCAAGGAGGTTATCCCCGATGCCGAGTGTCAAACGGCTATCCATTTTTTATTCCTCCTTACGCCTCTTCGATGGTGTACTTAACAACCTTTTCACGGTTTTCCTTCCGGGCTTTGAGATAATCCTCAGCCTGCTTCGGGAAGCAGATCCAGCTCATCAGGTCTTCTTCGCTCTCGGCCAGGTCGCCCAGCGCCTTCTTCGCGTTCTCGAAGTCTTCGCCGGTCCGTTTGCTGTCTTCGATCCGGCAGTCGATGGGCTTGCCGCCCTCGCCCAGGATCTTGGCCTGCAGTTCTTCGTTCACGGGAGCCGGCGCGATACCGTACTCACCCTTGAAGTAGTTCTTGACCTCATTGGAGATATTCTTGTAGCGCTCGCCGACCAACACGTTGGTCACAGCCTGGTTGCCGACCATCTGGCTCAGCGGGGTGACAAGAGGCGGATAGCCCAGATCCTTGCGGACCGCGGGGATCTCCAGCAGCGCTTCGTCGAACTTGTCCATGGCGTTCATGTCCTTCAGGTTGGCAATCATGTTGCTCAGCATGCCACCGGGAACCTTGTAAACCAGCGCCTGGCTGTCTGTAGCCATGCTCTTGGGATTGATCGTGCCGTTGTCAATATATTTCTGTTTTACGGGCTTGAAGAAATCATTCACCTTGTTGATGACCTTCTCGTCCAGTCCGGTTTCGATGCCGTACTGCTGTGCCGCGTAGAACATAGTCTCCGTCGCAGCCTGGCTGGTGCCGTTGGAGAAGCAGCTGGTAGCGGTATCGATCACGTCCACGCCGCTCTCAATGGCCTTGGTCAGGGTCATATAAGCCATACCGGTGGTGCAGTGGGTATGCAGGACAACCGGAACGTCGCCTACGGCGTCTTTGATGCCCTTGATCAGGTGTTCTGCTTCATAGGGGCTCATCGTACCAGCCATGTCCTTCAGGCACAGGGTGTCAAAGCCCATCTTTACCAGATCCTTGCACATCTCGACATACTTTTCAACAGTGTGCACGGGGCTCTGGGTATAGCTGATGCAGCCGGAAGCAACGGTCCGGGGCGTGGCGTACTTCTTCACGGCGTCCAGGGCGGTGCCCAGGTTCCGGAAGTCATTCAGCGCGTCAAAAATCCGGATCACGTCGATACCGTTCTTGATGCTCAGTTCAACGAACTTTTCGACCACATCGTCATGATAGTGCTTGTATCCCAGCAGGTTCTGGCCGCGCAGCAGCATCTGCAGGCGGGTGTTGGGCATGTTCTTGCGGATGTTCCGCAGCCGCTCGAAAGGATCTTCGTTCAGATACCTCAGGCAGCTGTCAAACGTGGCGCCTCCCCAGCACTCAACGGAATAATATCCAGCCTTGTCCATAGTGGGCAGGATTTCTTCGAAATCAGCATAGGGCAGGCGGGTGGCCATCAGGGACTGATTCGCGTCCCGCAGGACGGTTTCGGTGAATTGTACTTTCTTCATGAACCTTACGCTCCGATCCGATTAAGATTAGTAAGAAATACATACGGGATGCCGTCCTTTTTGAGGACGGCATCCCTGGTATGACCTTAGGGATTACAGCTGCGGGCCGGCGGCGACCAGCGCTTTGCCGGCTTCATTGCTCTCGTACTTGGCGAAGTTCTTGATGAACCGGCCGGCCAGGTCCTTGGCCTTGGCGTCCCATTCAGTAGGATCCTTGTAGGTGTCCCGGGGATCCAGGATGCCGGTGTCAACGCCTTTCAGTTCGGTGGGTACTTCGAAGTTGAAGTACGGAATCTTCTTGGTAGGCGCGTTCAGGATATCGCCGTCCAGGATCGCGTCGATAATGCCGCGGGTATCCTTGATGGAGATACGCTTGCCGGTGCCGTTCCAGCCGGTGTTGACCAGATAGGCTTTGGCACCGCTCTTTTCCATCTTCTTGACCAGTTCCTCGGCGTACTTGGTGGGATGCAGTTCGAGGAAAGCCTGGCCGAAGCAGGCGGAGAAGGTGGGGGTCGGCTCGGTAATACCGCGCTCAGTACCGGCCAGCTTGGCAGTGAAACCACTCAGGAAGTAGTACTTGGTCTGTTCAGGCGTCAGCACGGACACGGGCGGCAGCACGCCGAAGGCGTCAGCGCTCAGGAAGATCACGTTCTTGGCGTCGGGGCCGGCGGAAACCGGGTTGACGTTCTTGACGATCTTCTCGATGTGCTCGATCGGATAGCTCACGCGGGTGTTCTCGGTCACGCTCTTGTCGGCGAAATCGATCTTGCCGTTTTCATCAACAGTAACGTTCTCCAGCAGCGCGTTGCGGCGGATTGCGTTGTAGATGTCGGGTTCGGAATCCTTGTCCAGGTTGATGACCTTGGCGTAGCAGCCGCCTTCGAAGTTAAACACGCCGTTGTCGTCCCAGCCGTGCTCGTCATCGCCGATCAGCAGGCGCTTGGGGTCGGTGGACAGGGTGGTTTTGCCGGTACCGCTCAGGCCGAAGAAGATGGCGGTGTTCTTGCCTTCCATATCGGTGTTGGCGGAGCAGTGCATCGCGGCGATGCCCTTCAGCGGCAGATAGTAGTTCATCATGGAGAACATACCCTTTTTCATTTCGCCGCCGTACCAGGTGTTCAGGATGACCTGCTCACGGCTGGTGATGTTGAAGGCAACAGCCGTCTCGCTGTTCAGGCCCATGGCTTTGTAATCGTCAACCTTCGCCTTGGAAGCGGCGTAGACGACGAAGTCCGGCTCAAAGGATGCAAGTTCTTCTTCGGAAGGCTGGATGAACATGTTCTTGACAAAATGGGCCTGCCAGGCAACTTCCATCACGAAGCGGATGGCCATGCGGGTGTCCTTGTTGGCGCCGCAGAAAGCGTCCATCACGAACAGGCGCTTGCCGCTCAGTTCTTCCTGCGCCAGCTTCTTCAGCTTGGCCCAGTTCTCCTCGCTCAGCGGATGGTTGTCATTCTTATATCCTTCAGTAGTCCACCATACGGTGTCCTTGCTGTTTTCATCCATTACGATGTACTTGTCCTTGGGGCTCCGTCCGGTATAGATACCGGTCATGACGTTCATCGCGTCCAGCTCAGTCAGCTGGCCCTTGTCGTATCCGGTCAGCTCCGGCTTGTTCTCTTCTTCAAAAAGGAACTCGTAGGAAGGGTTATGAATGATCTCCGTTGCACCGGTGATCCCGTATTTGGTAAGATCCACAGCTGCCATAAGGCACCTCCTAATAATACATTTGCGGCACGTTGAGATTTACACCCCAATGTAACCCAATTTCTCTTATTCTTCTCTTTTCCCCTATTTCCTGCTTCGTAACAAAAATTTGATAATTGCGCAAAAACACGGCGGAACCCTTGTCCCGCCGTGTTTGACCATACTGGTCTGAACTTTTACCGGATTGAGCATTTTCTCATGTTTTGCTTATGAAGCGGCGTCTTCTGCGGATTCTTCTGTAACAGGTTCTTCTTCTGCAGGAATGTATAGTTCGCCATTAAGGAAGAACACTTTTTCCCCATCCACGATGCGCATCTCATCATATCCGTCTTTGCAGGGAATCATTTTGCCGTCCGCGTCGTAATATCTTTCCGCTGTAGTGTTCCCTTCCTCATCGAAATCCCGTTCAATTCTGACATAGTTATCTTTTAGAGTCATTGGCTGCCCGTCTGTATCATACCAGGCTTCACTCGTTGCGTGGTTTTTATCTTTCCAGGTGCGTACGATCCTGTGGTAACCGCTGCTGCACAGTACTGGCTCCCCGTTCTCCCCGAAATAGCTCTCTTCCGCCACCAGTCCGGCCTCGTCGTACTCCCGGACCATAACCGCGTATCCTTTGTTGATCGTAAACGGCTTCCCCTCCAGGTAGTATTCCGTCCGGACCGCCTGGCCACGTTCGTTATACTCCATTCTGGTTTCGTCGTTACCGACTGTGCGT
>JBGUHQ010000072.1:0-12540 GCA_045112195.1 Christensenellales bacterium | reverse complement strand
CAAGCTGAAGATTCGGGACTTGCTGCTCTATATGAAAAAAAGCATTTCCAACGGCGATCTGGTGCTGATTATCCTGGTTTCCCTGTTGGCCGTGCTCGTGGGAATGATTGAGCCGCAGGTTATGGGACTGGTGACGGGCACGGTGCTGCAGAGCCGGAACCTGAACCTGCTGGCCGGCATTGGGGTATTCCTGCTGTCCTCGGCTTTTGCCGCCAAACTGATCGACCTGATCCGGACGCTGCTGATGAACCGGATCAATACCCGGACCTCCATGGCGGTGGAAGCTTCGGTCATCATGCGTATCCTCTCCCTGCCGGTCAGCTTTTTCCGGAAGTTCTCCTCCGGTGAACTGTCCAGCCGGGCGAGCAGCGTTCGTTCCATCTGTGACATGATCCTGAACAACATCCTTTCCACCAGCCTGACCAGCCTGCTGTCCCTTCTGTATGTGGCCCAGATCTTTCATTACGCGCCGGCGCTGGTGCTGCCGTCCATCCTGGTGATCCTGGCGACGGTGATTATCAGCATCGTGGGAACGCTGATCCAGATCGGCATCTCCCGCAAAAAAATGGAACTGAGCGCGCAGGAAACCGGCATGACCTACGCTGTGCTGAACGGTATCCAGAAGATCCGCCTGTCCGGTTCGGAAAAACGGGTGTTTGCCCGCTGGGGCAGGCTGTATGCCCGGAACGCGAAGCTGGAATACAATCCGCCGGCGTTTGTGAAACTGAACGGAGTGATTACTTCGGCCATCACGCTGGCCGGAACGATCGTCCTGTATTACCTGGCGGTGAAGACCAACGTGGCGCCGAGCGAATATATCGCTTTCAACGCCGCTTACGGACGGCTGGCCGCCGCTTTCACCGCCCTGACCGGTATCGCGATCTCCGTCGCGTCCATCAAGCCGGTGCTGGAGATGGCCGAACCGCTCCTGAATGCGGAGCCGGAAGTGAACGGGGACAAGCAGACGGTATCCCAGGTGAGCGGGCATATCGAGCTCAGCCATGTGTCATTCCGGTATGAGGAGAACATGCCCTATATCCTGAACGACCTGAGTCTGTCCGTCAAAGCCGGGGAATACGTCGCGATCGTGGGCCGCACCGGCTGCGGCAAATCCACGTTGGTGCGCCTGATGCTGGGCTTTGAGAAACCGGAAAAAGGCGCGGTCTTCTATGACCGCCATGACCTGAACAGCCTGGATCCGCGCTCCCTGCGCAAGCAGATCGGCGTGGTGATCCAGAACGGCCAGCTGTTCCAGGGCGATATCTTCTCCAACATCACCATTTCCGCGCCGCAGCTGACGCTGGACGAGGCATGGGAAGCGGCCGAAATCGCCGGCATCGCCCAGGATATCCGGGAGATGCCCATGGGCATGCAGACGGTGATCTCCGAGGGCCAGGGCGGCATCTCCGGCGGCCAGAAGCAGCGGCTGATGATCGCCCGGGCCATCGCACCCAAACCGAAGATCCTGATCTTTGACGAGGCGACGTCCGCCCTGGACAACAAGACCCAGAAGCAGGTATCCGAGGCGCTGGACAGGCTGAACTGCACCCGGATCGTGATTGCCCACCGCCTGTCCACGATCCGCAACTGCGACCGGATCCTGGTCATGGATAACGGCGCGATCATCGAGGAAGGCAATTACGACCAGCTGATCGAAAAGAAAGGCTATTTCGCGGAACTGGTGGCCCGGCAGCGGCTGGATACAGACGAGGGAGAACAATAAGATGGCAATGGACCTTGACGAGATGATCCTCCGGTTTTTCAGGAATGATATCGGGCGGATTCTGATTACAGACGAGGACGGGAAAGTCCTGTATGAGGACGCCAAGGCCGCCTCCGTCCGGCAGGGAAAGACCAACTGGAAAGCCGCCTGTCCTCCTCCGACTTACGGACAGCGGGCGGAGATGTGGGATCTGATGGACGCCAGCAACGGCAAGACCTGGGTGGTTTATTCTTCCACCTTCAGGGAAGACGGGCACCTGCGGCAGATCCATCACCTGATGGATACCAGCCTGTATATGGACCTGGTCCGGGATATGGGAGAATATTCAAAAACGCTGAAGGACGAAAAGGATCATGACGGGCTGACCGGTCTTTATAACAAGAGCAGGTTCCTGGAGCTGAAGAAGACGCTTTTCCGGAATCAGAAAACCATCGCTGTATTCAATATGGACGTCAACAATCTGAAAAAGATGAACGACGTGTACGGGCATGAGGCAGGCGATCGGCTGATTATCAAGGCGGCGGAGAGCCTGAAGAAGATCGAGGCCCGGAATGTGATCCCCTTCCGCGTCGGCGGAGACGAGTTTGTTGTGGTTGCCATCCATGTCAACCGGGAAGAGGCGGAAAACATCCTGAAAAACTGGCAGGAAGGCCTTGCCGAACTGAACCGGCAGGATGACGGGATCCGCTGTGAGATCGCCTGCGGATTCGCTTTCGGCGGCGAGGATTACGATCTGGATGAAATCTTCCAGAACGCGGATAATAGGATGTACGAGGATAAAAAGGCCCTCAAGGGCGAAGGGAATTGCAGCTGATTTCCTTTACATTCCCCGGATTTCAAGTATAATAAACCCATGCGCAACGGTCCGTGCCGTCAGCCCTGTGCGACGGACACATCCAGACCGCGCAAATACATTTTCGACGGGTATCCGCTGTGAACCCGAACGGAGGAGATTCTGATGACAAACACAACAAGACGCACAAAGATCGCGCGGATGACGCTGCTGGCTATGCTGGTGGCGGTTTTGATCGTCCTGGCTTTCGTGAACATCCCCATGCCCATGGGCCTGTCGATCACCTTCAACATGATTCCCGTGGCCATCGCGGTCATGGCGATGGGCATGCCGGGCGGCCTGATCATCGGCGGCGCGTTCGGCCTGATCAGTTTCCTGCAGTGCTTCGGCATCTTCGGCTCCAGCGCCCTGGGCGCTGCCCTGGTCAGCTACAATCCTTTCCTGATGTTCGTGCAGCGCTTCGTGTCACGCGTGCTGGTCGGCGCGCTGGCCGCGGTGGTCTGGTCCTCGCTGAAGAAGACGAAGCTGCCGCTGTATGTCCGCGGCGCGGTCACCGGTTTTTCCGCCGCGTTTTTCAACACGCTGTTCTTCATGAGCCTGCTGGTGCTGTTCTTCGGCAGCACGGATAAGCTGGCCGGCCCCATCGCGGAGAAGGGCGTGTTCCTGTACATCATTACCTCCGTGGGCATCAACGCCGTGGTAGAGATGATCGTGGCGGCCCTGGTAACCGGCGCGGCCGGCGTCGCGCTGAAGAAAGCGAGGATGATCCAGGGATGATTCTCACCATGGATATCGGCAACACCAACATCAAGACGGCGTTGTTCGACGGAACGGAAATGTACAAGTACTGGCGCATGTCCACCAACATCACGTCCACCTCGGACGAATACGGCGTGCGCCTGATGTCCATGTTCGCCCATGAGGGTGTGAGCAAGGACGTGGTGGACGGGATCATCGTGTCCAGCGTTGTGCCGACGATCAACTACACCATCGAGCACATGCTGCTCAACTATATCGGCAAAACGCCGCTGTTTGTGGCGCCCGGGATCAAAACCGGCATCAACATCCGGTATGAGAACCCGCGGGAGCTGGGCAGCGACCGGATCGCCAACGCCGTCGCCGCTTACGACGAATACGGCGGGCCCTGCATCTTCATCGATTTCGGCACCGCCACCACCTTCGGCGTGGTGGATAAGGAAGGCTCGTTCCTGGGCGGCACCATCTGCCCGGGCATCAAGCTGAGCAGCGAGGCCCTGGTCACCGGCACGGCGAAGCTGCCGCGGTTCGAGCTGGCCAAGCCGGACAACGTGATCGGCCGGACCACCCTCACCAACCTGCAGAGCGGCATGTACTACGGCTATGTCGGCCTGGTGCGGAACATCGTGCGGAAGATCCGCCAGGAACTCGGAGAGGAAGCCTACGTGGTCGCCACCGGCGGCATGGCGCTGATGATCGCCGAGGAAAGCAAAGTGATTGATCAACTGGACGGCCTGCTGACCCTTAAGGGGCTGCGGCTGATCTATGAACGGAATCGGACGGAGGTAGACAAATGAAAGAAGTTGTATTAGGACTGCTGGGCCTGGGAAACATCGGCGGAGGCGTCTGGGACCTGATCCGTGAATTCGGGGACGAAACGGCGAAGCGGACCGGCGTGAAGCTGCGCGTGAAACGCGCGCTGGTGCTGGACAAGAAGATCCACGGCGGCAAGGAAGTGCCGGACGAGGTGCTGACCACCGACAAGGATGACATCCTGGAGGATCCGGAGATCCAGATCATCTGCGAATTCCTCGGCGGGGAACAGCCCGCGGCGTCCTGGATGCTGCGCGCGCTGGAGAACGGCAAGTCCGTCGTCACCGCGAACAAGATGGCCCTTTCGCTTCATTTTGACGAGCTGCGCGCCATGTCCCTGAAGACCGGCGCCGGCCTGTACTACGAAGCCAGCGTGGGCGGCGCGATCCCGATCATCAACGCGATCCAGAGCCCGCTGATCGCTAACCATCTGGAGCAGATCATGGGCATCGTCAACGGCACAACCAACTACATCCTCACCCGGATGGCGGCGGAAGGCGCCGAGTACGCGGACGTGCTGAAGGACGCCCAGCGCCTGGGCCTGGCTGAGCCGGATCCCACGGCGGACGTGGAAGGCTACGACGCGGCTTACAAACTGAGCATCCTGGGCTCCATCGGCTTCCATACCCGGGTCCGGGTGGAGAACGTCTACCGCGAGGGCATCACCAAGATCAATTCTGAGGATATCGCCTTCGGCCGTGAGATGGGTTATGTGCTGAAGCTCCTGGCCATCGGCAAGGACAACGGCGAAGCCATCGAAGCCCGGGTACACCCGGTGTTCCTGCCGGCGGATCATCCCCTGGCCCGCGTGGACGGCTCTCTGAACGCGATTTATCTCTACGGCCATTCCTTCAAGGACATGATGCTGGAAGGCCGCGGCGCGGGCGATGCCCCGACGGCCAGCGCTATCGTGGGCGATATCATCCAGGCGGCGCAGAACGCGGTTCATCCCATGCCCGTCATGCGGGAGGATCCGCTGCCCGTGGCGGACGACTGGCACAGCAAATACTTTATCCGCATGAAGGCGAAGGACGCGCCCGGCGTGCTGGCGGAGGTCGCCGGCCTGCTGGCCAAGGAGCAGATCTCCGTTTCCGCCATGATGCAGAAGGACGCCGGCCCGGACGGCAAGGCCACCCTGATCTTCATCACCCACAGCGCGCCTGAAAAGGCGCTGCAGCGCGCGATGGCTTCCCTCAACCCCGAAATCGCCAAAGTGGAAAATGTCATTCGCGTAGAAGAATAACCAAACATAATTATGAATTCTGAATTATGAATTATGAATTAAAAAACACCTGGGTCCTGTTCGACCTGGACGGAACGCTGACCCAGAGCGAGGAAGGCATCTGGAACTGCGCGAAACACGCGGCGAAGGAAATGGGCCTGCCGGAGCCGGACGCGGCGACGCTGCGCAAGTTTATCGGCCCGCCGCTGACCTATTCCTTTCAGACCTACCTGGGCCTGACCCCGGAGCAGGCGGAAGAAGCGCAGAAGATTTACCGTGCGCGCTACACCACCGTCGGCATGTACGAAAACCGGGTCTATCCCGGTGTGCGCGCCATGCTGCGCACCCTGTGGAAGCAGGGAGCGAAACTGGGCGTCGTAACCGGCAAACCCGCTTATCCCACCGGGAAAATCCTGGAGCATTTCGGCTTTGACCGCTTTCTTTCCCGGGTCGTCTGCGCGACGGACGGCCACGCGGAAAAGGAACACCTGATTTGCGAGGCGCTGCCGGCGGACCACGGCGAGGTCTGGATGGTCGGGGACCGCTGTTTCGATATGGAGGGCGGCGTGAAGGCCGGCGTCCATACCCTGGGCGTCACCTACGGTTACGGCAGCGAACAGGAACTGCTGGAAACCGGCGCGGAGAAAATCGCGCATACCCCGCTGGAGATTCTGGATATCCTCTGCCCGGAGGCGAAGCGGGAACGCGGCGCCTTCCTGACCGTGGAAGGCCTGGACGGCAGCGGCAAAGGCACGCAGATTGAGCGGCTTTCGGACGCTCTGGACTGCTGGGGCTTCGAGGTCGTGCATACCCGGGAGCCCGGCGGAACCCCCATCGGGGAAAAGATCCGGGCCATCCTGCTGGACCGGGAAAACGCGGCCATGGCGGACGTGACAGAGGCTCTGCTTTACGCGGCGTCCCGGGCGCAGCACGTCCGGGAAAAGATCCTGCCCGCGGTGGCGGAAGGCAAGGTGGTCCTGTGCGACCGCTTCCTGGATTCCTCCGTGGCCTATCAGGGAGGCGGACGGCAGTTGGGCATCGACAAGGTGCTGGCCATCAACGCCCCGGCGGTGGAAGGCGCCATGCCGGACCTGACCGTTTTCCTGGACCTGGACCATGAGGAATCGCTCCGGCGCCGCTGCGCCGCCAGCGAGCCGGACCGGCTGGAAATGGAGGCGGACAGCTTCCACGCCCGGGTGGAGAACGGCTATCACGAGTTGGTCGCCCGGGATCCGGACCGTTTTGTGGTCGTGGACGCGGCAAAAACCCGCGACGAAATCGCCGCGGAAATACAGGAAAAGGTGCTGGCCCGTCTGATGAACATGGAGAACTGAACATGAGTGAACGGATTGTCGTCGGTATGAGCGGAGGCGTGGATTCCTCCGTTGCGGCCCTGCTTCTGAAGGAGCAGGGCTATGATGTCGTCGGCGTCTTTATGAAAAACTGGGAGGAAGAGGACGAGAACGGCGCCTGCACCGCCGAGGAAGACTGGCGGGACGTGCGGGACGTCTGCGACCTGATCGGCATCCCCTATTACAGCGTGAATTTTGCCCGGGAATACTGGGACCGGGTCTTTTCCTATTTCCTGAAGGAGTACCGCGCCGGCCGGACGCCGAACCCGGACGTGCTGTGCAACCGGGAGATCAAGTTCCGGGCCTTCCTGGACTTCGCCATGACCCTGGGCGCTGCCCGCATGGCCACCGGCCATTTTGTCCGCACCGACGGGGAGGGCCGCCTGCTCAAAGGCGCTGATCCGGAAAAAGATCAGAGCTATTTCCTGTATATGGTGCACGCGGAGCAGCTGAAGCGGTCCCTTTTCCCCGTGGGCGGTATGACCAAGGCCCAGGTCCGGCAGATCGCCGCGGACCGCGGCCTGCCGGTCAGCAAAAAGAAGGACTCCACCGGGGTGTGCTTCATCGGGGAGCGGAATTTCAAGAAGTTCCTGTCGGAATACCTGCCGGCGCAGCCCGGCGATATGGTCTCGCCGGAGGGCGAAGTGGTAGGCCGCCATGACGGTCTGATGTACTATACCCTCGGCCAGCGCCGGGGCCTGGGCATCGGCGGCCGGGGCGACGGCCGCAGCTGGTTCGTCATCGGGAAAGACCTGGAGCGCAACCGGCTCCTGGTGGCCCAGGGCGAGGACCATCCCATGCTTTACAGCACCCGCAGCGTCGCGGAGGACGTGACCTGGGTGGGTGAGGCGCCGATGCGGGAAGGCGAAACCATCGCCTGTACGGCCCGTTACCGCTACCGCCAGCCGGACCAGCCGGTGGAGGCGACTTTGCGGGACGGCAAGCTCCTGCTGCATTCCCTTACGCCCCAGCGCGCCGTGACCCCCGGCCAGAGCGCCGTGTTGTATCAAAATGATATATGCCTGGGGGGCGGGATTATTACAGAGGTGTGCGACCCCGGGAACGCCGGAGGGATCGCGCTGTGAACCTGACGCCTGTTTCCTTTCTGATCGTCTGCCCGCTGCTGTTCCTGGCTGGCTTTGTGGACGCCATCGGCGGCGGGGGCGGGCTGATTTCCCTGCCAGCCTATCTGTTCGCGGGGCTGCCGGTTCACCAGGCGATCGCCACCAACAAGCTTTCCTCTTCCTGTGGAACCTGCCTTTCCACCGCCCGCTTCCTGAAGCACGGGCTGATTAATCTCAGACTTGCCGTGCCGGCCGTGGCCGCCGCTTTCGGAGGTTCTTTCCTCGGCGCGCGGATTTCGCTGACGGTCAGCGAGGACGTTATGAAGTATATTCTGTTTATCGTCCTGCCGCTGGCGGCGTTCGTGGTGCTGAACAAGCACCTGTTCGGCGAGGGCGGGGGCGAAGCGGTGGCGGACCGCCGGACGGTGATTGTCTGCGTCCTGTCGGCGTTTGTCATCGGCATTTACGACGGGTTTTACGGGCCCGGAACGGGCACTTTTTTGATCATTGCGTTTACCGTTTTCGCGAAGATGTCGGTTTCTTCCGCCAACGCGCAGGCCAAGGTGATCAACCTGACGACCAACATCACCTCCCTGGCGGTCTTCCTGCTGAACGGCCAGGTGCTCCTGCCGCTGGGACTGGCCGGCGCGGCCTGCAATATGGCCGGCAACTGGCTGGGTTCCGGGCTGGCCATGCACAAAGGGGCGAAGATCGTCCGGCCGGTGATCCTGGCGGTGCTGGCGCTTCTGCTGATTAAGATCCTGACGGGATTCTGACCGTATACCGAAAAAAGAGAGGGACCTGCCATGAACAGCGTACGCCGCGCCGAAGCGCGGGACATCCCCGCGATCCTGAACCTGCTGGTGCAGGTAGACATGGTGCATCACAACGGCCGCCCGGACCTGTTCAAGGGGCCGGCGACCAAGTATTCCGCGGAGGAACTGCGGGCCATCATCGCCGATGAGGAAACGCCCGTCTTCGTCTGCGCGGATGAGCAGGACCGGGTGCTGGGCCACGGATTCTGTGTCATGCAGCATGCCGGCGGGCAGCTGATGGTGGAGCATACCACCGTGTATATTGACGATATCTGCGTGGATGAGAAGGCCCGGGGACAGGGCGTCGGCAAAGCGCTGTATGAGCATATCCTTGCTTTCGCCCGGGAGAAGGGCGCCTACAACGTGACGCTGAACGTCTGGAGCTGCAACCCGGGTGCCATGGCGTTCTATGAAAAACTGGGGCTCGTGCCGTACAAGGTCGGCATGGAGCGGATCCTGTAACCGGCAATCCGCCGGCGGACAGAAAAAAACATACGGGAGGCAGTATGGTTATTGCGGTCATTCTGCAGGTCGTCCTGTGGGTCTGGTTCCTGGGCTGTACGGTCACTTACCGCTTCGGTCGGTGCCTGCTTGTGGAAGGAATGGGTGTAAAGAGCGCCGAGTTCGCGGTGCTCTGCCTTTACACGCTGGGGCTGATCGCCTGGCACTGCTTTCAGCCCGCCGGGAAATGGATCCTGTTCGGCATCCTGCTTCTCTGGCTGATCGTCCAGTTCATGTGCCACTGGTATTTCACGATCTTCGGCGCCAGCGAGCGGAAACTGAAGGGGTATAACGACTGTTTCCGGGACGCTGTCCGGCTTTTTCCGATGAGTGAAACACGGCTGATTCCGGATCTGTACCATATCGTGCTTCATCTGCTGATCCTGGCGAACCTTATTTGCAGTTTGATCTGCGGATCATAAACCGAAACAGAACGGCGGGGTGACGGAAATGAAAATCGTGCTGCTGGGGGACCTTCACGGAAACATGGTCGCGACGAGGGCCATGGAACAGGAATTGGATACAATCCGGCCGGACGAAGTCATTTTCCTCGGCGACGCGGTGGGAAAGGGCCCGGAGAGCGACAAGACCTGCGACTGGGTCCGGACGCACTGCAGCCGCTGGCTCGCCGGCAACTGGGACCGGAAGCTGAGCGAGAAACGGGATCAGGAGGACTATGCCTTCTACACAAAGCAAATCGGCCCGGAACGGTTCGCCTGGCTGGATTCCCTGCCCCTGGAGGATGAGCTGGCGATCAGCGGGCTGCGGTTCCGCCTGGTTCACGGGCGCTACCTGGATCCGCTGTATATGAGTTTCGATACGGATGAGAAGCTCCGGGAAGGCTTCCGGTTCAAGGACGGCCGCCCGGACGCGGACGGCATGATCTGCGCGGACTGCCACCGGCCGTTTATCCGGCCGCTGGAGGGCGGCTACGCGCTGAACACCGGCAGCGTCGGGGACAACCTCAGCCTGCCCCGGGCCCATGCCCTGCTGCTGGAAGGGGAGCGGGAGGTTGGTCCGCTGCGTATCACGGTCCTTTCCGTTCCGTATGACAATCAGGAGGCGGTGCGGGTTACGGATCTGTATCCGGACCTGCCGCTGAAGGAAGCGTTTCAGAATGAAGTCCTGACCGGGATTTATTCGCGGTGAGGGAAGAGGGGGAGATGAATCATGACAAACCGGGAATTGCAGCGCATTTATTTCGGGGCCTATTCCTTTAAAGAAACGGAGGACGGCTGGCTGCAGGCGTTCCAGTATACGGAGGCCCAGATGGAGTATTTCAGGTCAGCCTTTGACTTCTGGTACGACCGGTGCATGGCGACGACCGCGAAGACGCTGGAGATGACAACGAACGCGCGGACCGTATCTTTTGAATACCGGATCATCTGGGAGGGGTCGCAGGATTCTTTTGAGCTGGCGGTCGACAACCAAATTATGGAGATCCGCTACGTCAAAGACCTGCCGAAAGAAGGAAAACTGACCTGGAACCTGCCGGACGGGGAAAAGAATGTCGTCATCTATCTGCCCGCGGACGCGACGGTGCTGATCCGGAACTGTGAGGTGGACGGTTCCTTCTCTCCCGCCCGCAAGAATGAGAAGGTACTCTGGCTCGGGGATTCGATTACCCAGGGCTTCGGGCCTCTCCGCTCCGCCCAGACCTATGTCAGCGTTGCCAACCGGCTCCTGAATTATGACATCATCAACCAGGGCATCGGCGGATATGTATACGATAAGAAATCCCTGATAAAGATGGACGGATACACGCCGGACAAGATCATCGTGGCGCTGGGGACGAACCAGTTCGGCTGCGAGACCATGCAGGAAGTGGAGGAGTATTACGAGACGCTGATCAGTATCTACGGGACGGAGATTCCGATCCTGTGCGTGACCCCGCTCTGGCGCGGGGATGTTCCGGACGGAATCCCGACGCTGGCCCGGTTTTGTGAAAATGTGAAGGCGATCGCCGGCCGGTACCCCAACGTGAAGATCATTGACGGGTTCAAACTGGTTCCGCACCTGCCGGAATACTTCCTGGACAATCTTCATCCGAACCAGCTCGGCACAGAGACCTACGGCCGGAACCTGGTGGAAGAAATCCGGAGGATCGGATTCTGACAGCTAAAACAAAATACGGAGCGCCTGATATGTTTGATATTGTTTTTCTTCCGAAGGAGAAGTATAAGGGAACACCTGTTCCGCTGGATTACAGGAACGACAGCTATTACGACCTGGAGATCGGCCCGATGGATGAAAAAGGCTGCGCGATCTCCCTGGTCCGGAAACCGAGGGAAGCTTTCACAGCGGATCACCATGATTCCCTGTACCAGGAGTACTGGGAGGCTCCGGAAGCCTGGGGCGTCGTCGACGGACAGGGGAAGGTGCTGGCCTGCATCGAGGTCACCCCGGAGGAGTGGTCAAACCGCCTCCTGGTCACGGAGCTCTGGGTATCAAAGGAACTCCGGGGGCAGGGCGTCGGGAAACGCCTGATGGACAAGGCCAAGGAGATCGCGGCCGAACAGAAGCGCCGCGCCGTGATCCTGGAGACCCAGTCCTGTAACACGAACGCCATCGGGTTTTACCTGCATGAGGGTTTTGAACTGATCGGGTTCGATACCTGCTGCTATACGAACGACGATATCGGAAAGAAGGAGGTCCGGCTCAATCTCGGATACTTCTTTCACAAAGAGCCGCGCAGGTGGTAAAAGAGGAGACGAATATGGATTATATACGCCGTTACGATTCTCCGCTGGGAGGCATCACCATGGCCGGTGACGGGGAAGCCCTGACCGGTTTGTGGTTTGACGGGCAGAAGCATTTTGCTTCCACGCTTTCCGCCGTGCGTTCTGACCGGAACCTGCCCGTGTTTGATGAAACGGCCCGCTGGCTGGATATCTACTTCAGCGGAAAAGATCCGGGTTTTACGCCGAAAATGCGCCTGACGGGAACCTCGTTTCAGCATACTGTCTGGAATACTCTGCTGACGATCCCTTACGGCCGGACCATGACCTATGGGCAGATCGCGGAACGGCTGACCGGGTGGACCGGCGTTCGCCGCGCGTCCGCGCGGGCGATCGGCGGCGCGGTCGGTCACAATCCGGTCTCGCTGATCGTTCCCTGCCACAGGGTGATCGGGGCGGATGGCAGCCTGACGGGCTACGCGGGCGGAATCGAACTGAAAGAGAAACTGCTCCGGATGGAAGGGGCGCTCTGAACGGATTTCCGGCATCCGGAAAAATCCGAATAATATATAGTAGAAAGTCTGCAGGCATGGCCAAAACACGAACATTCCTGAAGGCGGACAACGCATCGTCCGGAAGCGTTGATCCGCCTGATTTTTTTCTGAAAAAAGTGCCAAAAAAAGCTTGACAAAGGCTTTCCGCTTTGATATTCTATGCAAGCTCGCCTACGGAAAACCGCGGAAAAGCGAGCCGGCGAACCTTGAAAACGATACAGAGAAGAAACGCGCAAACATTAAGGAAAGCATAGCGAAGATTCCAAAGA
>JBGUHQ010000071.1:0-19592 GCA_045112195.1 Christensenellales bacterium | reverse complement strand
AGACGGTTATTGCAGCTCCTATTTGATTTTCCGGAAAAGCAAAACAAAATGGCTCCAGCGTTGAAACCATTTTGTCTACGATCTGAGAGCTGGTTCACTGACCAGCTCTTTCTGTATGCTCTTCTTTTTCCCGTCTCTTTTTCTCCGCTTCCTCCCGTTTCCGCCTGGCCTTGTTCAGGGCATGCATCGCCTCAAACGGCCCGATAATTGCCGAAACGATAACCAGGATCCAGTACCACGGCATGTTGCTCCCTCCATTATTTCCGGATGCCCAGCAGTTTCCTGACGGCCTGCTCCCCCGCTTCCGGGTAATGCTTCCGGATCTGTTCATGAATTCTTTCCCATGAAACCTCCGGCTTTTCGTCGCAGCGGTTGACCGCGTCGTATCCCCATTTCGTTTCCGGCGTCATCAGCTCCGCCACATGCCAGCCGTACAGCTCCCCGCGCCGGTTCCGTTTCTGCCTGAAATCGCTCATGATCAGAAACGTTTTCATCTGCAGCTCCGTCATTGCGCCCTCAAAGCCTTTTTCCAGCGCGGCGCGCTTCCGGATGTCGCAGGACAGCAGCCCGAGTCCTTCCGCGTTTTCATTCAGTTCCAGCACATCCAGGATCCGTTTGCACCGGCCGGTCATTTTTCCGTCTTCATACAACCCTTCATAGTCGTATCCGTCCCGGCGGTAGTTTGCGAAACGGGGAAACCATTCCCTGGACACAAACCCGGCTTTTTTATCAAAGAATTTACCGTAGGCGACGAAGTCGTTCGGCGCAAGCACCTGCCGCCAGGCCCACGGATCCGAGGCCGAATCCGTCCACCAGTCTCCGGCGGGCGTATGCTCTTCCACCGAGAACCCGGGAATTTCGTTGGAAAACAGCGGCAGAAAGCCCACCTTCAGGACCAGCTCCAGAAGGTCTTCCGGTGAGTGCAGGCAGTCCTTGTCCGTCCGGCTGCAGCCTTTCATGATCCATGTGCCGTCAATCGTTTCCATCTCATAATCCTTTCGGATGCTGTCCCGGTTATTCCGGGAACTCCGTCATCCGGGTCAGTTCTCTAAGTTCCCGGATAATCCGGTCTTCCTCCCCCGTTGGCTCCACGCACGAATCCTCCGGAAGGTACAGGATGGCCTGTACCCCTGCATCCTTCGCGCACAGCACGTCCAGCGTGCGGTCCCCGATATAGGCGGTGGCCGCTTTGTCCAGCGCGTATTTTTCCGTCAGATAGTTCACGCCTTCCCCGGAGGGTTTGGGGGTAAACCCGTGCTCATGGGTCACGATTTCCGTAAAATACCCGGTCAGTCCGAGCCGGTTGAGCAGGTGTGTTGTGGAGCTCCCCCGGTGGGTATAAACAAAATGCCGTACCCCCTGCGCCTGCAGGGCGGCCAGCGTCTCCGCCGCGCCGGGGATCAGGGTAATCCCGTCCATTTTCGCGTGGCTCACAGTCCGGTACATCTGCATCAGTTCATCCGTACCTTTCCCGCACGCGGCGGACAGATCCCGCAGATAGGCGGACACAGCTTCCTGCTTGACGGTCTTCATAATCTTTTCAGCGGTGTCCGGCACGCCGCACGCCGCCGCCACATCCACGAGGCTGGACACAATCGATTGGTATGAATCAAACAGCGTCCCGTCCAGATCCCAGATACAGGCTTTCAGTTTCTCCATCTTTTCTGTCCTTTACCGCTCAATCAGGCTGCTTGCAGACGTCCACCCATTCCCGGTATCCGCTGCACTCCTCCAGCTCCGGAATCGTCAGTTTCACGCCGCTGTGGTCGTTGCCGACAGCCGGGTATACGATCTCATGCCTCCGCAGGCTCTCATCCAGGTATACAGTGACGCCGTCGTTGATGCCGAACGGGCAGACCCCGCCGATGTCGTGGCCGATCAGCGGTTCCACCAACTCAGCCGGGATCATCTTCGCCTTGCAACCGAACCGGTCTTTATACTTCCGGTTGTCAATGCGCGCCGTGCCGTCCGCCAGGATCAGCACCGGCTGTTCATCCTGCAGGAAGGACAGCGTCTTGGCAATCATCGCCTCATCGCAGCCCAGGGCTTCGGCCGCCGCTGCCACCGTGGCGCTGCTGTGTTCCGTTTCAATGATTTGATCCGCCAGCCCATGCTTTTCAAGATATGCCTTCGCTTTCTCAAACGCCATGCTTCCGTTCCGCCTTTTCCTGTTTGGATAAACAGTTGGTTCAGTTCTGAATGATATCATAAAACCGGATCAATGACCATCCGGGCAGCAAAAAAGCCGTTCCGCACAATCGGAACAGCTTTTTTGTCTGATCCGTATTACAGGCTGATCAGGTTGATTCCCAGTTTCCCGTCCCTGACCCGGTTTACTTCTCCCTGCAGTACCGTCACAAACATCTCGCAGGTCGCCCCGACCTTCATCTCAATGACGTGCCCGCCGTGAACCACGTTGTGCTGGTCCGCCAGCGTACCGTGAAGGTGTAGATAAACTTCCCCGTCCTTGCGTGTGACGTTTCCGGTCAGGCCGGCGATCTCCATAAACCCGTCCAGCACTTCCTGGTGATATGCCTGCTCTTCCAGGTCGT
The DNA here is from genome assembly GCA_045112195.1 of Christensenellales bacterium. GTDB lineage: Bacteria > Bacillota > Clostridia > Christensenellales > Aristaeellaceae > Aristaeella. Next base: position 17,040 of record JBGUHQ010000071.1, on the reverse strand, counting down.
ATACGCCGATCACCGCGTGGTTCGACGCGCCGATCGCCTCCACATGGGCCAGGCGGATGTCCTCCTGCTCGCACAGGGTTTTCAGGCTCTGCATGATCTCCTCGTCCAGATCAATCCGAACCAGGTAGGTCTCCCCGTATCTTTTATACTGCATATTCACTACCCTTTCTTTTGCCCCGTTTCTGTTCCGGGCCGGATCATCCGTTTTCGGTATCAGCCCGTCAGAAGCACCGCTGTTTCCGTTCTTTCTTGCACTGTTCGATGTTTCCGCAGCGATAGCACAGTTCATTGTCGCAGATCCCGTCGTTGCTGAAACAGGACAGGATGTTGTTCACCGTGGTTTCGGCGATATTGTTCAGGGCTTCCTCTGTCAGGAACGCCTGATGCGAGGTGACAATGACGTTCGGCATGGAAATCAGGCGTGACAGCAGGTCGTCGTTCAGGATGTGGCCGGACCGGTCCTCAAAGAAGATGTCCGCTTCTTCCTCGTATACGTCCAGGCAGGCCGCCCCGACTTTCCGGGCCTTGATGCCTTCCAGCAGTGCCTCCGCGTCAATCAGCGCCCCTCTGGAGGTGTTGACCAGGACGACGCCTTTCTTCATCTTCCCGATCGCCTCCGTATCGATCATGTGCCGGGTTTCCGCTGTCAGCGGGCAATGCAGGGAGATGATGTCGCTCCGCTCAAAAAGCTCGTCCAGCGTGACGTACTGAATCCCGCTGTCCTTGGCTGGAAAAAGGTCATAGGCGATCACATTCATCCCGAATCCCCGGCAGATATCGATGAAGATCCGGCCGATCTTGCCGGTGCCGATCACGCCGACGGTCTTGCCGTGGAAATCAAATCCGGTGAGCCCGTTCAGGGAGAAATTGAATTCCCGGGTCCGGTTGTAGGCTTTATGGATGCGGCGCACTGACGTAAGGAGCAGGGCGATCGCGTGCTCCGCGACAGCATAGGGCGAATAAGCCGGAACATGGACCACATGGATCTTTCCGAAGGCGGCCTGTACGTCCACATTGTTATAACCGGCGGATCGCAGCGCGACGATTTTCACCCCGTGTTGATACAGCTTGTCGATCACCGCCGCGTTCACCGTGTCGTTCACGAAAACGCAGACCGCTTCGCAGCCTTTCGCCAGGTCCACGGTGTCCTCGTTCAGCTTTGTTTCCAGGAACCGGAACCGGATGCCGTGCTGGCTGCCATACTGTTCAAAGGACGGCTTGTCGTATTCCTTCGCGTCATAAAACGCTACTTTAATCATCATAATGCAACCTCCTGTATGATATCTATTCTTCCTTGTTCCCTGCCCTTCCTGCTCATCCATGCTCCGAGAGCCAGGATAACGTCGAATATCGCGCCGTAGATCCAGTGGGCGGGTTTGCTGAGCCCATCCCATAAAGAAGCCCCGTTATGGATGACCCCGTAAAGGGATAAGCCGATCAGCATAAATGCAGTGCCGATAAGAAAAGCCAGTCCGATGAAAATAATCTTACTTTTGCCCATCCCGGATCCCTCCATATCTTTTGAATTAAGCGCATTCCGCTGTATTGTTGTTTTACTGAATCATTTAACAAACGCAAAGAGGTAAGCGTTTTCTGTCTGAACCATCCTTTTGGTTTTCATTCCGATTTCTTCCGCAAGCGCAGCCGTTTTCTCCGTGGTGTCCGGATAAACCCGGATTCTCCTGCTGCCCGTATCAATCCATTCGCTTTGGTTCTTGTCAATGGACAAACAGAAAAGGCCGTTGTCATTCAACAAAGAGCTGACTTTGTCGAACACCCTCCTCTTGTCCTGAAAATGCATCATTGTCAGCGAGGAATAGATAACGTCGAAGGTTTCGCTGAACGGGTACTCCATGAAGTCGTCGCAGATCAGCGATATGTTCAGGAAATCCTGAAGGTTCTCCCCGGCCCGTTCAATCGTTTTGGCCGAAAAATCGATTCCGGTCAGGTGCCGGCAGCATCCTGCTGTTTTGGCCGCAAGCCTTCCTGTCCCGACGCCGATTTCAAGAACGGTTTTCGACGGATCCAATTCCATCAGGTCCAGAAACGCCTGCCCGTCCCATGATTCCATGTGCTTCTGCAAAACCGGCGGATCACGGAACGGATCGTTGTTTTCCTCAATCAGCAAATCATAATGGGTTTTGATATCCATATACAGATCCCCTTTGTACCCGTATTCACACCTGCTCAAAGCTGCCGTCCATAGAATTCCACGTCAATCACGGTTCCGTCCGGATAGGTTTCGTTTCCTGTACAGATAAGTTCCGTAAATCCCCAATGATGGTAGATCTCCTTGTTGAGTTTCTCCTCCGGCTCCACGCCCACCACTGCTTTTGTATATCCTTTTTCCTTCAGGTCTTCCATCATGAAACGCATCAGTTTGGAAAAGTATCCTTTACCCCGGTACGCTTTAATGGTCCGGAATGCGCAAAGTTCAACCGCATGTTCATCTGTTTTCAGACCGTTCTGCGGAAAATCAGGGCAAAGCACTGCGGTCGCTTCGCAGATAACCGTTCCGTCAAGAACCCCGTAGTATGGAATGGACCGGCCGGTTTGGAATCCTTCAATCGCCTCCCCTTTCCAGACGGTCCAGTTTTCTGTTTCCGGATGCTGCCGGATCTCGTAATCCCATTTCTGATTCATTTCCTCCGGAGAGGCGATCTTGCAAATATATCTTTCATTCCTGTCCGTTTTCGCTCCGTTATCCAGCGCCGCCAGGTCCGGCCGTTCATACCGGTTATGGCCTTTCAGGCCCTTTTTGTATTTCCAGCACGTAATGGCGTCTTCCAGCGTCTTCCCGGGATTATCAGCAAAGAAATCGCGAACGTAGGTGTTGTATTCAAATTGCTTTCCGATCGTATCCTTCCCGGCCTTTTTTGCTTCCCGGATCTCATAATAGGCAGTAATGGCGTCATCATAGGTTTTCCCTGCGTTGGCCTTCAGCCATTGCTGAAACCGGACATTGAAGGAGAAGCTGTTTCCGATCTCTTTCCTGAAAAACGCGCGATGCGTTTCTGTGCAGACAAAACCGTCTTCAATGATGCTTTCCCGGGTGATTTCGGAAGCCGCTTTTTTTCGCGGCGCAGCTCTTTTTGCCACGGGTTCCCGTATTTCACCGGTGTCCAGAAAACAGGCGATTCGCTCCGTCAGTTCCTGTTTTCCGCCGGAAACCGGCAGATGATTGGCCCGGCAGAAAGCCAGCAGTTCTTCCTTCAGATAATAGTATTCCCGGAAGGTTTTGCTGTCCAGACCGCGAACCAGCTCTGGCCTTGATTCCATGATGCCTCCTGATGAAACAATCTGCTTTCTGATCACCCTGTCAGCGCAAACTGCGATTCCATATGTCATAGGCTTTTTCCCATGTATCCACGGCAAACGGTCTCCGTGGATCGCCGGTTTCCCGCGCATACTGTTCAACGAATTCCAGGAAGAACGTCATATGCTCGTGGGTCTTCAGCCATTCTTTTGTGATAACCTTCGTCCAGACGTTTGCCGCTTTGAATTGTTCTGAGTTTCTCAAAACTTCGGCATATCCCTGCTTATCGAAAAGAACCCGGATCTCTTCAACGCCCACCGTTCCTTCTTCTGATATAGTCAGGACAGTGTACGGAACGCTGTCGTGAATAAAGTCCAGAGGCAGGCCGCAGGATCCGGGATTGACCAGGAAGACCTTCCGGCCCGTATCCTGCCAGTTCCACTGGACATGGGAGTGGCCGAAAAGATATACGCCTTCTTCCAGATCAGATAATGCTCTTTGAAAACCCGGATCCCGGCGAAGGTGATCATGGACATCCTGCCGGTAATACTCCGGTGTCACGTCTATCCCCTCATACCGTCTTGCCAGCACGTCCGGCCCGATCAGCCTGAATTCACAGTCGCCGATCCATGTGGATGATTGATGGGCAAGATGGATGTTCACTCCGTTCACCCGGAATTCAAGGGTATACGGCAATGCCGTCAGAAACCGCAGATGCTCCGGCGCAACATTCCGGAAGCACCAGTATGAGATCTGCATCTGGCCGTCAGTCCAGCTGCTCTGGTTTTTCCCGATCAGGTTCTCCAGATACTTTTCTTCATTGCCCCGAACGATATATGCATGATTCATCGACATCAGCGCAGCAATGCATTCATCCGGGAACGGCCCGCTCAGGCAGTAATCACCGGCAAAGATAAACTCGCTGATTCCCCGGCCTTTTGCGTCTTCAAGCACGGCATTCAAGGCCGGAAGGTTGCCATGGATATCTGAAACAATCGCAAACCTTTTGGTCCGGGGCTCCGCTTCTCCTGATCTGTATCCCTTCATTTTTTCATTCGGGCCTCCGCTGTTTTCTTTCCCTGTTTGTGATAATACTATTCTTTTGAAAGCTCCTTCATACCGATCGCCGCAGCCGCTGCCCGCATTGGGAGATTGATCTGTTGAATCCTCCACGTTTATTCGTTGCAAAGCGTTTTGAGATAAAAACGGTTCATTGTGCCGTGCGTCGTCGGGCAGGGTTTTTCGATCTGCCTGAACCCCGTTTTTTCATAGAGGTTCAGGGCAGCGGCCAGTCCGGTGTGGGTTTCCAGATACAGATTCTTATACCCGGACGTTGCCGCCCAGTTTATAGCAAGCTGTATCAACGCTTTCCCCAGGCCCTTGCCCTTGGCGGAATCGTCCAGGTACAGTTTCTGAAGCTCCGCGCAATCGTCGATCCCGTCAAATTCCGCAACACCCACGCCGCCGATCACTTCATCCCGGTCCCCGAGTGCGATGAAATAGACCCGCCCGGACGGATCGCTGTTATAGTATGCGCTCAGATGATCCAGCTCGGGATCAAAATACGCGGTTCCCGGAATATCCAGATGGGCTTTCTCCAGATTCGCCCGGATGATTTCAGCGATTCGCTCATCATCCGACGGTTCAATTCTTCTGTACTTCAGCATTGCGATTCCTCACTGATCCTCTTGAATAGCCGTGCGCTCCAGAAGGTCATGTCAAGTTCGTCCAGGTAGAAATGGAAAACAGCTCTCCAGTTCTTTGTCGCTGTGCTCAGCACCATGTATTCAGCTTCAGATTTCACGGTTTCTTCCGCATATCGGAACAGTTTCGACCCAATGCCCTGAGATCGTCTTTCAGGCACAACATACAGTTCTTCCACCTCAAAATACGGCGTGCCCTCCGGCATGATGGATGTCATCTGCTCTGACCGGCAAACTTTGCCGAACAAATATCCGATCACTGTATCGCCGTCTTCAGCCAGGAAGATCCGGTTGCCTTCGATATCGGATTTGTCATTCGCGCGATAACCGTAGCAACTGTTTTCCGCAGCCCAGTCTTTCGATAAATCAATCAAACGCACCAGGACAGTCTCATTCAAACTGACTTCATGAATATACATATCCCATCCTCAACAAAGCTTTATATCATTCTGTCAATGGTATGTGCCTTTCAGATTGTAAAACTTTCCGTTTTCAGATCGCAATAGTATCTTCCGCTCTCTGCCGTAAATCTCAGAACACAGTAATCAGGATCGGTAACCCCGCCCTTATAGAACATAGTGTCTCCCCTATGCCAGATCATATCCTTCGTCGCCTGGTCAGTCAGCACTTCCATCCTGCCCTTCAGCATCACACCCGTGTATTTGATCAGGCCCTTATGATAGAAGTAAATACAGGATTTCGGGTTATTCAAATACTGTTTTACCCTCATGGAAGAAGTGTTTGTAGAAAAATAGAACTGACGCAGGCCATCCGTTTTTCTGGGCCTCAGCATCGCTTTCACATTCGGATATCCTTCTTCGTCAACAGAGCAGATAAAAGCAACCTTCTGCTTTCTGATGAATTCAGCAATGATCCTGTTGTCCATATCGATTCTCCGTTTCCTCCGGGTTTTTGCGTTTAAATCGGAATTGCACTCCCTTTTTATGTTGTTATTCGTCACTTTTACGGTTTGGAGGGAATCATTTCAGGCTTCGCGCTTCCGCGGTCCCGCGTTTCACCCGAATCCCGTCAGAATGAGGGATCGAACGCCTGGGATTCCTCGCCCAGTTCCTCGATCTGTTCCGCGACATACGCTTTCGCGGCGGGAATGGCCTCTGCAAGGACTTTCAGGAATTCATCCACTTCCTCTTCGGTATTGTAGATGCCGAAGCTCACCCGGATCATGCCGGGGGTCCCGCTCGCGCCGCAGTCTTCATATTTGTCAAGCTCATCGTCGGGGATTCCCAGCAGCCGCCATACATACGGATGCGCGCAGAAAGCGCCCCGGCGTGTGGCGACGCCGCCAAGCTCAGTCAGTTTCATCGCCAGGAAATAGGAGTTGATGTCCGTGAAATTGAAGGTGACGACGCCCACGCGGTCGCTGATGTTTTCCGTATCGCCGTAGATCACCACGTTGTCAAACTGCGCCAGCCCGTCGATCATCCGGCGGATCAGTTTCTGCTCATGCTCCCGGATCGCGTCAAAACCGACTTCCTTCAGGATCTTGATCGCTTTCCCCATGCCGATGACGCCGGGATAGTTGGGCGAACCGGCTTCATACGACTCTGGCGCGTCTTTGTACGAAACGCTGTTATCTCCGACGATCTGCACCGTACCTCCGCCGTAAAAGGCCGGCATATGCTCATTCAGCACCGACCGGAGGCCGACCACTGCGCCTCCGCCATAGGGAGAATACATTTTATGGGCGGAAAAAACGAAGAAATCAATGTTTTCCTCCGGTGTTTCGCCTTTCATGGAGAATTCCCGGTGTGCGACGATCTGCGCCCCATCCACCACGATCATCGCCCCGTACCGGTGGGCCAGTTTCGCGATCCGGTGAACGTCCGTCACATAACCCGTCACATTGGAGGCCGCTGTGACAGCCACCAGCTTTACACTGTTTTCCTGCAGCAGCCTCTCGATTTCGTCGTACCGGACTCGGCCCAGGTCATCCACTTCAGCATAGATGACCCTGCACCGTTCCCGCCAGGACAGGTCGTTCGCGTGATGTTCCATGCGGGTGGAAAGCACCAGATCCTCCTTGTCTGTGATCAGGGCGGAGGCCAGCTTGTTCAGCCCGTCCGTGGTATTGTTCACATAGAAACATGTATAATCATAATCATTCAATGGATCCAGCCCCACAAAGGAAAGAACGGTGCCGCGCGTCTCCTCATACAGCTCGGTGGAGTAATTGGATTTCTGGGAGAATCCCCTGCCGATCGATCCGTACATCAGCAGTTTTCGGTTGACTTCATCCATCACCGGTATCAGCGCCGGCGTCGTAGCCGCGTTGTCAAAATTGATTAGCGGCCGGGTTGTGCCGTCCGCCAGTTCAACCGGTTCATCCACGCCCGCCACATACTGGCGGATGTTGTCGATCGTGTATTCTTCCTCAGCGGACGCAAGCGTCCAGGCAGCCGCCATACAGACCGTCAGCATAAGGCAGCAAATGCGTGTCCATTTGTTTTTCATGTTCATCCTCCCGTGAAAAAATATAATGATACATGTTCAACTGGTTTCTGATGGAGTAACGGCAGAATCATCATAACACATATACCAGAAAAAGCCCCTGATTTTCAAGGGCTTTTGCCGCGGAAAAGGAACCGTCATCTGTTTTCCCTGATGAATGCCAGTACCTGCTCCCTGTCTTTCAGGGCCGTCCCCGCGCCGACGGCTGTCGCGCAGATTGCCCCGCAGGCATTCGCGAAGCGCAGCGCCTGTTCCGGCGCCGATCCCCGGAGGATTTCCGAAACGAGGCCGGCCGCGAAGTTATCACCGGCGCCCGTCGCGTCCACCGCTCTGACCCGTTCAGCCGGCAGGCGGAGGGACAGCTCCCTGTTTTTCAGCAGGCACCCCTTGCTTCCCAGTTTGATCACAGCATTCCTGACGCCGTAATCCAGAAAAACGTCCGCCATTTCTTCCGGTTCGTCTTTCCCCGTGAAGTGCCTGGCCTCGTCTTCATTGGGCGTGATGTAGTCGATCAGGGCCAGGGAATCCCGGATGTCTTCCAGTGCGAGGAACCGGAAATTCGGTATCTTGGTATCCGCTACAACCAGCTGCCCTCCGGCCTTTGCGCCGCTCACCACGGCATGGATCACATCCGGGTCGTCAAAAGGCGCTCGGAACAGTGAACCGAGAATCAGGGCCCTCGCTCCTGAAAGCAGGGACAGCTCCATCTCCGGATGGAAATTGTACCGGTGCGCCTGGTTTGTGATGGACTGCCGGCTCCCGTCCTCCCGGACAAACATCGTCGTGACCGGCGTGACGGGCGTCCGCGCCACGATGCCGGTATCCACCCCGTGCTTCCGGAGTTCATTCAGCACCATCTCGCCCGCCGCGTCATTCCCCAGGGCGCAGCGTATGCCTGTCTTAAGGCCCAGCTTTGCCGCGGCGACAGCTTCGTTTACAGCCTCGCCGCCGGGGTTCAGGGAAGCGGATTCCGCGATGTATCCGGAAGCGGAGACCGGGGTCGGATTGAAACCGCGGATAATCACGTCCGCCAGCGCCATTCCGATACAGATTACGTCATACTTCATCATGATCTTCCTTATCCGCCGCTCCTCGCTCCGCAGCTTGTCGCTTCAGCCCTGTGCGGCTTTACCCTTTTTCCGGTAACATAATACTACGATAATGAATTGCATTACAATGATTTTACATTCCCGCCCCTGTAGGCGTATCCGGGCCGGTGACGGTCAGACCGGCGATACCGTCCGTACAGTACAGGTCAACCCGTCGGAGGATTTCCTGAAGGCCTCTGTCCGGGAGAACGGAGATCCGGCGCCAGCCCGCGCCGGCAGGATCATGTACAGCGGGATTGTCCGGCTGGCCAGGCGAAACAAAAAAGCCCAGCAGCGAGTCACCGCTGCCGGGTATCTCAGAGGTCCGAAGCTTTTCCATTGTCGCGGCTTACAGGATTTCATCCAGCTTGTCCAGGAAAGCCTGCTCCCCGAACGTGTTGATTTTAAAGAACAGCGCCTGGGATCCGCCGGAAGTGATCGCGCTGAGCCGGATCTGTCCGTCCGGTCCTTGGAACAGCGTCACATTCAGGGATACACGGTTGCTTCCGATCATGCTGTAACGCTCAAACACGCGCACGGAACAGCGGCAGTTCCCGCTGACAAAATCACTTTTATCCTCCAGGGACGCGGAAGCGCTTCCCCGCATAATTCCCTGCTCAATCCTGTTCAGGATCTCATCAAAGCTGCCCTGAACAACGGTTTCCATTTTGGCCATCATTCACATCTCCTTCACTGTCTGATTCACACCGCGCTGTCTTTCTCCTGTTGAAGCGCACGAAATACATCGCGATACCGATCAGCAGCCCCGGCACCAGATCACCATGCGTTTTGCTCAGGATAATCAGGAACGCGGGGAAGGCCATTAGGATCAGAAACAGCGCAACCAATTTCATCCATCTGACAAAATCAGCATACATGATTTTCACCCCTCACCCACAGCATTCCCCATCAGCTCCGGTGATCCTCTCACCGTGATGAAAGCATAACACTGCCCGGAAGCAGAATACAGAATCACCTCCGAAAAATATAACCCGGTATTCTCCCTCCCGGGGAAAAATATTCCTGCAGGGATAAAAAGGCGCCTTTTTATTTCGACCATAAAGCCCACAAAAAAAGCATGCCATTAACAAAACAAACACAAGATCGGATAAATATGCTCATGATTGCTGATTTGCTTGTTGGGAGCTTCGTCCCCCAATTCCTAACTATCCATATGATCTGTAAGGGATTAAATAGGGATTTCGGGGAGTTTGAAAACACAAAAAAACCCGGAAGCTGTTGATTTGCAACAACTTCCGGTCTGTGCGGGAAACAGGACTTGAAGAGCTCGGAAAACGTCCATACCGTACCTTACCGTCCCTGTTTGTAAAAAACTCATTTCCATATGAAACCAGTTTGTACATCCCGTCCTGATCTGATGCTTATCATCTCAACCTGTTTTCTTTCTGGTTGGGGCATCGGTTGGGACACAACCCACGAATCCGGCTGCTGAGATATGCTGTTTCAGTGTTCTCCCCCATTCCTAAAACTGACACTGAAAGGAGAACAAAACCATGATGAGCCCCATTCAGCCCAGACCGTCCTCCGGAAATCGCTGCTACACTGTTCAGGATCTGCAGGATATCCTGGGCGTTGGCCGCAAATCCGTTTACAGTCTCCTGAAACGGAAGGAATTCCGTTGGATCCAGGTCGGCGCCGTCTATAGGATTCCGAAAAAGAGCTTTGATGATTGGCTCGATTCCCGTAACAGTGAACTTACGGAAGATTAAGCCCTTTACAGTCGCTCCCGGTCATCTGGCCGGGAGTGTTTTATTCTTCGTTATCCGTTCTGAATTAGTCAGACAGTATCAGAAAAAATCTGTATCCGGTACCCAATAGCAACATGAAATGCACATGCCGGAAAAGAATTTTTCAGGTTCATGCATTCTCCCTCATTTTTTGTGAAAATCAGTCCAAAGTTCCCTCATCTTTTGTGCAAGGCTTAAACCTTCCCTTGCGTCCTGGTTTATTCCAACATTTATTCCGACATGTGTCGGAATAAATGCATCGGATTCAGTACTGCTATCTTCTGTTTCCCTCACAGATCGAAAAGGCTGTTGGAACTGTGCAGGAGTTTCAGCATCACGTCCGCGATCTCCGGGTCGAACTGGCGGCCTTTGTTCGTCTCAATCTCGTTGATGATACATTCCTTCGTCAGCTTTTTTCTGTAAACCCGGTTCGAGTTCATCGTATCGAAGGAGTCCGCGACGCAGATAATCCTTGCAATCAGGGGAATCTCTTTGCCGGCCAGCCCTTTCGGATAGCCTTTCCCGTCGTACCTTTCATGATGGTAAAGCGCGCCTTCATTCACGCCTTCGAGGCTTTTGAAATGATTCAGGATTTCCCCGCCTTGTACAGTATGGGATTTAATGACCTGATACTCCTCATCCGTCAGTTTCTCAGGTTTGGAGAGGATGCTGTCGGGAATGCCGATCTTTCCGCAGTCATGCAGGAGTGCGATGTAATAGATGCGGTCGAGTTCTTCGCCTTCACAGCCCAGCTTTTCCGCGATAAGCCGGCTGTATCGGGCAACCCGGTTTGAGTGGCCGTTTGTGTAGGGGTCTTTCGCATCAATGAAGCCCGTGAATGTTTCAATGGATTCCCTGATCATCTTGTTATCATGCTCGTGTCGCTCCCTGTATTGCCTGATCTTCACGGATATGACCACAAAAATAAGAAGCGCGATCAGAATCGTAACACAAAAATACTCTGAGAATCGTTGCTTGAATACGAACGGCAGGATCAGTCCGGAAGCAAAAGCAAATCCCAGGAAGATGATCGGAACGATATCCGTATACTGTTTGTTGCTGTTTCTGTACAGAATGATTATCAGAGCTGCACCATACAGGCTGGCAACAATATACGGAAGATAGCCAAGCGGGCCGCGATGCAGTGTTCCGTCATTGTCAAGGCTGAAAATGATGCCGTTGAAGATCGAAATGATATTGATCGCAATAAGAATCAGCAAAGGAATAAAAACAAACCATCTCATCTTCTTCTGCAATGCAAACAGAGTCATGGCGACAATAACGGGTGCCGCACTGTATCTGACAGCCATCAGTACGGTACGGGGCATTATATATCCGCCGATGTCCGCCAGATGGAATTCTGTGAACACAGCAATCGAAAGAAGAAAAACAACGGCAATCAAAAAGTACATGCGTTTTGCAAAACTTTTGTCCTGCAGGTCTGTTGATTTCAGCAGGATTACAAATGCAACCGAAATAAGGATCAATGCCCAGTTCTGTATAATGAATTCAAGAAGCACGGCATTACCTCCCCTGGATATACTTACAGCCTGTCTGCCCGGTGAGCTGTTTTGAACTGTCACATGATTTTTAATTTTATCACAGAAACTGGCAGATTTCCACCTGGCCCCAGGAATATGGATATGATACGTGTAGAAATACTCTAAGTCTACTTTCAAAGTCTACTTTTGAGTAGACTTTGAAACAATTCATGAGCAGCCGAGTAAAAGAAGATTGATAATCCCAAAATAGAGGAAATGCATTTCTGTAATTTCCCGTTCTCTGTTTTTTCACGACCATCAATAATCTATACTCGCTTTTTCTTAACCATATTAGATTTCATGCCCTTGGGCGTGAAAGCAAAATCTTTATATGTTTCAGGATCAGAAACACGACAAGGGTGCCTTTACAGACACCAAGGCTGAGAACGAATCGCTCCGTGCTGAGAATGAGGAGCTGAAATCCCAGTTGGATGCCGAGCATCGCGTCTCGATTGATGAAGAGATCGAGAATCTGCGGATTCGGGATGAGCACAAGAAAATGAAATCCGTGCTTGACCGGATTCCGAAGGAAATCCTCGAACAGTACATTCCTTCCAGGAACAGAACGCCCAGAAGGGATCGGGAAGGCAGGTGATGATATGGCACGGAGAAAGAAACCTGTCAACAAGTCCCCTTATCCGGATCACGTGATCGAGACCATTGCCCGCTGTCTATGGCCGGATATCCAGGCCTTCTTCGAAAGTGAAGAGGGGCAGCGGGAATTTGCCAAATGGAAAGCCGAACAGGCTGACCAGGAGGCAGGCGATCCGGATAAACCGACCGGGTGTAAAGCCGCCTGATAAAAGTTGGGATGTCACCGATAGTGGTGGCATCCCGCTTTTTTTATTTGCTGCAGTTGTACCGCTTATGAGCATCAGCTAACTGCTACTCTGTGAATATAATGAATAATCCGAACCCGTCTCCAATGTGGAAGAACTGGTTCGGATTATACGTGTTTGGTGCGGGAAACAGGACTTGAAACCCCAATGGCACATAAACGGGTTTAATTGTGTGTAATCTGGCGCAATAGTTTAACCACAATGTACAACCCCATGAAATCATTTAAATAGATTTTAACCGTTTTCTATTCTGGTAGCGGTATAAACCTGTTACCAGCAACCACATGACAGTGTCCTTAAAAACGTTCTTTCCGTCCTGTTACATTAACTTTCGTGAGAATCCTATCCACATAACTTCTGTCAAGAGCCAAAGGAACATCAATCCGTGCCTGTATCATGGCCACATGAATGAAGAGCCTTCAATCAAACACCGATAATTCAGCTTCCTCCCTTGAGGGAGCTCTTTGTATCTTTCAATCCAGGTATCCTTCTCTGGCCTGAATACTGAATCGTTTTTCCAGCAGATGCATCTGTTCATCTGAGATCGTGTTTATCCGCGGCAGATGGGCAATCTTCATATAGATTTCAGCCGCTTTTTCTGCGGTTTCGATCAGGCCGAAAGTTTCGTCCAGGTCCTTGCCGGCGCCGTAGATCCCGTGCAGGCTCCAGACCACCAGGCGGGCCGTCCGCATCTTTTCGGCGGTTGCCTCGCCGATCTCATTGGTACCGCAGAGCATCCAGGGCAGCACATTCACGCCGTCCGGGAAGACCACCACGCACTCCGTGCACATTTGCCAGAGCGTCCGGGTGAACTCCCGCTCATCCAGGGTATGTACAAAGGTCATGGCCAGCAGGTTTGCAGGGTGGCAGTGCATGACAACGCGGTTCTGAGGATCAACCTTCAGCCTGGCTACATGGCTCATCATATGGGCCGGGAATTCACTGGTAAACTGTCCGTCTTCGGAGTATCCCCAAAGCAGGTCTGCCTGCTGCCCTGCATCCTTCAGCCGAACAATGCCAAGGTTTGCATCCGGATTATACTGCACATTCTTAAAGTATCTGCCGGTTCCGGTCACAAGGAAATACTTCCCGTCCAGTTCCGGAGCGGTAAATCCCGTCGGAATCGTACGCAGAACCTTGTTGGTATCGAGATATTCAGAGACCTCTTTTTCTTCCAACATCAGGCTGATGTTCCCACCGTTGCGTTCATCCCAGCCATGGTCATACATGTTTGTCGTCGTACGGATCATTTCCACCATAAAGGGAGCTTCCAGGATATTTTTCATCTGCTTTTCCTCCTGCAATCAGCGTGTGATAATATCAACCGGTACGTTGAAGATCTTTGCAACCTTCAGGATCGTATCAATATGCCGTCCGCTGGCCGCTGCCATGTGATGCGTCGGACCGGCTTCGCTCCACTTGTTGCAGAACTCCCGGGCGCCGCAGGTGAAGCGGGTGCGCATGTTCGTATCCCCGAAGGTGAAGATCGGTCCGTCCTCGTTAATGCCTTCCGCGACAACGAACTTGAAGTTTCCGTCCCTGTCCTGTGTAATGCCCAGATAGGTCACCGGACCCAGGTGCGGATAGAACTGTGTCAGATAGCCGCCGCCTGTTTTTCCATGGAAAACAGGAACAATCTTCATGGTCGGCTTCCTCGCGGAAATATCCGCGTCCCCGGAACCGCTGTGACCGATGATGCAGATGTCTTCATTGAAATCAATGGAATACATTTCGCTCAGCTGTCCCATGCCGGAGATGGTCTTCAGGATGCTCATAGCCATGGAGACCTTGATATCCCCTTCCACCGCGCAGGCAACACCCTGCTTGATCAGCATGGAGAAGGCCGGAATCAGCATGCTGTCTAGCGTGCCCGCCTTGCCTTGGGCGTATCCGTCATAGTGGCTGGCAATGAAAGCGATCTGCTCGTCCTTCACCCACTGCTCAAAGGCAACGACGTATTTCGCCATCTCCCAGACCTTTTCTATCGTTCCGCCGCCCTCGATATCAAATGTGTCCAGGATGTCCTGCGCCTTGGCACGAATCGCGCTTTCATCGGTGATGTTATCGGCAATGGCCCACATCTTTTCCCAGTCGAACTGCTTGGTATACAGGCCCATCCGGTGATACAGGTTGGTCTCATCGATGTACAGATCCATCATGCCGGGGTAAGGCCGGCCGATCTGGGCCAGGTTCGTATTCCGGAACCGGCGGCGCACCTGCGCGGCTTTGCACCAGTCCAGAATCTCCGCTTCGACCTCCGGATCGCCGCCTTCCACGACGCCGGTGATCACCGCGTGCCGTTTCCCGGCCCGTTCCAGGTCCGCCACCATCTCGCCCACCGCGCCACAGGCATACAGTTCGCCCAGCCATGTCACCGTATCTGTGTTGACATAGCCCGGCGCTTTTTTCTTCTGTACGTTCACCAGCACCACCGGCACATTCAGGTCCCGCACGGCCGGCAGCATATTGTAGGAGGTGGCATAGGTCAGCAGCTGGAGAATGACCAGATCCACGTCGGCACTGCGGAACTTATCGCCCGCTTCCATGGCCAGCTCTTTGGTCGTCACGATTCCGCCGTCGATCAGCTCAACAGAATCCGGGATCAGTTTTTTGAAATCTTTATACTGTCCCTCAAACTCGGGAACCAGGGATGGGAACTGGGGCAGATAAGCTCCCAGCGCAATGGCGAATACGCCGATCCGGGCTTTGGTTTCAACTAACATCTGTCAGGCCTCCTTTGCCTCTTTCATCTGAATCTTCAGGTTTCCGTATGCTGTCGCTTCGATCGGCAGAGCAATCACTTTTTTGCCGGTCGCTTCCTCCGTCAGTTTGTTCAGGAACTGATTCTTGGCTCCGCCGCCGACAATATAGAGTTTATCGTAATGGCAGCCGGTGTTATGCTGCAATTCCTGAATCGCGTTCATATAGCTCAGGGCCAGGGAACGGTAGGCGCAGCGGAAATAATCGCTTGTGCTTTGCGGCGCGCTTTTCAGCGTTTCATCGAAAGCCTCCTTCATACTCTTCGGGGCAAGGAAAACCTGCGCATTTGCGTCCACGGTTTCCTCAAAGGCGCTCGCTTCTGCTGCCGCCAGGATCTCCTTCCAGTTTTCGCCTGGGCAGAGTTCGTCCCGGAGGCGGTTCACGATCCACATGCCCATGATATTCTTCTGGTACCGGTTATATCCCACGCCGCCCTCATTGCTCCAGTTGGCCAGTTCACTGGCAGCGTTGGTAATCGGTTTCTCCGTTTTCACGCCCAGCAGGCTCCAGGTACCGCTGGAAATGTACGGATGGTTTCCCTCCATGGGAATCCCTTCCACCGCGCTGCCGGTATCGTGGGTGGCGCAGAGCATCACTTTAATCCCCTTGTATTTCCCGATGACCGTTCTCGGTTGCTGCAGCAGGCGGAACAGATGTTCCGGCAGTCCCAGGGTCCGGATGATCTCCGGATCGTATTCCCCGGATTCCGCACTGACCATGCCGGTAGTGGTGGCGTTGGTATATTCATGGCTTTTCGCGCCGCAAAGTTTGTACATCAGGTACTCGGGAATCATCAGGAAATCGGTGACGCCGTTCAGCCTTCCCGCAAGTTTGTCCGCATAAAGCTGGTAGATCGTATTGAAGGGCTGGAACTGGATACCGGTGCACCGGTAAAGATCGGAAAAAGGAATCTGCTCATGCACCTGCGGGATCACCGCCTCGGTGCGGCTGTCCCGGTAGGCATAGCAGGGCATCACTTCCTGATCGCCCCGCATCAGCACATAATCCACCGCCCAGGTATCGACAGACAGGCTTTCAATTTGCGGATAGACCTTCAGCGCTTCTTCAATGCCTGCTTTTACATGACCGGTAAGCACTTCAATATCCCAGATCAGGTGCCCGTCCTTCTCCGTAACGCCGTTCGGGAAACGGTATACTTCCTGAGTCCTGATCTCCCCGTTCTCCATCCAGCCGACGATATGCCGTCCGCTGGACGCGCCGATATCAATAGCCAGGTACCTCTTCATCGTCTGCCCTCCATACAATGCTTTCAGACATCCAGCTCCGTTACTTCTTTGGGATATTCCCGCATTTCATCAGGATCATGCAGCGGGTTCCAGACCTGGGCAAAGAACGGATCGACCTTGGCCCGGGCGCCATAGTTCCAGCTCTTCCGTTCGCATTCCGGGCACCAGTGTCCGCCCTCCAGCACAAGACGCGGGCTGGCTTCAAAGGTATGGCCGAAAGCACAGCGGAAAGTCTGCTTGCTCTGCCAGTCACCTTGTTCCATCGTATCACTGAGACACTCTCCGCCGCGGAATCTGGCCGCGCCTTTCAGGTCCTTCAGTGACAGCTCTTCTTCCGATTTGCTTTCATCATATCCGTGATCAATAGGGATCACCTTGTCCCAGTCAGT
>JBGUHQ010000070.1:0-5220 GCA_045112195.1 Christensenellales bacterium | reverse complement strand
TCCCGCTGAGGCAGATGCCGAGCACTTCTCCGGCTCCAACCATGTCCGCCGCGACCGGCAGGAAGGAACTGACCGCCTCCGTCGCACAGCCGCGTCCGGTATATTTCTTAGCGATGTGATAACCGATTTCCCAGACGCCGCCTTCCAGCGGTACCAGCTGGACATACCCGATGTTTTCACCGCTTTTCATGAGCACAGGATAAGCCAGGGGGCCTTCGGTTCCGCCGTAGCGCGAAATCAGGAACGCGACGGTTTCCGCAGCTTCCTCCACGGTCTCAAAGACCTCGTCCGGAACAAACCGCCGATTGTCTTCATCAAGGGAGTTCTCGTGGACGGCCTGCGCCATGTCCGGGGTGAATTCCGTGATAATCAGTCTCTCTGTGTCAATTCTCATGTGCGTTTCCTTTTGATCACAGTTTTCTGCAGATATACAGCAGATGGTTGGTATTGCCCAGCAGCTCCCGCTTTTCGGAAAAGGCGAGATACCAGTTTACAATAGCCGGGAAATCCTCATCCCTGATCTGAAAGTCAGCCCGGTCCTCAACTGCTTCAACCAGTCCGTCCGTTCCGGTGGTGGTAATCCACTGAACCGGCTTCTCCTCAAACAGCCGCTCAAATTCGACGATGTCATATCCGGTGAACAGCTGCTCCTTGAAATGACGGACCTGATAGTCTTTTGTGAAGTTCTCTTCCTGGCCGGCGGCCCAGTTTCCCTGAAGATAATTGGCGTACATGATTCCGAAAACCGAGATAAACGCGAACAGAAGCACACCGCCCTTTTTCGTGACGCGGATGGCTTCATCGATCGCCTTGTGAACGTCTTCCGGTTCGTACAGATGGTACAGGGGCCCCAGCACCAGCGTCACATCAAAGGACTGGTCCCCGAACCGGCTCAGATCTGTGGCGTCTCCCTGGAACGACCGGATATGATCCACACCCTCGCTGTTATTTCGCAGAACCGCCAGATTGCTTTCCACCAGCTCCACCGCCGTCACGTCCATGCCTTCCTTTGCCAGCGCGACGGAATAACGGCCGGTTCCAGCACCGATTTCCAGCACGCCGGAACCGGGGCCCGCAAACCGGTGGATATAATGCATGGTCACAGCATACTCCAGCTGCCCGTGCCTGCTCCGCCGCAGCCGGCTGTCCTCATCCGCCTGGTCATAAAAGCTGCTGACGATTTCCGCTCTTGTGCTCATATTACGACCTGTCCTCAATCGTGAAATCAGTTTCGTCAATCATGTCGCGCAGCAGGTCCATCCGTTCCCGGTTGACCCGTTCCTGGATCTTCATCGCTTTCAGGGTCGCGTCCAGTTTTTTCTTAAACCGGGTCAGTTCTTCCAGGCTCATCTGCTCCGGCACAAAGGATTCCAGGTCGTCGATTTCTTCCGGTTCAAAGATTTCAGACTCTTCGTCTTTCAGCATTCCTTCCACGGGCCGGTCGTTTTCCGCATCCTCCTCATGGGTGTAGAACAGTTCCTCCACCACGTTCTGCGCTTCCGCCAGCAGCTGGTACGGAACATAGAACAGGCGGTTGCCCATCATGATGGGACCGCAGCCCTTGATCGACCGCATCTTGATCATATACGGGATGCCGCTTCTCGTCAGGATGTCGGCGAGGATCGTGGCCTGGACGTAGCCCTGCTCCGTCAGGAAACAGGAATCCCGGGGCTCCGCCTCCCGGACCGGGCTTCCGCAATGCGGGCAGAAATCAGATTCCACCAGGCGGTAGCAGTTCTCACAGTACATATTCATATTCAAATCCTCCTTCAGACAGTAAGTTGATTGTTTTCATCATGAGTATATTCCGGCACCATGGAAGAAAACAGAGCCGGATCGGAAAGATAGAGACGGATATTCCTCATCCGATTCCGTTGACAAGATCATCAATGACCGCTTCTGCCGTCAGCGGCGTCCAGTGGCCGGGAAGGCAGATGTCCGGATTCACCTGCCGGACGGTATCCGCCAGTTTATCGGCCAGGGATTGGTCCATGATCCAGTCCGGGAAGGTTCCGCCGGTGCAGTCGCCCAGGATCAGGCACTTTTCCTCCGGGAGAAAGATCAGGGTGGAGTCATCCGTGTGAGGCGCTTCCGCCTGAAAAACGCGGATCGGACAGTTTCCGGCGTCCAGCTGCATTTCTCCCCGGAAAAGCAGGTCGGCGGGCGTGACGACGACCTGTTTGCCGCCATCATATTCCCGGCGGATGCTTTCGTGCATGTCCAGGAAAAAACCGGGTCCTTCCTTATCCAGCCTGCCGCGGAAATCCGCAAGGTATCGGTTTGTCAGCTCGTTGGCCAGGCTGAGGCCGTGGATGGCGTGCATGCCGAAGGTGTGGTCCCAGTGCCAGTGGGTCAGCACGGTCAGCTCCGGCAGGGGCAGGTTTTTATCTTCCAGCGTCCGGTAGAATTCCCGGACATGGCTGTCGGAATGCCCCGCGTCCACCGCCAGGCTCCAACGGTCTCCTTTAATATAACTGAGGTTCGGGCGGTCCCGTTCCTCTTCATACGGATAAACCCAGACCCGTTCAGTCAGCCGTTCCAGTTTCATTTGTTTCACCGCCTGAAGTTGCTGGAACTATCTTATCATGCCGGGTGCCGGATCGCAATGAAAAAAAGTACGAACAAAAGAGCTGTTCGGAAGAAATAAAGTTATAGATTGAACCTATAACTGCGTATTAATTTGCGGTATTGGACAAACGCCTATCAACATGGTAGTTTAATGCCAACGAACCGAAAGGAGGGAGCGGCTGAAATGAGCCGATGTACGATGAAAGCGGTCCTGCTGAGCCGCAACCGAATGCATAAAGCAATTCATAATTCAGAATTCATAATTAAAAAATGAAATCCATTGGCTTAGTCCGGGATGACATCCAAGGGAAGACAGAATAAGAAACAATGAGAAGGAGACAATCACCATGTCAGATATTCAGAATTCCGCAAACTGGTCCTTTGAAACCAAACAGCTGCACATCGGCCAGGAGCAGGCAGATCCGGCGACCGACGCCCGCGCGGTGCCGATTTACGCCACCGCTTCCTATGTTTTCCATAACGCCCAGCACGCCGCCGACCGTTTCGGCCTGCGGGACGCCGGCAACATCTACGGCCGGCTGACCAACCCGACCCAGAGCGTATTTGAGGAGCGCATCGCCGCGCTGGAAAACGGCAGCGCCGCCCTGGCGGTCGCATCCGGCGCCGCGGCCATCACCTACACCTTCCAGGCGCTGGCCAAGGCCGGCGAGCACATTGTAGCATCCAAAACGATCTACGGAGGCACATTTAACCTGCTGGAGCATACGCTGCCCCTGACCACCGGCATTACGACCACCTTTGTGGATCCCAATAAGGAAGGCGCTTTTGAAGCGGCCATCCGGGACAACACCAAGGCGATTTTCATTGAAACCCTGGGCAACCCGAACAGCAATATCGTGGACATTGAGGCGGTGGCGAAGATCGCCCACGCCCACGGCATTCCGCTGGTGGTTGACTCCACCTTCGCGACGCCTTACCTGGTCCGTCCGCTGGACTGGGGTGCGGACATCGTGGTGCACAGCGCGACGAAATTCATCGGCGGCCACGGTACGGCCATCGGCGGCGTGATCATCGAGGGCGGAAAGTTCAACTGGAAAGCCAGCGGCAAGTATCCCTGGATCAGCGATCCGAACCCCAGCTACCACGGCGTCAGTTTCTATGACGCGGTCGGCTCCGCGGCTTTCGCGACCTATATCCGCGCGATTCTGCTGCGGGATACCGGTTCCACCCTTTCTCCCTTTCATGCCTTCCTGTTCCTGCAGGGCCTGGAGACCCTTTCCCTGCGGGTTGAACGCCATGTTGAGAATGCCCTGAAGATCGTGGACTATCTCAGCAAGCATCCGCAGGTGGAGGCGGTCCATCATCCGTCCCTGCCCAGCGAGTCCAGCCACGCGTTGTATCAGAAGTATTTCCCGAACGGCGGCGGCAGCATCTTCACCTTTGAAGTGAAGGGCGACAGTGAGACCGCGAAGAAGTTCATTGATAACCTGGCAATCTTCTCCCTGCTGGCCAATGTGGCGGACGTGAAGAGCCTGGTGATCCATCCCTTCACCACCACCCACAGCCAGCTGACAGATGAGGAACTGCTGGACCAGGGCATCAAGCCCAACACGATCCGCCTGTCCATCGGCACGGAGAACGTGAAAGACCTGATATCCGCGCTGGACGCGGCGTTTGAAGCGGTGAAGTAACCGCTGAGTGAAAGGGAACAGTTCCCGGCAGACGGG
This sequence comes from Christensenellales bacterium, assembly GCA_045112195.1. Classification (GTDB taxonomy): domain Bacteria; phylum Bacillota; class Clostridia; order Christensenellales; family Aristaeellaceae; genus Aristaeella. Next base: position 964 of record JBGUHQ010000070.1, on the reverse strand, counting down.
ATCCCGGAAACAGGCATTGTAATCCGAATTGGTTTGCGGTAAAATATCCGTAAACCAATTTTCTTTATACAGGGACTGTAACCCGGCGCGGCTGCCGGAGAGTATGATATTGAGGCTGTCCGGGTTGAAGACCATATCCTGATCCGGGTGATAAACGGGGAACGGACTCTGGAGACCGTTTTGGCGCTGCCTGACAATACCCGCTTCGCGTATCTGGGGCTCACGGGTGAAAACTGCCGTATCCGGGATATCCGGATCACGGAGGATGAAAAATCCGTCAGCCCTGATTATATTCCCCGGATTGCTGAGAGGATCAGTTATATCAGCGGCTGCCCGGAAGGCGACCTGCCCAATCTCCAGATTGAAGGATGGCGGCAGAAAGCCACGGAAGGCATACCCCTGACAGGGGACATGTCGATCGACTTCCACACGAAGAGCCTGCCTATGGCGCATCTGGTCTGGCACTGCCCCTTCATCTGCCTGTTCACCTCTGAGGACCGGCAGGTGGAAGGAAAGGGTTACAGCGAATTCGCCCTGATCCGCATGGACGGTGAAAACTGGCATACGGACGACCGGGTGGTCAACGAAACGAAGGTGCAGATTACGAACGCGTTCCCCGGCTGGGAGAAATGGAAAAACCGGCAGCGGCAGGGAACAGACTGCCGGGTTGAGATCTGCCGGGACCCGAACGTCATCACGATCCGGACGGAGAACCTCGGCGTCAGCATCCACAGCGAGATCAACATCCATGATTTCAGCGGAGAGATTTACGCCGCTCTCACGGGCGACCAGTGCGCCATCACGGACATTCATATTAACCGCGCTCCAGCTGACGTATAATCCTGTTTCCGGAACACAAAAACAGAGCCGGCCTGTATTGATATGCTCCCTTTATGAAAGACAGTGAATAAAAAACTGTCACATGAAGGGAGCATATTTCTATGTCAAAGGGGAAATATCAGGT
>JBGUHQ010000069.1:0-80281 GCA_045112195.1 Christensenellales bacterium | reverse complement strand
AGATGGTAAAAAGGTTGAAGATGAAAATGAAAACACTATCGCCAATATGCTTTGGTAAAAAACACAATATCAAAATATATGAATCACTACTTGCAATAGTCTTTTTAGTCATAATTATCTTTTGTGTGCAAACTTCAGCAAAAGCTGAATCTCAACCAATTATCGAAGATGATGCAGAATTGTTGACAGCGACTGAAGAAAATGCATTATATGAAGAAATGCTTCCCATCTGTAAATATGGGACTCCCATGTTCTGGGCTACATATGAAGATGGTGGATACAAAGAGTTGTCTCAGCAATTCCATGACAAGCAATGTCCTGATGACAATAGTTGGACGTTGTTTATTATCAACATGAAAACAAAGCAGATTTCTCTTTTTTCAGATGGAAATATACACTTGTATATTAGTTCTGATGTTGCAACGAATATTACAGATAAAGTCTATCAAATGGCAGGTCAGGGGAAATATTATGATTGTGCTAGTAGGGCTTTTTCAGAGATCGTTAACACACTCTCTACGCAAGAACGTGCCCCTATTCTTTTTCGGAATATTGAATGGGGAGCTCCATTCCCAACAGTTCGCGACTCATTTGGCAACCAGCTGACATTTCAAAATCTAGTTGATGGAAAATTCTTTAGTACACGTTCAGTAGAATATGATTTATATGACAAAAAAGTATACAATTTTGATGAACGTGTATCAAACAGTTATTATAAAAGAAGCAAAGACCTTTTAGGAGAAAAAACAGATTTTTATGGATTTAAAGTGGCTGGATATGAAGTTGAAGAAATGCAACTGAAGTTTGCTGCAATACCTGATGAAAATGGCCGTATTATTCCGGATGATGAGCATACATATTTTTACTTTGCCAAGTATGTGATTTCTACACATACTGATAATCTGGATATGGCCGCAGAAGATTTAAAGAAAAAGCTTATATCTCTGTATGGTGAACCTGATGATTATTTTGAACAAGGTACAGTGTTTAAATTCGATAAGTATACTGTTTGGTACGGTGGAAAGGGTACCGTCTTAGTACTATATATTTATGAACCACATGATATATACGGTAACAACTATGTGGAAAAAATAGAAATTCGTTACGGAACCATAGAAGGAAATATGATTTTGAAAGTGGCAAATGAAGCTGCAAGTTTTACAAGAGTACAAGATATTGGCTCTGATGTGGATGGCTTATAGTATAGAAGATATGTGAGTAAAACTGACCCCAAATAATGACTCGATAAAGAACGATCTGATTTGTGCACTATATTAATGAAGAAACTCATAATGAAAAAGGCCTCGCAGAATGTTGGTATCCTGTGAGGTCTCGTTCCACTTTTAGGGATGAGGTTGCTCGTTTTTCATTTTTTGTCTTGAAAACTTCCCGGAATAATGATTGGCTTTTTGTCTTGGTTGCTTGGTAAGGATGAGGTCGCCGGTTCGAATCCGGCTATCAGCTCCATCGCTCTCGAGCACGTTGTTTCAATGGGCCCGGGGGTTTTTCTTTTGCCTGTTTTGCCTTTTTCTTAACGTCACTCTTCAGTTTGCCCCAGCCGTTCTGTACGCCATGGTTCCGGCATGTTTTCAGGTTCGGAATCATCGAAAGGCTCATATACATGTTTTCGGAACATCCTGAAAATTGTTTTATAATGCGAATGCGAACGCCAGCCGCCCGCAGTGGAAGTATGCGTCCAGTCGATATGGCAATCCGGTAATGCCTCCTGAAGCCGTGCCACCATTTCTTCTGTCGGCATGGATGGATTGGACTTGTCGCAATTATAGAGCCAGAGCCGCTTCAGCCGTTTCAGGTTCATAAGAGGTTCCAGATCCGAAACCTGGTTTTTGACCAGATTCAAATCCATCAGATATTCCAGACCTGAAAGCGGAGTAAGATCTGTAATGTCATTATGGAATATTTCCAGATATTCCAGGTGCTTCAGGCTGGCAATGGGCGTAATGTCCGTCAGATCATTGAGAGCGACAATCAACACGCGCAGTTCGGGCAGATCATACAGAAAATCCAGCTTTTTAACCGGATGATGGCCTATATCCAGCGCGTACAGGTTTCGACACCACCGCAGCATGGCTATTTCATCATAGGTATGCAGCTTTTGCCCGCCTGCCCACAGCGTTGAAAAGGCGGTCTGGTCTGTACGCACCCGGTGCTCCCCGTAGCGAATCTGAAGCGTAAACTGCACCCCGGGAAAAAGCTCATTCAATTTATTGAACACCTGAAGACCGATCACCGTATCAAACATATCCACGCTTTTCAGGTTAGGAAGCTGCTGCAAAAAAGCGTATACCGGTTCCCAATCATATACAACCTTTTTGCCGAAATCGACATGTTCCGTGTTCCGGTCCACAGTGATTCCCATACAAGTGACCGTTTCCGCCTCTTCCGCTGCCGCGGAGCCGACAATCAAAATCAGAATCAGCAACAGGGCCATGAGCTTCTTCATTGTTATGATCTCCTCGTGCATTTAATATACACAATATACCACAAATCAGATTGTATTACAAAAAATAGCTCCTGATTGAAGCTGTTCTTTCCAAATATAATGCGGATAACAGGCTCAACAAAACGGTTATATGGTATAATACAGATGGTGCCCAATTTACCTGGAGAATGAAGATATGATCTTTGTGACGTCAGATATCCACGGTTACCCTCTGGAATCTTTCCTGCGCCTGCTTGAAAAGGCAGGCTTTTCGGCGTCGGATCAGTTGTATGTTATCGGAGATGTGATTGACCGGAACGGCGACGGCGGCGTGGCTATGCTGCAATGGATGATCCGCCAGAAGAATGTTACCCTGATCAGGGGCAATCATGAAGAGATGATGCTGGAATGTGAATTTGCCCTGAAGGAGGACGTGGACCTGGCAAATCTTCGGAAAGTGACACTGGAACAGGAATACAGCCTGCTGCGCTGGCACAGGAACGGATGCCTGGTTACGCTGGACAGCCTGCTGAAACTGAGGGAAGAAGATCCGGATGCACTGTCGCGGCTTCTGGACTATGTCCGGTCTGCGCCATTGTATATGGAAGTGGCTGTGCCGATGAAACGCTTTGTACTGGTGCACGGAGGGCTGAACTGTTTCGAGCCGGAAAAAGGTCTGGATGAGTACAGCACGGATGACCTGGTCTGGACCAGACCGGGTATAGAGGACAGATACTGGGATGACAGGCTGGTGATTCTTGGCCATACGCCCACACGCTACTTTGGCGTTGAAAAGGGGAAGATGCTCGTTACAGACACTTGGGTGGATATCGATACGGGCGCTGCCGCCGGCGGGAGTCCGATGCTCCTGCGCCTGGAAGATATGTGGCCGTTTTATGCAGAGGAATGAGGTCAATCCCTATAAACAGTATTACTAAACACTTCACGGACCGGTTTGCATTTCTGAACAGATAATGGTACTATCATTATGTTGTATTGATACATTTCAATACAACAGGAGGTGTACCGAACATGAAGGGATTGCAGGCAGAAAGTTCAAGCCCGCTGTATCATCAGCTGATGCAGCGAATTACGGCGGATATCGAGCGGGGAACTTATCCGACGGGAAGCCGGATTCCACCGGAACATGAACTGGAGCAGCTGTATCAGGTAAGCCGCGTGACCGTACGGAGAGCCTTGGCCGAACTGACGTCCGAAGGACTGCTGGAGAGGAAACAGGGGAAGGGGACGTTTGTCTCCATGCCAAAGGGAAACACCCAGCTGAAGAATCTGCACAGTTTCCATGATTCCTGCAAGATGAACAAAGTGAAGCCCTCGACCGATGTAATCTACGTGAGGGAGACCGCCGCAAGTAAAGCCGATACGGAAGAACTGAACCTGGATCCCGGCAGCAGGGTGCTGGAAACCCTGAGAGTCCGCCGTGCTGACGGTGTTCCGGTGGTGCTGGAGAGGAACCGGTTTTCCATGGCCTACGCCTATCTCGAGGGACAGGACCTGAGAGGAAGCCTCTACAGCCTGCTGCGGGAGTATGGTGTGGAACCGAAACTGGCTGTACATGATGTCTCCCTCCGTTTCGCCTCCGGAGAGGAAGCGGAACTGCTGGAAACGGAGATCGGCACGCCGCTGGTCTGCCTGCATGAAGTGATCTACGACCAGCGCGGCCGACCGCTGCACAACAGCATCCAGCTGATTCGCGGTGAACGGTTTGTGTTCAGAATCTGACAGTTCAGTTAAGTGTGTTGAGAAGAAAATCCGAAATATGATACAATCCGTTTGACAAAGGAGGCGATCAGAATGGAAGAAGAAAAGACCCTGGCCGAAAAGCAGCAGAAGAAGCCTACACTGTGGGACGGCGCTTTAAAAATGGTCAAGGGCGAAAACACAAACCAGCTGATCGAGCAATTTACGGCAGAGATGACGCTGGTGGCGGAGGGCTTGTGTGAAGATCAGACAAAGCTGCGCCGCGAAGTGGATGACATGACAACCCAGGAGGACCGACGGATCCAGAAACTGGAGAGCCGGATAGACCTTCTTGAAACGTCTCTGGATGAAGAAAGAAAGGCACATGACAAGGATCTGACGGAACTGAGGGGCCGGCTTTCAACACTGGAGAAGCAGGCCGCAAAACAGCCCGGGAAAGAAAAACGCAAGGCGGGAAGCATTATCCGGGATCTGACCTGGCTGGTCGGAATTGCCGCAGCGGCGTGGGTGATTGTGACGATCATAAACGCGATTAAATAAACAAGACAAATCTGGCAACAGGAGGTGAGTCCGGTGAAAACTTATGAAGAACTCGTACAGGAATATAAGAAACGCCAGCATGATACGGTTGTGGATACAATCGCGACCGGGCTGACCTATGTGGATGAGATCGCTGTGGATTCGGGCCTGCTGGAGGAAACAGGATTGCTGACCGAACTGACGGAGAGCGTGACTGGTATTCTTCCTTTCATGATTATCTCTGTCAGTGAAGGGACCAAAGTGCTTCTGGGCCGAAAACCGGGGAAGACTGCCCTGAATGACGGCGCATTCCGGATGGTAAAGACAGGGGCCGCAATGGGCGTCGGCGCCGCCGTAACCGGACTGACCGGTTTCTGGGCGGCAATCCCGGTTACAATGGGCGTGCGCGCCTTGTTTGACCGGTACCGCAGCAAGGCGCTGACCGGGAAAAGAGTAGAAGGAAGAATCAAAAGGCTGCAGGAATTGAATAGGTTCATTCGCAAAGAAAAGAAAGACACAGACGATCCGGATCTGCTGCCGGATGGCACCGGTACCGGAACCGCTGTTACAGCCGTGGGAGAAATCAGATGAAGATTACGAAGATGCAGGGCTTGGGGAACGATTATATTTACATATACTGCACGGAGGATCAGATTCCAGATCCGGCAGCGTTGGCCAGAAGGATCAGCGACCGGCATTTCGGCGTGGGATCGGACGGACTTGTGCTGATCCTGCCATGCGACGAGGCGGATTTTCGGATGCGCATGTTCAACGCGGACGGAAGTGAATCCGAAATGTGCGGAAATGCTACGCGCTGCATTGCCAAATATATCCATGACCGCGGATTGAGCAGCAAAGAAGAGATCAGCTTGATGACAGGGGCGGGGATTAAAATCCTGAAGCTGTCCGTCAAAGACGGAAAAACTGAAAGCGTGTGCGTCGATATGGGAGAACCGGAACTGGACGCGCCGAAGATCCCGGTGAATATGCCGGAAGGCCGGGTAATTAATCAACCGGTCGAAGTATGCGGACAGGTTTTTCGGATGACGTGTGTGAGCATGGGGAATCCCCACGCGGTGATTTTTGTGGATGACGCGGATCGCTTTGATGTCCATCGGATCGGCGCGGCACTTGAGGTCCATCCGCTGTTTCCACGGAAGACAAACGTGGAGTTTGTTACGGTAAAAGACCGGGAGCATCTGCGGATGCGCGTATGGGAGCGCGGAAGCGGGGAGACACTGGCCTGCGGTACGGGCGCCTGTGCAACCCTGGTGGCGACGGTGCTGAACGGATTATGCGAAAGAAAAGCGGTCCTCGAACTGAATGGAGGACCGCTGACGGTGAAATGGGATTCTGAAACGAACCACGTTTTTCAGGAAGGACCGGCCGAATTCGTGTTCGACACGGAATACGACTAATCCAGAAGCATGTCCAGGATGCCGATCTCGGTCAGGTCATCCAGAAAGCTTTGGCAGGCGGCTGTCGGTGCTGCCGCCACAAAGGAGAAGATGCTCCGCACCAGCGGCGGAATCACCGCTTTCGTAAAGGCGGGAAGCTTCTGCTCGTTAATGGAAAAGACGTTAAAGGTGCCTTCCATGCTTTTTTGCATATAATCCGGTACGTTTTTCGGCTCGGCAGCCGGAAGAAAGGTGCCGGTACAACGCAGGATTTCAGACGGATCGGAACTGCCGCTCTGCGGCTTGCTCATGGACAGGGTTACAGCCCCGTCCTTTTTTGTTTCTCCTTCTATACGGAAAGCATAATTGGGATAAATCGCACCGAGAATGGATAAGGATAAGGAAAAATGAGAATCTGCCGGAAGCGCGGCAGGCAGACCAGTACCGCCTGCGCGGAAATCGAGCAGGATATCCGGCAGATCTGCTTCGGAAGCGTTCAACCCGCGATATCCGCCGTAAGTGCCATATCCACCATAGGATTCATTTTCGCTATACTCTTCGTATTCTTCAGGGTAAACGGCGTAATCTTCATCATAATCGGCATTGCTTTCGCTTTCGTCAGCCACAGGTTTTTCGTATGAGACATCTTCCGCAGACGTTTCAGCGGAAACGGCTGAAGCATCTCTGCGAACCGATGCGGCAATATCGAAAGAAAACGTTTGCCCATTATTCTGACGGACAATGGAGAGATCCGGCACATATCCGTTTTCAGAGGCAGGCAGGGAAAGTATCATAGAGAAAGAGCCGTCGGATTCCTGACGTGAAAAGAGCGTATCTCCGGTGGCGTTCTGCCAGATTTCTGTGCCGGGAGCGACAGTCACTGAAACCGGTTCGTCATTTGTGACATAAGAAGCGTAGTTGGACAGGTTTTCGAGTTCCGTTTCGATTGCGACAGGAGCCTCGGAACCGGTTGACAGGGCCATGATCCACCAGTTCAGCCGGGTGTTGTTCATCAGCTGTTCGATCCAGAAATCGGACATATGCCTGAACTGTTCAGGAAAAACTTCTCCGCTTTCCGAAAAGGAGCCGATTGCGTTTTGCCATTCTTCCATTACGCTGGAGAAGGCAGATTCCGTGGAGTAGGGGAAAAGTAGGGCAAAATAGGGCAGCGGAACTCCCAGCGTGTTTTTTGCCTTGAGGGCAAATTCAACCAACGCGGTCATGTTCAGCAGGATCACTTCATTATTAATCAGGGGCGAAGTGATAAAGATTCTTGATTTCGTTCCATAAATTCTGAAGGGATAGGACAGGGACTGATTGTCCGTATAATACAGCGTGGCATCCAGATCCATGGAATGGGTGATAGAACTCCAGGATATATTTCCCCGGAGACCGAGACGGTTTACCAGAGAGGCGTAGCTGGCGGCCCGGGTGCGGATAAGTTCGGGAAAGGTATCCGCATCCAGATGGAAGGTTAGGTCAAAATCGTAGCTGAAGTTTCCGGCAGCAGCCTCTTCCGCGACGGCCGGAATAACGGGAATCAACAATAGCACACACAGCAGACAAAGCAGTCGCCTGAACATAATACAGCGTCCTTTCCGTGGCAATGGATCCGAATGGCATCTTATCATATGTGGAAACGGTTTTCAATTCAGTCATCGTCGACGACGGACCAGATATCGGGGTCTCTTTCGTAGCAGGTTATGTATTCAGATTCCAGAATCTGCTGGGTCTTCATATTGGCGATTCCGCTTGCCTGCAGTCCGCGGGCGGCCTGATAAGCCCGCACGGCTTCAGCCGTTCCATCACCGAAATGCCCGGTGACAAGCGATGGATCAAGAAATCCGAGATAGGCAAGTTTTTCCTGCAGCATGCGGACTTTTTCACCCTGGTTGCCGAAACACATGGTAATATCCGCAACATCGTGGACCGTTCCGTAACCGAGAATGGCGGGATCATTGAGCGTATAGGTATCCCGTGCGACCGCGACAGGCTTGTTTCCTTCAATCACATGGATCAGAACCTCGCCGGAATAAGTGTCACGGGTACAGAATTCCACCAGAGCAACGTGTTCCGTATCGCTTCCGCCGCCCCAGTTGAAAAAGACCCAATCGCCCGGTTGGGGAATATAATCACCTGAACGGATAAAGGACGACGCGCCTTTCAGCCACTCATAGCCCCAGCCATCGACCTTGCCCTTTCGCACTACATAGCGGCCGGCCCGGATGAACCAGTTTTTACCTGTGTTGGAGGAAGTATAGAAAGGATAGACGTTCCGGAGCAGGGCAGTACCCCAGCGCTGATCCACCTGATCCACGCACCAGCATTGGAACTCGGCGCACCATTGGGCAGCCGGATCGCCGGCCCACGAGCCGTATTTCGTGCGGCCATGATCTTCCGTATACCCAACTTCCTCCGACGCGATCTGCAGCAGATGCTCCACATAGTCCGGAACGGGCCAGGCCGGATCAATCCGTTTTTCCTCGGCAAGGGCAGAGGGTAAAAAGAACAGCATCAGGAGGAGAAAGAGGGGAAAGGACTTTTTTAATTCACAACTCATCATTCATCATTTATCATCCGGAAAACCGATTCCGAATGACCTGAAACAACAAAATCGCAGTCGACAGAAAACGACCACAATATTATACCGGAAAGAAAGACATAAAACAAGGCGGACGCTTGCGCGCCCGCCCTGAGAGCATCGTCTGAAATTACTTGATTTCGACGGTAGCACCGACAGCCTTGAACTGCTCGGCGATCTTTTCGGCTTCTTCCTTGGAGACGGCTTCCTTGATGGTCTTGGGAGCGGACTCAACGATGTCCTTAGCTTCCTTCAGGCCCAGGCCGGAGACGACTTCACGGACAACCTTGATGACCTTGATCTTTTCAGCGCCGGCATCCTTCAGCACGACGTCGAATTCGGTCTTTTCTTCTTCAGCAGCGGCAGCGGCAGCACCGGCAGCAGGGCCACCGGCAACGGCGATCGCGCCGGTCACGCCGAACTTTTCTTTCATTTCATCAACGAGTTCTTTAACCTGAAGCAGAGTCATGGACTCAATGGCTTCGAGAATTTCCTGATTAGTCATTTGAATGATTCCTCCATCATAATAATGTTTGTTTTGTTACGCGGTTTTCAGGCCGCAGCGGATGTCAGGCGGCGGATTCCTTCTTCTCGGCGATCTGCTCGAGGACGGATACCAGCGCGGAGACAGGGGATACCAGGCAGCCCACCATGGTGGCCAGCAGCTCTTCGCGGCTGGGAGTGGAGGCCAGGCCTTTGATCGTCTTGACGTCGATCACTTCGGTGCCCATCAGGCCGCCCTTGATTTCCAGGGAGCTCAGCTTATTCTTCTCAATGAACTGAGAGATGATTTTGGGGCCGGCGGTGACGTCCTTTTCGCTGAACACGAAAGCATTGGGGCCTTCCAGCAGGCTGTCCAGGCCTTCGATCTTGAGCTCCTGCAGGGCACGGTTCACCAGGCGGTTCTTCAGAACACAGTAGTGAACATTGTTTTCACGGCACTGCTTGCGCAGCTCGGTCACCTGTTCAACAGTCAGGCCGCTGTAAGAAACGACCATCATGCACTCGGCGTTCTTCAGCTTCTCAACGATTTCGGAAACGACCAGCTTTTTTGCTTCCAGATTTGCGCTCATCTTTTTGCGCACCTCTTTTCCGGTTCAAATTAAAGAAACCCTTGCGTGCAGGCGCAAGGGAAATAAACATGATCCTCTTACACCTCGGCAGGCGGGGCAGACCCCTTTAAATCAAACGATACCGGCTGTCTACGGCACTGGTCTCTTTGAAACCAATCGCTATTTTATCACGGGGAACAAGGGATGTCAAGTAAATGAGGATCTTTTTTCGCCGAATGCAGGTTTCTTCCCGATACCGACGCTCTCCCAGGGATAAACAACCGGTTCCTTTGCCGGGCTGATGCGGATCCGTACTTTCGCATAGCCGCCTGCCTTCGTTTTGACCCGGACAGTAATCCGGCCTTTTTTCAGTGCGGTTACAATTCCCTTGCGATTGACTTCGGCGACGTCTTTATCGCTGCTCTTCCATTTCAAAGCGCCTTTTTCCTTATCCGGTTCAGACTTCAGCTTCTTTTTAAGATTGATTGTCTTGCCGACCCGGACGGAATACTTTTTCTTTCTGAAGGCGACGGTTTCTTCGGACTCCTGAACAGATACGTTCACAGAGGAGTGGATCCCGTTAGGCGCAATAACAAAGACGCGGCAACTGCCGGGCGCGACAGCACGGACTTTTCCTTCTTTGGAGACAACGGCGACTGATGTGTCTTCTGATAAATAACGCAGCAGATTACCGCAGGGGAGGACATCCTTTTGCGGATCCTGCCCGGTGAGGGATGCTGAGATCTTTTTTCTGTCTCCGACAGACAGATCCAGCCGATGGTCACTGATTTTGATTGCCGCCGCGTTTGTGTGCTTTTTCGTGCTTCCGCCGGTGATACAGTGAACGTTATCAGACTCGCAAATGTACGATTTCTGCCCGGCGGACAGAATAAAGGCACTGACGCGCATTTTGTAGATGGATTTCTTTTTCAGATGTTTGAAGGTGAGACGCGTTTTTTCAGCTGAAAGAGTACGGTAAACACCATCAAAGGAATCTCCGCCCGCGGCAAAAAACACGTCATATCCGTCAGCATCTTCCAACGGCTGCCAGGATCCGACCAGGGTTGTTTTCCCGTCTGTTTCAAGCAGGGGAAACAGTTGATCAATGCCGGAAAAACCTGTTTCGGAATCCATTTCCGGGAAGGGACCGGATTCGACGGGGAATGCAGATTCGTCATCTGATTCGATGCTGTCTACAAAGAACGGATCTGAATCCGATTCAGGATCAGACTCCGGGATGAAGAATGGTTCGGAAACAGAAACGTTTTCCGATTCGGGACTGAAGAGCGGTTCCGTTTCGCATTCCGCATCAGGTTCGGGTTCATAAAACGAATCGTCTTCGCCCTCATTCCCGAAATCCGATTCCGGGAGAGTAAACGCCGGTTCATCATCTTCGCCGTCTTCATCAGGCTCGTCAGTTTCATCCGTCCCGACATCTTTGACAACAGGCGGATAATAATGCGGTGCTTCGATATAGTCTTCTGATTCCTCGGCTTCCATCTTATCAGCGGATTCTACGGCAGAAACGTCATCCGCCGCAGAATGGGATTTCGGGTGGCGTTCCACATAAGATTCATCTGTCAGCAGGGTATCCTGCAGGTCGATCCGTTCCGGGTCGTCGGTATTCAATTCCGGCGCGGAGGGAATAAAGGAAGGAGAAGCAAGCGGATAGGGCCTTTCATCCGGACGGAAAGGTGACGCGGAGACACTTTTGTCTGATGCAGATTCACTCTGGGCCGGAGAAAACGCATATGCCCTTGAAAAAGTTTTCACCTTCGGATATTGTTCCTGTTCCTGCTTTTTCGAGGTGTTGTTCTTCTGCGAATTAATCAGTTTCATCGCGTTCGCTCCCTGCTTATGCATTGTTCCAACAAAAATGAATTATACCATCCATCAAAAGAAAATCATAGCTTTTTCTGTGTAAAATAAAAGAAACATATCGGAAAAAGCTGAACGGTATTTGCGTCAAGATGTTTCACGAAAAGTAGTAATTATTTCATATTAATTACGAAACAATGTTGACATCTTAATAAAAATGTAATAATATTAGCCTGAATGATTATCAAAAGGCAGGTGAGCAGGGTGAGAAAGTGGAAAACCGCTGTTATCCTTGTGTTCATTTTATGCCTGATTCCCTGCTGTGCCGCACTGGCCAAGACCGGCAAGGTGACAGCCTCGTCCCTGAACATCCGGAAGAGCGCAGACGCTGACAGCAAAGTAGTCGGAACGCTGAAGGAAGGCGCTTCCGTAACCATTAAGGAAACCAAGGGGAGCTGGTACAAGATTTCCGCCGGCGGGAAGACCGGCTACGTATATAAGAAATATATCAAGGTTACGAACTCGTCGGACAGTTCATCCGATTCCAAAAAATCCAGCTCAAGTTCCAAGGACTCGAAGAAAGAAAAAAGCAAGAATTCAAGCAGCTCAGACGGGACCTGCGGCCCCGGTGATACGGGAGAGGCTGTCAAGAAAGTTCAGAAACGGCTGAAAAAGCTTGGCTATTACTCGGGCAGCATTGACGGCGATTACGGCAACGGCACCAAAACGGCCGTAAAGAATTTTCAGAAACGAAACGGCCTGACAGCCAATGGAAAAGTCAACAGCAAGACACTTGCCAAACTGAATTCCTCTGACGCGAAAAAGGCGAATTCGTCCGATTCGGACGGAGGAAGCGGAACCACGGAACGGCTCAACTGGTTTAACGGCGGCAGTAAAAAGATTCCGAAAGGCGCAACGTTCAAAGTTAAGGATATCAGGACAGGGAAAGTGTTCACCGTCAAACGGTGGAGCGGGGCCAACCACATTGATGCAGAACCGGCCAGCGCATCAGATACGGCCGTGATGAAGTCCATTTACGGCCACTGGAGCTGGAAACGCCGGCCCGTTCTCGTGAAGTATAACGGCCACGTGTATGCTGCCTCCATGAACGGCATGCCGCATGGCACCCAAACGATCAGCGGCAACAACTTCGACGGGCATTTCTGTATTCACTTCTACGGCAGCAAGACCCACGGAAGCAAGAAAGTGGACGCCATGCACCAGAACTGCGAAGCGGAAGCACTGAAACACAGCTGGTAATCATCAGTACAATAAAGAACAGGACCGGATACAAACGCCGGTCCTGTTTTATCGTCAGAAAAAACTTTTTTTCGTTCCGGGAGTATGATATACTTAACTTTAGTGCATCTGTCAGGTGCACCGAACAGGAGGATGAGCATGCTTACACAGGCCCCCCGCGGGACAAGAGACGTTCTTCCCGCTGACAGCTACCGCTGGCAATACATCGAAAGCAGAATGCGTAAAGCCGCCGCGCTGGCGGGATACAGAGAAGCGCGGACTCCCGTATTTGAACATACGGAGCTGTTTCTCCGCGGCGTCGGCGATACAACCGATATCGTCCAGAAGGAAATGTATACCTTTGAGGATAAGGGCAAACGTTCGGTAACCCTGAAGCCTGAAGGAACCGCCGGCGCGGTCAGGTGTTTCCTGGAGCACAACCTGTACGCGGAACCTCTTCCCTGCAAACTGTATTATCTGAATGCGCCAATCTTCCGATATGAAAATCCCCAGAGCGGCCGCCTCCGTGAACATCACCAGTTTGGCATGGAGTGTTTCGGGGCAAAAGAGGCCACCGCGGATGCGGAACTGATCCTGACAGCGTATCATCTGCTGCAGGAACTGGGTGTGAGCAATCTGAGTGTTGAGATTAATTCCATCGGCTGCCCGAGCTGCCGCCCGGTTTATCACGCCCGGCTGAAGGAGTTCCTCGGCGGACGAATTGACAAACTCTGCGCCACCTGCAGGGAGCGGTTCGACCGCAATCCGCTGCGTGTGCTGGACTGCAAGGAAAAGCAGTGCCAGGAGTTAACCAAGGATGCACCGAGCATGCTGGATCTGTTATGCGACGAGTGCAGGGACCACTTTGAACGGCTGAAAGCATGCCTGGACGGCTCCGGTATTCCGTACAGCGTGAATCCAAGGATTGTCCGCGGCCTAGATTATTACACAAAGACGGTGTTTGAAATCGTAACGGAAACGCCGGACGGCAAACTAACCGTCTGCGGAGGCGGCCGGTATGATAACCTGGTCGAGCAGATCGGGGAGCAGAGCATCCCTGCGGTCGGGTTCGGCATGGGCCTGGAGCGGGTGCTGATGCTGCTGGACGGAGAAGGGATTGAGATTCCGAAACCGGCCTGGTACGACGTGTTTGTGACCTATATGGGCGAGAACGGGCAACATGCCTTTGCCCTTGTGCAGCAACTGAGACAAGCCGGAATCAAAGCTGATATGGATCATTGCGGCCGGAGCCTGAAAGCCCAGTTTAAATTTGCCAACAAGACCGGAGCACCGCTGACCGCGGTAATCGGTGACGAGGAAGCCGCGAACGGAACCGTGAAGATCAAACGGATGAGCGACGGTGAGGAAAAAACTGTTCCGGTGGAGCAAGCGGTTGAGACAATCGCAGAGATGAATTCATAATTAGGAGATGCTTTTTATGCAGTACAGAACCCATACCTGCAACGAACTGAGACTGGCGGACGCCGGTAAACAGGTCCGGCTGAGCGGCTGGATGGAAAACGTGCGTGAAGTCAGCGGAAACCTCGCATTTATCGTGCTGCGGGATTTTTACGGTTCCACACAACTGGTGGCTGAAGATGAAAAGATTCTTCAGGTTTTCCTGAACCTGAACAAGGAAAGCGTTGTTTCCGTGACCGGTACGGTTCGGGAACGCGATAACAAAAACCCGAAGATGGCGACCGGTGAAATCGAGGTCGTTCCGGAAAGCGTTGAGGTGCTGGGAAAGTGCCGTTACAACGCGCTGCCGTTCCAGATCAGCAGGAGCACAGAAGCGGATGAAAGCATCCGCCTGAAATACCGTTATCTTGACCTGCGCAACCCTGAAGTGAAGAAAAATATCATCATGCGCTGCAATGTTGTCAGTGCGCTGCGCCAGGCCATGACGGAGCATGGGTTCCTGGAGATTACCACGCCGATCCTGACCGCTTCTTCCCCGGAAGGCGCGAGAGACTACCTGGTTCCGGCACGGAAACACCCAGGCATGTTCTACGCGCTGCCGCAGGCGCCGCAGCAGTTCAAGCAGCTGCTGATGACAAGCGGGTTTGACCGGTATTTCCAGATCGCGCCCTGTTTCCGGGATGAAGATGCCCGCGGTGACCGAAGCCCCGGCGAATTCTACCAGCTGGATATGGAAATGGCATTTGCCAGCCAGGAAGATGTTTTCGCGGTGATGGAGGATGTGCTTCCTCCCGTGTTTGCCAAATACGGCACCTACGATATCGCCTCCACGGCGCCGTTCCGCCGGATTCCCTATCTGGAAGCGATGGAAACCTACGGCAGCGACAAACCGGACCTGCGGATTGACCTGACCGTGAAAGACGTGACGGACCTGCTCTCCGGCTGCGGATTCGGGCCTTTTGAGGGCAATACGGTGAAAGCAATCCCCGTGACGGACTTCAGCGCCACCCGCAAGCAGATCGACAAACTCTGTGCGGACGTGGAGGTCGTCAGCGGCAACAAGAGCTACTGGTTCCGCCTGGACGAAAACGGGGAGATTGTGGGCGGTATCGCCAAGTTCCTGCAGGACAACAAAGACGCGGTCATCGCTACGCTGGATCTGAAGCCGAACACGTTTGTCGCGCTGAGCGCCGGAAAGAAGGGGGCCGCCCAGAAGACAGCCGGCGTACTGGTGAAAAAACTGGGTGAGCTGTGCCCGAACCATATGGATACTGAACGGTATGAGTTCTGCTGGATTGTTGACTTCCCGATGTATGAGATCGGCGAGGAAAGCGGCGAACTGGAGTTCTGCCACAATCCTTTCTCCATGCCCAACGGTGGACTGGATATCCTTGAACAGGCCGCGAAGGGCGAAGTGGATCCGCTGTCCATCACAGCGTTCCAGTATGACCTGGTCTGCAACGGCGTGGAACTGTCCTCCGGCGCTGTCCGGAACCATGATCCGGAAATCATGATCAAGGCGTTCGAGATGGTCGGTCTGGGAGAGGAAGACGTGAAGGCCAAGTTCCCGGCTATGTATAACGCCTTCTGTTACGGCGCCCCGCCGCATGCCGGTATTGCCCCCGGCGTGGACCGTATGGTGATGCTGCTGGCCGGCGCGGAAACGATCCGCGAGGTGATCCCGTTCCCGATGAACAAAAACGCCCAGGACATCATGATGGGCGCACCGGGTACCGTGGAGCAGAAACAGCTTGATGAGCTTCATATTGCGATCGTGAAGGACGAAGACGGGCAGTTGTAATCCCGCACCGATTCTGGTATAATAATAAGGATTTGAAACACCGCTGATAAGGAGGCTGTGACTTCATGGCAGCTAAGACGGACAAAAAGGCGAACAATACGCTTCCGCTGAATACAGATGACCCGACTCCTTCCTCCAACATCACATACAACAGCGAGGTTGTAGCGATTATTGCGGGCCTGGCCGCAAATGAAGTGGAAGGCATTGCGGGTATGTGCAGCGTCAGCGGCAGCATTATGAGCAAGAACCGTAATGTTACCAAGGGCGTCAAGGTTGAAGTCGGCACGGAAGAAGTCGCTGTTGACCTTTATGTAATCGTGGAATACGGCATTCCGATCCAGCGCGCCGCAGCGGACGCACAGGAAAATGTCCGCAAGGCAATTGAATCCATGACCGGTCTGCATGTGGTTCGGGTGGACGTGCATGTGCAGAGCGTCAGTTTCGAACAGGACAAAAAGGCATTGCAGGCCGGCGCACAGCAGGCTGCGCTTGTCGCGGGAGCAGAGACTGATCAGGTGAAACTGCCGGAGGTTGATACCCACGCACCCTCCAGGGAAAAAGCGAAGAAATCCACCGCAGCCGAACAGAAAGACGACGCTAAGGCCAAACAGAAGACTGAACCGAAGCAGAAGTCAAAAGCCGAGAAGAAACCTGAAGAGAAAACCGAAGAGGGAACAGTCCCCGACGGAACCGAAGAGAAGAAATGATACAGTCTGACAGGGGAGGAATCCTCTGTCTTTTTTCCCTGCTGTGAACAGGAGGTAAATTCGGATGAAGATTCGTATTCTGGACAGAATCCTGGTTGCCCTGGCCGGGCTGCTGATGCTGGCCGGCGTCGCGGCAGCTGCCGCCCAGTTGATTTTCGGGAAAGACGTGATCGGGTACATTGCCAGGGTAGTGACGAACGACCAGAACAAGATCTGGCTGATCATCGCGCTGATCCTGTTTGCAGTACTTGGGATCTACTGCATTATGGTTCTTTTCCGCCACCATGGACGCAGGGATAAGTTTGTTATGCAGAAGACGGAGAACGGTGAACTGTCTATTTCCCTGAAAGCCATGGAAAGCATGGTCCAGAAGTGCCTTGATCCCCATAAGGAGCTGACTGTGCAGGGTGTGCGTCTTGAGAACCAGAAAGGCGGCCTGCTGATTCGAATCCGCGGGACCGTAGCCGGCGGCGTCAGCATTCCACTGACCGTGGACGCGCTGCAGCAGCAGATCAAACAGTATGTGACCGCTTGCAGCGGGGTTGAGGTAAAGGACATCAGGGTTCTGGTCGAATCCTCCGGTCCGGAAGCGACGGACTCCCTGTTTGCGATCGAAGCACCTACAGCGCGCGCGCTGCCCGGAGCTACGAACGCCAATGAGGAAAAACCCAAGGAAAAGGATGAAGAGGAAACAGGCACCATGACGCAGGAAGAAGTGGAACAGGTGATGGCCGAGATGCCCGCACCGCCCGCTTCCGACGCTGAAGATGATATGCCGCGGGTCGAGGTATCCGCCGCAGCCGCAGCCGCGGCTGAAATGCTGAAGAATGAGGCGCCTCCGGAAGAGGATGACCGTCCGATCCATCAGCGCCTTTTCTCCAGCCCTGAGGAACCTTGCGTTATGCCGATGCCGCCAGCGGTGGAGAAGCCTGAACAGAATGAACCGGACACTGCAGAAACACCGGAGAAGCCGGAAGAAAAGCCTGCAGAGTCCAGCGCAGACGATGAACCGAAGAATGATGCAACCGAAGGGAGTAAGGAATCATGAATATGAAGAAAGGAACGCCCGCATTTGGGCTGATTATCGGCGCGGGGCTTGTTGTGCTCGGCGTACTGGTGATGACGATCGGTTTCTGGAAGACACTTGTGCTGTGTCTGCTGTTTGCTGTGGGCTTTTTCCTGGGAACCGTCGAGAACAAACGCGAATTCCTGAAAAATACGGCCAATAAGCTGATCCCGGATAAAGAAGTCAAGGTCATTGACCTGAAGAGCGAACTGAAGCGGGAACAGGAAATGCAGGCTGCCGACAGCGGCGCCGCCGACACGGAAGCGAAAACGAAGGAGTAAGAAGAATGTCCCGTACAACAGCACGCGCGGCTGCCATGCAGATGATCTTTGAGAAGATCTCCGGCGGCCAAGGCGGAGAAGATACGCTGAAGATGGTCTATGATGAGCTTCGGGAGGACGGCTTTCCCGGAGTGGATCATATTGAAAAGAATGAACCGGATGACGAGGACAGGGATTACATTACTTCCGCGTTGGAAGGTGTGCTGGAACACCGGGAAGAGATAGACGCCCTGATTGATCAGAAAACGGCCAGCGGCTGGAACATTGAACGAATTTCACTGGTCAATCTGACGATTATGCGCCTGGCCGTGTGGGAGATCCTTTACGCGAAAGACGTGCCCGGCAACGTATCCATCGCGGAGGCAATGGAGCTGACGGAACGCTTTTCGGACCCGGAGGACAAGTCCTTTGTCAACGGGATACTCGGTACGATCCTGCGGGAGCATGAGGCACAGACGTGAGGGCAACCGGAGGAAAGCCGGTTGTTCTCGGCTTTGATACCAGCAATTACAGAACCTCGGTGGCGGCGGTCACGCTGGATGGAGAGATCCTGGTGAATCACCGGGAACTGCTTCCCGTACCAGAAGGGGAGCGGGGACTTCGCCAGAGTGATGCCGTTTTTGCGCATATCAGGCAGTTGAGGAACTGTGAAGAGGAACTCCGGGACAGCCTGAAAGACGCACAGATTGTGGCGGTTGCCGCCAGCACGAAACCCAGGGACGGTGAAACCTCCTATATGCCGGTTTTCCAGGCGGGCTACACGGCCGGAAGCCTGCTGGCAGCCGCACTCGACGTGCCTTTTTTCGAGACAACCCACCAGCACGGGCACCTGGCAGCTGCCCTTCACGGTACCGCACTGGAAGACAGCGGCCGGCTGCTGGCGGTTCACCTGTCCGGGGGAACAACGGATTTGCTTGTACTGGACGGCGGGAAAATCACACAGATCGGCGGCAGCGCGGATCTGCATGCAGGGCAGCTTGTGGACCGTGCCGGAGTGGAGATGGGGCTGCCCTTCCCCGCAGGCGAGGAGCTTGAAAAACTGGCGGTGAGAGGTCAGTGCGAAAGCCGGATCGGCTGCAGCATGGACAACGGCGGACTGATCTGCCACCTGAGCGGAGCAGAAACAAGGGTCCGTCAGTGGATCCGGGAAGGCAATCTCTCCAGAGAAGACATTGCACGTGAAATCTATGATGTGCTGGCGCGGACGCTGATCCGCATGCTTCAGGCGGGAAACGAAAGAACCGGCATCGGCAGCGCGCTGATCACCGGCGGCGTGGCGGCGTCGGCGTTACTGCGGCAGATGCTGGGGGAAAGAAGAAAGAAAGCCCGCAACTGTCCGAAATTTGTTTTCGGTGAACCGGAAATGAGCGGGGACAACGCGGCGGGCGTTGCGCTTATCGGCGCGAAGCGCCTGATTAATTCATAATTCACAATTCATAATTCGTAATTATGGAATGTGACAACGGAGGAAGATATGGCAGCTCAAATCCTTGACGGAAAAGTAATGTCTGCATCTTTACGTGCGGAAATTGCTGAACGGGTTCAGAAGCTTAAGGAGCAGGGCGTGACGCCCGGACTGGCCGTCATCCTGGTGGGGAACGATCCCGCCAGCGAGATTTATGTGCGGAACAAGGGCAACGGCTGTGCTGAAACCGGGATGTATTCCCGCACAATCCAGATGCCTGCGGAAACGACGCAGGAACAGCTGGAGGACACGATTGACGAGCTGAACTCAGACCCGGCAATTCATGGGATCCTCGTTCAGCTTCCGCTGCCGAAGCATCTGGATGAAAACGCCGCACTGGCGAAGATTCTTCCGGAGAAGGACGTGGACGGCTTCCACCTGATCAATGCCGGGCATATGCTGACCGGGACGGAAGGCGTAGTTGCCTGTACACCCCGCGGTGCATTGTATATGATCAAAAGCACCGGTCTGGATCTGAACGGGAAAGAAGCCGTAGTAATCGGAAGAAGCAATATCGTCGGAAAACCGATGGCGATGCTTCTTCTCCGTGAAAACTGCACGGTAACGATCTGTCACAGCCGGACGAAGAACCTGGCGGAGCATACCCGACGGGCGGATATTCTTGTCGCCGCGGTCGGGAAGGCCGGATTCGTAACCGCAGACATGGTCAAACCCGGTTCTGTGGTGATTGATGTGGGTATCAACCGTGTAGACGGCAAGGTTAAAGGCGACGTGGATTATGACGCGGTGAAGGAAGTAGCCGGCTGGATTACACCGGTGCCCGGCGGCGTCGGAAAAATGACGATCACGATGCTGCTGGCCAACACTGTTGAGGCGGCTGAAAGGACGCTTGCAAAGTGATGAATGAAACGGGCCTGAGCGTATCGGAACTGAACCTGATCATTTCCGAAGCAATCCGGCGGGATCCGCGAACACGGAGCGTGCTGGTACGCGGCGAGGTCAGCAGTTTCAGGAACCAGATCGCCTCGGGACACTGGTATTTCAGCCTGAAGGATGAGCAGGCATCCATTACCTGCGCCATGTTCCGGAACGCCAACCTGAAGGCAAAGATCCGTCCGAAGGACGGCGATCAGGTGCTGGCGGAAGGCTATATTGATTACTACGCGCCCCAGGGCAAAACTCAGCTGATTGTGACAGGCCTGCGGCCTGCAGGACTGGGAGACATGTATGTCAGACTGGAGGAACTGAAGCGGAAACTGTCCGCAGAGGGCCTGTTTGATCCGGGACGAAAAAGACAGACGCCCATGCTGCCCCGGAAGGTTGCGGTGGTTACGTCTCAGAGCGGCGCCGCGCTGCATGACATCCTGAATGTTTCAGCGCTGCGCTGCCCGTCCGTCCCGATCGTCCTGGTCCCGGTAGCCGTACAGGGAGCCGGAGCGGGAATGGAAATTGCGGAAGGCATCATGAAAGCGGACCTGGAAACGGACGCGGACGTGATTATCGTTGCCCGGGGCGGCGGCTCCGCGGAAGACCTCTGGTGCTTCAACGATGAAGCGGTGGCCCGGGCGGTCGCCGGATGCGGGAAACCGGTTGTTTCCGGTGTCGGACACGAGATAGACACGACACTGTGCGACCTTGCCGCGGATGTGCGGGCATCCACCCCGAGCAATGCCGCTGAAATTGTGTTCCCGGACCGCCGGGAACTGACCGGACGGATCAACCTGAGCCGTTCCGGCCTGGTCAGAGCCGGGATGAACAGCCTGAGGCGAGCCGAGCTGCTTCTGAAGGAGGAAATCCGAAAACTGACAGCGCTTTCGCCAGAGAGACGCATTGCTCTCCTGACCAGCAGGAGGGACATGATCCGAATGCAGCTTTGCGGAGCGATAAACACGCGGCTTCGTCAAGCGGAAACGGCAACAGATGATGCAAGGAAAACAATGCGGCAGCTGTTGACGGACAGGATGAAGGAGGCAGAACATACAGCGGCGCGGCTGCGGGAACGCCTGACGGCGGTCAGCCCGATGGCGGTGCTGAACCGGGGATACGCCATTGTCTATGACCAGGAGGAACGGCTGCTTACCCGTGCGGCTGAAGCGGAGAAACAGGAACGGATGACCCTGCAGTTTGCGGATGGACGGGTTGCCGTGGCCAGAAAGGGGAAAACATGACGGACGAAAAGAAATCCTTTGAGGACAGGCTGCAGGATGTACAGGAGATTATTACCAGGATTGAGGAAGGGAAACTGCCCCTGGAGGATTCGGTCAAACAGTTTGAGGCGGGCATGAGGACGCTGGCTTCGCTGGAAGAAGAACTGAAGGACATGAACAGGCAGCTGACCGTGCTTCAGGACGGAAAAGAACAGGAACTGATTGTTCCGGGAGAACAGCATGAAGACTTATGATGAATACCGCGCCTGCGTTGAAAATGCCCTGGGACCGATGCTGGAATCGCTGGGGGAGATCCCGGACAAGCTGCTTGACGCAATGAAATACAGCCTTGAAGCAGGTGGGAAAAGGCTACGGCCGGTTATCCTGCTCGCGGCCTGTGACATGGCCGGAGGTGATACCGGGATCGCACTGCCCTTTGCATGCGCGATTGAAATGATCCATACCTACAGCCTGATCCACGACGACCTGCCGGCGATGGACAACGATGACCTGCGCAGGGGAAAACCGACCAACCATAAGGTGTTCGGCGAAGACCTGGCTATTCTTGCCGGCGACGGACTCCTGAATGCCGCGGCGGAACTGATGGCACGGTCAGCGCTCCGGTTGGCGGATTCGCGCGGGATCCGCGCAATGGAAATTATCATGCGGCATGCGGGCGTCACAGGGATGATAGCCGGACAGACCAAAGATGTCCTATCCGAAGGGGACACGCCGAATGAGGCACTGGTCAGTTATATTCACAGCCATAAAACAGCGGATTTGCTGGAAGCACCAATGGAAGCAGGGCTTGCGCTGGCCGGGGCTGATGAGAATCAGATCCGTGCGGGATACGCATACGGATTCCATCTCGGAATGGCTTTCCAGATGACAGATGACCTGCTGGATGTGAAAGGCGACGCGACCCTGATGGGCAAGAACACAGGGATGGATTCCGCCCTGAACAAAATGACCTGGGTTGCGCTGCGCGGAACGGAAGGAACGGAAAAAGACGCGGCGGAACAAATTGAGATGGCAGTTAAGGTACTTGACAGCATGCCGTGGAATACAGCGTTCTTCGCGGATCTTGCCCGGAACATAATATCCCGTGAAAAATAAGAATTCAAAACGAATGATAAATTGGAGGTAATCCCCGATGCCGTTTATGGACCATTTCCTGGAAGAAGTAGTGGTTAAGCGGAACAATACGCTGAACCGGATCCTTTATTACCTGAGCTGGGCGATCATCATTCTGTCCGCGCTGACCGCAAGCATTACGCTGGGTACGCTGAGCGCGAATTTCAACTGGTTTTCGGTGGCAGTGATTGTGATTTCAGCCGGTATTGCCGTATACACCTGGTTTTTTCACGACAAGCTGCTGACGGAATATGAGTATACGTTTACGAACGGATCCCTGGATTTCGCCGAAGTATACAACAACAAAAAGCGCAAGAGTCTGGGAAGCCTGAACGTGAAGAACGTGGAAGCTTTCGGGAAGGTTGCTTCCCCTTCTTTTCAGCGCTTTCTGAGCATGCCGGGGATTAAACGCATGAACTGGTTCCTGAACCGGGACGCAGAGCTGTATTATTTCTATTTTTCCAAGGAATCATCCCGGAAAATGATTATTCTAGAGCCCAGCGAGGAAATGGTTGATTATATCCGGCATTACCTGCCGAACGGCGCGTGGCGGGAGTAAGGCGGATGAACGCTTATCTGGACAACAGCGCCACGACAAAGCCTTCAGCGGCTGTCGCGGCGGCCGTCAGCGAACTGATGGAGGGCGGATGGTTCAATCCATCCGCCTTATATAAGCCTGCCCTGGAGATTCAGAAGAAACTGGACGGAGTGCGGGAACGCTGCCTGAAAGAATCAGGAGCAGAAGGGCAGACAGTCATCTTTACTTCCGGCGGAACGGAAGCAGACAACCTTGCCTTAATCGGGCACCTGAAGACCTGCCGGAAACCGGGAAGGGTGCTAATTTCTTCCGTTGAACATCCGGCTGTATCCGCCTGCGCGGAGGAAATCCGGCGGATAGGACATACCGTCGAGGAGATTCCGGCAAGCCATGCCGGAACCGTTGACCTTTCCGCGCTGGAACAGATGCTGGACGGAGACGTTCTGCTGATTTCCGTGATGCAGGTGAATAACGAAACGGGTGCCGCCGAACCGCTGCAGGAAATTGCCCGAATCAGGGATCGGAAAGCACCCGGCGCAGCGATTCATGTAGACGGTGTTCAGGGCTTTCTGCGGATGAAGCTGGACTTCAATCGGCTTGGGATTCAATCCTACGCCCTTTCAGCACATAAGATCCACGGCATGAAGGGTACAGGTGCACTGGTTGTGAAAAAAGACCATGCAATCCGGCCTATTCAGTTCGGCGGCGGACAGGAGGGCAACCTCCGTTCCGGCACAGAAAATACATTCGGGATCATTGCGCTGGGAGAGGCAATCCGGGCATGGGATCCCGCTGCGAACGAACGCATGAGGGACAAGAAAAACCGGCTTCGGGAGGAACTGCTGCGTCGGATTCCGGACGCGCGGATCAACGGTCCCGAAGAAGACCCGGCAACGTGCGCACCGCATATTCTGAACGTGGCGCTGATGCCGGTCCGGAGCCAAACGATGCTGTTCGCATTGGAGGGAGACGGCGTATTTGTTTCGGCCGGCAGTGCCTGTGCGAGCCGAAAACAGAAAATTTCGCCTGTACTTAAAGCGATGGGCGTCAGTACGGAACAGGCAGACTGTTCGCTGCGCTTCAGCCTTTGCCCGTTTACAACAGACGAAGAAATAGACTATGCTGTAGAATGTACTGCTAAGCATTGGGAAATGCTGAAGAAATATACAAGAAGATGATACATCGACGGGGGAAAAGAAAATGAAAAAGATCATGTGCGTGTTCGGTACCAGACCGGAAGCCATCAAAATTTGCCCGCTGGTGCTTGAACTCAAGAAGCGTGAAGGGCTGGAAACAATCGTCTGCGTGACTGCCCAGCATCGGCAGATGCTTGACCAGGTGCTGGAGACCTTCCATGTGGTTCCGGATTATGATCTGGATATTATGAAGGACCGGCAGACGCTGTTTGACATCACCACGAATATTCTGAATTCGATCCGAACCGTTCTCGAAGAAGTAAAGCCTGACGTGGTGCTTGTACATGGCGATACCAGTACAACTTTTGTGACAGCACTGGCCTGTTTCTATCTGCGGATTCCCGTTGGTCATGTTGAAGCCGGACTTCGAACCTACAACATTTACAGTCCGTATCCGGAAGAATTCAACCGTCAAGGCGTCGGTATCATCTCGGCTTACAATTTCAGTCCGACACCGCTGTCCGCCGAGAATCTGCTCCGCGAAGGCAAAAAAGCAGAGACGATCTATATCACCGGCAACACGGTGATTGACGCCATGCAGCATACCGTCCGGGAAGACTACACCCATCCGGAACTGGAATGGGTTGGGGACAATAAACTGATCTTTATCACTGCTCATCGCCGGGAGAACCTGGGCGAGCCGATGCATCATATGTTCAGGGCAATACGCCGGGTGCTGGATGA
The DNA here is from genome assembly GCA_045112195.1 of Christensenellales bacterium. Taxonomy (GTDB): domain Bacteria; phylum Bacillota; class Clostridia; order Christensenellales; family Aristaeellaceae; genus Aristaeella. The sequence continues at coordinate 55,111 of JBGUHQ010000069.1, read as the reverse complement.
ACACCCTGACTGCCGGGCCGTTTATCCGATCCATATGAATCCGGTTGTACGCAAAGCAGCAGAGGAAGAATTGGGCGAATGTGAACATATCCATATTATCGAACCGATAGAGGTATTCGACTGCCACAATTTTGAAGCGCGGTCTTATCTGTGCCTGACTGATTCCGGCGGAATCCAGGAGGAATGTCCCTCTTACGGAGTGCCTGTGCTGGTTATGCGCGACACGACGGAACGGCCGGAGGGTGTTGATGCCGGTACGCTGAAGCTGGTCGGGACGGATGAAGAAGTAATTTACAGAACGTTCAAACAGCTGCTGGAAGACCAGACGGAATACGACAAAATGGCTCACGCCTGCAATCCGTACGGGGACGGACATGCATGCGAGCGTATAGCGGATATCCTGGAAGGAAAGGATTACAGCCCCTGGAAGCCGCAGTATTAATTATCAAAGGGTGACAGAAAAATGCAGGAATTATTGCTTGTCAGATACGGAGAAATCTTTCTGAAAGGACTGAACCGGCCTTACTTTATCCGCGCACTGGTGCGGAAAGTCAGGTATGCCGTGCGCGGGTTGGGCGCGGAAGTCTGGGTGCACGACGGCCGGATCTTCGTCAAAGGATTCCTGGATCTGGATGAGTGTATCGCCAGGGTGACGAAGGTTTTCGGTGTCCATAGCGTCTGTCCCGCAGTGGAGATGCCGAAGGATGACTTTGAAGCGATCTGCGCGCAGGCAGTGGAGATGACAAAGGATCTGCACGGAACGTTCAAGGTAAATGCCCGCCGGAGCGATAAACGTTATCCGATGAATTCCCCGGCAATCAACGAGGAGGTCGGTTACCGCATTCTGCAGGCGAATGAGCACCTAAAGGTAGACGTACACCATCCGGAGCATCTTGTGAATATAGAGATCCGGGATCTGGCCTATCTGTATGTGAAAGTCATCCCGGCTGTGGGCGGTATGCCTGTCGGCACGAACGGCAACGCGACGCTGTTGCTTTCAGGCGGCATCGACAGCCCTGTGGCGGGCTGGATGATCGCCAAACGGGGAGTCCAGATCAACGCGGTGCATTTCCATTCCTATCCCTATACTTCAGACCGGGCGAAGGAAAAGGTGCTTGATCTGGCCCGGAAACTGTCCTTCAGTTGCTGCGGCATTAAAGTTTATATCGTTCCGTTTACGGAAATCCAGATGGCGATCCATGAGAAATGTCCGGAAGAATATACCACGCTGATTATGCGGCGCTATATGATGCGGATCGCGGAACGGATCGCCCGGGATACGGAGAGCGAAGCCCTGATTACAGGGGAAAGTATCGGCCAGGTGGCGAGCCAGACGATGACCGCGCTGGGCACCACAGACGATGTGGCCGGCATGCCGGTATTCCGGCCCCTGATCGGGTTTGACAAGAGCGAGATTATTGAGGTGGCCCGGAAGATCGGTACGCTGGAGATTTCTGAGCTTCCTTTTGAAGATTGCTGCACTGTATTCACGCCCCGTCATCCTGCCACGCATCCCAAAATGGAGAAAATTCTTGAAGGAGAAGCCAAACTGGATTCAGAGGAACTGATTGCCAGGGCGCTGGAAGGCGTAGAGATGGTGAGGGTATAATAACAATTCACAATTTATAATTCATAATTCATAATTCATAATTATGGATTGAAAATACAGACTTAAAAAGAGTTGAAACGGTATTCCGGGTTTGTTTGTAAAGGAAATTTAACTTGTAAAGGCTTGCTCCTTGTGATAAAATCATCGTTGGGACACGATTCGCCCTTGCGGGCAAAAACTGACCCACATGATTCGGAAGGAGGCGGGAATAATGGATCCGGGTTTCATTACCCTGATGCGAAAACTCGCGCCTGACCTTACCGATGAAATTACGCGGCGAGCGCTGATCCTGGAACGGATTGCTGCCATGCAGCCGGTAGGGAGGCGGCAGCTGGCCGCAAAGCTGAACCTTCCGGAACGGGAAATCCGCAACACCGCGGCAATCCTGAAGGATCTGGGATATATTGATCTGGATGCTTCCGGAATGTCGCTGTCTGATAAGGCGGATGAAGTGCTCGAGACCTCCCGCGCCTTCTCCAAGGCGATGAGCGGCCTGACTGAAATGGAGACCAGGCTCTGTGATCTGCTTCCCGTCGACCGTGTGCTGATTGCTCCCGGTGACGCGGATGAGGATGAACAGGTGCTTTCCGATGTCGGCCGGATCTGCGCCCAGAAACTGAGAAGCATTCTTATGAACGGCAATACGCTGGCGGTAACCGGCGGACGGACGATCGCCGCGGTGGCCAAGAGCCTGCAAAGCCAGGCACCGCTGAACGTGATGGTGGTTCCCGCACGGGGCGGTCTCGGCCGCTCCGTTGAGATCCAGGCCAATACGCTGGCGGAGGAAATCGCCGGGAAACTCGGCGGCCATTATCGGCTGATTCACCTGCCGGACACTATGGACGCGGCTGCCATGCAGGAGATGCTGAGGCTTCCGGAAGTCCGTGAGGCGATGGAACTGCTGGAGCGTGCTGACGTGATCCTTCACGGAATCGGCACAGCTTCGGAAATGATGAAACAGCGCAGGCAGCCGCATGAGATCCAGACCAGATTGATCCAGGAAGGCGCAAAGGGTGAGAGCTTCGGAGCGTATTATGACCTGAATGGGCGCTGTCTGATGGAATCAACCAACGTGGGAGTAGATCTGGCCAGGCTTAAACCCACCTGCCGGATGGTGGCCGCAGCGGCCGGCGCCACGAAAGCTGAGGCAATCATTTCCATCCTGCGGCATACGAGGCATTACCTGCTGGTTACGGACCAGGGCGCTGCTGAAAGAATGCTGGGCATTCTGGCCGCACAGAATGTATAAGGAACAGGGAACCGCGTTTTAGTTTGGATTAAGGATAATGGAGTAAAATATAAGGTTGCTCATCTCCCGAGGAGATTTTGCAATAAATGAGGCCATCAATAATAAAAAAGGAGAGATAAAACCATGGCAAAAAAGACGGTTGACGACATTCAGGTAAAAGGCAAGCGGGTCTTGGTCCGCTGCGACTTCAACGTCCCCATGAAGGACGGCAAGATCACCAATGACAAGCGCATTGTGGCTGCTCTGCCGACAATCAAAAAGCTGATTGCTGACGGCGGCAAGGTCATCCTGTGCTCTCACCTGGGCAAGCCGAAGAACGGACCGGAAGAGAAGTTCTCTCTTGCGCCTGTGGCTGTCCGCCTGAGCGAACTGCTGGGTCAGCCCGTTGTTTTCGCCAATGATGATAATGTAGTTGGAGAGAACGCCAAGGCTGCCGTTGCCGCGATGAAGGACGGCGACGTCGTGCTGCTGCAGAACACTCGTTTCCGTGCGGAAGAAACCAAGAACATTGAAGCTTTCAGCAAAGACCTGGCTTCCCTGGCTGACGCTTATGTGGACGACGCTTTCGGCTCCTGCCACCGGGCGCACTGCTCCACCGCCGGCGTGACCGCTTACACCAGCCCCAATGTTGCCGGCTATCTGATCGGCAAGGAACTGTCCATTATGGGCAAGGCGCTGGAAAACGCGGATCGTCCCTTTGTTGCTGTCCTGGGCGGCGCGAAAATCGAGGACAAGCTGAACGTGATCAACAATCTGCTTGAAAAGGTTGATACCCTGATCATCGGCGGCGGCATGGCGTTCACCTTCCTGAAGGCGAAGGGCTATGAAGTCGGCAAGAGCCTGCTGGACGAGAGCAAGATTGATTACTGCAAGGACATGATGGCCAAGGCCGCTGAAAAGGGCGTAAAACTGCTTTTGCCCATTGACACCGTGTGCGCCGCCGCATTCCCGGATCCCATCGACGGACCTGTGGATACCATCGTTGTTGATTCCGACAAGATCCCGGCCGACAAGGAAGGCCTGGATATCGGCCCCAAGAGCCGTGAACTGTTCGCGGAAGCCGTGAAGGGCGCCAAGACCGTCGTCTGGAACGGACCGATGGGCGTGTTCGAGAATCCCACCCTGGCGCAGGGCACCCTGGCTGTCGCACAGGCGATGGCTGATTCCGACGCTGTAACAATTATCGGCGGCGGCGACAGCGCGGCTGCTGTTGAACAGATGGGCCTCGGTGCGAAGATGACCCACATTTCCACCGGCGGCGGCGCAAGCCTCGAGTTCCTCGAAGGCAAGACCCTGCCCGGCGTTGCCTGCCTGGACGAGAAATAATTCAGAATAAAAGGAGAAAGCATTATGCGTAAACCGATTATTGCCGGGAACTGGAAAATGAACAAGACTCCCGAAGAAGCGAAGGCTCTGGTTACCGAGCTGAAGCCCCTGGTGAAGGACGCCAACTGTGACGTCGTGGTATGTGTGCCCGCAGTGAATTTTGCTGCGGTGAAGGAAGCTGCCAAGGGCAGCAAGATCAAGCTGGGCGCTGAAAATGTGCACTGGGCTAAGAGCGGCGCGTTCACCGGCGAACTGAGCGCCGATATGCTCAAAGCTTGCGGCGTCGAATACGTCATTATCGGACACAGCGAGCGCCGTCAGTACTTTGGCGAGACGGACAAGACGGTTAACCAGCGCGTGCTGGCCGCTGTTGAAGCCGGCCTGAAGGTCATTATGTGCGTGGGCGAGAACAAGGAAGAGCGCGAAGCGGGATACACTGACGCACTGGTCGAGTATCAAACCCTGATCGGCCTGAACGGTCTGACCAAAGAGCAGGTAGCTAAGATCATCATCGCTTATGAGCCTGTATGGGCAATCGGTACCGGCCTGACTGCCACTGACGAACAGGCGAACGAAACCATCGGCGTGATCCGCGCGGCTGTAGCCCGCAAGTATGGCAAAGCTACAGCCAACAAGGTCCGCATCCAGTACGGCGGAAGCATGAATCCCAAGAACGTCAAGGGACTCATGGCCCAGCCCGAAATTGACGGCGGCCTGATTGGCGGCGCCAGCCTGAAGGCTCCTGATTTCAGCCAGGTTGTGAATTACGACAAATAAGCAATCAAATAGACCGTGCCCCGGAGAATATATGATTCTCCGGGGCTTTTCCATAGACTGCATTCTGCCGCTTATGCACAGGATAGTAACACGGAGAACAAAAAACGGGCAATCACAGGAATAAAAAACTTTTAAAATACCCCTAAATATGATAATATAATCTGAACGAGAAAAGACGCGCGGTCTATAGCCGGGCGGACGCACACGGAGGAACGGTATGAGAAAGCTGAAAACAGCAGGACTGATCGCATTCATGGTGGTCATCATACTCTGCCTTTCCGCGTGCCAGGAGAGTACTGAAGCGAAATATGAGAGAGCGCAGAAGCTGATGACCGAGGGAAAGTATTTCGACGCGACCGCGCTTTTTGACCAGATTTCCACCTATGAAGACTCTTCCAAATTGTCCATGTACGCAAAGGCGATTGCCGTTGCGGAAGAAGGCCAGTACGATTCAGCCATTTCAAGCTTCAGCACACTGGGTGATTTCAAGGACAGCCGGATGATGATCACCTATTATACTGCCAGAAAGTACGAGAATACGGCAGACAGTTCCAACTGGAGTATGTGGGTTACGGCGGCCGAATACTATGACATGGTCAATTATTTCCTGGACAGCAGTATCCGAGCGGATAAATGCCGCCAGGCTGTATACGATGAAGCGGTTCGTATTGCCGGAAACGGTGAGTTCGGACAAAGCATCGAAATGCTTAACACCCTGCCACAGTTCAGCGACAGCGCGGATCTGAGCAAGTATTATGCCGCGTTTAAACTGGAGCAGGAAGAGAAGTTCTCTGAAGCAGCAGCGGCTTTTGCCGAGCTTGGGGAATACAGAAACGCGACTCAACAAGCAGTGGACGTGCTGCAGCGCGGATATGACAAGGCCGATGTACTGGAAAAAGCCGGGAACCAGGACGAAGCATGCGCTGTTTTCGCCAGCCTTGGGGATTTCAGCGACGCCTTTGAAAGAGCGAACAAACCGTATTATGATCAGGGCGTTGCCAAGCGGGAGAAAAAGGACTGGTATGCCGCTATGCTGGCTTTTGAAAAAGCCGGCACCTACAGCGACGCTGCAGATCAGATCCTGGAGACGAAATACCAACAGGCAGAATACAAGCGTGAACAGCAGAACTGGGACGAAGCTGTCAGGCTTTTTACAGATCTGAAAGAATATAAAGACTCGGCCCTTCAGGTCAACGAAACCTATTACCAGCAGGCAAACTCCCTTGAGGAGAACGGAGACCAGGAAGGCGCATACGACCTGTTCATCAGCCTGGGACGATACAAGGACGCCAATGACCGGGCGAATAAACCCTATTACGATCTGGGCGTAGCCAAAAGGGAAGCGCAGGAATGGGATGAAGCGATCACCGCGTTCTCCAAGATCGGAAACTATAGCGATACTGCCGATCAGATCAACGAAACGTATTATCAGCAGGCTTCCGCCCTGGAAGCTTCCGGCGATCAGGAAGGCGCGTACAACCTGTTCATAAGCCTCGGTGAATACAGCGATGCATTTGAACGCGCCAATAAGCCCTATTACGATCTGGGTATTGCCAAACGGGACGCCGGTGAGTGGGAAGAAGCGGTGGCCGCCTTCACACACGCTGGTACATACAGCGACGCGGAGAGTCAGATTAACGCGACATATTATGCTGAGGGCCAGGCAAAACGTTCCGCACAGGACTGGGACAGTGCCAGGGCAGCCTTTGGCAAAGCCGGAGAGTATACTGACGCAAAAGATCAGATTCTTTCGACCTGGTACATGGAAGGCGAAGCGAAACTGGCACTTCAGGACTGGGATGGCGCACGATCTGCCTTTGAGAGTGCCGGTGAATACAGCGACGCGAAAGAACAGATCCCCGCAGTCTGGTACGCGGAAGGTAAAGCAAAACTGGACCTTCAGGACTGGGACGGTGCCAGAAATGCCTTTGGGAACGCCGGCGAATACAGCGATGCAAAAGAACAGATTCCCGCGGTCTGGTACGCGGAAGGTATAGCAAAACTGGACCTTCAGGACTGGGACGGGGCCAGAAATGCCTTTGGGAACGCAGATGAATACAGCGACGCAAAAGATCAGATTCTTGCGGCTTGGTATGCTGAAGGTAAAGCGAAACAAGCTGCGCAGGATTGGGACGGCGCAAGGGATGCCTTTGGAAACGCCGGCGAATACAGTGACGCAGCGAAACAGATATCCGAAACGACATATCAGGAAGCTGAAGATCTCGAAAAGAACGGTGACGCGGAAGGCGCTCTGACACTTTTTGCGGAGCTTGGAGAATACGCTGACGCCGCGGAAAGAACCGCCAAACTTTGTTATGCAGCCGGCATGGCCAAACAGGAAGCGAAGGAATGGGACGCGGCGGTTGACGCGTTTGCGCAGGCAGGCAGTTACAGCGACGCTGTGACGCAGATTGCCGCCACCAGGTTTCTTGAGGGCGAAAACAAAGCAGGAGAAGGAGACTGGGATGGCGCGATTGCAGCCTATGAGGCCGCCGGCGAATACGGAGAAGCTGCCCAGCGAATTCAGGAATGCCTGTACGAGAAAGCAATCGACCTGTGCGAAAAAGCAAAGGCGGGGGAAGTGTCCTCCCAACAGGCAATCGACGCGATGCTAGCTATCAGCGACGCGGAGCTGTTCCGGCAGGCAAGAGACTATCTGAAAGACGCGGATCTGTTCCGTGATCTGTGGACAACGGAATTCACAGTCGGCAACACCGTATACCTCGGAAAATACGAACAGGATAACAATACGGAGAACGGCCCGGAAGCGATTGCTTGGAAAATCCTTTATTCTCAGAATGGAGAAGCGTTGCTGCTGAGCGAAAAAGTGATTGACGCCATGCCGTTTATGACGGGTGAGCACAGGACCGACCTGGGTGAATTAAACCCGGACGAGATCTGGCAAAAATCAGACATTTATACCTGGATCAGAGAACAATTTGCCGGCAGTTTCTCACAGCAGGAAGCAGCGCTGATCAGCGCGAATGAAGCCGGAGACTCTGCTTTTATCCTGGACAACAGGGAATACAAACAGTACTGCGCTGAAGAAGAAACGGTAGAGGCAACGGCCTATGCGGTCAGCAAGGACGAGACACATCATGACCTGCTGAATTATTACAAGGACGAGAATGGCAACCGGACGCATGGGATTTCGGTTATGCAATGGATCAGGACTGGGGCTGTCCGAGCAGACGGATACATTTACCCTGACGATCTGGGGATGATTGCGGGCGTCCGTCCGGCAGTCTGGATCTCAATTGACCGGGGACCGATAGACGAATGGATTGAGGGCCATTTTCCGACCCCACAGGCAGAATAAGAACAGAAAAAATACACCTCTTTACCCCGGCATACAAGCCGGGGTTTTGCTATACCGGAAAGTAGTTCCGGAAACGATATTATGAATGTGAATCCATATTTTTCCGAACGTTTTTCTTTGTTTTTATATGGACGGTATGTACATTATATGGTAAGATTAATCGGTTAAGTATACAAGTCAGGGAAGGCTTTACTAGAGTACAGTTACAAGCACAGAAAGATATAAGAAAGTAGCAAAATAACAGGAGATGACAGCATGGTAAACGCACAGAAAATTGATATTAAAAAGCTGGCAGAATTTCTCCTTAAACGCTGTTGGATCATTATCCTTTGTGCTGTGATTGGTTTTACTGGTCTCTATTGCTATACAAAGTATTACCAGAAGGATACTTATACTGCATACGCGACTATGTATGTCCTGAACGGCAATCCAAATCTGGTTAACTATCAATATGCCAATGCAAACGATCTGAACTCTGCCGTACAATTGCTGGATACTTATATGGTGGTAGTTCGGAGCAGCAAAGTGATGAACGTCGTTGCGGAACGGCTCATGAAAGACTATCCTGGTATCTATGCCGACTATATTTCCAGTACACTATCCATGGGATCGATTTCGGATACAGGTGTCATGCGGATAAATTCTACAACATCGAATGCTCAACTATCAGCAGATATATGCAATGCTGTTGTAGATGTAGCACCAGCGGAGATCATCCGCGTAGTGAATGCTGGAAGCATTGAAGTGATTGACTACGCAGAGACTCCGGCATTTCCGGACAGCCGCAATCCTAAAACCAGAGGTATGCTCGGTGGCATTGCCGGAGCAGCCGCAGCCGCAGCGTTGCTTGTGATAGTTTTTATTATGAATCGCAAGGTCACGGATGTTGAAAGTATTACAGAAAATTATACGCCACCCGTACTTGCAAGCATTCCGATTCAGAAAAAGAAAGTCAAAGCTTCTTCAGCTCTTTTATTGAATAACAACAGCCCGCTGGCACTGATCGAAGGTTATGCCAAACTACGTATGAACCTGCTTTATACCCTTGTGGAAAGACAGAACCGAATTGTAGTACTGACCAGTGCTATATCCGGGGAAGGCAAGTCTACCATTGCCGTAAACTTGGCTATTTCCTGCGCAATGAGTGGGAAAAGAGTGCTGATGATCGACGGGGATATGAGGCGTGCATGCCAACGAGAACATTTCGAATATGACGAAGAGAGCCCCGGCTTATCGGAAGCCCTGGTCGGATCCGTTCACTGGTGGGATACAGTCCTTTCGACTGAAAGAGAGAACTTATATATCATGCCGGCGGGGCACCTTCCCCCGAATCCCGCCGAACTACTGAGCTTGGAAAGTGCTAAGTACCTGTTTGAACAAATTCAACAGGATTTTGATCTGGTGCTGATGGATATGCCACCAATTAACATTGTTTCCGATCCGCTGGTAATTTCTTCCAATGTAGCCGGATGCCTGATGGTAGTCCGACAGGGATATTCCGATCACCGTGCGATCCAAAAGGCTTTGATTTCAGCGGAAATGACTGGCATGAATGTGCTTGGTTTTGTTTATAACGGCGAAAATGCCAGGCAGGAATCCTATTACAAAAAAAAATACTACAAGAATAAGTATTATCATAATCAGACTTAACTGTGGATAATACGGAAAACAGATTGTTGCAGGGGTAGTAAAGTATGGAAAAGACTATGAAGCATACGGGTATCTTAATTCTTATCATTCTGACGATTATACTGTTATTTGGCTCGTGCTCATTCGCAGAAGAAACTGTTTTTTTTCCTGAAGTTACCGAAACAATCTGCAGTTGGGATCAAAGCGGAAACCTAATCAGCGAAACAGTTTACGATGCATATGGCGCTCCTGCTGTCAATAGCCGTGGATACCACAGTGCCCGATATTCATGGGATGATCACTGTAACCTTTTATCTGAATACTATTTCGGACTTGACGGACAATCTGTGAATATCGATAAAGGATATGCTTACGCAAAATATACATATTTAATCGATCAGAATGATAATTCACATATTCTGACTGAAGATCGATACGATGCCAATGGGAACAGAGCAGAAATACCGGGGCAATTCAGTTACCGGCGAGACCAATGGAATAATGGAGATCTCTTTTCCAGTAAGTACTATAATGCCAAGGGTGAATTAACCCGACCAACCGGTGGATATGCCCAAATTCTTTTCGATATTCAGATCGAAGATGAGCTCAAAACAATCACGAAGCGGTATCTAGACGCCGACGGGAGCCCACTGATTGGGACAGAAGGAGGGGAGGTTGTCACCTCCGTTTATACCACTGACGTTTTTGCCACGGTCAGTAGTCGTATTGAATACATTGATATTGACATGATGTATCCCGAAAAGGCACAGCAGGATCAGGAATCCATTGAGCCGCTTCTACTCAGCAGTACTATCACCATGCTTGATGGACGGAAGGTGCTTGGTTCCAACCGGTGGCATCGTCAGGAGAACACCTACGATGAAAAAGGAAACCTGCTTCGTACGGACTTTTTTGGCATTGACGGGGAGCCCATCCTCTCTTCTTCAGGTTACGCTTCCGTTACGCATCAGTATGACGAAAAAAACCGGACAATTGAAACGACTTATCTGGATACAGACGGATCCCTAATCAAGGTGATTGGTGGATATGCCAAAGTACAATTCGAATACTATCAAGATAACGGCAGACTCCATTTTGAATTCTATTATGGGGCTGATGATCAGCGCACGATGACGACCCATGGCTATTCCAAGGCGGAATATGAGTATTCTGGCCCGGATTATGACTGGCGAGTAACATATTATGACACAGTCGACGAATACACTATGGGCCTGGAAGGCTTTGCTCGGATGGATTATCTTTTCCGCCGGGCAAGGAGACGGTCAGACGATCAAAAAGACCTGTGGGTTTTACACGAAGATAATGTGATCAGACAACGCTATTTCGGCACGGATATGAACCTAATTGAAGTTAAAGCAGGATACGCCGGGTATGTCAATGATTACAACAGCAACGATCAGGTGATAAAAACTACTTATATGGATGCTGAATGGAAACCGGTCAGGGATAACGAACTCCAGTATGCAACCATCCGATACAAATACAACAGTACCAACAAATATGCACCACCCGTTTACGAGGCATATTACAATCTGGAAGATAAACCCTGTGAGAGCACAGACGGATATTATGCTCGAAAAATGGAATACAGCGGTCCGCAGATGAACCTGCTTGTTTCGGAAACATTCCTGGATGAAAACGGCAATCCTGATGTTTCGGCTACTCTCGGTGCACACAACATTCGGTATACCTACAACAAAAATCTGTTGCAGACTTCTGTACGTTATTACGATAAGGACGGATCACCCTTCAAATGCTACAAGGGATATGCCTCCATGTATCGTGAATACAACGAAAACGGAAGCCTGCTCTGGGAAGTGTATTTTGATGCGGAAGGCAATCCGGTCTCGACGGGTGGACGGTACGCAGCCCAAGTGCATCGCTATGATCTTTCCGGTAATCATACGGCAGAAAAGTATTTCTCAACAGACCGCCAGCCCGTGATCCAGTCCGAAGGCTATGCTTCCGTGCGTTATGAATACGACCACGAAGGGAATGTTACTTCGGTTTCGTATTTTAACGCAGCGGACGAACCAGTTCTTGTCAACGGAAGGGCCAGAATTGAACGTGAATATGACAAAAAACATCATATGATCCATGAAGCGTTTTACGGCGCTGATCTGAAACCTGTTTTAATCAGTGATGGGTACGCGGCCCGGGAAATGGCGTACGATGATGTAACCGGTCTGCTGACCAAAATGGAATATCTTGATGAAAACGGACAACTAGTGTTGCTTCCTGCAGGCTACGCGTATTATGAGCAGCAATACGACCTGAACGGCAATCTTCTGATCCGTGCCTATTATGACGCGTACGGAGACCTGATCCAGCCGGCTTCGGTTGGATACGCACGTTTTGAACGTAAATGTGACAGTCTCGGTAATGTGCTTGAAGAAGCCAGTTACGACGCCAACAACAGCCTGATTGTCAACCGGGATAATTACTGTGTGCGGATTCAGGAATACAATGGCAACGGTGTTCTGACTGCTGTTACGTATCTGGGCCAAGACCGTCTCCCTGTCAATGCTTCTTTTGGTTATGCCAAAAAAGAAGTGAAATATGATTATATAGGAAACGTCACAGAGGAAGCTTACTATGACGCGGACCTGAAACCTGTCCTGATTCCGCAAGGATATTACAAAGCCTCTTACACATGGAACACAGATAGCCAAATGCTATCCGAACGTTATTTTGGAATTAACGGCCAGCCAATCAATCTTCCAGATGGACACGCTTCTTTTGTCTGCGAATACGATGATAAAGGCAACCTTACCCGTGAAGTATATTATGACCAGAATGAAAAAATCACCAAAATCAGTTCAGGCGCGGCCATCGTTGACCGTAAGTATGACAGCGAAGGCCGTCTGCTCAGTGAGCGTTATTTTGATGAAACCGGAGCGCCTTATAGACTGAGGGGCGATTACGCTTCACTGATTTACACCTACGATCATATGGGCAATATCCTTACAGAGGCATATTACGGCGTTGAAGAGGAACCGGTCGTTTCCACAAAAGGATACGCTCTTCGTACCTGCACTTATGACGATATGGGCAATTTGCTGACAGAAGAGTATTCCGACGGCAAGGGGAAGCTGATTGTCCAGATGTCAGGTTATGCCAAACTCCAGCAGACATGGAATGAACAGGGATTCCTAACGAGCATTTATTATATGGGTGCGGATGGGCTGCGTATCCTGCAGGACAACCTGTACAGTTATGTTACCTACGAGCGGGATGAAAACGGTAACTGCACAGAAGAAGCCTGGTATATCTTTGAAGGACAACCCACCAGAATGAGAGAAGGCTACAACCGAATTACGCATCAATATGACGTGGCAGGCAACATGACTCTTTCTGTCTGGTATTTCAATGATGATATTATCATGAATACCGATGGATACGCTGCTATCGAATATACCTATGACAATCGAAACCGGCTTGTAAAGGAAGCTTACCTTGATACAGACATGAACCGCGTAATGATTGAGAAAGGCTTCTCCGGGATCGGTTATGTATATGACAACGCAGGGAATACGCTACAGGTTCGTTATCTGGACCAGGAGGATAAACTGACCCGGGTACCGGAAGGTTTCAGCGTCTGGCAGCGGGAGTATGACAAATACAACCACGTGATCGTGGAACAGTATCTGGATGACCATGAGCGGCTTGCTTCGCTGACAGATCGTTTCGCTTCTGTCCGTATGTCTTATGATTCACGTGGCAATATTAAGCGTATCGAGTATCTTACAGCTGCCTTACAGCCTGTTGAGACGGCTATGGGATATGCTGCAATTGCTTATGACTATGACATGCAGGATCGCAAGATCAGTGAAACATACATGGACAGATTTGGACTTCCTGTTCAAATCTCTGCTGGATATGCCGGGATTACCTATCAGTACGGGATTCAGGGTAAAGTATGGAAGATGACTTTTGTTGACATTTCGGGTCAGCCGACACTGTTCAAGGATGGATACGCCGCTGTTCAGTACGAATATAATGATAACCAGTATATGATCCGAGCCACCTATCTGGATGAAAAGAATAACCGCATCTATATCAACGCAGGCTATTCCGCGTTGCTGCGTACGGTTGATAAAAACGGGAGTATTTTGACGGAAACTTATCTGGACCTGAATGATAATCCGGTCTGTTGCTCTGACGGATATGCGACAGAAAGAGACACATGGGATGAACGGAAGAGAATTATCTTGCGCGAATACCTGGATGAAGGCGGGCAACCTGTCAAACTATCAACTGAATACAGCGCTATTGGTTATGAATACGATAACCGGGATAACCTGATCCGCATTTCATATTATAACACTTCAGGAATGCTTACATGGTGCACTTATGGATACAGCGAAGTAGTTTATGTCTATAATGACAGGAATCACTGCGTTGAGGAACACCTGCTGACTGCCCAAGGGAAACCTTCAGTACATTCAGTATATAAGTTTTCATGGCTTAAGCGGGAAGTGGATAAGGATGGCAAGGTTCTTTCTGTCCGTTATTACGATTCGAACGGCAATCCGACACTGTACGGAGGAGAGTTTGCAGAAATCAGGTACACCTATGACCTGGCAGGCCGCGAGACATCCATCAGCTATTTCGACAAAGCCGGGAATGCATGCATGTGTTTCAACGGCTACGCAAAGAAAGGTATCGCTTACAACACACTGGGCAACGTGACAGAAGAAGCGTACTATGACACAGAAAACAACCTGGTCAACACCAAGATGAACTACGCGAAGGTTGTCTATACCTACGACGATCTGGGAAACCAGACTTCGGTGCATTATTACGACACGAAGCAGCTTGGCGTGATTCCGAATGACGCCCGGTACGCTTATATCCTGAACTCGTACGATGATAAGGGCCGGCTGACCAGCGAGTATTATTATGATAGCAATGATAACCTGGCGTTGAACCGTGACGGTTACGCGGGTCATGAAATCGTGTATGCGGAAAGCGGACATATCCAGGAAGAGTTTTATGTGGATGAAGAGGAATCGCCGATTGCCATCGAGGCCGGATACAGCAAACGTATGCTGCTGGATGAGAACCAGGTGGATGAAACATATGTGATGAGCGAGCTGAACGAGACGGCGAAGGAAGACGATCCATACGCACTGGTTGTCCAGACATACGATAAGTACGGACGCCCGATCGTCAGTGAATACTATAAAGCTGACGGCAGCCCGGCCAACGGACCGGAAGGATGCCCTGTTGTGACCCGCGAGTTTACAAGCCGCAGCGCGGTATCCCAGATCCGCTATTTCGATGAAAATAAAAACAGTGTGGCTGTGAACGGCGTATACGGTATTAGAAAAGAATACAACGCTTACGCAAACCTTGAATATGAATACTGGTTGGGTGAAGACGGCAATCCTGCTCCAAATGACGAAGGATACGCCAGTGTCTGGTATGATTATGATCTGAGCCGGTCTGATACGGTTGAAAAGTATTATCAATATTTCCGGGACGCATCCGGCGATCCGACGTCAGCCAAAAACGGCTCATGGGGGAAAGCAACTTTGTATTATCCGATCACGCGGATACATACCATCACCTATCTCGACGAGGACGGCAATCCCATTATGACTACAGATCATTATGCCATCCTGGAATACGAAGAAGACGAAAACGGGAACCGTGTTTACGAAGGGTACTTTGATGAACTGCATGCGCAGACCAACTGTGCTGCCGGGTATTCAAATGTTGAACGCGGATACGACAGCGAAGGCCGCCTGATCTCGGAACGGTACCAGGATCGGTATAATAAACTGACAAACAACGTGGACGGCGTTGCGGCCTGGAATGGATACTACGACGAAGACGGTGAACTGATAATTACAAACCGCTATGATCAAGACCGGAATCCGGTTACGGTTCCTTGAGAAAGGAGAACGAAAGAATGAAAACGAAGAATTATCATTTGCCGCACCCGATAAGACTCCTTTCAGCCTGTATGGTTCTTTTTCTCGCGGTTTCGCTGATCTGTGTTTCATCGCATGCTGAACCGATTCCAGAGACGGACGAGCGCGGATGGGTCGATTTTGCACTCCTTTGCAACGAAGGCATGAAAAACGATGGTGGCAATTCAGGTAATACCCTGATGATTATTTCCATGAATCCCAATACAGGCAAGATCCGTTTGTTGATGTTCACCTGGGATACGTTTATCGATTATCCCGGATATGATGTTCCGCAACGTCTAGATATGCCATACCGGAACAACGGACCTGAGGAGACCATGCGGGTTTTCAATGTTAACTTCAACATGGACATCAAGCTTTTCATGTCTCTGAATTATCTGAACCTGTCATCTTTGATTGACAAATATGGCGGAGTGACTGTTGACGTTTCCCGCGCAGAACGGAATGCATTAAACGACATGGTCCATTCCAAGGTCGAAACAATCAAATCGAAAGCGGATCTCGGTCTATTAACCCAGTTTGAGGTTGAAAGGCTCGCAGATGAGTATTACCTGACGGATTATGGCCCGACGACCCATCTGAACGGTCTGCAGGCTGTCGGTTTCGGGTGGCTTCAGTATGATTCCGTATACAACTGCTGCGAGCGGGAGGCCGAAGTAATTGCTGCCCTTTTTAAAAGCGTCGGCATTTCCATCAAAGAAGACGCTGTCCTATATACCAATGATTCCGGATTACCGGCAGACGCGGATTCTCGCCGGATGATTAACCTGGATAACATGACGGATGAAGACCAGGATTTCCTCCGCAACGAAATGGCGCCGATCTTTGAGATGGCTTATCACAATCTGAGCGAAGAAAACATCCGGGACATTTCTAACGCATTAATTCGTGCAGCCTATAACGCTTCGCGGCAGGGCGTCAATATCCTCAGCGAGGAATTCCTTGAGACCAAGGTGCTTCCGCTTGAAGCGCTGGACCCATATGACCTTGTGGCTGGTACAAAGGGACATCTTGTGGATAAAGAGAAAAATGAAGAGGAGATCAAGGCGTTTCTGTTCGCGGAGGATTAAGTGCCGGCAGGAAACGTCACTGACCGGACTGGCAGGACGTGAAAGGCCGGCGGCATAGCTTTGTATATGGACACGGATATCATCCGTGACGGCGGAGCTATGTCAAAAAAAGACAGGAGCCAGATGGAATGAGGTGAGGCCGGTGTATGCCTATTGCCTGTTCTGCGAGACTCAGCGTTGCAGGATGATTGCTGAATACATCAGCAGGAGTTACGGATACCAATGTTTTTCACCCCGGATTCTCCAGCGCAAATGGATCAAAGGCGTGATGACAGAGGACAGTCATGATTGGCTTCCCGGATATGTTTTTCTTTATACAGAAGAACTGATTTTTCCACACTTCAATATTGATGGAATCATAAAGTGCCTTGGCAACAGCGAATTGGCCGGCGCTGACCTTTCCTTTGCTGAGATGATTTATAAGCATCATGGTGTTATGGGAACGGTTTCATTGATTCAGGAAGGTGATTGTTGCAGGATTAGCGATCCGGCCTGGAACGAGATGAGCGGAAAGGTCATCAAAATGGATCGCGGACGTCAAAGATGCTGTATTGAATTTCAGTTTGACGGCGGCAAACGTACTGTATGGGCAGGGTATGAAATAATAGAAACACTTCAGCAGGATGCAACTCATCCATGCTAAAACGATATTATAACAGATCAGGCGGGCAATATGAAAAGAAGAAAGTCAGTTTCTCTCAGTTTGATCAAGATACTGAATACGATATTGGTTGCAGCTCCTTTTATAGTGTGTTGGTTTCTGTATTATGAGCCGATTACGCTGACGACGGCATCCAAGCAGGTCTCCGTTCTTGTGTTGGTGCTTTACGGTATTGTATTTTATACTCTTTGCCTACAGTTGGACGGCTTCCGGGCTTCCATTATGCGGATCACTGAACTGATCTATTCCCAGATTATCGCAGTGGCTCTGACAGACGTCGGCGCCGCGCTAGGGATCTGGATGCTATCCATTCACTTTCCCAATCTGTTTCCCGGGTTTCTGTGTTTTTTGGCACAATGCGCTGTCATTCCCGTGGTTTGCTGGATGGAATATAATTCATATTACAAAAACCATCCGCCGCAGAAAACGCTTGTTGTCTATGACGTGCGCCAGGGCACAGAGAACCTTGTCCACGCATATGGCATGGAAAAACGTTTTGATATCATCGGCGTTTATCCTGTGGAAGAAATACTGGATAACATTAATATTCTGGACCAGCCAACAGTTGTGTTTCTCTGCGGTGTCCACAGCGGTGACAGAAACCAGATTCTGAAGGAATGTATGTATCGAGACCTGCAAGTCTATATTATTCCCAGAATTGGAGATATCCTGATGAGCGGCGCGGAGCAGATGCATATGTTCCATTTACCCATGCTGCGCAGCAGAAGATATCAGCCTATGTCTGAATACCGGACAATCAAACGTCTGATGGATATTGTCTTTTCTGGCATTGCACTTGTGATCTTTTCTCCGATTATGCTTTTAACAGCTATTGCGATAAAGATGGATGGAGGTCCGGTGTTTTACAAACAGACCAGGCTTACACAGAACGGGAAGCAGTTCGGGATTCTGAAATTTCGCAGTATGTGCGTAGATGCGGAAAAGATGACCGGCGCTGTTCTCAGTACCGGAAAGGATGACCCCCGTATCACGAAGGTCGGCAGGTTCATTCGATCCTGCCGGATTGACGAGATGCCCCAGCTGATCAATATTTTTAAAGGCGATATGAGCATTGTCGGCCCAAGACCGGAGCGCCCGGAGATCGCTGAAATCTATGAGAAAGATTTACCGGAGTTCAAACTGAGGCTGCAAGCCAAAGCCGGACTGACCGGTTATGCCCAGGTGTACGGAAAATACAATACTACGCCCTATGACAAACTATTGATGGACCTGATGTATATTTCCTGCGCCACGCTGTTTATGGACCTGCGAATCGCTATCGAAACTTTACGTATTCTGTTTGACAAGCAGAGTACGGAGGGAACTGAGGAGACGGACGTTGTTCTGACTTACAGCGAAAGAAGAGAAGAGAAAAAAGAATAGTCAGGCGGAGGAATCAGGACAAACAGCCTGGCCTTGTCCACAATGCCCTTATATCTCTGATTCATTTTACGTCATAAAGCTTTATATTCGTTTTGGGTGGGATGTTATGAAGATAATGATTATTGGTAATGATACAACCTATATTTATAATCTCCGGGATCAAGTCATTCAAAGATTGATTGAGGACGGGCATACAATTATTGTTGTATCAGAGATGAAAGCATTTCAGGAAGAATTGATTCAGATGGGATGCGGATTAATCCATATCAATATCGGAAGACATGGAAAAAATCCACTGAACGATGTAAAGCTGTATTCGGATTTAAAGAAAACAATTTACAGAGAAGAACCGGATCTGGTTCTAACTTTTAATATCAAACCTAATATCTATGGCGGAATCGCTTGCAGAAAACTCCATAAAAAAGTTGTTTCGAATATTACAGGCCTGGGTACCGCTGTGGAATATCCGGGCGTATTACAATATCTGTCAATATTCCTATATCGGCAAGGACTTAAAAACGCTTCATTGGTTTTGTTCCAAAATGAAGACAACAAGTTTTTTTTCCTTTCAAGGAAAGTGATCAAACCGAATCAACGTAATTATGTTTTGCCGGGCTCAGGAGTAAATTTACAAAGGCATCAGCCTATGGATTATCCCAACGAAACAGATTGTGTTTCGTTTCTTTTTATTGCCAGGATCATGAAGGAAAAAGGCATTGATTTATATATTCATGCCGCTAAAAGGGTTAAAGAGAAATATCCTCACTGTTGTTTTCATATCTGCGGTGGATGTGATGATCCCCAATATCATAAAATTATTGAGGATGAGGATGGGAAGGCAATTATCTATCATGGTGAACAGAAGGATATGGTACCGTATTATCAATCAGCGCATTGTGTTGTCCACCCCTCATATTATCCCGAGGGAATGAGTAATGTATTACTGGAAGCAGCGGCTCATTGTCGTCCAATTATTACTACAGACAGAGCCGGGTGTAAGGAAATAGTCGAAGATAAGGTTAACGGATATGTTATTCCCGTTCGGGATGAGGAGGCTCTTGTTGAAGCAATAGAAGCCTTTTTGAAACTGGATTGGGAAGACAAGAAACAGATGGGGGTCAACGGGCGTAAAATTATTGAAACAAAATTCGATCGGGAAATTGTGGCAGATATTTATTCAAAAGAAGTAAAACGGCTTTGTATGGAGACAGAAAACGATGAATAAGTATTTAAAGAACGCAGTATGTATTCCATACGGTACACTGAAACTATTCTGGACGAAATTGTTTCATCCTTCGAATTATCATGGAGCATTATTATGTTATGCATCACTTTCTTCGGAGATAACGATTGACTATGGCGGGAAGTTGTCTGTTGGGAAAATGCTTAAGATAAGGAATGAGGCGAAGATTGTCGTTCGAAAGGACGGAAAATGTGTGATCGGTCATCATTGCTTTATCAACAGCAACAGTTTGATTGTATGTCACGACAATATCCAGATAGGAGATTATTGCCAGATCAGTCCGCATGTTCAAATATACGATCATGATCATGATTTCAGAGATAAAGACGGATTAAAATCGAAGTCATTCAAATGCGAACCTGTAATTATCGGCAATAATGTCTGGATCGGCGCCGGTTCAGTCATTTTACGAGGCACAAGAATCGGCGATAATTGCGTTATTGGAGCCGGAAGCGTTATCAAAGGCAGCATTCCAAGCGATACTGTTGTTGTTCAGAAAAGAAACACAATCCTCAAAACAACTATAAACATACCTGAAAACAACTAATTAAACTTGTTCGAAACAATAGCTATCAAATTATTAACCATCATTTCAGCAGATCAGAGCGTGATGATGAACCTTTAAGGAATTATGCCTGATAAACAGCCTTCCATTAACATCGACAACAATAACTGAAAGGATCATGCATAATGACCAATGAGCATAAAGTTTTATTTGTAACCAGCAGAAACATCCTTACAACAAGCGGGGAATTGCGGCTTATTAAAAACAGGGCTGAAGCTTTATACCAGTATTATCATACGGCTACTGATTTCCTGGTGATGCAAAGTAAGGATAGAATCAATAGTAAAAAAAAGGAAATCATTTCTGCCGGCGGCGATTTTTTCACCGTACCGTTATCTATCATCAACATCTTTGGCAGTTATCTCAACCTCAAAAAAAAACTTGCAGAATTACTGAACAAGAATGATTATTCGGCGGTTATTCTGTCCGGTGTAACGATGCCTTTGTTTATACGTTATATCCAGTCAAAATTTAATAAGATTGTCGGAGTAGATATTCATGGATCTTCTGAAGACATCATATTATTGAGCCGCGGCGGCACAATTATATCAAAAATCAAGTCAAGGCTGGTATTCCTTGCAGATTATTATCCGCTTAAGCGAAACATGAGATTCGCTGATTATTGCTTTGTGGTAACCAAAGAATTGCGGGATTATGTGCGTGAAAGATTCCATACCACAAACCGGACAAAATTTATCATTGCACCATGTGCAACGGACAATCGTATCTTTGATAAAAAGAATTATGAGGAGAACAGACAGAAGTACCGCGCAAAATATGAGCTGGATGATAATACGCCGGTATTTGTTTATTCCGGAGGCGTTTCCCGATGGCAGTGTATTGAAGAAACACTTCAGTTGTTTGACCAGATATCTGAGCGCCTTCCCAAGGCCAGACTGTTAATGTTTTCACACAGGGTGGATTATATCCGCCGACTCACAAACCGTACAGATATCATCTTTGACTCCTATACACCGGGTGAACTGGAGAAAGCCTTATGCGCAGCTGATTTTGCTTTTTTGCTGCGTGAAAACTGCGTGACAAACAATGTGGCTTTTCCCAATAAATATCTGGAATATGTCAAAAGCGGGTTGAAAATCATCACAACGCCTTATCTGTATGAAATCGCCGACCAAATCAAGAAATTCAAAATCGGATGTCTATATGATATGAAAGAAAACACCGATAGTATTTTGAATTATATTGAAACGGCTGAGTGTGATGTAAATGAAAATACTATTAATCAGGTCCTGGCCCTGAACAGCTTCGAAAACACATTGCGTGTACTGAAGGATGGTTTTTGATTGAAACACGGCAGATTATTTCCACAGTCGGTTCAGAATAACTTGGTTTGACAGATTTATAGGATAATACCTATGTAAAAATGACATTTTGCTTCTTAACAAAAAGAATGATGCCTTAACGATCAATATACCTGATGTCTCAGGTTTAAATCGAAAGCAATTGAAAACATACATACAGAATAATGATTCCTGTAAAGAATAATGTATCAACTATATATCAATACCAGCCTTTCTACGATATATATGTATTTCAAAAAGTATATTGTTGAAAACGAATTATACTATTTCAGCAGGGTGTGTTCCTGAAGATTTACAGAAAGGGGAAAAAGTATGAATAAACAAAAGGTTGCAGTTGTAATATCTGCGCTCAGATTCGGAGGGAATGCCACAAGCGCAGTGAATATAGCAAAATGCCTCTCAGATCAATATGATGTTACATTAATTGTTCATGAAGAGGTTGATCAGATCCCGTATGAAGGAGAAGTCATCAGTTTGAATTGCCCGGTGACAAGTGGAATGATTGGCAAAGTATTAAC
Organism: Christensenellales bacterium; assembly: GCA_045112195.1. Taxonomy (GTDB): domain Bacteria; phylum Bacillota; class Clostridia; order Christensenellales; family Aristaeellaceae; genus Aristaeella. The sequence goes on along the minus strand of JBGUHQ010000069.1, from coordinate 32,480 downwards.
GAGTATAAAGCGACTATCTAGACTAAAGAGAATCGTAAAGAAAAACAAATATGATTATATATTTATTATTTTACCAATCTCGAACATTTTGAATTATGCTAGATATGGATGTAAAAAGATTGTTTCATGTCGCCATTTCGGTGATCTGCAAACCCATTTGAGATATTACACAATGATGACGAAGACGTCTGATGCTATGGTATTTAACTCTAAAGCACAAATGGAGTATTTTATTAAAAAACATCCATCATTAGAAAAGAAGTGCTGTGCAATTTATAACATTCTAGACATTCATCGGGTTATCTGTATGAAGGATGAACAAATTGAAGAGCATATAGAACAGTTTATGAAAAGCCACAAGTGCGTTATTACAACAGGTCGATTCGCTGATTCTAAAGGTTTGCAGAATATTCTAAAAAGCTTTTCAATTGTCGCAAAACAAAGACCGGAAGTTAGGTTAGTAATGCTTGGAGATGGGGAATTAAAAGAAAAAGTAGAAAAGCTAATAATGGAACTTCAACTAAACGAAAAAGTGCTGTTGCCGGGGTTTAAAAAGAATCCCTTCAAATATATATCTCGCGCTGATGTCTTTGTGCTTCCATCATTCTATGAAGGCTTTCCCAACATGTTAATTGAAGCTATGGCGTGTAGTACGCCAGTAATAGCAACCGATTGTCCTACAGGACCTGCTGAGATTATGAAGGCGAGTGCTGAAGGGGGGAATACTATTACAGAATATGGATATCTGATCCAATTTATCAAGGAAATAGATTCTTCCTGGGATGCGGCGGATATCAGATTACAACATGAGGAATTTGCAAAGGCGATTATCAGGGTATTATATGATGATGAGCTTGCGCATGGGTTCGTATGTAATGCAATTAAGAGAATACAAGATTTTAGTGCGGAAAATATTTCTTCTTCTTGGAAATCACTATTAAATAGCTTGTAATTTGAGTATCAGAGGTGGCTTTAGTTGGTCAAGAAAATATTTCTTACAGTTGATACGGAGTGTCATGATATTCAGAAGATAAACAGATATATCATAGGAGATACACCTGGCGGGAATTATGGATTAGAGAAAATTTTAAGACTTGGAAAAGAATTGTCAGTTCCAGTAAATGTTTTCCTGGACATTCCCGAATGCCATTCATACGGGGAAAACTATATAAAAAATCTTGTTTCTCTTATAAGACAATATGGACATTCAATCTATTTACACATTCATCCGGACTATATTGCTGATCCAAAGCGAAAGCATTTCTGGGAATATACAAAAGAGGAGCAAAAAGATATATTTCGTATAGCAATTTCGGATTATATCCGGTTATGTGGTAATCAGGAAAAGCTGCTTTTTCGAGCAGGTGCATGGGGAGTCAATAGTGACACATATGAAGCTTTATCGGAGATTCGACCGGAATTCGGATTATCTGAAATCGTAGATTTGTCATATGTTTATCAGAGTCGTCGTAGATGTCATTTGTCTTATAAAGAATACGGTGCTGCTAATTCATGTAAAATATATAAAGGCATAATGGTCTTTCCAAATACAACATATATCAGTTTTGATTACTTTGGGAAACAACGTACTCTTGGATTAAGTGTTCCAGATACATGCTTTGGAGAATTTAAAAAAATAATGAATCAAAACAATCTCAGCAATACTGTTTATGCGATGCATTCATGGGATTTTCTTAAGCGTTGGTTTTTTCTTCCTGATAAGCTTTTAGGTGATGAACTGAGAATCCGAAAATTTACAAAATGTATAGCATATGCAAAAAAAAGGGGATATATATTTGATGATTTGGAAAATATAGAAATGTTCCAGGAGAAAGATCAATGTATTAATCTCTGCAAAGGATTACGTGGGAAAATTACTTGTCTATGGTATAATTATATTAGATATGCACAAATTGGTCGGACTTATAAAAAATACGCAATTTTGTATTTCTGCCCTATTATATTGTGCACAATTCTATTATTGGTTTTCTGCATATGTGTACTATAAATGCAGAAAACATAAAACCCTGTTAATATAGACACAAAGAAACTATTTACATCAAGGGTATATGAAGAATCTATAATACTTTCAGATGTCTTTCTGAAATATAAATATATGACATATTCAAACATTTTATATTATGAATATGCATTGGAGTGTATAGGGGATGTTATATGTCAAACATAACGTATGACAATTGCAGGTATAATAGATATTTAAAGAGTAATAGCTCCAGATCATCATGGTTCAATTATTCCTTTTTATTGATTCTATTAATATATATACTGTATATATATGCATGTTGGTATGTACAAACTTTTTCAAATATTGGAATTGTAGTAAAAGGAACTATCGTCGGTCTGGTTGGTTTTTTTGTCTTGCATATATCGCAGGAATCTCATAACAAAATAGCAATAGATATGGTTCCCAAGGGAATATGGATAAACTTTTTACTTGTTGCATATTGCTATTTAGTTGGTTTTTTTGTGGCGTATAGCGTAACAGAGTTAATTAATTCATTAATTATTTATATTGGATACATTATTGCTTCAATGGTTATATGCTATATTTCTACAATGAGGAAGTCGATAGATTGGTTTCTAAACATTGTAATAGCTACTGCATTTATATGTAGTATATATGCATTAACAAAAGGAGAAAGATACTACGGGTTTGGTTTGCGCCTTAGCGCACATAATAATATTCATATTTTTTCAGTAGTATTGTTCTTTGGTATATTTGCATTGGCATATAAATCAAAGAATACAATAAGAAGTTTGGTTTGTCATTTTATTCCTGCGCTTTTTCTTGTGTATTGTATTGTGGAGAGCACTTCAAGGAAGTGCCTTATCGCATCCTCAATTCTGATTGCCTTATGGTTATTTTGTTCATTAAGGAAAATATTGGGAAATAAATCATGGGGTGTCAAAATCATCATATTATTAATTATATCTTGCCTTTTGTTTTTCGTATTTGTGTATTTCTATGAGTTTTTCCTGCAGAGTCGTCTTTTTAAAAAATTTGAAACATTCACCGATGAAACATCAAACACGCTTAGAATTGGCATGTATAAAATAGCAGGGCAAATGTTTCTGGAAAAGCCTTTATTTGGCGGTGGTTTCGATCAATATCAGTTCTGGAGTGGAAGTGGATCGTATTCACATTCAACATATGCTGAAGCAATTGCTGACTTGGGCTTGATTGGGACGACGATATATTTTATTCCAATTATAGTTGTGGGAATCAATTTAATTAAATTGGTTTTTCGGAAAGATCGAACATACCACAGTGAGATTACGCTTGCTCTTTTTTGCGCTGAGATTTTCTTGGGTGTAGGACAAATATTCTTTCTTGAGGCCCAACACATATTTATATTCTCTGTTATATACTGGGTTGAAATGAATGAGACAAATAGAATTATGACAAAGATAAGAGCAGAAGGAGGAAATAATAATGCAAAAGAGTCTAAATACCTTAAACAAGTTCATAAGGTATTTTTCTAAAGGAGTTGAATTATTAGCAACAAAAGGATATCTCCATTGGATGAATGACAGAACTTATATCAAATTACTTTATAAAGGGTACTTTGGTCATAATCCCAACTTGAAAAATCCAAGTACATATAATGAAAAATTACAGTGGTTGAAATTGCATGATCATAATCCCTTATACACGCAATTGGTTGATAAATATCGTGTTCGTGAATATGTACAAGATAAAATTGGCAAGGAGTATCTCATTCCATTACTTGGAGTATGGGATAATCCAGAGCAAATAGTCTTTTCAGAATTGCCTAATCAGTTTGTATTGAAATGCAATCATGATACTGGATCTGTGATTGTGTGTAAAAATAAGCAGACTTTTGATTCAAAGGATGCGAAGGCGAAACTACGGCGCTGCCTTGCTAATGGGACATATTGGTATACTCGCGAATGGCCATATAAGAATGTTCGGCCTTGCGTTATTGCTGAGGAGTATATGGAGGATGATACATATCATGAGCTTCGAGATTATAAGTTTTTCTGTTTTGATGGGTTGCCAAAGGCAATGTATGTTGCAACTGGGAGAATGAATCCAGACGCGCCTACTTCATTTGACTTTTTTGATATGAACTATAATCATCTTGCTATTAAACAGGGGCACCCAAATGCCAAAGTAACGCCTGATAAGCCCCATAATTTTGAAAAAATGAAGGAACTTGCAAAGATTCTTTCAGAAGGTTTACCACATGTGCGTGTCGATTTCTATGAAATAAATAATAAAGTATACTTTGGTGAAATGACATTTTATCATATGGGCGGTGTATACCCATTCGTTCCGGATTGTTGGGATAAAACATTTGGGGATTGGCTCAATCTTCCAAGCATTTCGTTGAAAAAAGAGGTTAAACTATGAAAAAGATGAAAAAGGACAGATGCTTTAGAATAGCTATACATGGAACAGTATACTGTTCGAATTTTGGGGATGTCCTTTTTGCAAAGATGTTTTATCAAGAATGTAAGAACTTGCCGAATACAAGAGTTGATTTTCTACAAATTCCTTATTATGGTATATGCGATTTCGTAAGAAAGGAAACAGGATATCATACTCGAACAAAAAGATTCGAGTATTTAAAATCGGACGTGCTTGTGTTAATGTCCGGAGGATATTTGGGCCTTGATATACCTGACAATTATCATGCATTGAGAAATTATATTCGCTCTATTCTCCCCGTAAGAATATTCCAATTGACAGGTAAACCGGTTTATATCATAGGAGTAGGTTCTGGATCAATTGATGTGAAATGGTTTAGGAATAGAGTGGTTAAACTGGTTGATTGTTCAAAAAAAGTTATCGTTCGAGAAGAAGAAACAAAGAGATATTTACAAGAATATGGATCCAGACATAATATACATGTAACATCAGATACTGCTTTAGCTTATAATATATCTTCTATACCAGCATATGATGACCCTGTGCTTGACAAAACATTTAATGGACGAAAAGTAGTATTTCTTCATGTTAATGAGCCATATTCAAAAGATGATATTAATATTTCGACTAAAATTATACCTGCATTAAATCGCTTTCTAAAAATCCATAAAGAATATGGTGTTGTATTAGGGCATGACTATATTCTAAAAGGGAAAATAGAAGACACATTATGCTGGCAGCGCTTACAGTGTGATGCAAAATACGCGTTCAGATATGACGGAATTGATCATATGCTCGGTCTGTTGAAAAGAGTTGATATAGTTATAACCCAAAAACTTCACGTTGGAATAATGGGGTGTTTATTAGAAAAATCTGTCTTCTCTTTTACAATAGACAAAGAGAAAACCATCGCGTTTTTTCAACAAATAGGTTATCCTGAAAGATGTATTCGTCTATCACAAGCAAACGAAGATACAGTTTTTCAACAATTATCTGCTTATTTTTCCAGCCCTGTATTTATTCCACAAAAAAATAAAGAACTGGCAAAAGAGAATTTGTTAGTTATAAAGGATATTGAAAGAGAGTATCTTAATGATGAAAAGAAAGAAAAACACAATTAAGAATATTGTTGTCTCTTTCGGCCTTGAAATTGTTAATATATTATCAGGGTTTATCGTTCCCAGATTAATCATACATTTTTATGGTAGTTCAACTAATGGATTGATAAACTCGATCAGCAGTTTCATAGGATATGTAATTTTGCTACAATCGGGTGTTGGAAGCGTTATAAAAGCAGTGCTTTACAAACCTCTTGCTGATAATGATAAACCCAAAATCAATGATATAATTGCGACTTTAGAGCAGTTTTTTAAGAGAATCTCTTTGATATCAGTAATATATGTTTTTTTCCTTGTTGCTTTTTTTTCTATACGCATGTCAAATGAATTCGATTATATTTTTACTTCTTCGTTAGTTGTTATTATTAGTTTAAGCACTGTATCACAGTATTTTTGGGGGATGCCTTATCAGATATTGCTGGAAGCAGATCAAAAAGGTTATATATATTCACTAATTCAAGGGATTACCGTATTTATAAATATGGTATTATCAATCATATTAATCAACGGTGGCTTTTCTATTCAAATTGTTAAGCTCGTAACAGCTTTTGTTTTTGTATTTAGACCAATAATAATACGTTCTTACGCACGAAGAAAATATGGAATTAACCACTCTGGCAAGATTGATATTAAACTGTTAAGAAGCAGATGGGATGGATTTGCACAAGCTATTGCATATTTTATTCATTCAAAAACAGACATCTTTGTTTTGACAGTTTTCGCTGTACTTAGCGATGTTTCTGTCTACAGTGTTTATGCTTTGATTCTTACTTCGCTTTCAACAATAGTTATGGCTGTTGACAAAGCGGCAGGTCCTGCCTTTGGGAATATTATAGCAAAACAAGAAACAATACTGTTTCAGAGATTTGAAGTATATTGTAATTTTATTCATATTGTATCCACAATTCTGTTTGGAACAGCCTGTATTACAGCATCTGGTTTTGTAAGCGTTTATACGAATAGTGTTACTGATTATTCTTATGTTAGACCGTTGTTTGGCATAATAATATTATCTTCCGAGTATATACATTGTTTACGATTGCCTTATAATTGTATTATATATGCAGCAGGAAAGATTAAGGAAACAAGGAATTCGGCAATTATTGAAGCAGTTATTAATCTTAGTCTTTCGGTTATCTTGGTGAATATTTGGCACTTGGAAGGAATAGCTGTTGCAACATTAATAGCAATGATATACAGAACTATTTCACTGATTGGTTACTTAAAAAAAGATATACTATATCTGCCATTAAAGCACGAAATCAAACGTTTTGCTGTTTCGCTTGTTGCTTTTTGCCCATGTATTCCTATAATGATATTTGTTGAACGAAACAACTTTGGTTATAGCTCATATTTAGGTTGGATATTATTTGCATCGATTGCCTTCATTTTTTTCTCCTCTTTTGTTTTGCTAGTGCAACGGATTTTTAATGGTAAAGATCTTAAAGAAATGGTTCGATTTGTTTTGAATCGATAAATAGGACTATTATGATGACAAATATGGAACAAAAAGTATTACAAGAATCTTTATGGAATACAAACCCAGACCAATTAATACAAGTTGATTGGAATAGTTTTTCGGAGTTGAGAGTTCAGACGGTACTAACTCTTACGGCCCCTATTCTGTCCAGATTATCGATGCAACCTGAATTATGTGCATCCTGGAAAAACGAAATCCTTCAACAAATATCATATAATGTGAATTATAAATATGTACAATCACATCTACCTATAACTGCGCCTTATGTGATTTTAAAAGGTACATCCGCTTCAAAGTATTATCCATACCCAGAGTACCGTACTATGGGAGATATTGATATAATGCCACGCAGGCAAGATTTTGAATTTGTATATCATGAACTACTCGATGGAGGATTTCAAGTCGTAAGTGAATCAGATAGAGAAGTCGCATTTAAATATAATGGTATAATTATCGAGTTGCATCGCTACTTTGCTTCTTTAAATGATCCTAAACAATCAAAGTATTTGGACGATCTTATTGTAAATAACATAATACCGTCTCATGTTTTACCCGAAATGATAAACGGTCTTGTTCTACTAGAGCATATCAGTCAACATCTTGAGCATGGACTTGGGCTACGTCAGATTGTTGACTGGATGATGTTTGTTAATAACAGTTTACCTGATGATAAGTGGCCAGAATTCAAGATGATGGCAAAAAATATTGGCTTAAAGCGCTTAGCTGTCATTACAACACGAATGTGTGAACTTTATTTAGGACTTCCTGATAGAAATTGGTGTAAGAATGCAGATGAGACAATCTGTAAGCAATTGATGGAGTACATTCTATGTTGTGGCAATTTTGGTAATAAATGGAATAGCAAGGAAGAGATTAGTAAAACAGTTTTTACTTATATTTTAAGACCAATAACAGCGTTTAAATGGTTTCAGGAACGTGGCTTGGATAATTGGAGAGCAGCTCAAAAGCACATTTTGCTGCGTCCGTTTGCATGGCTTTATCAAATAGGGAGATATATTGTAAAGGGGATCGACCAAGAAAATTCATGGACAGCAATACAAAAGGAGTATACAGCAGCCAAAGAACGAATAGCGTTATTTAATACTTTGGGTGTTAAACAAAAATCCAAAGGTCTTGTAGTATTTAAGAATGGTCAGTATAAGAAAAAGTGAAAGGATTAGTATTGAATGGTGAAAAACCATAAAACCAGATGAAAGAAACAACGAACATAATACTATTATTTGTATTTGTATTAATTTCTATATTATTTATTGATGCGCCTGTAGCGGATGATCGATTACAAGCGCATTCATCAACGTTGGAAAAAACAATCGAGCATACAGATAATGGGGAACGAATTATTTATAGGGATTTCAATGGTAATATCACGTTTGCTTCGGATGAGGGTTTCGCTATTAAGACAAATACTGCAACACAATCAGGTGTTCTAGAAGAATTTTTTGATGAAAATGGAATGCCAATTAACCGATCTTTAGGATATCATGCAGTATTGCAGGAATATCAAGAAAACGGACAAAAAACACGTACAACTTACTTGGGATTTGATTATCATCCAATTAATATACTTCAAGGATATGCTATAGTAAAATACACATATGGAGAATCACAAAAGACTGTAATTGAAACATATTTTGATACACAAAATGTACCGGTTTGCTCAAGAGATTATGGGTATTCAAAAAAAAGTGAATATAAAGACGGGAAAGTGATTAAGATAACATTCTTGGATAGAGTCGGAAATCCAATGGTAACCGGTTTAGGCTATGCGATGTTGACTCGTATTTATTATCAATACGGGGTAGAAAAGGGGAAGATAAAGGAAGAGTTTTACTTTGATGAAAACGGGGACCCGAAAGCAATAGGATTAGGACAATATGGTATTCATATTGGCTATAATAAAATTGGTCAACAGACTGTATTGACATATCTTGATGCAGAAGGGCAGCCAATAATTAATACGAAAGGTTATTCAAAGGTTGTACGAACCTTTAATGATGATAATACAATAGCAACAGAATTATATTATGATACAGAAGGCATTCCTATTAGTCGCATGGAAGGTCAATTTGGAGAAAAAAAAGAAGACGGGAAAGAAGTATATCTAAATGCGGATGGAAGCGAGCAATTTAATATAAAAAGGTTGTTGTTTAATAACTCATATCTCGTGATTGCCTTTTCCGTTTTAATTGTTATTATTTCAAGTCTTATAAATCGCAAGTATAATATATTGCTGATGATATTGTATATACTAGCAATTATATATATAACACTATTATTTAGAGAAAGGAAGGCAATGAATATATACATAGAACCATTTCAGTCATATAAGCATCTTTTAACAGATTCAGGAGCACGATCGGGCGTAATTAGAAATATATGGCTTTTTATTCCTTTGGGGGCCATACTATTTAGAATTTATCCATCAAAATGGATTCTGATTATCACCGTGCTTTTATCTGTCAGTATTGAAAGCGTACAATATTTTATGAAGATAGGGTACTGTGAACTGGATGATGTGATCAGCAATGGTTTGGGGGGACTTATTGGATATAAATCTGTACAAATCATATTAAAAATGCTAAATAAACATTCGGAGAAATAGGCTATATCACAAAATGTTTAGCATGCGGATGGGTTGATAAACATGTTCTATACGTTTAACTAATAATAAGACAAATTGGATTTGTCTAATATATTATTACATCCATCTTCAGAAGTGATGAGAAGAAAGGCAATTAGGGAATATACGTCTGTTGGAGAATCGACCTTCTTCCTTGATGACGGATGAACAACTGGAGCAGTATGTTCTCAAAATAAGGCTGTAAAGAGAAACTGCAGGAATTACCGCAGGAAAGTCTGAGGATGAAAGCCTGATTCCTTCATCCGATCCTGTGGAATCTGAGTTATGTTCGCTTGCCATGCATTTGTTTATGGCACACTTACTTATCATATTGAAAATAAACATAAGATTTTGATACGCAAGAAGCATCAAATCTCGGAGTATAAGACTACAACTGAAACAAAAAAAGACTATGATATCGACAAAACGGAAAAAACAGCATGACCGAGGAGAAAATAAAGATGAAAGCACTGATACTGAATTCCGGCATGGGAAGCCGCATGGGCCTTCTGACGTCTGAGCATCCCAAATGCATGACGGAAATCTCTGCAAACGAAACAATTCTGTCAAGGCAGCTGAAGCTGCTGGCTGAAGCGGGGATCACAGACATTGTTATGACCACTGGACTATTGGATTCCGTTTTGGTCGATTACTGCCATAGTCTGGAGTTACCGCTTCATTACACCTTTGTGAAAAACCCGTTATACAGGGATACCAATTACATATACAGCATCTACTGCGCGCGGGAGCATCTTGACGACGAGGTTATCCTGATGCACGGGGACCTGGTGTTCGAGTATGAGGTGCTGGAAAAGATCATTTCTTCTCCGGTATCCTGCATGGCGGTATCGTCTACCCAGCCTTTACCTGAGAAAGACTTCAAAGCCGTGACGGAGAACGGTATCGTGCATAAAGTAGGCACAGAGTTTTTCACTGACGCCGTAGAAACGCAGGCGTTGTACCACCTGCAGAAAAAAGACTGGCAACTGTGGCTGGACAGGATTGTCGCTTTCTGTGAAGCAGGAAATACAAAAGTTTACGCGGAAAATGCCCTGAATGAACTGAATGGAGCAGCCAACATTCATGCGCTTGATATCCAGGATATGCTCTGCGCCGAAATCGACAATCCGGAAGACCTGGCGCAGGTCAAAGCGAAACTGAAGGAAATCGAATCCAGAACCGTCTATATGTGCTTTTCCTCTGATATTATTCATGGAGGGCATATCGAGATTATCAGGAAGGCGCAAAGACTTGGGAGACTGATTGTCGGTGTCCTGTCTGACGAGGCCGTGGTTTCCTATAAGCGTCTGCCCCTGGTTCCCGCGTCGGAACGGAAACGGCTGTTTGAAAACATCTCGGGCGTCTATAAAGTGGTAGATCAGGACACACTGTCTTACCGGGATAATCTTAAGAAGCTCCAGCCGGATATTGTTGTACACGGGGACGACTGGTGCAGCGGGTTCCAGAAACCAATCCGCAACGAAGTGCTTTCCATTCTTGCGTCATACGGCGGAAAACTGGTGGAATACCCATACAGCAGTGATAACAAGTACCGAGAGATTGAAGCGAGAACCCGCGCGGATCTGGCCATGCCGGATATCCGACGGGGACGGCTCCGGAAGGTACTGGAGATGAAAGGGTTCGTGACGGCAATGGAAGCCCACGACGGACTGACCGGGCTGATTGTGGAAAACACGGTCGTGCATCAGGACGGTGGAGCGCATCAGTTCGACGCAATGTGGCTTTCCAGCCTTTGTGACAGCACAGCGAAGGGGAAACCCGATATCGAACTGGTTGATATGACCAGCCGGTTCCGCACGATTGAGGATATTACCGAGGTAACCACCAAGCCGATTATCTTTGACGGTGATACAGGCGGGAAAACTGAACATTTTGTGTATACTGTCCGAAGTCTGGAACGGCTTGGCGTATCCATGGTTATCATTGAGGACAAAACAGGTCTGAAGAAGAACTCTCTCTTTGGGACGGAAGTTGTTCAGACGCAGGATTCCATTGAAAATTTCTGCGCCAAGATAAGAGCCGGGAAGAAGGCGCAAAGAACGAAAGAGTTTATGATCTGCGCACGTATCGAAAGCCTGATCCTGGAACAGGGGATGGAGGACGCGCTGACGCGCGCGTTTGCCTTTGCGGAAGCCGGAGCTGATGCAATCATGATTCACAGCCGAAGAAAAGATCCTTCCGAGATCCAGGAATTCATTGTAAAATTCCGCAGGGTAGATCAGACAACACCAATCGTGCTTGTGCCTACCAGTTTCAACTCCGTGACCGAAGACGAATGGAAGGAACGCGGTGCCAATATCATCATTTACGCGAACCAGCTGATGCGGGCTGAGGTTCCCGCCATGCAGAAAGCCGCTGAAATCATCCTTGAGAATCATAGGGCTCAGGAATGCGATGAGATGCTGATGCCTTTCAAGGATATTATCAGACTGATTCCGGAAGAAAGCTGAATTACATATGCGAAAGAAAAAACACAGGAAGAGAAGCATGAAGAAAAAGATTGATCTGAATAACAGGACAATCCTGATTACCGGCGCGGCAGGATTTATCGGGGCCGCGCTGACGCAACGCGTCCTGAAGGAATGCAGAGGAACGCAGGTGATCGGGCTGGACAATCTCAATGATTATTACGACGTAAGACTGAAAGAGGAACGGCTCCGGGCAAATGAAAATGCACAGGCATCCGGGAAATGCAGCTACACGTTCATCAAAGGGAACATTGCGGACAAAGCGCTTGTTGATCGGGTATTCAATGAGTATCAGCCGGATATCGTTGTAAACCTGGCAGCGCAAGCCGGCGTACGATACAGTATCGATCATCCGGACGTATACATTGAAAGCAATATCATCGGATTCTATCATATCCTGGAAGCGTGCCGGCACAGCTATGACGGCGGAAACGCAGGCGTGCAGCACCTGGTATACGCTTCCAGCAGCAGCGTTTACGGTGGGAACAAAAAGGTACCGTTCAGTACGGATGACCCGGTAGACCATCCGGTAAGCCTGTACGCTGCCACGAAAAAGAGCAACGAACTGCTGGCGCACAGTTACGCCAAACTGTACAATATTCCATGCACAGGTCTTCGGTTCTTTACAGTGTACGGACCGGCAGGTCGGCCGGATATGTTCTATTATTCCGCGACACAGAAACTGGAAAGAGGGGAAGAAATCCAGATTTTCAATTTTGGAAACTGCAAACGAGATTTTACTTATATTGACGATATTATTGAGGGTGTGATACGCGTAATGGGCGGTGCGCCAGAACGGACCACTGGGGAAGACGGACTGCCGGTGCCGCCATACGCATTGTACAATATTGGGGGCGGACAGCCGGAGAACCTGACGGATTATATCCAGACGCTGCAGGAGGAACTGGTACGGGCGAAGGTGCTGCCGGAGGAGTATGATTTCGAGTCGCACCAGAAACTGGTTCCAATGCAGCCGGGAGACGTACCTGTTACCTACGCGGACAGCGAGGGACTGGAAAATGATTACGGATTTGTACCCCGGATCGGAATCAGGGAAGGTCTGAGGGCTTTCGCGGAATGGTATAAGGAATACTATCATAATGGAAAATGAGGCCTGAACAGCCTCATTGTCAATATTTCCGAGCTGCGGAATAATTAATGGGTCAGTCACGCCGGAACAAGTCACGGGTATAGACCTTGCTTTCCACATCATCCAGGCAAGAATCATACCGGTTGGCGATGATTGCATCGCTTTGTTTTTTGAATTTCCGAAGATCGTTCACTACTTTGCTGCCAAAGAAGGTGGAACCGTCTTCAAGCGTGGGTTCATAGATGATGACAGTTGCGCCTTTGGCCTTGATTCGCTTCATAACGCCCTGAATGGAACTCTGGCGGAAATTGTCCGAATTGCTTTTCATGGTCAGACGATAGACGCCGACGACCACCTTTTTTTCCTTGGATTCATCCCAGATATCGTTCGCTTCATAGGCCCCCGCCATTTCCAGCACGCGGTCGGCGATATAATCTTTCCTGGTCCGGTTGCTCTCCACGATGGCGGACATCATGTTCTGGGGAACGTTTTCAAAGTTGGCCAGCAATTGTTTGGTATCTTTAGGCAGACAATAACCGCCGTAGCCGAAGGATGGATTGTTGTAGTGGGTTCCAATTCGAGGATCAAGGCATACGCCCTGAATGATATCCCGGGTATTCAGTCCTTTGGTTTCAGCATAGGTATCGAGTTCATTGAAATATGAAACACGCAGAGCCAGATAGGTGTTTGCAAAAAGTTTTACAGCTTCTGCCTCTGTAAGCCCCATCAGCAGAATTTCCACATCTTTTTTCAAAGCGCTGCTTTTCAGCAGTTCTGCAAAGATTTGGGCTTTTTCCCGGGAACCTTCATCACATCCTACAATGATCCGGCTGGGATACAGATTGTCATAGAGCGCTTTAGATTCCCGGAGGAATTCCGGAGAGAACAGAATCTTGTCTGTTCCGTATTTTTTCCGGACTGAAGCGGTATAGCCTACAGGAACCGTACTCTTGATCACCATGACGGCGTCCGGATTACTGCCAAGAACGGTCTCGATGACGTTTTCCACGGCGGACGTATCGAAGTAATTCTTTTTCGGGTCATAGTTCGTCGGAGCGGCGATGACCACATATTCGGCATCTTTGCATGCTTCAGCTGCGTCAAGTGTGGCTGTCAGGTTCAGATCAGCTTTGGCAAAGTGCTTTTCGATATATTCGTCCTGAATCGGACTTATCCGCCGGTTGATTTTATCGACTTTTTCCGAAATAACATCCACCAGGGTGACTTTATGATGACGGGCCAGCAGCGTGGCAATGGACAGACCGACATACCCGGCACCGTAAACTGTGATGTTCCGGGGAACAACATGCTTGAACACAGGTTTGCTATATTCAATGAATACCTCGGTCACATCGAACTGAAGCGTGTTGGCAAGGCGTGTCAACTGATCAAGTGAAGGAATATAATCCTGGTTCTCAAGACGGCACAGCATTGACCGGTTGATGCCGGCTTTGTCCGCAAGATCCTGCTGTGTAAAGCCCAGTAGTTTACGCTGCGCCAGTATGGTCTGCGCCAGTTTAGAGATCGAAAAGTTCTTCATGTCGACACCTCCATAATGTGACGAATAACAACATAATTAGTTTAGATCCCACTTTACATTTTGTCAATCACTCTCTATAATGTTTATATCCGGAACACTGGAAAGGATTGGACCGATGAAAGAGCCGGAGAACGGACTTGAGTATCTAGAAATGCTCCGTGAGAAGAACGGAAAGCAGATACAACGGTTTAACGATTTTTACCGGTACATCAGCATTAGGGCAAGAGAAAAAGGCGTTCCGGTCAGCAACCAGTTTGAGCTGACACCCCTTTGCAATTTTGATTGCAAGATGTGTTACGTTCATTTGGATTCTGATCAGATGGACGGACAGCAGGTTCTTCCCGTCAGCACGTGGAAGAAACTGATGCATGACGCCTGGAAAGCCGGAATGGTTATTGCTACGCTGACGGGCGGCGAGTGTCTGGCCTATCCGGGGTTTGAAGAACTGTACCTGTACCTGCACAGTCTTGGATGCGAGGTCGCAGTTCTGACAAACGGATTTCTTCTAAATGAAGAGCGGATCCGGTTTTTCAGGGAACACTTGCCTTGCAGGATCCAAGTTACCCTGTACGGATGGAATGACGACGTATATGAACGTGTTACAGGACAACGAGCATACGGCGTTGTGGCGGAGAACATTCGGAGAGCGATCGAAGCGAAACTGCCGGTTTCTATCAATATCACTCCCAACCGGTTCCTTGGGGAGGATGTGTTTGAAACGATCCGTGCAGCCTGGAACCTTACCAGAATCATTACCGTTAATTCCTCCCTGTTTACACCACGGAAGGAAACCGGTCGTTCCGAACAGGAAGATAATGTGGAGACGGATATGTATATCCAGATCTACGAACTCCTCGATGAGTTGAACGGGCTCGTTGTGAAGCCAATTGATGAGGAGAACCTTCTCCCGGTCGGCGGTCCGGAACATGAATGCAATGAATGCGGACTTCGCTGCGGCGGAGGGCGCTGCGGATTTGTGATGAACTGGCAGGGCGTCATGACCACCTGTAACAGGCTGGAAATGATCCGCGCTTATCCCCTCAGGGACGGATTTAAAAAGGCCTGGACAGATCTCAACCGGGAATCCAACAGCTGGCCCAGAGTCCCGGAATGCGAAGGTTGCGTTTACAGTAAGGTATGCAACAACTGCGCAGGCAATATGCTCCAGTTTGCCGAACCGGGGAAACTGCCCAAAGCGTTGTGTGAGCAGACAATGCAGTTTGTCAGACACGGCGTAAGGCATATTCCGGAATGTGAATAGCATATTCCGGTTTGCAAATAGAAAAAGATTGAAGGAGAAGAAGAAATGAAGAAGAATTACAGTTCCCCCAAGGCAGAAAAAATGGAGTTCAATTACTCCGAAGCTGTCGTTGCTTCCACCATTAAATGCAGAAACGAAACCCATTATACTGATGGAAACGATCAGGGTGAGTATTGCCACTTGACCATTGAGTATCATAAAGTGGGGGAAGTAATATAACCTGATAATTCATTTTATGACAAAAAGAATTATTCTTTCAGGAGGAGTATATGGGTGAAAAAGGCCTATAAAACCCCTTCCGTTGAAAAGATTGAATTTGAACTACAGCGAATTCGTGGAAGCGTGTTCTCCGGGTTGTAAGGATCCCAGCCACTTTTGGCATCAGGGCAATTCGTGCGTCGAACTTAAATATAACTGAGTCGTCCACTACGTCGACACAGGAGCAGCAATCGTCAGCGACCGATCCGTATTATGCTCCGGGGTGGGGACTGAACTGCTGACTGATATCACGAGTATCCTATGAGGAAAAACAAATATAATTATTTTATGGCATCTCATCCGGATGGGATGCCTTATTTGAATTTTATGCTCAGGAAGTGTTATAATCATGATTAAGACGATTTCCATTCCTGAATGGCATCAGCTCGCTGCGCAAGGAAACGCACCGCCGGTACGGATTCAACTGAACGGAGGCAGCATGTCTCCGCTGGTTCGGATGAACCGTGATTATGTCACCGTTATTCCACTGAAGGAGACGCCTGTGGCCGGCGATATTGTGCTGTTCTATGAACCGCACACTGATCGATACATTGTTCATCGTGTTTGGGATGTCCGGAATAATCAGATTATGACATGGGGAGACAACTGCCCGAAACCGGATGGATGGCTGTCACGTGAAGTTGTGTGGGGAAAAATCAATCAGATTGAACGTGGGAAACGGACGATTTATCCGAATCCAGAAAAGGGTCTGAAATGGGCAAGATTCTGGCATAAAACCGGGAGGATTTACAGGTTTTCGAATAGATATATCGACGCCGTGAAACGGAGAATCAAAAAACTGATATCGTGAGGCTTCAGGTGAAGAACAGATTTGAGGATATTCAGAAATTCAAGAAAATCTTCCGCAGTCCCGCTATGCGGCAGGTGATCCGCTGGTCAAAATGCGTTCATGGGAAGATCCTGTGGATCTGCGTTCTGAGCATTATCTCCGTACTGTGTTCACTGGGGATGACACTGGTCACAAAGGGACTGGTTGACGCGGCTGTTTCATCCAGAAGCGATGAGCTGTGGCGGTTTGGCGGCTTCCTTGTGGCTTTGGTTGTCGTTCTGATGGGAATCCGGTTCGCTCTTTCCATGCTCCGTATTCGCGCCGCAGCGAAGCTGCAACGCAGTCTGCAGGGAATGTTGATCCGGGATATCCTGACCAAAGAATACGCCTCATTAAAGGGATATCACAGCGGGGAACTGGTCAACAGGGTTTTTTCTGACGCCGGCGTAATCAAAAACGGCGTACTGGGTATCCTGCCCGCCGTTCTGAGCACAATGGTCAGCTTTATTGGCGCAGCCGCGATTCTGATTGCGCTGGATTGGCGGTTTGTTTTGCTGCTAGCTGTTGCCGGGGTAATCGGCACGATTATTGTCCTGTTGTTCCGGAAACCGATGAAGGAACGGCACATGAGAATGCAGAAGGCCGAGGACAAGCTGCATTCCACGATTCAAGAGACATTTGAAAATATCAGGCTGATCAAGGCAAGTATTTCTGAAGAGCGAGTTTTCCGTCAGGTGAATAACCGGCAGGAGACCATGGAAAAAGAGCAGATCAGGCAGGGAAAATTCTCAGCCGTGATGAATAACAGTATGGGACTGATGTTTGAAATATCATGGCTGATCTGTATGCTGTGGGGAAGCGCCGCAATTTTCAGAGGTGAATTGACGTACGGATCACTGGCGGCCATGATTCAGCTGATCGGGCGTGTACAAGGCCCGATCGCCAGCGCGGTCACGATTGCCGGAGATATTTACCGTGTGATCGCCTCAGCGGAGCGGTTGATGGAATTGACTGATCTTCCGTCTGAAACTACTGGGGAAACGCTGAAAGATTTTGATGAGATCGACATCGACCACGTTTCGTTCCGGTATGAAGATGGAACGGATGATGTGCTTCGAAACATCAGCTGCGTTATCCGGAAAGGTGAATTTGTCGCGCTTACAGGCACATCCGGCGGCGGAAAGACATCCCTGTTTCAGCTGTTGCTGGGGATTTACAGTCCGACTGAGGGGAAAGTCGTTTTCAGATCCGGAACTGCTGAAACTGCTGCCTGCAGGGAGTCACGCTCCCTGTTCGCCTATGTGCCTCAGGGGAATACACTGTTCTCGGGCACGCTGCGTGAGAACCTGATGATGTTTACCGATCACGCGACTGATGAGGATATCCGAAAAGCTGCCTCTGCCGCGTGCATTGATGATCTGGTGGCGGATATCGGACTGGACGCGGAACTCGGCGAACGGGGCGTAGGCATATCAGAGGGACAGGCTCAACGGGTGGCCGTGGCCAGGGCACTGCTGACCGGCGCGCCGATCCTGCTGCTGGATGAATCCACCAGCGCGCTGGACGAGGAAACAGAAGCCAGGATGCTGCAAAACATCTCCGCTATGCGGGAAAAGACTCTGCTGATTGTCACGCATAGGCGGGCAGCACTTGAAATCTGTGATTACCGGCTGCATATGACAGAGGGCGGCATGTCAAAAAAGCCTGCCCGGATAACCGAACAGGAGGATCCATGTACTATTACAAAATTGCCCGGCTGATCCTTCAGTCTGATTGCAGGATTAATCATTTCAGTGCGTTTGAGTGCGAGCCCGCGGAACCGAATGTTACACTGGCGCTAACAGGTGAGAAGCCCCCGGCCGGTCCCGAAATTATCTCAAGGATGGTTGTCCACCGAATCATTCCGACCGGATGGTTTTTTCATCCGAAGCGGTCTGACGAATACGGACTATATGTCAGCAGCGACTATACGCAGCTGAAGGCCTACGGAACGAAAAGTGAGGATATCCGCGAAGAAGCCGAGTGGTTCATCCGGATTGCGATCGAATGCATGCTGGCCCGCATGGGATATGTTTCGCTTCACGCCGCGGCGATTGAGATACAGGGTGGCGCATACGCGTTTTCAGGACCTTCCGGCATCGGCAAGTCAACCCGGGCAGAGGCCTGGCAAAAAGCGTTTGGCGCTGAATTGGTCAACGGGGACCGTCCGCTGATTGATGTCAGCAACCTCGAGCTGTACGGCGTTCCGTGGGACGGAAAGGAAATGTGCCTGCGCAATGTGCACTATCCGCTGAAGGCTATTTGCGAAGTGCGGCGTTCTAATTCAGTCTATATCAGGAAAATGAGCTTCACACAGCGCAGAAAACTGCTGATGCGGCAATGTTTTATCCCGATGTGGGACGCTGAAACAGCGGCAATTCAGATGGCTAACATCGCCAGGCTGTCAGCGTCGGCTGAAATAATCCGGATTTTCAGCGGGCCAGATGAAGAGGATGCACGGGTGCTTTACAGTGCCCTTGAAGAACATCATTATTTGAAGGAGGAACCAGATATGAAGGCGAAACCCGGCTTTGTGCTCAGAAATGTGGTGGATGAGTATATCCTGATGCCCACAGGAGACAACATCGGAAAGTTCAACGGCACGATTCTGCTGAATGAAGTATCCGCGCTGGTATGGGAAAAACTGCAGAATCCCGTTTCCAAGGATGATCTGCTGAAAGCCATTCTGGATGAGTTTGAGGTTGAGAAAGCGGTCGCTTCGGCTGATCTTGACGCGTTGCTGAGCACACTTCGCGGATACGGTGTGATTGAGGATGACTGATCATTTGTGAGAACGATCATTATCGGGGACATCCACGGCTGCAGTTTCGCCTTGGACGCTTTACTGGAAAAGGTGAAGCCTGAGGCCGGGACTGACAGGCTGATTTTTCTGGGGGACCTGTTTGACCGGGGACCGGATTCTTTTGGTGTCCTGGAACGGGTGAAAAAAATTGCTGACAGTTTTGGGAAAAGGTTTTTCCTGCTTCTTGGGAATCATGAGGACTATCTGCTGCAGTCACAGCTGACGCGCCGGCAGCAGATGATATGGGAAATGGTTGGCAGGCAGGCTACTGTTCATTCCTTTGAAAAGGCAGGGACCCGAATGGAGGACGCAGTTCCCTGGATCAGGGAACGCGTCCGCCTTTACTGGAAGGCGGATGGATTTCAGTGCGTTCATGCCGGGCTGGTGGTAGATCCTCCGGAAGTGAATGATCTGGAAACACTGGTCCATAACCATGGAACGGTGCCGCTGAACCGTTATCAAGGGCCGCTGACGATTACGGGACATATTGCGCTTGAAAAAGCAACCTGGTTTGCCGGGGACGGAGAAACAGTCAGGGAACTTGAAGATAATACCATTATGGACTTGCCTGAAAAAGGCATTGTCTGTATTGATACAGGCTGCGGCAAAGGCGGACGGCTTACTGCCATGATTATAAACGGCCGCCGGTTTATGCTGAAAAGCGTACCGGAAATATAATGAATTCAAAAAAACCGGCTTTCCGCTGAAGCGGAAAGCCGGTTCGTAGCAATCTGTGTTTTCGGCCCGGCAATTCCGAGAGAAACAAACCTGTGAATAATCCATAGCAATACGCGGAGGGAACATATGGCGGATTGGATCATCGTAGTGGATGATGACACCAGCAATCTCAAGGTAGCCGGTCATATCCTGAGCAAGGCGGGCATGCGTGTGACTGCTTTAAAATCAGGCAAACTGGCGCTCGATTATGTCCGAAAAAACGGTTTCCCGGATCTGTTCCTGCTGGATGTGAATATGCCGGAAATGGACGGCTTTGAGACCCTGAATCTGCTGAAAGAAGAAATGATGCCGGGGAACGAGGTGCCTGTTGTTTTCCTTACCGCGGAAGACGGTCAGGAACAGGAAACAAGGGGCCTGGAATCCGGGGCGATGGACTATATCAAAAAACCGTTTGATCCGGAAGTGCTGCTCAGCCGCGTTCACAAAATCCTGGACATCCAAAGACAGATGGAGTTTTTTGCCCGAAACGCCGAAACGGATCAGCTGACCGGGTTTCTGAACAAAGCCGCGTCAGAGGCCCGGATGGATAAACTCTGTTCCGAATCGGCAGGCTTGCTTTGCGTGCTGGATCTGGACGCTTTCAAGATGGTGAATGACATCTTCGGCCATGATATCGGCGATCAGGTACTGGTGATGTTCTCCCGGGTGCTGAAAAAGAATCTGAGAAAAGACGATGAGTGCGGCCGGATCGGCGGGGATGAGTTTGTCGTGTTCCTGCGCAATATGTCAGACCGGGATGACCTGGACCGGTTCGCCAGGCGGATCAATGAGGAGTATCAGGCTGGGACGCGGGAAATCATGGGTGAAAGACTCACTTTTTCCGCGGGCGTTTCCGTCGGCGCCGTTGCTGTGCCCGAATATGGCCGGGAGTATCCTGAACTTTTCCATATGGCGGACCAGGCGCTGTATATCGTCAAAAAGAACGGAAAACACGGTGGAAGACTGTATACCGCGCTGGAACAAGGGAAAGGGAACACACAAAGGGAGCTGAACCTGGAAACCATTACGGCCATCCTGGAAGAACGCATGGAAGCGCCCAACGCCATGTGGATGGGGCGGGACGTATTCGGAAGCATCTATAAATATATGGTTCGCTATATGGACCGTTATCACAGCAGCGCCTACCGTGTATTGCTGACGCTGAAGGTCGCATCAGATGTGCCAGACAGAGAACGGGCGGACATCATAGCACAGTTCAGGCGAAATATCAGGAATTCGCTGCGAAACAGCGACGTAATGATGGAATGCGGCGACAATCAGCTGTTTTTGCTCCTGCCGGAAATCCAGGATCATGATATCGATCGGGTGATCGGACGGCTGCTGCACCGATGGAACGAATCCGAATACCCGGACCGTGCTGAAATCGCTTATGAATACGGTCGAGTCCATTCATCAGCGGCTAAGGAAGATGAAAACAACGGGCCGGAAGAATGGATCGTTGTCGTGGACGATGACCACACCAATCAGATCCTGGCTGAAAATGTGCTGAAAAAGCAGAAGCTGAAAGTGACAACGCTTTCTTCAGGGGAGGAACTCCTGGAATTCCTGAAAGAAAAAAAGCCTGACCTGGTCCTGCTTGATATCAAGATGCCCGGCATTGACGGACTGGAAACCTTCCGGCTGATGAAACGCTCCTATCCGGACATGACACTGCCCGTCATTTTTCTAACTGCTGACGACAGCCTCGAATCCGAAACAAAATGCCTCGAGCTTGGGGCGGTCGATTTTGTCACGAAACCCTTCACGCCCGACGTGCTGACGCTGCGGGTAAAGCATACGCTTGAACTGGTTCATCTGCAGCGGAACCTTTCGGATGCCGTGGCGCGCAAGACCCGGGAAAACGAGCGGCTGTCCATGCATGTTGTGCAGACACTCGCAGAGGCAATTGACGCCAAAGACAACTACACGAACGGCCATTCCGCCCGTGTTGCGCAGTATTCCCGTGAAATCGCGAGACGATACGGCTATACCACCAAGCAACAGGAAGAAATCTATATGATGGGGTTGCTGCACGACGTAGGCAAAATCGGGATTCCGGATTCTGTGATCAACAAGCCCGGAAAACTGACTCCGGAAGAGTATGAAGTAATCAAAACGCATTCCCGCGTTGGCGCCCGCATTCTCCGGAAAATCGAGGAAATGCCCAAGCTGGTTGAAGGCGCCAGGTGGCACCATGAACGTTACGACGGGAAAGGGTATCCTGACGGCCTGATCGGGGAAAGTATTCCGGAAGAAGCCCGGATCATCGCGGTGGCGGATGCGTATGATGCCATGTCCAGCCGCCGGAGTTACCGGGATATTCTTCCGCAGGAAAAAGTCAGAAGCGAAATTGAGAACGGAAAAGGAACCCAGTTTGATCCCGGATTTGCCGATATCATGCTGGCCATGATCGACGAGGATCCGGAATACCATAACAAGGAAAACTGACGAGACGGCGAACAGCTGTCAAGACAGAAAAGGCAGGTTATTCTCAGAGCTTAGAAAGCATTTCCCGATCGCATTTTCGATAGTAGTACACACAGATTGCCAGCGCTGCCAATTCCGCAGCAGGGAAACACCACCAAACAGCTTTGACATCGCCGGTCAGACGGGCGATAAGCCAGGCGACAGGCAGCAGGATGACCAACTGGCGGCAGATGCTCATGATCATGCTGTAAACACCGCGCCCGATGGCCTGGAAAACGGTGGACAGTATAATGCCGATGGCGGCCAGCAGGAAACTGGCGGAAATGATCCGCATTGCCACGACTCCGATATCCGTCATCTGGGCTGTGATTTCAGCTTCTGCTTCAGATTCGAAGATGGACATCAACTGGCCCGGGAAAATCATGAAGACCAGGGTGCCAATCAGCATAATTGTGCAAGCCCAGCAAAGGGCGACCTTAACGCAGCTGTAGACCCGCTCCTTAATTCTGGCGCCGTAATTATATGCGATAATCGCGATGATGCCGTTGGACAGGCCAAAGACCGGCATGAAGATGAAGGACTGAAGCTTGAAGTAAACGGACATAACGTTCAGCGCCGCGTTGCTTTGGGTGAAACCGGAAAGAATGCCGTTCATGCCGATGTTCATGACGGAACCGATAGAAGCCATAATCGTGCTTGGAAAACCGACCGATACAATTCCGGACAGGTCACTGCGGTTGATACTGAAATATCTGCGGGAAAGGCGGAGTTCAGGGTTCTTTTTCTGATTCAGCAGGAAACCGATAAGCGCCGAAACGAACTGGCCGATTACGGTAGCAACCGCAGCGCCGGAAACGCCCATGCGGGGACACCCCAGCAAACCGAAAATCATGATGGGGTCCAGGATGATGTTGGTCAGCGCGCCGCAGAGCTGGGTGACCATGGAAAGCATCGAATTGCCTGTGGCCTGCAGCATTCGCTCAAAAAAGATGGCCAGGAAAAGGCCGAGACTGAAAGCAGTTACAATGGTCAGATAATCCGTACCCATAGAGAGAATGCTGCCGGCATTGGCCAGGTTTTCCGAGACGACCAGACGCATGGTTGTTCCCGCAAGCAGTAATCCGAACAGGATGAACAATGCGCTGCCGAGCACCTCAATGAACATGCCGTTCCATGCTCCACGACTGGCACCCCGGGGATCCCGCTCTCCCAAGCGGCGGCTGAGGAGACTGTTGATACCGGTGCCCATGCCGGTGGACAGCGCAATCATAAGCATCTGAAACGGCATGGCTAGAGAAACGGCTGTGAGACCGTTCGGATCGAAGCGGGAAACAAAAATACTGTCCACGACGTTATAAAGCGCCTGGATAAGCATGGAGAACATAACCGGGATACTGACCTTGGGAACAAGGCGGGACATCGGCATTGTGCCGAGAATCTCTGAACGGTCTTTAGACTGCATGGCGGCGTCCTTTCCTGAAAACGTTATGTAACGCCGGTATTGTACATACTTTTGAATGAAATGACAAGACGAATTAATCATCCCCGGAGGACGAATGCATGAAGTCCGGAACTGAGATCACCGCAAAAGGGACCAGGCGCAACAACCTGATTATTCCACTGGTCATCATTCTGTGTCTGATGGTGGCCATGGTGATTTATACCTCCAACGCAATTAGCCGCGTATCTGTGTCAAACATACAGGAAGTCGGTGAGGACAAGATTTCAGGCGTGGCTGCACAGCTTGAGAATTATCTGGATACTTCAAAGAGCGTGCTGTGGGTTACAGCGGATACAGTAGACCATATGGTACACAACGGCGGAACCACAGAACAGATACACAATTATATTGTTGAAGAAACGGAGAAGCAGAAACAGCAGTTTGACGAAAACACCACAGGAATCTACGGCTATATTATGGGCGAGTATCTGGACGGGCTGAATTGGGAACCACCGGAAGGATATGATCCGGTCGAACGGGACTGGTATAAGGCCGCTATCGCGGAGCATGGGGATGTAACGATTGTTTCCCCGTATGTGGACGCACAGACGGGAAGTATCGTCATCACAATCTGCAGGCAGCTTTCCAACCCGTCGGATGTCCTGGCTGTGGACGCAATGATGAACAAGATTCAGGAGATGATTGAGGATCTTCAGATTAAAGAGAAGGGATTCGGATTTATCGTAAATGAGGACGGCATGCTCATCGCTCATCCGGATGAATCTCGAAAAGGCAAGTATCTGAACTCGACAGAAGAACAAAAACGATTCATGGAAAAGGTGCTGACGACATGCGACGGCAACTTTGAGATGGAGATCGACGGAAAACTGAGGACAATCTTTGTCAAACCAATCATGGATCAATGGTATGTGATTATTACCATCAGCAATGAGGAACTGTATGCTGAGCACTGGCGACAGATAGCGGTGAATGTGCTGATTTGTACCGTCATTTTTATCCTGATCGCCCTGTTCTATTATCTGGGCTATAAAAATGAGCAGGTTTTTTCACGCCGGATGGAAGAAATGAAGATGGAGGAACAAAAGCAAGCCTATGAAACCCGCGTGTTGAAGCTTGAGAAGGAGGCGGCAGACCGGGCGAACCAGGCCAAGAGCAATTTCCTGGCGGACATGTCGCATGAGATCCGAACCCCGATCAACGCTGTGCTTGGCATGAACGAGATGATCATCCGGGAAAGCAGCGATGGAAGAGAATCAACGTCAGCGGATAAGCAGGAAAAAGCCTTCAAGAATATACGGGATTATGCCGTCAATATTGAGAATGCCGGAAACAATCTGCTGTCCATTATTAACGATATCCTTGATTTTTCCAAGATAGAGGCCGGCAAGTTGAGTATTAAGGAGAGCAATTATGAATTAAGTTCACTGATCCGGGACGTTACCAACATGATCTATTTCCGTGCCCGTGACAAGGGCCTGGAGTTCAGCGTGGACGTGGATGAAAAACTGCCGGACGAACTGTATGGTGACAAAGTCCGCGTACGACAGATCATTACTAATTTGCTGACAAACGCGGTTAAGTATACTGACCAGGGAAGCGTACGAATGTGCGTCAGATCCGATGAAAAAGTATTCCGGCCGGGGGAGACGCTGACACTGAAAATTTCTGTCAAGGATACCGGAATTGGTATCCGGAAGGAGGATATACAGAAACTGTTTTCCAAGTTCCAGCGGGTTGACCTGGACAGGAACAGTACCGTGGAAGGCGCCGGTCTGGGGCTGGCCATTACTCAAAGTCTGCTGACCATGATGGGCGGAGAAATCAGTGTGGACAGTTCTTACGGGGAGGGATCCTGCTTTACCGTTACTCTGCCGCAGATGATTGTGTCCTGTAACCCCGTCGGCAGTTTCCGGGCCAATAACGGAAGAGACGAAAACGGAGATGCCATATATACGGAATCATTCCGCGCACCGGAAGCGCGGATCCTGGTCGTGGACGATACGCGCATGAACATTGCAGTGGTGATCGGCCTGCTTAAAAAGACGGAAGTGCAAATTGAATCAGCACTAAGCGGCACTGACGCGATTGAGATGGCGAAACATAAGGTTTATGACCTGATCCTGATGGATCAGCGAATGCCCGGCGTGGATGGAACGGAAGCGCTGATCCGGATCAGGGCGGATAAAGAAGGACCCAACTGCCAGACGCCTGTTATCTGCATGACGGCGGATGCGATTATCGGCGCCAAGGAACGATATACCGCGGAGGGATTTACTGATTACCTGCCGAAACCGGTTACAGGAGAAACGCTGGAAAAGACCCTGATCAGATATCTGCCAAAGGATAAGGTGATCATGATTCGCAGGGAAACGGTGCAGGAAAGCCGGGTTCCGCGTGAATCCGGACAGAAACAAAACCTATACCCCGGTTTCCAGGAGGCCGGGATCGATTTCAAATCAGGTCTGTTCA
This sequence comes from Christensenellales bacterium, assembly GCA_045112195.1. Lineage (GTDB taxonomy): Bacteria > Bacillota > Clostridia > Christensenellales > Aristaeellaceae > Aristaeella. The sequence continues at coordinate 5,482 of JBGUHQ010000069.1, read as the reverse complement.
ATTGTCAGGAAGACGAAGAGCTATACAAAACGCTGTTGCGGGAATTCGAGGAAAGTGCTGAAGAGAAGCAGAAGAACATACAGGTGTATTACGATACAAAAGAATGGAAACAATACAGTATTCTCGTACATGCGCTCAAGAGCACTTCCAGGCTGATCGGCGCGGACACCTTGTCCGGGAAGGCAGCCGAACTGGAAAAGGCAGCGGATGAAGGCAAGTATGATGAAATCGCCGAAAAACACGAAGCTGCGATGAAACAGTATCTGTATATTGCCGGTGTGATCAGGGACAATATACACGCGGAAAAACCGGATGATCTGGATGAATCAATACTTGAGTTTTATCCGCAGGAATGAACAGCGGCAATCATCATTGCCAGAACAGGAGACAGATAATATGCTGAAAGCGATGCAGAGAAAAAACGTCCATATGCTTCCGGGCCTGTTCCGCCGGAGGATGGAATTGAATGAAGCTTACCTGATGGAACTTGAACCCGGATGCCTGCTACAGAATTTTTACCTGGAAGCAGGGATTATTCCGCCGGGCGGGCAGGTGATCAATGAGCCGGAAAAGGCGAAAATGCACTGGGGATGGGAAGCGCCGAGCTGCCAGCTCCGAGGACATTTTCTCGGTCACTGGCTTTCCGCGGCGGCAAAGCTGTGCGCAGAAGGCGGCAGGCCGGAGATGTGCGCGAGGGTGGATCATATTGTGGCGGAACTGGCAAGATGCCAGGAAATGAACGGCGGGGAATGGGTCGGCTCTATTCCGGAAAAATACTTTGCCATGATGGTTCCCGGCCGGTATATCTGGTCTCCCCAGTACACGATGCATAAGACGATTATGGGCCTCAAGGACGTTTATATGCTGCTGGGAAACGATACGGCGATCAGAATCCTGAACCGGCTGGCAGACTGGTATGTACGCTGGGTAAAAGAGATGCAGGAAAACAATCCGGACGCGGTTTACAGCGGTGAACAGGCAGGAATGCTTGAAGTATGGGCGGATTTATACGAGCTGACAAAAGATGATAAATATCTGTTCCTGATTCAAGCATACGAGCATAACGCGCTGTTTGACAGGCTGGACAGAGGCGGCGACGCCCTGACAGACGATCACGCCAACGCGTCGATCCCTCTTGCTCACGGCGCGGCCCGGATGGCGGAAATCACGGGAGAAGAAAAATGGGCCAGACGTCTTGAGACTTTCTGGAGAACAGCGGTGGACGAACGCGGCATGTTCGCTACGACCGGATGCAATGCCGGGGAATTCTGGATTCCGCCGCATGCCCAGGGCAGATATCTCGGGAATGAAGACCAGGAATTCTGCACGGTTTACAACATGGTCCGCACAGCCGAATATCTTTTCCGCCGTACGGGAGATAAAAAATTCGCGGACTATATTGAGCGCGCCTTGTATAACGGATTCCTCGCGCAGCAGAACAGGGAAACAGGAATGCCTGCTTATTTCCTGCCGCTGATTCCCGGAAGCCAGAAAAAATGGGGATCGAAGACTCGTGACTTCTGGTGCTGCTTCGGCACTATGGTACAGGCGCAGACGATGTATCCGGACCTGATCTGGTATCAGTCAGATGAAGGGGTAACCGTCAGCCAGTATATTCCTTCCGAAGCCGAAGTGAGGCTTACGCATGGCATTGCCAGGCTTTCACAGCGGATTCATATGAAAGACTACAATAACCAGGTGCTCTTTGACGAACACAGCGAGGGACGCGTTTCGCGCTGGAGCCTTCGATTTACGGTCTCATCGGATTCAGATGCGGCATGGACACTGAAGCTTCGAATTCCCGGATGGTGCGCGGGAGATCCGGTACTGACCCTGAACGGAGAACCGGCAGACGCAACGGTATGGGACGATTATCTTGAACTGAATCGGAACTGGGGAAAAGACGATCACCTGGACGTGTTCTTTCCAAGCCGTGTCGTTTTTGAACGGCTGGACGGGGCAGAAGAGCTCGCCTGCGCAGTAGACGGCCCGATTGTCCTGGCCGGACTTACGGAGCGCGACAAAGGCCTGACAGGGGACCTGGACGATCCGGACAGCATCCTGCTGCCAGAACAAAGCCATACATACGGCGCGTTTGTGTGGACGCAGAACGTTTACCTGACGCGGCGGCAGAGGGAAAACTTCCGGATGATCCCGCTTTATGAAGTCATGGATGAATCATATACGGTATATTTCACGGAGGAAAAACCAACAAACGGAGGGAACTGATATGCTGTTTATCGGAATATGTGGCGCGAGCGGAAGCGGAAAAAGCACTCTGGCTCACGCACTGGAGGAAAAACTCGGACAGGACCGCTGTACAGTACTGCAGCAGGACGCGTATTACCGCGACCATTCACATCTGACATTTGAACAGCGGGTCAAGCTGAATTATGATGAACCGGATATATTTGAACATGACTTGTTACTGTCGGATATCCAGCAGCTGCTCCGGGGCGGGGGAATCACCCGGAAAGCGTATAACTTTGCTGAACACCGACGCGACGACCACCCGGATGAGATCATCCTCCCAAAAGAGGTAGTGATCCTGGAAGGGATCCACAGTTTCCATGACAAGCGGCTGACGGAACTGATGTTCCTCAAACTCTATATGAAGGTGGAACCGGATATTTGCCTGCTCAGGCGAATTGAACGGGACATCGTGGACAGGGGAAGGGATATCCGCGGAATCGGCGAACAGTATCTGAACAGCGTGAAACCGATGTTTGACCGATATATCCGGAACTACATCAACGAAGCGGACGTGATTGTCGCCAACGGCGGAAAAAACGCTCGGATTGTAGACATTCTGGCAGGATACGTCCAGGATGAGCTGAACAAACGTTAATACGTAATGTTAATAAACGTAACGGTGGTAATAAAGATGAAAAAATGGATGATTCTGTTGCTCTTGTTATTCATACCTGTCTGCACGTCCGCGGAGCTTTCATCCAACCTGAATGTCCGGAATACCATGCTCAAAAGCAATCCAAAGCTTGTTGAGTACGCAACCTATGTTGACAATGAAGGCAACGTTGCAGTTCCAACGGATAAGGGGTACGCCACAGTAAAATACACTTACGGCGCATTCAGGATGGTGCTGAAAGAAGAATACCTGGACGAAAACGGAGAACCGACAAACAGCACAGACGGGTACGCATACATAAAGCGAAAGTACAGCGACAGAAAATTGCTGGAAACAGGCTATTATGACGTTAATGGAAACCCGGTTACTGGTCCGGACGGATACTCCCGGCAGGTGATGAACTACGAAGGGAATCATCTTATCAGTTCATGGTGCTATGATCCGGAGGGAAATATAGTCGGTAAACACAGGATTCTTGAGTATAAAAAGTATAATAAGACATTTCTGGTTACCAGCGAATCATGGTATGACAGCGAAGGACAACTGACACGCGGACCGAACGGATATGCCAGGGTCGAATATGAATATAACGCGAGAAACAAGAGCCGCGTTGCTTATACTTCGCCGGACGGATCTCCGTTTTTCTACAAAAAAGAAGGATACGCAACGATGGTATCCGAGTATAAAAACAGAGTGCTCAGGTCAACATACTATTATGGAAGCAACAATGAATTGATTGCCGGAAAAGACGGTTATGCTTACGTGATCTATACATATTCAGGGAAATACACAACTGAGATGTACTACAATGCTGACGGTACGCCGTATATCAATTCAAATGGCGTATGCGGCGTGTGCAAAAAAGAAGGCAAGAGAGGAAGGATTGTTGAGGAGCATTATTATGTCGGGGAAGGCATCCGCGGCAGAAGTTTTGATGGTTACGGAAAAGTAAAACGTACTTACGACACATACGGCAAGGTCATAGATGAATCGTATTATGATGAGAACGATCAACCAATGATGGTAGAACTGCTCGGTTATGCCAGGGTAAAGAATTACTATGTATCAAATCACTTAGTCCAGACAGAATATTATGACGCTGCAGGGAAAAAAGTTCGCTCAGCGACAGGTGTGGCGATTGTAAAGTACCGTATTGAGAACAAAATGACTGTCAGCGCGGCATATTTCGATACAGACGGAAAGACGCCGGTCAACGGTCCAGAGGGATACGCTCGTGTTGAGTATACATACGACGGAAAGCAGATCATCAGTGAAAAACGCTTCACAGCGGACGGGGAGCCTTTTTACGACGGAGGACATTTCAACGAGATCAGATATACCTGGAAAGATAAGACAAAAGCAAGCGAAAGTTACTGGAAAGACAACGCTGAAGCTGATTGTAACGAAGGTTATCATGAAGTCCTGTATGAATACAACAGCGCCGGCAAGGAAACAAAACAAACATACCTGGACAGCAATGGCAGGCTGACCCCGTGTATTGATGGCTACGCCATCATTGAAACAGAATACAATACAGCCGGCGGCGCGATGTGTACAAAGTATTATGGGATAGACGGCAGGCTGATTAACACGCCCGGAAAGGAATACGCATATGTCAGGACGATTCCGTTCATGGATTTGAAATCCCTTGATGAAACCGAGGAAGCGGAAGAAGAGAACGGGGAAAACGAAGAGAATCAGGTTCCTGAAGATGAAAAAACAGCGTCATCTGATGAAAATGACAATGGAGATGGCTCCATCGTCGAGTATCACGGTACAGACGGCAGGTTAATGAATCTTGAAGCCGGGTATGCATATATTGTCAGAGAAAAGAACGAACTGGGTTATGTCTGGAAGGAAAGTTATTATAACGCATCCGGTGAGGCTGTTGTGCTTCCGGCTGGCTATGCCGTTGTGAAAAAAGAATATAACGAAAAAGGAGACGTATCTGCGGAAAACTATTTCGGACTGAATGACGACCCTGTTTTGAATACAACGGGATATCACAGGGTTGAAAAAGATTATCTTAATCGCTCAGCATATACGCAAAAAGTATCGCAGGTAAAAACGGTTATTGCGGAATCTTATTTTGATATAGAAAACAAACCTGCGATCACCCAGGCAGGATATGATCGCCTCGTAAAGGTGTTAAATGAGTACAACCAAACTGCCATTATAGAATATTATCTAAATGGGAAATTGGTCAATATTGACAAAGGGTACGCAATGCTGATCCGTGAATTCGACGAAACCGGACTGGTTGCGGTTGAAAGCTATTACGGAGAATCAGGGGAACCAGTGCTGTGTAACAAAGGGTATCATAAAATTGTTCGTACCTGGCGGGACAGCAACCACGCGACAAGTGAGGCCTGGTACTATACGGACGAAAAACCTGTGGCGCTGAACGACACCTATGTGAAGATCGAACGGGAATTCGATGAAGCGGGTAATACGACGGTAGAACGTTATTACGGCGCAGACGGCAGCCAGATTGCCTGCAAAGACGGATATGATGAAATCAGGAGGCAGTATAACGAACAAGGCAAGGCTGTAAGGACAGAATATTACCTGAATGGTGAACCGTTTACTCTTGCTAAAGGATATGCCGTCATAGTC
>JBGUHQ010000068.1:0-47581 GCA_045112195.1 Christensenellales bacterium | reverse complement strand
CCCTGTCCCTTTTCCTGGCCGGTTCCGCCTTTGCGGAGGATGCGTCCAAATTGGACGTCAATCCTGAACTCCTCGGCAAGCCGTTGGCGGATTTCACCACCACGGATATTGACGGAAATACCTTCTCCCTTTCTGAGGCGGTCAATGATCACGAAGCCGTTGTGATCAATCTCTGGGCCACCTGGTGCGGCCCCTGTAAGCAGGAGTTCCCGGATGTCAATAAAGTGTATGAAGCCTACAAGGACAGGGTTGCTTTCATTGCCCTCTCGATCGACCCCAATGACACTGATGAAGGCATCGCCGAATACCGTGAGAAATTAAACCTGACCATGCCCATGGGCCACGACGAAGAACAGTCCCTGTATATTTACACCGAGCAAAAAGGCGTTCCGACAACTCTGATCGTCGACCGTTTCGGCAATCTCGGTTTCTGCCGGATCGGCGCCTTCCGCACGGCGGATGATCTCAGCCGCACCCTCGACACGTTCCTGGGCGATCAGTATACGGAAACCGTAGTTCAGACCGGCATTCCGGTGGATACATCCACCCTTGTGCTGCCGGTGTCCCCTGTCCGCGCCCTGTATATCGATAACCCGGGCGCTCAGAAGGCGCTGGTCAGAACAGCCCAGGATGCTGATCCCGTTACCGTTTATGTTGTCAATGACAGCATTGCCCATGTCCGGGCTGAAATCACCGCTGCCGACGCGGCTGCCGACGTCATTATGCACAGTTCGGAGGAAGGTTATACCAAACTGCCCGATATGTATGACCCTGACCGGGGCGTAATGGTCCGCGACGTCGCGGTTCCCGAAGACGGATTCTCCGTCGTTGCCCTGCTGGATTACACCGTCGTCATTTCCGGCAAGGAAGATCCGGATCTGGTCCAGTATCTTCTGGTCCGCAACACGGATGAACTCCAGAAGATGGTAGATACCTTCAAAGCTGCCGGCAGTGAAGAATCATTCTTTGAAATGGTGTCTGACGAGGCTGCCGAAAGCGAAAGCACCGCCGATGCCTACATTATTCATGTTCTGGACCAGAACGGCGATCCCGTACCGGAAGTGTTTGTCAGCTTCTGCACCACCGCCTGCCATAACGTCGAGTCTGACGAGAACGGCACAGTCACTTTCAACGGGCCGCTGGACGCTTATCTGGTCCATATCATCGACTGCCCGGAAGGCTACAGCTACGACGAGTCCTTTGAGATGTACACCCCGAAAGCCTACGGCGAATGGACCATTCGCATCAATAAGGATTAATTCAGTATAAAGGAGTAAAAAAATGAAAAAGATCATCCTCATTCTGATGGCCCTGTCCCTTTTCCTGGCCGTTTCCGCTTCCGCGGAAGAAGGAACAGATTTCCTCGGCAAACCCTTCCCTGATTTCACTGTGACGGACGTTGACGGAAACACGTTTAGCCTTTCCGAGGCGCTCAATGGTCACGAAGCCGTTGTGATCAACTTCTGGGCCACCTATTGTCCCCCCTGCATTGCCGAGTTCCCGGAAGTCAACGCCGTGTATGAGGAATACAAGGATAAAGTGGCTTTCATCGCCCTCTCAACTTATGCCGCCGACACGGACGACGCCATCAAAGATTTCCGTCAGGAACACAACCTGACCCTGCCCATGGGACAGGATAAAGAGCAGCTGTTTAACCATACCCATTCCGAAGGGATTCCGACAACCGTCATTGTCGACCGGTTCGGCAACGCCGGTTTCTGCCAGATCGGCGCTTTCAATTCCGGGGATGACCTCAAACGCACGCTCGATACTTTCCTTGGCGATCAGTATACTGAAACGGTCGTTCAGCATCGCGTTCCGAAAGACACCTCCACGCTTGCCATCCCGGTGTCATCCGCGCGCGCCATTCGCTTTGATCATCCCAATGTAATCAAAGCCTCTATCCTTTTGGATGGCTCGAAAGGCTCATTCGACGTATGTACCGTCAATGAACGCGTCGTCCATCTTCAGATAGAAGTGACGGAGGCCGACGTGCTGTCAAACGTTGTTTTCTATAACAGCGTCTCGGGCGGTACTCCCCTGAAAAACCTTTACGATCCTGAACGCGGTATTCTCTCCTGTGAAATCGAGATTCCCGAAGATACCGGATATGTTGATGTCGCTTTACTGAATTACGATACGTTCTACTACGGTGCGGACGATCCTGATTTGATTGAATACTACCTGGTCCCCAGCGTTGACGGTATCGCTTCTTTCCAGGAACTGCTTACACAATACGGTTACGCCGTCGTTGGTATAGAATATCAGGACTCGGAAGAGACTCCTGCAGCCGTTTCCGCTGATGCTTATATCATTCATGTGGCCGACCAGGACGGCAATCCCGTGCCGGAAGTAATTGTTAATTTCTGCACCGATACTGCCTGCGTTCCTGTCACGGCGGATGCAAACGGCACCGTTACCTTCACCAGCGCGCCGGACGTTTATCACGTTCAGGTCATCGACCTTCCCGACGGTTACAGCTCTGACGAGTCCTTTGAGATGTACACCCCGAAAGCCTACGGTGAATGGACCCTCCGGATTCGCAAGGACTGATTTCTAAAACATGACCGACCATGTGTTGAAGTCAAACCAGGCTGTATACCCGTTTTCCCGGGTCAGCGTTACCTGCCGCCCGTCTTCGTTTGTCGTCATCTTCAGCTCATACCCGGGCGCCTCTCCGCCGTCTGTCATGAAATCGTTCATGAGGGCGGTCCAGCTTTCCAGGTCCGTGAAAGGCAGATCGCGGACGCCGTCAATCAGGCAGACCGGGTATTTCGTATCCATTACCGCGTCCTTGCTGTCCTCGTAGACCGGAACCTCGTTCACTTCAATCTGATGTTCCCTCTCCCCCGGCACGGTCTCCGCACAGGCGCAGCCCATGAGCATCACCAGGGCGGTCAGCAGAATCAATGCGCGTTTCATCACGAATCCGTTCCCTTTCTTCACTTTTGAATATATGCTATATTACCATATCCTTCAATGAGAGAAAATAGACAACAAAAATGGAGACAGAGAATCGTACTCTGTCTCCTTATCGTTTAAAACGCGTCCTGTCGGATCAGGCATATTCCAGCGTTTCCATAATCCGGTTGAAGGTTTCTTTGTCCGCGTCCATGTTTTCTTCCCGGCCGACGCACATGAAAGCGTAAATGGTCCGCCCTTCCTTGATCAGATAGTTGCTGCAGACCATCGCGGTCCCTTCCTTGTCGTAGCAGAAACGATACCCTTCCGCGTTCTCCTCGCCGGCCTGCATGGAGAAAAATTCCAGGAACCGGTACCCGTGCGCCGCATGGACCTGGCCGGTCATCTGTTCGTTCTTTTTAACGATCGCCTTCAGGTCCAGCGTCCAGGAAAGGAGCGCGGGATACTTCTTCCATATTGCCACAATGGACGCATGGCGTTCCATATCCCGCACGCCCCAGTTGAACGGATCGCCGACGTTTTTATACATGCTGCGCAGGTCTTCTTCCGTCAGGACTTCAAAACCGTCCGGAATCTGCAGAGTAAATATATCATTGATTGTCTGGCGTTCCATCATTCATTCCTCAGCCCTGGTTCCCGAGCATGTCATATTCCAGCTCGATTCCGTTTTCCGTTTCAAAGAGCACCTTGCCGTCTTCCGTCATGGAGAAGAACGCTTCATAGTTCTCTCCGTCTTCTGTTCTTTCAAATTCGCCGTCCGCGTTCTTTTTACACTCGGTGCAGGTGCCGTACGCACTCAGCTTGCCGGTCACCGGATCATAGGTTCCGTCCATCAGGAAATCAGAGTAATGATCTCCCTCCGTATTTCCGCGCAGGATGTTGACGGTATATTTCATTTCATCTTCCGTCGCGCCGCACCACTGGAACAGCACTTCCACCTCTGCCTCTTTGTTTTTCCACAATCCCTCGACACCGAACCCGCCGATATTGACGAACTTCAGGCCCGCGCCTGCGTCATCGTGAGCGTCTTTCCAGATCAGGAAGCCGTCCGCGTCGATGGTGAATTCGCTGTACTTTTCTTCAGCGAAATCTTCGTACACTGCCTCACCGTACACCTTGTCGCCCGTGTTGGGATCAATCGTGTAATTCGTCCGGGACGCGGCGATGGAAGCCAGGCAGTCTCCCTCTTCCTGATAGAAACAGTTGTACTGCCAGTTTGCTCCGGTTCCGTCTTCCTTTGTGATGTCGATGTCTACCCGATAGCCTTCTTCTTCGTAGACGATCTGCGCGAGACCGCCCGGAATGGCCCAGTTACTCTCGAATTTCTTTCCGGCTTCGGGCTGGGGCACTTCGTCCGCGTACGCGGCGCAGGCGACCGCGCCGATCATCATGATGGCTAACAGGATACTGAACAGTTTTTTCATTTGTGTAATCTCCTTCGTATTTTGACATAATTGATAAGCTGTTTTCAGCTTTCATTCTTTTATACGTATAACGTTCAGGATATGGCATTTATTCCCACCTGGCCGGCAGAACTCATTATAAATATTCCGTTTGTTATATTCTTCTTCCTTATTTTACCACATCTATGATATCGAAGATCTTTCTGTCGTTCGCAAACTGGCACAGCAAACAGTTGACTCCTATAAGAAACTGTTTAACAGTCGTCTTCTGGACGAGTTTGGCAATACGCCTATACGTGATATTGACACGATAGACATTGACCATTTCATTCGCAAGCTTACTAAGAGCGGCAAAGGTGGCAAGCAGCTGTCCGGCACTTACTGCCTGAAGTACTTCCAGCAGCTGGATGAACTGTTCGCTTAACCCAGGCGTTGGCCAACGTTCTTGCACAAGCTGAAGCAAAATAAGCGACCAAATAAGCGACCAAGCCTCCGCAAGGGGGCTTTTTGATGCAAATAAAAAACCTTGTACCCATTGAGATACAAGGCATGTGCGGTTGGCGGGACTCGAACCCGCACGCTTTATGGGCAGGGGATTTTAAGTCCCCGGTGTCTGCCATTCCACCACAACCGCGTTGCGGACAGTATAACACCCGTCCGAAAAAAGCGTCAAGCCGGTAAAGCGGATCAAAGTCCCAGCGGCTTGCTCTTGGGCGTACCGGCTTTTCTGGGATAAACGGAGGAAGTGTTCTGCACCTTCACCACTGGCAGGATCAAATGCTCCCAGTCCCGGCCGGACACCGGGCAGGAAGCCGGCATTTCCAGGCGTCCGCCCAGCAGATGGGCGGCTTTTCTTCCGCTTTCCAGTTCATCTTTCAGCGCCGGGCCTTTCCAGCACAGGGCACGGCCGCCTACCTTCACATAAGGCAGCAGGTACTCGCACAGCACGTTGGCCGGGGCCAGCGCCCTGGCGGCGGCGTAATCGAAACGCTCCCGGAGTTCCGGTTTCCGCGCGCCGTCTTCGGCCCTCGCGTGGACAATGGTCACATTTTCAGTGCCGGTCTCCCCGCTCACCTTCTCCAGAAAGGTCAGGCGTTTCTGCTGAGCGTCCAGCAGCGTCACCCGCAGGTCTGGCCTCGCCACGGCGATCACCAGGCCCGGAAATCCCGCGCCGGTGCCCACGTCGATCATCCGGGTATCCGGGGCGATCAGGCCTGTTTTCAGCACCGTCAGGCTGTCGATGAAGTGTTTGTCCAGGGTTTCGTCTTCCTCGGTCACGGCCGTCAGGTCCATGCGGCTGTTCCACTCTTCCAGCAGGTTGAAATAGATATACAGTTTTTCAGGCAGGCCGCCGTCAAACGGAATCCCGTTCCGTTCCAGGCGATCCCGGATTGTTTCCGCGTTCATCTCTTTACTCCAGCGGCAGATTCAGATATTTCTTGCCCCAGTATTTACACCAGGCCAGCGCTTCCCGCGCGTGATTTTTCAGCCAGTATTCCGGTTTGCAGGGGCTGCCCAGGCCGCAGGCGTCGTATCCCTGGTCCTTGGCCAGGGCCATGGCCCGGGAAACATGGTAGTCGCTGGTGACGATGAGCACTTTTTTTACCTGGGACAGCGGCCTCAGCAGTTCCGCGGCGTTGGCCAGGTTCTGGTTTGTGTTCACGGACGCCGGATCCTTCAGGATAACCGTTTCCGGAACGCCCTTGGCGATCAGGTATTTGGCCATCGCTTCCGCCTCAGGCATCGGCTCGTCCTTTCCCTGTCCGCCGCATACCACGATGGGCACAGGTTTCTGCGTATAGGCTTCATACCCGGCGTCCAGCCGCCAGCTGAGCTGCACGCTGGGCGTGCCGTCCTTGTATACCTGGGCGCCCAGGACGATAATCGCGTCGTAGTCTTTGTTTTCAGGCACTGTTCTTGGCACGCTCCCTTCCCGGATGCAGACATATCCGACGACCGCCGGATAAGCAAGGACTACCGCGGCAACCAGAATGAAGAGAAATCTGCCCAGCCAGGAATGCAGTCCGCTTTTCATTTTCTTCATTCCTTACCTTCCTTTGATTCGGTAATCGATATCCCCGTGCTGAATCATGCTGTAGGTCCGGTCCCCGGCCACGATGATGTGATCCAGCACTAGGATGCCCACCCCGTTCAGCAGGCGCTGCAGCTGGATGGTGGAGGAAATATCCTCCGGCGACGGCGCACAGGTTCCGCCGGGATGATTGTGGCACAGCAGCACACTGTGGGCATTGTAATTCAGCGCGGTTTCCATCACCATCCGCGGATAGGCGGACACTTCGCTCAAGGAGCCCTCGGAGATCTTCCGGCGGCCCAGCACGTTGCATTTTGCGTTCAGGGAGATGACATAGAACCGCTCGGTCCGCTCACCGGCCAGGATGGACAGGCAGTAGTCTTCGGCTTCCCGGCTGTTGCCGATCCGGTCCGGAACCGTCATGGCGCAGCGGTGCCACACCCGCGTCAGCGGCACGACCATGCTGATCAGCACCGCCTGCTGCTTGCCGATGCCTTTGATCGTCATCAGCTGTTCCGGCCGGGCTTCCAGCACGCCCTTCAGGCTGCCGAACTCTTCCAGCAGCTGATGCGCCAGGGGATTCGTATCGCCCCGGGTGTTGGCATAGAAAAGCAGCAGCTCCAAGATCTGGTGATCCTCAAAATTCTCAAATCCCTTGTCCCGGATAAACCGGTCTCTCATCTTTTCCCGGTGCCCGGCATGAATGGTATCCGCCATTCGTCAATCCCTCCCGTAATATCTCCAGATATCCAGGCAGGCCTGCTTTTCATTGTCGCGCATGGGCGTCATGGCACGGCGGTAGGCCTGTTTGATTTCTTCTTTCGTCATAGCGACAGGGTGGTTGCTCAGCCGCTCCACGTTCACGGAACCGGCCAGTTCATCCAGCGTTTCCTCATCCGGCACCGGCGGAACAGCCATCTCCAGGTCATACAGGATGCCCTTCAGCAGCCGGGGCGCCATCAGCGGATCGCCCAGCCGCATCTTTTCGCTCAGGTCCTTCAGGGTATCCTTCATTTCGTCGTGCTCCGCCATCATCTCCCACAGCGTGGGCAATGTCAGCATGCATGCATGGCCGTGGGCCAGCCCCAGCCTTTTGGTCAGCATATAGGACATGGCGTGGGCCGCCGTGGTCCGGGTAATCTGGATCGCCTTGCCGCTCTGGAAGCTGGCGTCCAGCATTTCTTCCGCCGCGTGGGGATCGCCGGCCAGGTAGGCTTTCAGGTTGTCCAGTACGCCGATGATGGCCAGATACGCGTGCACCCGGCTGTCTTCGTTGGATCCGCGGCTCCAGTAGCTTTCGATGCCCTGGGCAAGCGCGTCCAGCGCGCAGGATTTCTTATGGTATAAAGGCAGGGAATCCAGCAGCGCGGCGTCCAGCACGACGCCGTCGGGCCGCAGCTCCGGATGGTTCAGGCTCACCTTGCTGCCGTTGACATAGACCACCGCGATCTGCGTGGCTTCGGATCCGGTACCGGCCGTGCCGGGGATCGCGATATGGGGACATGCTTTTTCAAACGTGTACCGGTTATGGGCCACGTCGTCTTCCGTGGCGGCGTTCATCCGCGCCTTGATCGCCTTGGCCGTATCGATGCTGGATCCGCCGCCGACGGAGACCAGGCCGTCGCAGCCTTCGCGCAGGTACAGGGCCGCGCCGGCTTCCGTATCCGCCAGGTCGGGGTTCGGATGAAAAGCGGAGAAAACCGGGCAGGCCAGCAGTCCCGGGTTCTTTTTCAGCAGGGTGCCGGTCAGCGGTTCCATGCCGACGATCATCGGCCGGCGGATTCCGAGTTTTTCCATCATCTCAGGCAGCTTTTTGATACTTTCCGGGCCCCGGATCACTTTCTGATATTCACTCATGCGGATTGTTCCTCATTCTTTATTTGCCGACGCAGAACTGGGAGAAGACCCGGTCCAGCAGTTTCTCGTCCGCGCTGTCGCCCGTAATCTCGCTTAAAGCGGCCTGGGCGGCCTGCAGGTCCGTTGCAGCCATATCCGGGGTAAAACTGTCCAGCGTCGCCAGCGCGTCCTTCAGGCAGCCTACAGCGCGCCTGGCGGCGTCCAGGTGCCGGGGCTGGGTCAGCGCCACCCGGTCGGAAACTTCGGCGTATTTCGCCAGGAAGTCCGTCACGGCCTTCAGGCTTTCCGGCTCCTTTGCGCATACGGTAAGGCAGCTCACCTCCGGCAGAATTCCCCGGACGTCCGCTTCGGTCAGCGCCTGTTTCAGGTCCGTCTTGTTGATTACCACGGCGCCTTCCCCGCTGAACCGTTTCAGCAGGTCCCGGTCCGTGTCCGTCAGCGGTTCCGATCCGTCCAGGATCAGCAGGGAGACGTCCGCCTCCTGCCTCGCCTTTTCAGACCGTTCCACACCGATCTTTTCAACAGGGTCTTCGGTTTCGTGAATGCCGGCGGTGTCCGTCAGAATCACCCGGCATCCCCGGATCGTCATCTCTCCCCGCACGGTATCCCGCGTTGTGCCGGGAATACTGGTTACGATGGCCCGGTCCTCGCCCAGCAGGGCATTCAGCAGGCTGCTTTTGCCCACGTTCGGCCGGCCGACCAGCGCCACCTGCAACCCCTGATGAATCAGCCGGGAAGCGTGTTCGTCGATGGCATCTTCCAGGCGGGTGATCAGTTTGTCCAGGCCTTCCTTCAGGGCGCCGGCGCCTTCCTCGTCGGAGATCTCCTCCGGATAGTCGATACAGGCCGCCAGGCCTGCCTGCAGGTCATACAGTTCGTCCGCGAAGCCGCGGATAAAAGCGGACGCGCCGCCGTTCAGCTGGCGGACCGCCGCCTTATGTTCCTGTTCGCCCCGTGCGGAAATCATGTCCATGACCGCCTCAGCCCGGCTCAGGTCCACCCGGCCGTTCAGGAACGCCCTCCGGGTAAACTCCCCGGCTTCAGCCAGCCGCACGCCTTCCTTCAGGCACACCTCCAGCGCCCGGTTCACCACATAGCTGCCGCCGTGGAGCTGGATTTCGGCCACGTCCTCCCGGGTATAACTCCGGGGCGCGCGCATGAGCACCGCCATGCATTCGTCCACGGCCTCGTCCCCGTCGAAAAGATGGCCGTAGACCATCCGGTGGGATTCTAATGGCCCGGCCTTTCCGGCGGGCCGGAAAATCCTTCCGAGGATGTCTTCCGCCCGGGGTCCGCTCATCCGGATGATCCCGATGCCGCCGTTTCCCGGCGCTGTGGCGATGGCCGCGATGGTATCCTGTCTGTCCTTCATACGCTTTGGTTATTCTCCCCTGCTGATCCGGTGCAGGCGCTTCACGCAGGCCGCCATGTCTGGGTCCCGGAACAGCGCCGTGCCCATCACGGCGACCGACAGGCCGTTTGACGCCAGGCGATCCAGATTGTCCTCCCGGATGCCGCCGTCCGCCTCAATCTCGCCGGTATATCCCGTTTCCTTCAGCGTCCGGATCTTTTCGATCACCCGTTCATCAAGTTTCTGTCCGCCGAAGCCGGGTTCCACGGTCATCATCAGGATCATGTCCGCCTGGTTCAGTTTGTCCGTAACCGTTTCCAGGGGCGTCCCGGGTTTCAGCGCCAGGCCGGCCATCCGCCCCCGTTCCCGGATCCGCTCCAGCAGTGCGGAGACGTCTCCGGGGATTTCCGCATGGATGGTCAGGCAGTCCGCGCCGGCGTCCAGGAAGGTTTCAGCCATGGTTTCCGGATTGTCCATCATCAGATGCACGTCCAGGGGCAGTTTCGTAACTTCCCGCAGCCTGCGCACCGTCTCGGCGGAATAGGCCAGATTCGGTACAAAATGGGCGTCCATGACGTCCACATGGATCCAGTCGCAGCCGGCCTCTTCCGCTTTCCGGACGTCCCGTTCCAGATTCAGCGGATCCGCGGCCAGGATGCTCGGCGCGATCTTAATCATACCGTTCCCTCCATACTTCTCTTGTTTCTGCCAGCAGAGCCCTGTACCGTTCCAGCCTGCTTTCGCTGAGTTCGCCCCGTGCCGCGGCTTCCGTCACGGCGCAGCCGGGCTCCCGGTCGTGCAGGCATTCCCGGAAGCGGCATTTCCCTTCATAAGGCATGAATTCCGGCCAGCGCTCCTTCAGCTTTTCCGGTTCCAGCGCGGTTTCAGCCTCCAGCAGGTTGAATCCGGCGGTGTCCATCACCCGGATGCCGTTCTTCTCTATCAATTCCGTGTGCCGGGTTGTGTTCTTTCCCCTGGAAATCTTCCGGGAGATGTCTCCCGTTTCCAGGTCCAGGCCCAGCAGCTTGTTGAGCATGGTGCTCTTGCCCGCGCCGCTCTGCCCGGTAAAGCAGCACAGCGCGTCTCCGGCCAGCGCCTCCCGGACTGCTTCCAGGCCCGTGCCGTTCTTTGCGCTCACGGCGATCACACAGATCCCGGCCTGCGCGTATTCCCGCTGTGCCTGTTCCGCCAGGCGGCCGCCGTCCAGGTCGCATTTGTTCACCGCCATGACCACATCCATCCCCTGGCTGTAAGCCCGGGATATCTGCCGGTCCACCAGCAGCAGGTCCGGTTCAGGTACCGGGGCGATCACGATCACCAGCCGGGTCACGTTCGCCACCGGCGGACGCAGGCACTCGGTTTTCCGCGGCAGGATTTCCTCCAGCCAGCCGTGCTCCTTGCCCTTGCCGGGGGTAAACAGCACTTCGTCGCCGACCATCGGGGTCATCTTCTCCCGGCGGAACTTCTTTTTGCACCGCAGGGTATATTCCTGCTTTTCCGCGTCCCGCACCGTGTAGAAGCTGCCGATTCCCTTGACCAGCGTGCCCCGCGTCAGGGCCTTGTCTTCCGGCGTCGCGCCGGCCGTTCTTTCATCACTCATCATGTATTCGGAATTTCAAAAGGCTCCATCGGTTCACCGTTCTGGTAAACCGTGCAGGTATAGTGCCGGTTGTCCGGCAGGTTGACGGTTACGGGCTGTTCGCGGTCCATGCTGGACGGATAGGTATGCGTGTACGCTTCGATCTCGAAATCGGAGTCATCCGCCTTCAGGGTCACCCGCAGCGCCACGTCTTCATCCGATTTTCTCAGCCGCACTCTGAAACTGAAGTCCGCCTTGTCCGTGGGATAACGGTAAACGCTCAGGCTCACTTCGGAATCCAGCATCACTTCCATGTTCTCCGCCGGGCTCTGGCCGGTAATCTTGCCGTGTTCCTTGGCGTTCCGGGTATCCACATAGGTCAGCACCGGGTTGATCTTCAGCTGGTTCTGCTTCATCATCTCTTCGGCTTCCGCCAGGGTCAGGTTCTTCAGCAGCGGCACCGTGGTCTTTCCGCCTGAGATGGAAATGCTGACCGGCGTTTCCTTGCTCAGCTTTTCATTGGCCGCCGGCGTCTGGGAAACCACCGTGTCGATGGCGTAATCGCCGTTCATCACGCGGTCGCGGGTGATGGTGAATCCATAGCTCTGCAGCAGGGCCGTCGCGTCGTCGGCGTTCATGCCGACCACGTACGGCATGGTCAGCTGGGAAGGTCCGCTTGAAACGGACAGCATGACCGTGTCGCCCTTGCGGGCCACGGCGTCCGCCTCCGGCTTCTGCACCATGACGACGTTGACCTTCACGTCCTCGGTGTTGAAATACATTTCCTCAAACTTCAGGCCTTCCCGGGTCAGCAGTTCTTCCGCGTCCTTCACGTCCAGGCCGGTCACATACGGCACCGTCGTCGTGGTGACGACGCGGTCGTAGATCAGCATGATGCCGAAATACAAGCCCGCGGCCAGGGCCAGGCCCAGCAGGGAGGTCAGCACGATGGTCCGGATCCGCCGGCGTCGCGCGGCCTCGGTCTGGTTCCGGCCGGTGTCGGTCATCTGGGGCTTGACGGGGCCTGCCGCGGCGGCCGTTTCTTCCCGGACCATCTGGGGTTTGGGCTGCTGTACCTCAAGCTCCCGCTCCGGATAAACCACCGGACGCTCCGTCCGGTTCTCAAGCGCCGCGCGGATATCGGCGGCCATGTCGCGGGCCGTCTGGTAGCGCATGGCCGGATTCTTTTCCATGGCCTTCATGCATACGCGCACCAGAGCCGGCGGCACGTCCGGCGCCAGGTTCTGGATCGGCACCGGTGTGGCATGCAGATGCTGCATGGCTACGGCCACGGGATTGTCCCCGTCATAGGGCACGCGCCCGGTCAGCATCTCATACAGCACGATACCGGTGGAATACAGGTCGCTGGCGGCATTGGCGCCTTCGCCCTTCGCCTGTTCCGGCGAGAAATAGTGCACGGAACCCATGACGTTGTCACCCTTAGTCAGCGTGGAGCTGTTGGCGATCCGCGCGATACCGAAGTCGGCCACCTTGATATGCCCGTCCGCGTGCACCAGGATGTTCTGGGGCTTGATGTCCCGGTGGACGATGCCGTTGCGGTGCGCGTGCTCCAGGGCGCTCAGGATCCGGATGGCGATCTGTCCGGCCAGGGCCGGGCTCAGCTTGCCGCGTTCCTGGATCACCGTCTTCAGGGTTTTGCCCTGAACATATTCCATGACCAGGTAGCGGTTCTCGCCGTCCATGCCGACATCCAGCAGGTTGACGATGTTGTGGTGCGTCATCTTGCTGGCGGCTTCCGCTTCCCGCTGGAAACGGCTGATGAATTCGCTGTCCTCGTTGTATTCGGGCCGCAGAACCTTCACGGCCACATTGTGACCCGTCCGGAGGTCCACCGCCCGGTACACGATGGCCATGCCGCCCATGCCGATCTGTTCAGTCAGCCGATAGCGGTTTGCCAGGATCTTCTCGTTCACTGCGGCGTCACCTCCTCAGAGGCGCCGCCCCCGCTGTCCAGCCCCGCGTTTCCGTTGTCCGCTTCTTCGTCTTCAAAGGCCGTGTTGTCCTGCAACAGCACCAGGGAGATGTTGTCCCTTCCGCCGGCATCCAACGCTGCCCGGAGCATCCGGTCGGCCGCTTCCTCCAGGTTTTCGACGGCCATCATTTCCTGCAGTTCGCTCTTCTGCACCATGCCGTACATGCCGTCGGAGCAGATGAGCCAGCGGTCGCCCTGTTTCCGGTCGGAAACAGACAGATCGATCTCCACCGTGTCTTCTGTGCCTACGGCGCGGGTAATATAGTTGCGCATCGGATGGCAGGCGGCCTGTTCCTCGGTCAGCACGCCCTTGCGCACCATGTCGGCTACCATGCTGTGGTCGTTGGTCATCTGCTTCAGTTCGCCGTCACGCAGCAGATAGGCGCGGCTGTCGCCCACCTGGCCGATAATCATTTCTTTCCCGGCCGGCCAGACAACGGTCAGCGTCGTGCCCATGCCGCTCAGTTCGGCGTCGGATTCCTGCTGTTCCCACAGTTCCAGGTTCACGGCGTTCACCGCTTCCCGCAGGGCTTCCATGCAGGGGTCTTTGTCCTTCGTTTCGCGCAGCAGGCCGTCCCGCAGGCCGGCGGAAGCGATCTCGCCGCCTTTGTGCCCGCCCATGCCGTCGGCTACGCCCGCCAGGCCGTTGCCCAGAATGACCGCGTCCTGGTTGTTTTTCCGCAGCCGCCCGACGTCCGTCCTCCAGGCATACCCGAACAGGCCCTGCGCTTCCGTGAACGCGGGACTCATTTCGGGGGCGCCGGCCTGTGCCGCCGCGGCGGGTTCTTCGGGCTTCCGCTCTTCGCGCGGGACGCCTTTCAGCCGTTCCGCAACGTTGCCTTTCAGGTTAAACTTCCGCATCTGTTCTTACTCTCCCTTTGAGCTCTGGATGGTTTTCCTGCGCAGCTGTCCGCACGCACCTTCGATATCGTCACCCATCTCCCGCCGTCTGGTGGCGGAGATGTTTTTCTCCTGAAGGATCTTCAGGAAGCGCCTCACGTTTTCTTCCGTAACGCCCTTCATGTCCCGCTCCTCAACTGTGTTCAGCGGGATCAGGTTCACATGGCACTGCATGCCCCGCAGCCGGTCCGCCAGCTCCCTGGCCTGTTCCTCTCCGGCGTTCACCCCGTCGGACAGGGCATATTCAAAGATCACCCGCCGCCCGGTTTTCCGGATGTAGTTCCGGCACGCCTCCAGGATCTGGTCGATGGACCAGGTATAGGCGACGGGCATCGTTTCCTTCCGGATCTCGTCGTTGGGCGCGTGGAGCGAAACGCACAGGGTCACCGGCAGGTTTTCATCCGCCAGCGCGTACATCTTCGGCACAATGCCGCAGGTGGACAGCGAAACGTTCCGCAGGCTCAGCTTCACGCCCTCCTCTTCCCGTAAAAGCTTCAGAAAACGGATCACGTTGTCGTAGTTGTCCAGCGGTTCCCCGCTGCCCATGAGGACCACGTGGCTGACCTTTTCCCCTTCCGGGGCCAGGTACCGGTTGGCGCACAGCACCTCGCCGAGCATCTCGCCCGCGGTCAGATCCCGCACCCGGCCTTCCAGCGTCGACGCGCAGAAACGGCAGCCCATCCGGCATCCCACCTGGGTGGAGATGCACAGGCTCACGCCGTATTTGTAGCGCATCAGAACGCCTTCCACGCAGTTCCCGTCCTTCAGCTCGTACAGGAACTTGACCGTACCGTCCAGTTCGCTTTTACGCTCCAGGCGGATCCTTACCGGCTGCGCGACGGCCTTTTCCGCCAGCTCCTCCCGCAGGTCCTTGGAGAGGTTCGTCATCTCCCCGAAGTCCGCGCCCTGGTGGATCCAACGGAAAATCTGTTTCCCGCGGAAAGCCGGATACCCCTGTTCCTTTACCCAGGCGGTCAGCTCCTCGCAGGTCATCCCGGTCAGTTCAGTCATCTTTCTTCCTCATCCTGATCAGATAAAAGCCTTCCAGCCCGTCCCGGTGCTCCAGCAGCTGAAGCCCTCGGGCCTGCCGTTTCCGGTACTTCTCCGGAATGCTGTCGGGCAGCGGAATCTCCTCAAACTCCGGATGCCGCTCCAGGAAGCGTTCCGCCTGGCGCTCATTCTCGTCCTTCAGGATCGAGCAGGTGGAGTACACCAGCGTGCCGCCCGGTTTCACATAGCCGCAGACGGTGTCCAGCAGTTTTGCCTGCAGTTCCGTCAGTTCCTTCACGCTTTCTTCCGTGACCCGGAGCTTCAGGTCCGGCTTCTGGGCCAGGAAGCCCAGTCCGGAGCAGGGCGCGTCCAGCAGCACCGCGTCCATCGTGCCGTCCAGGTCTTCCCGCTTCTTCGCCGCGTCCCGGATCATGGGCCGGATATTTTCCAGTCCCAGGCGCCTGATTTGCGCCTCAATCAGTGCGACCCGGTGCTCGTGGATATCCCAGGCCTGGATCCGGCCCGTTCCGCCCATCAGCTCCGCCAGGTAGCAGGTTTTGCCGCCCGGCGCCGCGCAGCAGTCCAGCACCTGCTGGCCCCGCTTCACGTTCACGGCCAGGCAGGCCAGCATGCTGCCGCCGCTCTGGATCGAGAAGCTACCGGAGAGGTAATCTGCGTCCCGGGCGATATCCATCGCCCCGGTGATCTTCCAGGCGTGGGGCAGGTCAGTCTTTTCCTTCTGCCAGACCTTTCTGGCCAGCAGCTGTTCAAAACCCGCGTCGTCCAGCTTCGTCAGGTTCGGCCGCAGCGTCCAGCCGCTGTCCGGCTCTTGCCGGGCCAGGATCTGTTCCGCTTCGTCCCCGTAGTCTTCCCGGAGTTTCTGATACAGCCACTCCGGCACGCTGTGTTTCAGGGCGGCGTCCCGATCTGTTTCATCGCCTTCCGGCAGCTTCATCTCGTCCTTCCGCCGGATCAGGTTGCGCAGTACGCCGTTGCAGACGCCTTTCAGCCCCGGCATCCCCAGCTCCACGCACAGCTGCACGCACAGGTTCGTCGCCGCGCTGTCCGGGATCCGGTCTTCCATCAGGATCTGGCAGGCGCCCAGCCGCAGGATGTTCTTCAGCTTGATATCCGTGTCCGGCCGGGCCATCACCTTGGCCAGCGCCCAGTCCAGGTAGATCAGGTGATCCAGCGTATCGTACGCCAGCCGGGACACCAGCCTCCGGTCCGCGCCGCTCAGGCCGCAGTTTTTCAGCGCCGCGTCCAGCGCCAGCGAGGCGTAGGCGTCGTTCTCCGTCACCTGGCGGATCACCTTCAGCGCAATCCGGCGGGCAGCCAGCCCTTCCATGGTCATCTGTTCCTTCATGCCCTGTCCTCTTTCAGGTCTGTTCCCTCGGGGATTTCATGTCCCCTCAGATAATCTTCCGGTTTCATCCGCTTGCCGCCCGGCGCCTGGATCTCCAGGATCCGGACCGCGCCGCTGCCGCAGGCGATCACCAGGCCGCCCTTCGGGTCTGCCGTGATTACCGCGCCGGCTTCCCCGCTGCCTTCCGCCTTCGCGGCCCGCAGCAGCTTTAGCCGGTCGTTACCCAGCGGAACGGAAACGCATGGCCAGGGATTCAGTCCGTTGATCAGTCCCCGCACGCTGTCCGCGTCCGCGGTGAAGTCCGGGATGCTCATGCCCTTGTTCATCATCGGGTCGTAGGTCATCTCCGCCTCGTTCTGAGGCGTCCGCTTCAGCGTGCCGGCTTCCAGCTCCTTCACCGTGCGGATCAGCAGTTCCGCGCCGGTTTCGCTCAGCCGTTCCGTCAGCTCGCCGCAGGTTTCGGTTTCCCCGATCTCCGTTTTCGCCTGCAGCAGCATATCGCCCGTATCGATGCCGGCGTCCATGAACATGGTCGTCACGCCGGCCTCCCGGTCGCAGCCCATGATCGCGTAGGCGATGGGCGCAGCGCCCCGGTGCTTGGGCAGCAGCGACGCGTGAACGTTGATGTTGCCCATGGGCGGAATGTCCAGGATCTCCTGGCTCAGGATCTGGCCGAAAGCCGCCGTCACGCACAGGTCAGGCTTCAGGCTTCGCAGATCCTCCACCCCGTCCCGCCGGATCCTTTCCGGCTGGAATACGGGAATCCCGGCTTCCAGCGCAACCACCTTCACCGGGCTCGGGGTCAGCCTGTTGCCCCGTCCCTTCGGCCGGTCTGGCTGGGTAAAAACGCCCGCGACCTCATAGCCTTCCCGGATCAGCGCCTTCAGCGAAGGCACGGCGAATTCCGGGGTGCCCATAAACACGATTCTCACTGGTTGTCGTCCTCCGGAATATGTCCCTTGATTTCTTCCTCGGTCAGTTCCCGGTCCATCACGTCGATGTACAGCCGTCCGTCCAGATGGTCCAGCTCGTGGCAGATGGCCCGGGCCTCGAACCCTTCGGTCTCAAGCTCATACGTATCGCCGTTCCGGTCCTGGAACCGCACCTTGACCTTCATCGGCCGGGTCACGACGCCCTGCCGTCCGGGCACGCTCAGGCAGCCTTCCCGTCCGGTCTGTTCGCCTTCCCGCTCGATGATCTCCGGGTTGACCAGTTCCAGCAGCCCGCTGTGGTCTTCCGTCACGTCCACCACGGCCGCCCGCCGCAGGATGCCGACCTGGGGCGCGGCCAGGCCCACGCCTTCCGCCTTGTACATGGTTTCCGCCATATCTTTCAGCAGCGTGGCCAGCCGCCGGTCAAACTTTTCCTGGGGTTTGCAGTGCTTCCGCAGCGTATCGTCCCCCAGCGTCACAATCTTCCGAGTACCCATTCCTTTTCTCCGTTCTCCTTATTTACATCATCGTCGTCGGGTTCACTTCGAACCAGACGTCGGTTTCCTCAAAAGGCCGCCGGGCCATCTCCGTCATCTCCGCGATCATCGCGTCTGCCTCCGGCCCTACCAGCATCTTCATCAGCACGTGGCGCCGGCACTTGCCCCGGAGCACCTTGACCCCCGGCGCGTCGTTGGAAATCAGCAGCAGCTTCCGGCCCCATGCCGGATGCGCCTCAATCAGCCTCCGCACTTCCGCTTCCAGCTGATCCGCCGCCGCAACGGCCTGCTCTTCCCGCGGGCTTTCCGTCAGGAACCGGGCCAGCAGCGTGAAGGGCGGATAGAGCCCCCGCCGCCTTCTTGTGAACTCATCCTCGAAGAAGGAGCGGTAATCCTGCGCCGCGGCGAACCCGATCACGGGATCCTCGGGCTTATAGGTCTGGATGATCACCCGGCCCGGTGTTTCGCCCCGGCCCGCGCGGCCCGCCACCTGCGTCAGCAGCTGGAAGGTTCTTTCCCGGCTCCGGTAATCCGGCAGGTTCAGCGTCATATCTGCCGCGATCACGCCCACCAGCGTCACCCGGGGAAAATCCAGCCCTTTGGCGATCATCTGGGTGCCGATCAGGATCCGCGCCCGGCCGCTCCGGAACTCTTCCAGGATCTTTCCGTGGCCGTCCTTGCCGCCGGTGGTATCGTAATCCATCCGGGCCGTGGCCACACCCGGCAGGAGTTTCTGAACTTCCTCCTCCACTTTCTGGGTGCCCGCGCCGAAATAACGGATGTATTTCCCCCCGCATTCCGGGCAGGTGACCGGCGGCTTCACGGCGTTGCCGCAGTAGTGGCACCGCAGCAACCCGTCTTCGCTGCCTACGTGGTAGGTCATGCTGATGTCGCAGTTCGGGCATTTCACCACGTATCCGCAGCTGCGGCAGGATACGAAGGAATTGTATCCCCGCCGGTTCATCAGCAGCATCGCCTGCTCACCCTTCGCCGCGCAGTCCTTCAGGGCCTTGCGCAGGGCGTAGCTCAGCACCGTCCGGTTACCCTGTTCCAGCTCCTCCCGCATGTCGACGATCTCGACCTCGGGCAGGGACCGGTCCTGTACCCGCCGGGGCATCTCCAGCAGCATATAGTCGCCCCGCCGTGCCCGGGCAAAACTCAGAACGCTGGGCGTCGCGCTGGCGAGGATCAGCGTCGCGTTCTCCCGCTCGCAGCGGCGGATCGCCACCTCCCGCGCGTCATACCGGGGATGGTGGTCGCTGAGATACGTCGTCTCGTGTTCCTCGTCCACAACGATCAGGCCGAGATTCCGGGCCGGTGAAAACACGGCGCTCCGGGCTCCGATCACCACCCGCGCGTCTCCGCGGCGGATGCGGCGCCATTCGTCAAAGCGCTCCCCGGGGCTCAGCCGGGAATGAATCACGGCGGCCACCGGGCCGAACCGTCCCCGGAACCAGGCCACCATCTGGGGCGTCAGGGCGATCTCCGGCACCAGGATGATGGCGCTTTTCCCCAGCGCCAGCACGTTCCGTACCGCGGCCATGAACACTTCGGTTTTTCCGCTGCCGGTCACCCCGTGCAGCAGGAACCGCCCACCTTTGCCCTTCAGGCACGGCAGGATCTCGTCCAGTGCTTCCTCCTGCCCGGTGGTCAGCGTAAACCCGGGATCTTCGGGTTGGGCGAAAAACCCGCCCGGCGTCCGGAGCGTTTCCTCGTCGCTCATCGTAATCAGCCCGTCCGCGGCCAGCTTCTTCAGCGCTTCGTTGGGATCCTTCACCGCCGCGGCCAGCTCCTTCACCGGATGGACCTCACCGTCGGCCAGGATCAGCAGCAGGGCGGCCCGTTTCGGGCTCCGCTTCTCTTTTTCTGCCGCAGCCTCCGCCTCTTCAGGGGAAACGGCCAGCTGCGCCGTCCGCTCGGTCTTGACGTGTACGCGTCCGCCGCGCATCTGCGCCGGCAGCATCAGCCGGAGCGTTTCCGCCAGCGGGCAGTGGGAATCCTGCGCCATCTGTTCCGCCAGGAGCAGCAGTTCCGACGGGATGGCCGCGTAGTCCTCAAGGGGGCGCAGCACGTCTTTCACGCGGGTTTCATCCAGGTCGCAGGTCTCGCTCAGGCTCAGGACGATGCCCTCTTTCTCGCGCCTCCCGAAGGGCACCGCCACCCGCTGTCCGGGTATCAGGTCCATTCCGTCCGGAATCCGGTAGGTAAAAGGGCTTGCCACGTTCTCGTGCACGATGTCGATGATCACCTGACAGAACACCCTTTTCCCTCCTTCATGGGCAAAATATACCATCTTTTATTATATCTGTTTTTGGCCCGCAGGACAAGTAAAAACCGCACGTTTCCGTGCGGTTTGAAAACCGGGTTATGGAATGGAAAAATCAGGCTTCGGCGGGCTTTTCCTTGTTGCCGAATTTGCGCCACAGCATCACCGCGCCGACAAGCGCCACGCCGAACACGTCCGTGCCGATACCGGGGTAAATCAGCAGCAGGCCGCCGGCAATGGAAATCAGGCGTTTGCAGATACCGGCAATCCGTCCGGATCCGGACTGTTCGCTGGTGTTGAAGCCGCTCAGGCCGTAGGTCACGCCGTACATGCCGATAATGGAGGTCACCGTGATCAGCAACACTTCGTACCAGGTGGTGTTCACCAGCAGCATATCCGGGCTCATCGCGAAGATGAACGGGATGATGAAGCCGGCAATGGCCAGCCTCGTCGCGTTGACGCCGGTCTTCATCGGGCTGCCGCCGGATATGGCAGCGCCGGCGTAGGCAGCCAGGGCCACAGGCGGCGTAATGTCCGCCACGATGCCGTAGTAGAACACGAAGAAGTGCGCGCAGACCATGGGCACGCCCATCTGGATCAGGATCGGCGCGCAGGTCGAAGCCATGATACAGTAGGTCGCCGTGGTCGGCAGGCCCATGCCCAGGATGATGCAGCAGATCATCGTCAGCAGCAGACCCAGAAACAGCTTGCCCTTGGACACCAGCACGATTCCGTTGATGACCGTGCTGGCCAGTCCCGTCATGGTCAGGCAGCCGCAGATGACGCCGGCGATGCCGCAGGCAACCGCAACGGAGATGCAGCTGCGTCCGCCGTTTTCCAGCGCCTGGAAAACATGGACCGGACGGAACATCTGCTGCTCCACCCTATCCGCTTCGGCTTTGGCTTCCGGATCGTTCTTCTCGGAAAGCTTCATGACCTTCCGCATGCGCAGATAATTGGAAACCGCGCCGACAACGATCGTCGCGAGAATGGACCAGGCGGCCGCGGACTGCATGGTCATCGTCTGGGAGCAGACGAGGTAAATCAGGATGAACAGCGGCAGCAGCAGGTAGCTTTCCTTCAGCAGTTCCTTCACGCGGGGCAGCTGGTCCTTGCTCAGGCCCTTCAGGCCGAGGCGCTTGGCTTCCAGGTGCACGCTCAGGAAAACGCCCAGGAAGTACAGGCAGGCCGGCAGGATCGCCCGGACGAGAATATCGGAATACGGTACGCCCAGGTAGTCTGCCATCAGGAACGCCGCGGCGCCCATGATGGGCGGCATGATCTGTCCGCCGGTGGAGGCGGCCGCCTCAACGGCGCCGGCGAAGTTCTTGTCGTAGCCGGTTTTCTTCATCATCGGGATGGTGATGGAACCGGTGGTCACCGTGTTGCCGACGGAGGAACCGGAAACCATGCCGCACAGGGCAGAAGACACCACCGCAACCTTGGCCGGGCCGCCGGCGTATTTACCGGTCAGGCCGTTGGCCAGCTCAATGAAGAACGCTGAGATACCCGTTTTCTCGAGAAAAGCGCCAAAGATAATGAAGACGACAATATACTTCGAGCATACGTTGATCGGCGTGGACAGGAGCCCGTTCTCGTTGTAGAACAGCTCATGCACAATTCTTGCCAGCATCTTCCCGTCCTTCAGATACCAGTATACCGTATAACCCAGGAAAATACCGGCCACGCAGAGGATGGGCAGGCCGACGCTGCGGCGGCACAGTTCCGCCAGAACGACCAGGCCGATGATGCCCGCGATGATATAGATCGGGTCTTCCAGTTTCAGCTTCATGCTGGTATTCAGCAGCGTATAGGCGTTTGCCGTATAGTAAAAGAAGGAAGCCGCGCCCAGTACCATCAGCAGAATGTCATACCAGGGCATATAATTGGGCTGCATCTTTCCCTTCTTGGCCGGATAGGTCAGATAACCCATCACAATGACCAGGCCCAGGAAGGAGCTCAGCCTGACCTGCTCCAGAAAGTTGGCGAACAGTGTGACGTAAATACAGTACAGGGAAAAGAGCGCCAGGATGATACCGACGACGATCTTCGGTTTCCCTTCCCAGATGCGTGTGTTGCTTTCGCGGTCATATTTCCGCATGATCGCGTCCACGTCGGCATTGATTTTTTCCGGATCAGTATCGCGGATCTCTTCCGGATTTTCCGGAATGGGTTCCTGAATGTTCTCTTTCACAGACAACGCTCCTCAGATTGTAATAAACGGAAAAAGGGAATCCGCGTTTTTTATGAACGCGGATTCCCGCTGTTGCTTTTCAGGGCTTATTCAAAGGGTTTCGCTTCAACCGTGATTCCCTTTTCGGTAAAGTACTTGGCAGCGCCGGGATGATAAGGCAGGCCGCAGGTGGAAGCGTAGTCCAGATCCAGCTCGGCTCCCTTGGCGTGGGCTTCGGTGATGGCGTCTTTGTTTTCAAAGATCGTCTTCACAATCGTATAAGCCTGCTCGTCGGACACTTTGCTGTTCGCGATGATCGTGGCCTTGATACCGACGGTGATCACGTCTTCCGCCTGGTTGCTGTAGGTGCCGGCGGGGATCACGGTCTTGGTGTAGGCGCCGGAGATCTCCTGCAGTTTGGCGACAGCCGCGTCGTCCAGGGAGATCAGATAGCTCTGCTTGCTGGTGAACAGATCGGCGATCGCCGTCGTGGGAGCGCCGGAAACGATGAACGCGGCGTCGATTTTGCCGTCCTTCAGGCTTTCAGCGGAATCTGCGAAGTTGAGGTACTGGGGATTGATGTCTTCCACGGTCATGCCGTAGGCAGCCAGGAAGTCCAGCGCGTTGAAGTAAACGCCCGAGCCGACGGCGCCGATGGACACGTTCTTGCCGCGCAGGTCTTCCATGGTCTTGATGTCGGGGTTGCAGGTCGCCAGCTGAACCGCTTCAGTGTACAGGGAAGCGATGGCGCGGAACCCGGTAATGGCTTTGCCTTCATAGCGCTCGAAACGGATGCCGTTGTAAGCGTAGTTGGCAACGTCGTTCTGCACGAAAGCCAGCTGGGCGTCGCCGATATCCAGCGCGTCGATGTTGTCCGCGGAACCGTTGCCGACAACGGCCGTCACTTTCACATCGGTGTTATTGGAGACATAGTTGGCCAGCACGGTGCCGAAAGCGTAGTACGTGCCCGCCGCGCCGCCGGTGGTAAAGGTCAGGCCTCCTGCTGGAGCAGGAGCGGGAGCGGTCGTTTCGGTGGGGGTGGCCGTTTGTTCCGCGGGCTTCTTCCAGGGCTGCCAGATCAGCAGCACAGCCGCGATAACGACGATCGCCGCAATAATGGCGATAAGTACTTTTTTGTCCTTCATTCTTCTTTCCTCCGTTTCAATAAGAAAATGCTGTATTTATCATACAGCATTTTAGCGTTATTCTGTGTCTTTTTCGTGTTTTGGATTCTTACCCGCGGAACATCCGCCTCAGGTCCGCCACAATCTCCCGCACCGCGTCAACAGCTTCGTCAATCTCGGCTTCCGTGTTTTCCGATCCGACGGTCAGCCTCAGGCTGCTCTTCGCCTCCTCGTCGTTCAGCCCGACGGCCTTCAGCACATGGCTGATTTCCTGGCTTCCGGCGGTGCAGGCGCTGCCTGCGGATCCGGCGATGCCCGCCAGGTCTAGCCGCAGCAGCAGGGCTTCCCCGTCGATTCCGCCGAAGCGGACGCTGCAGTTGTTCGGCAGCCGGCCCTCCTTTGGCCCGTTCAGGAACGCGTCCGGTACGGAGGAAAGGATGCCTTCCGTCAGCCGGTCCCGCAGCCGTCGGGTTTTCTCCGCGTTCTCCTCCAGGTTCGCCGCCGCGATTTCAATCGCCTTGCCCAGCCCGACGATACCCGCGGTGTTTTCGGTTCCGGCCCGCAGTCCGCGCTCCTGCTCGCCGCCGTGGATCAGGGAATCGATCCGCATTCCCCGGCGGACGTACAGCGCACCGACGCCCTTCGGCCCGTTGAATTTATGGGCGCTCAGGCTCAGCAGGTCTGCGTTCCACGCGTTCACGTCCACCGGCATGGCGCCGACGGCCTGCACCGCGTCAATATGGAACACGATCCCCTTTTCCCGGGCAATCTGCCCGATCTCCGCCACAGGCTCAATCGTGCCGATCTCGTTGTTGGCCGCCATCACGCTGATGAGGACCGTATCCTTCCGGACCGCCTGCCGCACATGCTCCGGGTCGATCCGGCCCTCCCGGTCCGGCATGAGGTATGTCACTTCAAAGCCTTGCTTTTCCAGCCATCTGCAGGTATTCAGCACCGCCGGGTGTTCGACGGCGGTGGTGATAATATGCTTCCCCTTTTCCCGCAGGGCGAAAGCCGTGCCCTTGACGGCCTGGTTGTCGCTCTCGCTGCCGCCGCCGGTAAACAGGATCTCCCGCGGTTCCGCCCCGATGGCGGACGCAGCCTGTTTCCGCGCCTCTTCCACAGCCTTCCGGGCTTCCCGCCCCGTCGCGTAGACAGCCGACGCGTTCCCCGGGCATTCCGTAAAAAACGGCAGCATGGCGTCCAGCACCGCTTTCGATACGGTTGTCGTCGCCGCGTGGTCCAGATAAATCCGATTCTTCATAGTCTTTAAAAGTTTGTCTGGAACAGGCTGAAGCTCCGTCCCATATCGGTAATCACAAAATGTACGATGCTGAAGATCAGCGTCACCAGCACCAGGATCAGCACCGTCCCGGCAATCACGCCGAACAGGTTACTCGCGCCCATGAACAGTTTCACCCGGTTCCGGGTCCGCTCCGCCTTTTCTTCCGGCGACAGCTCAGGAACGGGCTCCTCTTCCTGCAGCTCGTCAAACCCGTCGTCGTACGCCTCTTCGGTTTCTTCCTCTTCCGGATACGCGTCTTCCTGATATTCCTCTTCCGGATAAGGTTCGTTGCTCCTGAAATAGGCCATTCTGCTCTCTCCTGTGTTCCTTCGGTTATTCCGCGTTCTTCCGGTTCAGGGTCTTCACCAGCATGGTGCCCAGCGCCACACCCAGCAGCACGCCGCCTGCGTCCACCAGTACGTCCTTCCATGCGCCGGACCGCCCTTCCACGCCCAGCTGATGCAGCTCATCCGTGCAGGCGTAGGCCGTTCCGGCGCCGAAGCCGATCAGCGCCAGGATCCGGTATTTCCTCATCCGGTGACCGAACCAGCTTTCCAGGCACAGCCGGAGCAGGAATCCCAGCACCATGTATTCGGTAAAGTGGGCGCACTTGCGCACCACATGGGATACCCCGGCGTAGATTTCATCCTGGGCGGCTGCGTTCAGCTGCTCATAATCCGGGTGCAGCAGGCGGATCACCGGCATGGCGATGAAGCCGCTGCGTTTGTCGGAGGTTTCCGCGTTTTCCATGGAAAAGCAGAAGATCATCACCATCACTGCCGCAGTCAGCAGCGTCGTCACTGTCCTGACCCACGGGTTCTGCCATCCGCTCCGCGTCATTCTCCGGCCGTCCTTTCATTCAAACGTATTTATTGTACTTTTCCCTTCCTGCTCAGTCAAGCGTAATGAAAAAAGAGCTTTCCCGGTGTTTGCCGGAAAAGCCCTGGGATCTGCGTTTTCGTTCTTTACTGTCCGTCCTTCTTTTTCCCTTCGACCTTTTCCTTGGTCTTCACATAGGTGGAAATACCGCTGGCGATGGGTCCGACAATCAGGATGATCAGCGAGGTCGTGCTGCTGATCTGTTCCGCAAAAGGCTTTTTGTTAATCAGGCTGAAAACCAGATCGATGGCAAGCAGAAGCAGCGCGGTGCCGACGCAGCTCAGGATGCCCATGAGTACCGGGTTCTTCTTAATGTTTTCCATAAAGCGTTTCCTCCACATTCAATGATTATTATTGATGCTTTACTGAAAGCAGTTTAACACAGATTGACCGGATACTCCAGTTTTTTTTACGGATTTCCCTTGGCGCCTTCCCGGGAATAAAAAAGAGCTTTCCAGTTTTCACTGGAAAAGCTCCTTAACCCGGTCGAGGAAATTCTTCCGGTTGTCGTATTCCCGGTCGCTGGTGGTGGCTTCGAAATCCCGCAGCAGATCCTTTTGTTTGTTGGTCAGCCGCCTCGGAATCTCCACTTTCACCTTCAGCACCAGGTCGCCCTTGCCGCTGCCGCGCAGCTGCTGGATGCCCTGTCCCTTAATCCGGAACTCGGTTCCGGGCTGGGTACCTTCGGGAATCCGGTATTTGATCGGCCCGCTCAGGGTCGGCACCTGGACGTCTCCGCCCAGCGCCGCGGTCACGAAGCTGATCGGGAAATCAAGCAGCAGGTTGTATCCTTCCCGCTTGAACAGCTTGTGCGGTTTCACGTTCACGACGATGTACAGGTCGCCGTTGGGGCCGCCCCGCAATCCGGGTTCGCCCTGGCCGGCCATCACGATAGGCTGGCCGTTGTCGATGCCGGCCGGCACTTTCACCGTCACAGTCCGTTTCTTCCGGATCCGGCCGGTGCCGCCGCAGCCGGGGCACTTTTCCTTGACTGTCTTGCCGGCGCCGCCGCAGGAGGGGCAGGTCCGTACCGTGGTCATCCAGCCGCCGTTCTGGCGGATCTGGCCGCTGCCTTTACACATCGAGCAGGTGACCGGGCTTGTTCCGGGCTTCGCGCAGCTGCCTTTGCAGGTTTCGCATATTTCGTTCCGGAAGATCTCGAAACTCTTCTCGCAGCCTTTTGCCGCTTCGTCAAAGGTGATCCGCAGTTCATACCGCAGGTCGTTGCCCTGTACCGGTCCCTGGTTCCGGGAGCTTCTGCCCATGCCGCCGTTAAACAGCTGGTCAAAGATGTCTCCCATGCCGCCGAAGCCGAATCCGCTGAACGGATCGGCGCCGCCGCCCATGCCGGCCATCGGATCCTCAAAGCCGTACTGGTCGTAGCGGGCCCGCTTCTGCGGATCGCTCAGCACCTCGTTGGCTTCATTCAGTTCCTTGAAGCGCTCCACGGCTGTCTTGTCATCCGGATGCAGGTCCGGATGGCATTCCTTGGCTTTCTTCCGATAAGCGCGCTTGATCTCATCGTCCGTAGCGTTCTTGTTGACGCCAAGTACCTCGTAATAATCCCGCTTATCTGCCATAAAGCCTTCTCACCTTCTTCCCCAAAGCAAGCCCACCCTCAGAAGGTGGGCCGCTTTTTCCGCAACGCCCGGGCGTCATCCTGAAGATCCTTCGCTTCGCTCAGGATGACACCTCAGACATTGCCTTAGTCCTCACAATCCATAATTATGAATTATTATTCGACGCTTCCGTCGGCGTTCACGCTGCCGTCGTCATTCATGCTGCCCGCCTGGGGACCCGCGCCGTTCATGGGATCGCCGTTCTGAGCGCCGGCCTGCTGCTGATACAGCTTGCCGAACACGGCGTACACCTTCTGGGTGAAGCCTTCCATGGCATTCTTGATTTCGTCGGCGTTGTTGCCTTCGCGGACTTTCTTGAACGCGTCGATCTCAGTCTGCACGGCGTTCTTGTCTTCCTCGCTCAGCTTGTCACCGTTGTCGCGCAGTGTCTTTTCGGTTTCGTAGATCAGGCTGTCAGCGTGGTTCAGGGTTTCAACCTCTTCCTTGCGCTTCTTGTCCTGCTCCGCGAACTGCTCGGCTTCCTTCACGCGCTGGTTGATCTCTTCCTCCGTCAGGTTGGTGCTGGCGGTGATGGTGATCTGCTGCTCGTTGTTGGTGGCCTTGTCCTTCGCGCTGACGTTCACGATACCGTTGTTGTCGATGCTGAAGGTCACTTCGATCTGAGGCACGCCTCTGGGCGCCGGCGCGATGCCGGTCAGCTGGAAGCGGCCCAGAGTCTTGTTGTCATACGCCATCTGGCGTTCGCCCTGCAACACGTGGATCTCAACGGTAGTCTGGCCGTCGGCCGCGGTGGAGAACACCTGGCTCTTGCTGGTCGGGATGGTGGTGTTCCGCTCGATCAGCTTGGTGAAGATGTGTCCTTCGGTCTCCAGGCCCAGGCTCAGGGGCGTGACGTCCAGCAGCAGCACGTCTTTGACTTCACCGCCCAGCACGCCGCCCTGGATGGCCGCGCCGATGGCGACGCATTCATCCGGGTTGATGCCCTTGAAGGGTTCCTTGCCGGTCACTTTCTTCACGGCTTCCTGCACCGCGGGGATACGGGTGCTGCCGCCCACCAGGATGACCTTGTTGATCTGCTCAACAGTCAGTCCAGCGTCTTTCAGGGCCTTCCGCATGGGTTCAACGGTAGCTTCCACCAGGTCGGCGGTCAGCTCGTTGAACTTCGCCTGGGTCAGGGTCACGTCCAGGTGCTTCGGTCCGGTGGCGTCGGCGGTGATGAAGGGCAGATTGATGTTGGCGGTGGTGGTGCCGCTCAGCTCGATCTTGGCCTTCTCGGCAGCTTCCTTCAGGCGCTGCGCCGCGATCTTGTCCTGCTTCAGGTCGATGCCGTTTTCCTTCTTGAACTGTTCAGCGACGTAGTCGATGATCCGCTGGTCAAAGTCGTCGCCGCCCAGGCGGGTGTTACCGTTGGTGCTCAGCACTTCGAACACGCCGTCACCGATATCCAGGATACTGACGTCGAAGGTGCCGCCGCCCAGGTCGTATACCAGGATCTTCTGGTTCTCTTCCTTGTCCAGGCCGTAGGCCAGGGACGCGGCAGTGGGCTCGTTGATGATCCGCAGCACTTCCAGGCCGGCGATCCGTCCGGCGTCCTTGGTGGCCTGGCGCTGGCTGTCGTTGAAGTAGGCCGGCACGGTGATAACCGCCTGGCTGACCTTCTCGCCCAGGTAGCTTTCAGCGGTTTCCTTCATCTTGGTCAGGATCATCGCGCTGATATCCTGGGGGGTGTACTGTTTGCCGTCGATGTTGACTTTGTAGCTGGTGCCCATCTCACGCTTGATGGAAATCACCGTACGGTCCGGATTGGTGACCGCCTGGCGCTTCGCGACCTGACCGATCAGGCGCTCGCCGTCCTTGGTGAAGGCGACGACTGAAGGCGTGGTGCGGCTGCCTTCGGCATTGGCGATAACGGTGGGCTGTCCGCCCTCCATCACGGCCACGCAGCTGTTGGTGGTTCCCAGGTCGATACCGATAATCTTGCTCATAATGATCCCTCCGTTTTCCTCTTATCGCTCCGTTCCCGGCGCGGTCTTCCGCGACCTGCCGAACGGTTCGTGATGTGTCTTTCCGAATTTATTTCCGAAAACGCTTTCGCGTTATTCCGGCACAACTTTGACCATGGCGTGGCGGAGCACCTTGTCTCCGATCATATAGCCCTTCTGCAGCACCTGGCATACGGTGCCGGGCTCGCCGTCCTCTTCCGTTCCCTGCAGAATCGCGTTCTCCAGGTTCGGGTCGAACTTCTCGCCCAGCCTGTCGATGGGTTTCACGTCCAGCTTGGCGTAGGCGTCCGTCATCTGCTTCAGAACCATTTCCACGCCGTTCTTCAGGGCTTCGTCCTGGCTTCCCGCCGCGGCGTCCACCGCGCGTTCCAGGTTGTCCAGCACCGGCAGCATCAGGGCTGCGGTGTCCTTCCGCCCGTCGGCGTAGGCGTCCGTCCGGACGCTTTCGTTTCTTCTGCGGAAGTTCTCAAAATCCGCCTGTACCCGCTGGGCCAGCGCCAGGTACTCCGCCGCCTTGGCGTTCGCCTCGTCCAGCGCCTGCTGCATCGGATCGGCCTGTTCGGCTTCGGGCTGCACTTCAGCCTGCTCTTCCGCGGGAACTTCTTCCTCCGGAACGGCCTGCTTCTTTTCTTCAGCCTCGACGGCCGCATTCTTCTTCTTGCTCATCTTGCCTCGCCTTTCATTCTTTGTTGCCGGGGCCCTGTTCCTCGTCCCCCGTGAACATATCGGTCAGTTCGTGGCCCATCATGTTCAGGATGGAGAGAACCCTTGAATACCGCATCCGCGTCGGCCCGATGACACCGATGGTGCCCTGCTGGCCGCCCCTCGTGGAATACGTCGCCGTCACGATGGAGCAGTCCGCCATTTCCGGCACGCCGGTTTCCGGCCCGATCCGGACCGTGAAGGCCAGTTCGCCGCTGCCGCGGATGATATCCGCCAGCTTGTCCCTCGTTTCCATCAGGCTCAGGAAGGTCCGGGCCTTTTCCACGTCGCTGTATTCCGGATAGCTCAGCATGTTGCTGGTACCGCCGATGGCCACGTGGGGGCTCCTGGGCTTCTGCTGGCCCTCGGTAAAGTATCCGTAGAGGCCGCGGAGCACCTCGTCGTTTCCTTCCATCCGCCGGACCAGATCCGGCAGAATCCTGCAGGCTTCGCTCAGCGTGCAGCCGCGCAGCTCGTTCGTCAGCGTGCGGGAGATCGCGTAGAGCGTATCGCCGTCCACTTCCGGGCTGATACGGATCACGCTGTCCCGGATTACGCCCTGGTCCGTCACGATGACCACCAGCGCGCTGCCCGCGGACACCGGCACCAGCTGAATCGTCTGCAGCCTGGGTTCCATTCCCTTCGGGGAAAGCACCACGGCTGTGTACTGCGTAAGGCTGGAAAGCACCCGGGCAGCGTGGTCGATCACGTCCTCCATCTGGTGCACCCGGCCGGAGAAGTGGCTCAGCACGGTTTCAGCGCTGTCATCCGGGATGACGCCGGACCGCAGCAGGCTGTCCACATACAGCCGGTACGCCTTCGCGGACGGAATCCGTCCGGCGGAAACATGAGGCTGATCCAGGAAACCGAGCTCCTCCAGGTCGCTCATCTCGTTGCGGATCGTTGCGGAAGAAAGGCTGGTTTCGTACTTTCGGCTGATCGTCCGCGATCCGACCGGTACGCCGGTCAGGATATAGTCGTCGATAATGGCCCGCAGAATGCGCATTTTCCGATCGTCCATCTGCATCTGACCGTCCCCCTTTCTCCGGTTGTTAGCACTCACCGTCATCGAGTGCTAACCACGGTCATAATGTACCACCCTACCCCCTCTTTGTCAATACTTTCCACTTCTTTTTTCCGTGAATTCTGGGTGAATATTCAATGAAGAAAAGGGCCGCGTATCACGCGGTCCGCAGCACCGTTTCCAGCGTCTCCCGGATTCCTTCCTGCCTTTCCGGGTTCACCTGGTTCACTCGCCAAAGATACCTTTCCGCATTCGCTTGCAGAATCCGCCAATACCGCCTGCAATCGAGAGGCAGGGTTCGTACTTCATGGATTTTGAGCTCTACTGCTCGGCTCCGAAAGCAGTTTCCTTTGCCACTGTCGGGAAAAAACCGCCGACGGTAACCATTTCCGATTCGTTCATTTTCAGTTCCGTTGTATTGTTATTCATTAGCAAAAGCCTGCCCAACCGGATGGATCAGCAGGCAGTTTAAGCCGGATAATTCCTTATATTCAGGACTGATGTTATGTTCGATTGGA
This sequence comes from Christensenellales bacterium, assembly GCA_045112195.1. Classification (GTDB taxonomy): domain Bacteria; phylum Bacillota; class Clostridia; order Christensenellales; family Aristaeellaceae; genus Aristaeella. The sequence goes on along the minus strand of JBGUHQ010000068.1, from coordinate 16,205 downwards.
TTTCGCAACTGATAAAGAACATTCCGCATCGTTCCGTTTTTTCACAGTCCGAAGAGATTGGCAGCGTTGTCCCAGAAGATGCGGCGGTACTCGTCTTCGGTCAGAGGCATTTCTAGAATGCAGTCGATCTCCGGTTGCGCGTTCCACATGGGATAATCGGTGCCGAACATCACCCTTTCCGCACCCCAGGCCCGGATCAATTCCCGGCTTCTGTCACAGCCCAGCGCATAGAAAGTGGAGGATGTGTCAACGGTGATATTGTCGAAGTCCGAGAGCATCCTGACAGCGTCATCCCACACGCTCCATCCACCGAAGTGCGCGCCGACGAACTTCAGCTTCGGAAATGTGCGCAGGACATTAACAATCCGGTTCGGATTGGAACAGTCAAAGCGATGGTCTCCGGTGTGCACCAGAACCGGAAGGCCTGCCGCCTCACAGAGCCCAAAGATGTGCATGGCTTTGTCCGAATCGGCCTCGAAGCGTTGGAAATCCGGATGAAGCTTTACGCCTCTGAGGCCCAGGGCCACCAGCTCGCTGATGTCCTGTTCCGGATGCTCCGAATCCGGATGCAGCGTACCAAGGCCCGTGAACGCCCCGTCCGACTGTGCAACTTCGGATGCGATAAAACGGTTGATGCTGGAGATCTGATGCGGCGCGGTGGCAACCGAGTGGACCAGATAATGGGAGATCCCCGCTTCCCGTCCGATCCTGTAAAGTGTTCCCGTGGTGCCGTCGTATGGTTTAAAGGGAAGGTGATCGTAAAACTGGTCAATGCCTTCCACCGCCCTGTGTGCGATGGCGTCCGGGTAGATATGACAGTGCGCGTCAAAGATCCTGCAGGGGATCTGTTTGTGTTCGGATTTCATGGGTGCAATGTCCTTCCAATGTGGATTTTCAGATCCGGGAACAAAAAGAACTGTCTTCATTTTTCACGCTTAGTACATTTCCTCATCCCCTAAATAAATAAGAATCGGTCCAGAAGTTTATACAATCAGTATAGTTAATTGTCAATGTCCAGGGGCATACCCCATCCTTTTGAAAACTACCTTCGTGAACACCCGGCCGGAAAAATTCCAAATACACCTGCAAAACAAAACGTCTGCCGATCCGACTGGATCAGCAGGCGAGTTTGGACTGATGATTCCTTATATTCCGGACTAAGGATATTCATGTACCGTTTCTTCCGTGTTCAGGGTAATTTCTTAAGCAGTCCTTTAATATTCTGACAAATATCAGTTTTCCCTATGGTTACAGCTGAAAACCATTCTGCGGTCAATGTCTTTTGCCGTCTGTGCGAAATAATCGTTTTGGAAACGGCGATCATAGAATTCTATCACAGTCCGTTAGTCTGATAGATCCGGCTGCCCAGTTCCGGGCTTACGTAGGTGATGGCGAAATCCGATTTGGAATAGTAATACAGGTAGACCGTCGTGCCGTCCGCGGCCGTCCACTGGCTGGCCTGGGTCAGCAGCTCGATCCGGTACCGGCTGGGGTTGACCGCGTCCATCAGCGCCTTGATCTTCAGCGGCTCCGCTTCCTTGCTTTCCCCGTAGACTGAGCTCAGAGCCCCGTTCAGGTACTGGAAGCTGTCCGCGGATCCCTGCTGGAACTCATAGGAGGCCATCAGCAACTTATTCTCCCGGAACATGAAGATCAGGTCTGCGGTGAACATGCTCACCAGCACCTTGCCGTTGGTCATCATGATCGACCAGTTCTGCATGGACCGTTCGGTCATGGGCTCCGTTTCCAGGGCCTTCACCTGCATGGTGTTCATGCCCCAGCGGATGCCGTCCCGGAACCGGAAGGCATTGGGTGCCGGCGTGGCCGTCACCTCCGGCTGCTGATACACGGGTTGCTGGTAAACCGGCTGGGTGGGCGCTTCCGCCCCTGCCGTCCCCGCCGTCAGCAGTATCAACGCTGCGACTGCCGCAAAAAACCTTTTCACTATTCTCATGATTCCCCGTCTTCTTAATCAAGTTCAAATGCAATCCAGGTAAACAAAATAAAATTATGAATTATGAATCATGAATTCTGAATTATCTCTGCGATAATTCGACCAGCTGGTCATACGCTTCCTTCAGGATCCGGTCCTGCTCAGCGGCATATCCGTTCTCCGGTTCATACACGATTTCGTCCCCGAAGGTGAAGGTCCGCTTTTCCCGGTTGGCGAACACCGGCATCATCCGCAGCTTTTTGCCGCTTTTCTTCCACCAGGCTTCCGCCAGCATCAGGAAGCCGGGAGACAGCTCGCTGATGCCGCCCTTGACGTATTTCCCTTCCGGATGTTCCGGGAAGATCATCAGGTTCTCGCCATTGTTCAGCGCGTCCACGCTTTCCCGGATCGTCTGCCGCAGCTTCATGGGCGAATCCCGGTACACAGCGATGGCCCGCAGGGCGTTCATCACATTCACGCTCAGCCAGCCCAGATACCAGGCCAGCAGCCGCCGCACAAACACCGGCAGGTAGGTTTTCTTGCTGAAGGTATTCTCATACAGATAGGCCCGTACGTCCTTCTTGTTGAACATCATCTTATGGATAACCCAGAACCGTACCTTGTACGGGAAGCACAGTGCGCTGGCGATGGGCCCGTAGATCTCGGCGTGGTTTCCGAGGAAGACCACCGGGTTCTCCGGGTCAATCCGCACGTGGTCCTGATCCACCATCTTATGCCGGTTGAAGGGCCGGATGATGGCGATGGAGGACCACGTCACGAACCGTTCCTTCAGGCTGACGATCTTCTGCTTCAGCGTCTTTTCGGTTTTTACTGCCTGCTCACTCACGGTCCGCGCTTCCTTTGCCCAGCAGTTTCAGTCCCAGCGCGGCAGGGACGCTAACCGTGATAATCATCAGGATATAGATCAGGATCTTGTTCCATGCCGTCCGGTCCAGAGCGAACTCCAGGCCGATCACAATGCCCACCATCAGCGGCAGGCTGATATACGCGGCGATCGCCAGACCGGACTTCGGTCTGTTGCTGCGTTTTGCCGCCAGGATGACGCCCAGCGCCAGCATCAGGGCCGCGGCAACCTGCTGCAGGCCGACAAAGGAAATGCTCAGGAAGAAGTCATACCGCAGGCTTTCCAGAACCATGGACGCGGCGCCGAAGATCAGCAGGAACATCACGGCGATGTCCCCGTTCTTCTTCCGGCGCATGGAGGTCAGAAGCAGCACTGCGAAGATCACCGCGCAGACCGCTGCCGCCACATAATACGTCATCAGCGCTCTGGTGTATTCGTCTCCGGTGGCAAGGAAGCTGTTGGCGATGAACTTGCTTTGCAGGACCCGGCTGATATCAAAATCCTCAATCCGGTTTTCTCCAATTCGTTCCGCGACGATCAGCGGAAGGATGGACAGGCTCAGCATATCCATGATGCTACCGGCCTTTTCCTTCATGATCTTCGAGCTGATCCATCCGCCCAGGAATACGCCCCCGATCAGGCCGAACATACTCCATCCGCCGCCTGAGGCCTGGAACCAGGAATAAAGCGGCATCATCCTGCCGAGTTCCTGGTTCAGCAGGCAGAAAGCAAGGCGTGAAACAACCACGCCGCATATCGCCGACAGCAGGAAAGTCAGGGGAACCGTTCCCGTTTTCAGGTCAAAGGCTTTCCTGAGCATGAGCATCGTCAGCAGCGAACAGAGCGCGCCGACCGCCACATATGCTCCGAAAGCATACATGCGGATACCGAATATCTCTATGATAACAGCTTCATCTATCAGATTCATTCAGTCAACCTCTTTGTGCCGGCCTTTCCCGGATTTCTGTTTATTCCGGAACCGCTGTGGCAAAATAAATGATATCGGTAATATCGCGTTCGCTGCCGCTGGGCATTCCCCGGTAGATCTTATCGCCGAAAACCATTTCCGCGGAGTTTCCTCCGTCCAGGTTGAAGGCCTGTTTGCAGCCCAGCTCGTGCATCAGTTCCGCCAATTTGTGCTGGCTCAGTCCGCAGTTCCCGCTGAACCGGTCGCCCTTTACCTCTACAATGACCAGTACATAGCTTAACGGGCCGGTCTGTCCGATAGCGGCGCGGGGTTCGCGCCCATTCGGGTTGTATCCGTATTCGTCGCTGATCTGCAGCAGTTCGCCGTCTTTCACAAGCGCGGGACCGAACGTAAAGGCGTTGACCAGCTTCAGGCCGGTTTCCGCTTCCCAGTCTTCCGCGTTCTTCCAGCTGACTTTACCGTCCTTGGTTTTCCCTTTTTCAAGTCCCTGGGACTGAATATACAGATGGAAATCACCCTGGTCGTCGATGATCAGGACATCCTTTTTCCGGTTTCCTTTGGAACGGATCATCTGGCCCATCCGGTATTCAAACGTCGTTTTTTTCGGATCGTTGGTATAGTTGTCGCCGTTGATCGCGATCACCGGATTGTACTTCCTGGCGATGACCTGTACGGGATATCCCTTGGAAGACGCGAGTTTCTCGGGTTTATATACGCCCGTGCGAAGCTGGGACGCGTCGGCGATCTGGATATAGGCGATGTGAATCATCGTGAGCTCGTCAAACTCCCGGTGCTCCATTTTGACGGTGATGCTCTCATCCTCATAGCCGTCCTCCGTGTACAGTTCCGCCTTCGGGGTCGGAGCCGGTGAAAAATCGATGGGAAGCGTATTGCCGGAAGATTTGGACCCGTTCTCCTCAGCGTCCAGGTCCTCTTCCTCGAAATCCACGTCCGCGTCTTCAGCGTACGCCGCGGACAGGAACAGCCTTCCGAAGTCGATCTCGTCGTCGTAGTCTTCTTCTTCGTTCATCAGTTCCGTTTTCACTTCATACAGCATGTTCGGAGAAGAAACCACAAACGGCAGCGCGACAATCAGCGCAGCGCACAGTACAGCCAGCAGGATCCGCACAGGCATCTTCATCTTTACTCGTCCTCTTTCTCTTCGTCAGCCATCTTGGTGTTGAAAATATCAACCAGCTTCTGGGCCAGGGTTTCGTCCTCAACGGGCAAGAAGCTCTCGGTCTCCTCGCCGTCTTCTTCCGTGTCCGCCACCACGCGGCAGACGATGCACTCCTGGTTTTCTTCATCCGCTTCCTCTTCGGTCACTTCGGTCAGCAGGGCGTATTCCTCTCCGTTATAGAACACATAGTCGATCACCGCGAAGGGGATCACGTTGCCATCTTCGTCCTCGAAATCGATGATGTCCTCTTCCATGTTGTTCATTTCGTTCTCATCCATTTTTGTTTTCCTCCTTTATGATTTCAGCGCTTCCGCTCGTGAAAACAACATCAGATTATACCCAATCGCCTGTTCCTTGGCAAGTTGACTTTCCGCCCTTCCGGCCGTATCATTGTGCCGGCGGATTGTCCTTCTGTTTCAGGGCGTGGCGGGTGCCGTCCGGCTCCTGGATCACGGTGTTGTCCAGCATCGCCTTGAAGCTTTCCCGGAATTCAGTCAGGTATTCGTGCCGCAGCTCAGCCTGCTCGGCGGCCTCGGCCTCGGTCAGGCTTCCGGCCTTTTTCTTCCTGGCCAGCTCGTTGATTCGTTCAATCTTTTTCTTGTCCATTTTCTCCCTCTTGTGAGATTCATTCTGATCAGTATAAGGAGTCGTTATGGTTCAGGGCAAATGGTTCGCTCCCGGCACGGATCTTTCCGCGCTTCTCCCCGTCCGCTCCGCCGTTTTCGGCACGGAGGCGGACAGCCTCGACGCCGCCTGCTGGAACGTCCTCGTGTATGAGGATTCCGTCCCGGCCGCCACCGGCCGCATCTGGTGGGAGGACGGCGCCTACTGGCTCGGCGGCATCGGCGTCCTGGAGGACCGCCGCCGCCGGAAACTGGGCGATCTCGTCCTGCGCCTGCTGCTTTACAAGGCCCAGAACCATGCCGCCCGGGAGGTCCGTCTCCGCTGTTCCCGGGAAACCGCCAGCTTCTTCAGCCGCCTCGGCCTGCGGGAAATCGCCTCCGAGGATCCTAATACCGTAGAGATGATGATCCCCGGCGAGCTCATCGACCTGGACACCTGCAAAAACTGCCCCAAGTCCTCCTGTCCAAACCGGAAATGACGCGAAGCGTCATCACACTTTCTGTATCACCTGCGTATCCCCGCCCATCATGTTCTGCGGCGGTTCCGGCGCGCTTTCCTTCAGGAGGGCGCGCCTTAAATCTCCCCCGATCATCAGGGTCAGGAGCAGCATCAGGGCGGCGCTGCCGGTTTTGACCGCGAAATCCGCGATTCCGCTTCCGGCGGAGAGGATATGCTTTGCCGTCACCAGGTTCACGGCGATACAGATGCAGATGGCGATCAGGTCCGCTGCCGTGCGGACCGGCACATGCATCACCTTCGCCCGCCGCACGGACCACAGCACCGCGCAGGCCAGCACTATGCCGCAGGACGTATAGCGGAACAGGTCCATGGGGTTGGTCCGAAAATCTTCCGATACCAGCCGGATCGACGCCCAGATGCACACGGCGATCATCAGCAGATCCCCGTTGTCCGGGATTTCCGTCTGCCGTAGGATCAGCCACAGGCACAGCAGCACGAAGAACAGGCAGGCCGCCGCGGTTTCAATCCGTCCGGGCATATAATAGCCGTCCACGCTCAGCCACTTGATATACGGCAGCGGTTCCAGCACCTTTGAACCGGCGCCGGTGCCCGCTTCCTGGAAGGCCTTAAGCACCGCCAGGGCGGGCAGCAGACCGAACCCGATTCCGTTCATCACCTGGCCGGCAAAGATTTCACTGCCGGATCTTTTTTTCCTGCCCGCCAGCCACAGGCTCATGAACAGCAGCATGACAATTACGGAAGCCACGCCATACACGGCGGTAATCGTGATGTTTACGCCGAAGACCTCAAAGAGCACTTCACTCATCCGCTGTTTCCTCCCTGAAGACCCAACGTTCCTGGAACCGGTAACTCAAGAAGTAAAGCAGCGCGTCCACAATCAGCTTGGCGACGGTGCTGCTCATACCGGTCTGGCTCAGCAGCCAGGTGCCGCCGGCGCTCAGCAGCATGATCACCACGCACAGCGCCACATATTTCAGGAAGGACTTGCCGGCCTTGCCTCGCTCCTCGAAGACAAACTTCCGGTTGAGCAGGAAATTCACCGTCGCGCTGACCACCCGGGCAATCACCGTGCTGATGAGGATGAGGGTGGCGCTCTTTTTCTCGCCGTTGGCAAACACCGCCAGGTTCAGCAGGTTGAACAGCCCCTGGTCCAGCGCCCAGCAGGAAAGGCTGGAGGCCATGAACTTGAAGAAACTCCCGAAAAGCACCTTGTAGACCCGCCAGCTGTCCCGGATCGGGTGGAAGTGGGTGCCCTTGTTGTCATCCTCGTAAATCGTCTCGATGGTGATCGGGATCATGGGGATCCGCGCCCGTGAACAGGCGATCAGCACTTTCATCTCATATTCGTAGCGCTCGCCCTCCACATCCATCATGAAGGGCAGTTCTTCCTTCCGGAAGGCCCGCAGGCCGGTCTGGGTGTCCGGCAGGTACTGGCCGTACATCAATTTAAAGAGCGCGGAAGTGATTTTATTCCCGCTTTTGCTCTTGGGCGGCACGTTGTCCAGGTTGAAATCCCGGCTGCCCAGGTACAGAGCCTTCTCGCCCTTTTCCAGCTGCTCCGCCAGGTGCAGGCAGTCCGGCACGGTGTGCTGGCCGTCCGCGTCCGCGGTAATCACGCCGGTAATGTCCGGCAGGTTCTCCATGATCCATTTATACCCGGTCTTCAGGGCTACGCCCTTGCCCTTGTTCACCTCGTGGTGCAGCACCACGGTGTCTTCCACCGCGTCCACCTCGTCGAAGATGGGCTGATACGCTTCACTGGAACCGTCGTCAATCACAACGATATGAGCGAAGCCGCCTTCCTTCAGCTTCCGGATATAGGCCGGCAGCCGCTCGTCCGGCTCAAGGGACGGGATCAGGATAACCGCCTGTTCCGCCGCGTGTTTCTCCATCTGGTTCTTCATCCTCTCTTCCCGATACATACCCATATTAATACATTATGAAATTATACTCCAATTCCCGTTAAAACACAATATATATAGGTCATTCTTTCATTGACATACAATAACTATACTTTTATAATATAAAACAACGGTTTTATCGGAGGTTAAATCAGATGGGCAAGAACGAGTCCAGGAACCTGGAAGACCAGCGCCGGGAGCTGAACGGAATTGAGTATTATGACCGGGGAAGGATTAAAGGCCGGGACGGCCGGGAATACGACCGGTTTGCCATTCATACCCATTTTATCGAAGTGGGTGAAGACCAGGCCGAAATCGTCAAACGGTATGTCCTGCCGATTTCCCAGGAAGGCGACGTTCTTTCCTTCGGCGCCAAGGTGATGGCCATGTGCACCCGGAACGTCTATACCAAGGAGCAGATCAAGCCGGGATTCTGGGCAAAGCTCCTCTCCCCCCATGCCAGTGAAACAGTTGCCGGCATCGGCATGCATGATCCGTACAAGCTTCAGCTGGCCATCAATATGGTCGGGGCGCCCCGCGTGGTCTTTGCCTCCGTTGTTTCCGCCATCACCAAGCCTTTCGGGGTCAAGGGCTTGTTCTATAAAATCGTCGGTAAAGGCGTGGCCGGGATCGACGGGTTCTATTACCGTTCCTCCTTTGACCGGTATAAGGACCTTGCGCTCGTCAACAACGAGAACGCGCAGGAGCTGTGCGACGAACTGGAAAAGAAGACCGGCATCCCCGTCGTCCTCATGGACGCCAACGATATCGATCAGAACCAGCTTGGGAAATGTAAGGACTTTCCGCTCTCGGATGATCAGATCCAGGACGCGATGAAAGACAATCCTTCCGGACAGGGCGACGAGCTCACGCCCCTGATCCTGATCCGTCCCGTTTCCTGATCATGCGTCATATTCCTGCTTCTGATACAGCCCACGCCGGCGTTCTCTCCTTCGAGGAGGCGCTCATCCCCACAGCCGCGGACTTTGACCGCGGCAGTTGGCTCTATGTACCGGATCATTACAGCGAGTACCGCTACCTGCTGGGCACCCGGGGTCAGCGTCCCCTGATCTGCGTGGGCATCAATCCCTCCACGGCCATTCCGGACCGCCTGGACAACACCCTGAAATCCGCCGAACGGATCGCCCTGCACAACGGCTATGATTCCTTCGTCATGTTCAACGTCTACGCCCAGCGCGCCACCGATCCGGACGATATGGAGCGGGAGCTGAATCCCGTCCTCCACCGTGAGAACATGAAGGCCTTCACCTGGCTGCTCTCCCAGTCGATAACGCCGCCGGATATCTGGGCCGCCTGGGGCGCTATCATTGAAAAGCGGCCCTACCTGCCCGGCTGCGTGCTGGATATGGCCGCCATCGGCCAGCGGTTCAACGCCCGCTGGTTTACCGCGGGTCCCCGCAGCAAAGCCGGCCACCCCCACCATCCCCTTTACCTCAAAAAAGATTCCCCCCTGGATCCCTTCACGGATCTGACTGAATACCTGAATTCCCTGAAAGGTTAAACATTTAATTCCGAATTCTGAATTCACCCAGAGGTGTCAGTTATGATGAATACCTATGACGAAACATTCACCCTCAGACCGCGGGACTGCGATCTGAATGACAAATGGCGCCCCAGCGCCATCCTCGAAACCATGCAGGACGTCGCCGGCACCCACAGCCTGCTGCTTGGCTGCGGCCGCGAGGAGCTGCTCAAAAACAACATCATCTGGGTCCTGTCACGCTCCGAGCTCCACATGGACCGCTATCCTAAGTCCGGAGAACAGATCACCGTCCATACCTTCCCGACCCCGACGCGGATCTGCTTCTTCCCCCGCTACTATATCTTCACCGACGCCCACGGCGAAATGGTCGGCAAAGCCGGCACCCTCTGGCTGCTGCTGGACCTGACCACCCGCCGCATGCTCCCGCCCGGTGACGTTGGCAAACTGATCCCGGACAACCAGGACCTGTCCGTCCCCATGAACCTGCCCGCCACCGTGGGCAACCTCCAGGGCGAGGAATTCGTCAGCGAATACCGCCCGGTCTATACCGACCTGGACATCAACGGCCACGTGAACAACACCCGCTACGCGGACTGGCTCTGCAATGCCCTGGGCATCGAAATGATGACGGAATACGAGCCGGAGCGGATCATCCTCAACTATAACCATGAGGTGCTTCCCGGCCACGTCGTCACCCTGCGCCGGATCCTGAAGGGAAACGAATACCGCCTGTCCGGTATCGTCAATGATTCCACCGCCTTTGAGATCGGCGGCTCCCTGCGCAAACGCACCTGACATTCCCTTCCGAACCAACTGGAAAAACCTGCCGATCCGATTGGATCAGCAGGTTTTTTAGTATTCTCCTCCTGCTGTTTGCTTTACAGTTTCAGTACCGCCGGTATTTCTTTTCCATCATTGCGCGATTTGCCTGACGATGCGCTCTGCATACCGTTTCGCAAGCGCTTCGTCATAGTCAACTGACTGATCTTCTCCATTCCCGGAACACCTGTCCGGCATCCAGCCGTTATTGTCAAACGAAAGAGAACTGATCCGTATCTGATAATATCATGCCTGGTACCTCGTTGTTCATCCTTGAAATTCATCAATCCGTATAGTATGATATAAATATGGAGCAGAACCGGAACACAAAAAGAAATATATGACAGAATAAACATAGTTGAACCGATCATGTGCGCCTCACCTTACGGAAAAGCAGAAAAGCATCAGTCAGGCAACCCGGTATTGCCTCTTTCAACAGACCGATGAAAATATGCCGCCAACAACTGCAGAAATGTTCAGGTTGATTAAACAATTTTTTGAGAAAAGGATTATTTTCATGCATTCGATCAAAACCAGGTTAACTGCCATGACAGTCTGCGTCCTCGTTATAGTGATGGTTATCGCCACAGTTTTTGGTGTGAATGCCATTCGGGATATCGGGAACCATAATGCGGATCAGACCATGCTGTTATTATGCCAGACAGGCCAGAAAGATCTGGACTACTATTTTCAGAACGTGGAATCATCGGTAAAAACGGTTGCTGCATTTGTCCAGTCCGATCTGGACGGAGTGGAGGATAAGGATCTCCAGGCGCATATGGACCGGGTCAGCGATGTCTTCCAGAAACTGGCGTATAATACAAACGGCGTTCTGACATATTATTACCGTATCGATCCGGAAGTTTCCGGAAATGTGAAGGGCTTCTGGTACATTAACACAGACGGTGAAGGCTTCAAAGAGCATGAAGTGACGGATATTACCGCTTTTGACACGAGCGATACTTCCAAACTGGTCTGGTTTACCGTGCCCAAAGCAACCGGAAAGGGTGTCTGGCTGCCGCCTTATATTACGGAAAACCTGTGGGCCCGCGTGATCTCCTATAATGTACCCATATATTATGATCAGCAGTTTATTGGTGTTATTGGTATTGAAATCGATTACTCTACCATGGCGGAAGTCGTGAATCACATCACGCTCTATGAAAACGGATATGCCTTCCTTAATGACGACGAGGGCAGGATTATCTATCATCCGAAGATGGACGTTACGACAATGGAAACGCTGCCACAGGTGCCGGACGGACTTTTAAGCAATGATAAGTTCATCCGTTATTTCTATGACGGCGTTGAGAAGCGGGCGGTCTGGCTTTCCTTAAGCAATGGAATGCGCCTTGTTGTTACTACTCCTGTCCAGGAGATCAATGCCGTCTGGCACAAATGGATCACAGAAATCGCGATTGTGTTTGCTGTGCTGCTGGTTGCCTTTGCCGTGCTTGCCGCGACCTTCTCAAGGCGGATTACAAAGCCGCTTCAGAAGCTGACAAAAGCAGCGGAAGAGATCAGCAAAGGCAACTATGATGCCGAGCTGGAATATGACAGGCAGGATGAAGTCGGCATTCTCACGTCATCCTTCAAAAAACTGATCACGGAGCTGAAGGTCTATATCAGGAACCTGAATGATATGGCGTATATCGATGCGCTGACCGGAGTCGGAAACCGTCATGCTCTCAGGCGGGACTATAATTCCTATCAGGGGCATGAAGTCACGGTAGCGATGCTGGACCTGGATGACTTCAAGCTGATAAACGATACCTACGGCCACGACGAGGGGGACCGCGTTCTCCGGGAGGTCGGAAAACTGCTCTCAGATACTTTCGGGAAAGAATACTGCTATCGGTATGGCGGTGACGAGTTCCTCCTTATCGTGCCGGATATTTCGGTTTCGGAATTCCATGAAAAACTGGAAACCCTGAAACAGAAAAAGCCAGCTGTTGAAGATACCGTCTGGGCAGGGTTCTCCGCCGGCTTTGTCCGCGCAACGCTGTCTGATTCGGATATGCTGAGGAAGCTGATCTCCGGAGCGGATGAGAAAATGTATGAATCAAAACGCGAGAAGAGCATTGCGGCCGCCGGACAGGATACTGTGGCTAAGGATTCCTGTCAGCAGGATTAGCGCGGCAAAAGCCTGCCGATCCGGTTGGATCGGCAGGCGGGCGGGACGGATTAACCTGCTGATATAAACGGAAGCCTTGACACAAGGACCCGGAAGCGTTACAATATCCCGCGCTGGGTGCCCGTAGCTCAGTTGGATAGAGTGTCAGACTCCGACTCTGAAGGTCACAGGTTCGAATCCTGCCGGGCATACGCTAAAGTCCCGTGAACATCCGTTCACGGGGCTTTCTTTTTCGTTGACGGTTCAGCCGAATAATGGTACATTCTTCTTATCACCGGACAACCGGTATGATAGGAGAAAAACATGAAACATTTCCGCCTTTTTCTGTGTGTCCTGATTCTGCTGCTTTGCGCCGCCGTCTGCGCCTTCGCGGATCCGATGACCTTCACCCTGCTAGAGGACAGCAGCGGCTATGAGCTTACCTCCTTCGACACGACGTCTGTCACCGTGACCATTCCGGCCGAATATGACGGGCTTCCGGTGGTTTCCATCGCCGGGGACGCCTTTATCAACTGCAAATACCTGGAGAAGTTTGAGGTGGCGGAAGGCCAGCCGGTCTTCTACGCGGAGAACGGCGTCCTCTTTACGGACGACCCGGTCAAAACCCTGGTCCGCTTCCCCAACGCCTGGCCCCATACCGCCTACCAGGTTCCGGAAGGAACCGTGGCCCTGGCGCCCTGGTGCTTCTCCGGCCAGCTGAAGCTGTCTTTCCTGCATATCCCGGACGGCGTGACATCCGTCGGCGATTACGCCTTTGCCTACGCCGGCACCCAGTATATGGTCTATGTCCCCGATTCCCTGAAAACCATCGGGAATGATCTCCTGCAGAACGCGACGTGGAACGTGCCCTTCTACGGCAGCCGTTCCTGCGCCATGGCCAAATACTGCACCAAATACAATATCCCCTTCGGCGGCGTCACTGACGCGAAGACAAAAAAGCAGACCCTGACGCTGAGCGAATTGGATCTGACGGAAGCGGAAGGACTGCCTGAGCCGGATCCGGACAAAATCTATGTGCTTCCCCTTTCTGAAAACGCCTATAACTATGATTTCATGATCGAGTACACGCAGGATTTCTCCGCCTGGCAGGACAAGGGATATGATGAAATCCGGATTCCCCTGGACCAGCGCTGGACGGAAATTTCCGCGGAGGAGACAACCGCCGGTCTCGGTCCGCGCACAGGCCTGTACGGTATCGGCCGGACGGAAACCGAAGCCGTCCTGCGGGGTTACGACAAGGACGGAACGCTCACCGGCACCCGCACCGTCAGCAGAGACTTCGTCTTCTCCCTGCCAGGCGCCTGGTCCATCGGCGTGGCCGGCGGCAGCGGAACCAAACTCTTCATCCTGCCCTATGAGCCTGTCGTCATCGGTTCCGACGGTTCCCTGCCCCTCAGCGAAGATCTTTTCCATTACAACGCGGACGGCGGCGCCATGCAGTTCTTCATCTGTCCCTTCCCCCATGCTTCCGTCAGTTTTGATTATCCCTACTGGATCAACATCTTCAGTTATTCCCACCGCGATGTTAGTGACAAGGACGTCACGGAGTCCGATTCCTATTCCGTCTTCATGTTCGCGCTGAACGACCCGTACCTGATTTCCAAATGCAGTCTGATCAACCTTGTTTTCGATTACGAGGAATTCATTTATCAAAGCGATATTCTCACCTGCTTCGCCTCCACCCGTTTCAAGGTAAAAGAAGATTACGGCGAGAAGATGAACGACGTCCTTGACAGCCTGGAAACGCTCATGTCCGGCACCTATTACCCTGCAGACGCGCCCATCAACGCCGTCACGGTCCGCGTCAACGGCGGCTATCCCGTCAGTTACCGTTCCCAGATCGAACTGGACGAGCCCCTGGCCAAATTCACAAACAACAACTACTTTACCTACGCCCATGAGATGGTCCATTCCGTGGACCAGACCCTCGAACTGGAAATACCGTCAGCCTGGATGGAAGGCCGGGCGGAGTATATCGCGGGAAAACTGTGTGATCAGAAACGCATGCCGTACAGCAAGTACAAGGCAAAATACAACTGGTCCTTCCTCAGCGATGAGGATAAGGCGGACTTCTTCCGTTATTATACCGAGTCCACCAACAGTGAAACCAATTACACCGTCGGCTACTATTTCTTCAAGTATCTCTGCGATACCTACGGCGAGGACGTTTCCGCGAAGATCATGGCAAACTGTTTCGCAGCGAAGCAAAAACTCCCGTCCTATGCCCATGAGATGCCGGCGGAAACCTTTAAGCAGTGCGTCATCGACGCCACGGAACCGGACGTGTTCCAGAACTTCGTCCGGGACGTGGTCGAAAAGAAGTAAATCAATACTATACATAATCGGAAGGAGGATTCTCTGTGGGATGTTTTCTGATGCATAAGTGGAACGGCTGTATCTGTACCAAATGCGGGCAAGTACGGGACAAGGACCACTGCTTTGAGCCGGTGCCCGGTAAATGCGTTGAAAAATGCGCCGGCTGCGGCCAGGAGCGGGAGCTTCCCCACCGGTTCAAGCCAGCGGAAGGCCGCTGTGTTGAAATCTGTGAAGTCTGCGGCGAAGAGCGCCCGATGCTCCATTCCTTCAAAGACGGCCGCTGCGAGCGCTGCGGCATCGAGCGGGCCAGCCTCGGCACCCCCGAGTACGCGGAAGCCAGCGATCAGTTCCCCGCGGACGGAGACGGAGCCGCCCTGGCGGACTGGCTGGACGGGATGATCAAAAAGTACCGCGGCGCCGGCAGCTGGGAGCTGCTTGAGCCGGCCGTCCGGAAATACGCGGATTGCTATGAAGCCTTTACCATGGCCCTGAAACGCAACGGATTCTACGGCGACAAATACTATTCAGACACAAGCTGTGAAGAATACTGGGGCACCTTCATCGCCGATTACTGCCTGAACCTGTATATGCAGGAACGGATGCCCAACGGATACTGGGACACAACGGAGAAAAAGCGGCGCCTGGACAACACCCAGGTGCTTGCCGGCCAGGTTCATCCCGGCGTAATGGTCAATTACCTGCAGAGCAAAATCGTTCCCGGCGCGGCGGAGGACGCTAAGGAAGTGCCCATGAAGCTGCCGGAGGTCATCGCGGATCAGGAGCACTGCGACAAACTGATCAAATGCTTTATCACCGCCAGCGCCGCGAAGTGCCAGAACGCCGTTCCCGCCTCCGTTTACAGCCTGCTGACGGAAGCCGTCAAAGACGCGTTTGAAACAAAATCATAATTTTTTTCCTTCTTTCCTGCCATCTCCTTTTCCGCCTGCGTATATACCAGTGTGAAACGAATGAAGGATGGAGGATGAAGGAAATGGCTGCATGCGCAATGGCAATGACTCCGGGACAGATGGAATGCTTCACCTGCGGCATCGACGCGGGCGTGAGGGACAGGATCGACCGCTTTATCCAGCTGGCCAAAGCAACCGACAGCTACTGGACCCTGGACGACGTGCTCTATTATGTAAAGAAGGGTAACAATTATACCGATGAAATGATCCAGTACGTCAAAGACAACTGGTAAGAAACGAAAGGTGTGAACAAAATGGATCAGAACAAGGAACTGACCCTGGAAGAAATGAATTATGTGATCGGCGGAATCAAGGTCAACGACACCCCGTGCCAGATCTGCCCCAAGTGCGAAAAGCTCATTCCCACCAAAGGGTTCCTGCGCCACCTGTCTATCTGTGACGGCAAAAAGGACGAGAAATAAGCATTTTTTCACAGTGCGAGAAAGCCCCCGCAATACAGCGGGGGCTCAGATCGTAGACAAAATGGTTTCAACGCTGGAGCCATTTTGTTTTGCTTTTCCGGAAAATCAAATAGGAGCTGCAATAACCGTCT
>JBGUHQ010000067.1:0-3505 GCA_045112195.1 Christensenellales bacterium | reverse complement strand
TCAGCGGCGTGATTGCCGCCGGCAGCAGCGCGGAAATCAACTTCGCATTGCGCGGATCAACTTCATTCTGAACCGGCGTGGACGGATAGCAGCGCACAAACTGCGGTGCCGGGGAAACCACCGCGTCCCGCACTGCCAGGCTGATCATATCATCCAGCTGGCTGTCCGTTGCGGTATACAGCGTCCTGCGGTGGAAATCCAGCATCTCGTTTTTACGCAGCAGGAATTCCTTGGCATCGGACGAATTCATATCCTCCAGCATCACCTGCAAAAGGCCGCTTTCCAGCTCTTCCGTCAATTCCGTAACCATGGTGCGGCGGTTGCTGGCATTATTCAGGTTATGATCTTTTTCCAGCAGTTTTCGGAGCTGCTTCATCAGCAGGAAACAGGCCCGTGCGTCACGGATGGGGTTCCCATGCTCCTCTGCCAGTTTCGCGTCAACAATGAACTGATGCTTTTCTTTTATGATCCGGTCAATGCAGTACAGGGTATACCATACCCGATAATCCGCCATGAAAGGAACCCGGGTTTCCAGCAATTCCTGATCTTCTCTGATTGTTTTATAGCGGTCAAAGAACTTCTGCACGATCTCAGGCGTTTTGCCGCCGCTGACTTCCGTGATGAAAGCCAGCTCACCTTTGGAAAGCCTGTATTTCCCCAGAGTGCCTGGATTATCCAGACGCAGGGTTTCACCCTCGCCGATCAGATTCAGAGAAATATCAAACTCAACAGCCGTATACAGCGTACACTGATCCGCGGCGTTCACGCCGGCAGCCATGGAGGCAATATTCTGAACCTGCTTCGGCAGGCCCGGAACGATCACGGTGGCAAAGAACTTCTTTGCCGCGCGAATGGTCGCCTCGGTATCCTCATTCTGGTCATCGCTGAACTCGCCCAGATTAACCCGCACCGTTGTCGGGGAGTCTTCGGAGAAGGCGCGGACAGACGCCTGCTTCCAGTAATGGGCCAGCAGCGTCTTGCGCCATTCGTCCCCGGGTTCGGACATTTCCGGCGCGTCGATGAAAGCCGCATCGTCCGGATTCCATTCCGCATCCGGACACTCAACCGTTTCCCGGCCCGGAATCGCCATGAAACGTTCCACGTCCAGCAATGCCAGCCGGTCCGCCGCCGCAATCATCTTCCCGCCGTCCGCCAGCTCCGCCGCGTTCTCCGTGTCGCCCAGCACATATTCCGAAAAACCGTGGGCGCGGCCTGTGCCGATGGCGACCATCGTATTGATGGCAACCGGAACGCCGTATTTGCCCGTCTGATATTCCCAGACATGGCTCAGCGTCTGGATACCGCCGCCCCCGGAAGCGCTGCTGCTGGATTCCACACGGGCTCTTTCCTGGATGGATTCGCCGTTGTTCAGATACGGCAGTGAATCCGCGGGAAAGGATTCGGATCCGCCGATGCGGCGGAATCCCGACTGCTGCGTGTCACCGGTAATATAATACAGGGCTCTGATACTCATTTACGTCTCCCCCAGCCGAATAATCCCCGTTTCTGTTCCTTGGGTTCTTCCTTCTTCTCTTCCATCTGGTTTTCCGGTGTGTTGCTCTTGTCGTTGAACTTGACAATCTCACCCTTGGAGTTCCTGGCCGGCACAAGGCCGAAGTACATCAGCACCACCAGGAAGGGCTCGATGATCCGGTGCTTCCGGTCAACCGCCGCGCTCCGGGGTTCAAACTTGATTTCGTCACCGCTGCTCCGCACCAGCGTGGACGTGGAAACGCCGAGAATGCTGATCCGCATATCCGATCCGAAGGAGTAAATCAGTTTATCCTTCAGATCCACCCGGTGGTTTTTGGACAGATACAGGGACAGGTTCTCGTTCACGCGCTTCAGAGCTGCCAGGTTCACCGCCTCGCGGTGCTCGTCCCCGATATCCTTCACAATCTCAATATCACCGGCGGAGAAATACTTGCTGGATGCTTCCAGCAGCATATCCAGTTTGGTAATGACGCACACAATATATTTGATCTTGTCGGAATAATCCCGGCAGAGCACACCCGCTTCGTTCAGGAAGCTATCCAGCGGCTCCCGGCAGCAGTCGCCGCTCTCACTGTAACGGTCGGAACCGGTCAGGTGATTGGCGTACCAGGCCGTGGCGAACGCTCCGCCCACGAACATGTTCGGGTCGATCATCAGCAGCAGCGTCTCACAGTTGGCGATGCCCTTGTGGTTGGCCATGTAAGCCGGATCGGCCGTACCTTCACCGGCAATATCGTAGAAGGTAATGAACGCTTCATCGCCCCGGTTCTTGTAGTGGCAGACGATCGGCAGCAGGCCGCCGTCCGCCGGAGTCGGACGCGTAGTACCGTCCCGCTCATAGTCGTCGATCATCGGCTGGAGGAAGCCGGCGCTTTCGTTTTCCAGCGTCACGGAGCCAAGGTTGTTCTCGCTCAGCTGCGTCTTCAGCTGCTGGAAAAGGTTCACCAGGTACGCCGTCTTGCCGGAGGCGCGGCCGCCGAACATTGCGACATGATGCGTCTTCAGCGTGCCGAACATCTGCGGCAGTTCGCAATGGCAGGACGGACACGCCCGCCGCGGGATGTTGTGCAGCGTCCGGTCCACACGGTCCGTCCGGTTATCCGAACCGTCGTCGAAGCCATCGGAATCGAAGGCGTCGTCAAAGCTGTCCGCCCGGTCGTTCCGGCTTTTCTCCAGGTCGGCGGGGGCAATCGCGTTGCCGCGGTGATCCTCGATCATCGCCGGGAATCCGTTCTCATCCTCCCGGGTCACATTCTCCGCTTTGACCTTGTAGTACATACGGGGGAATTTGTTGCCGGCGGATACTTTGACGCCATGCCGGCGCAGAAAATCGCCGCGCACATTGTCCGTGTACTGCGTTTTCACTTCTTCCCAGAACAGCACTTCATCCTTCTGGATTTCCCTTCCGCAATAGGGGCATACATAGTTGTTTTCGCTCATACCGTTTTTCACTCCGTCTGTTTGATATATCAGTCAACCTTCACCGGGTATACCGTACCTCCGGCGAGAGTCGGATCTTCCACGATCCTGCCATCGCTCAGCGTCAGGCCTTCGAACAGCCAGGGTTTCTCATCCTGTGACGCGTACAGCGGGAAGTAGTTCTGGGTGCCGTCTGTTTCAGTTGTCCGCAGGACAACCTTTTCAACCAGTCCACTCTTCTCCGGCTGCAGCTGCAGCTTTGTGTTATTAATCTTGTAACGGATCACGTCCCGGCGTCCCATCACCTCAATCTGGTCGATGAAAATATTCTGCCGCGCGTCCCGGATAGTTACCAGCAGGGTGCCTGCCGGCAGCGGTTTACCGCCCATCACGTCGTCCGTCACATTCATATTGTCGCCGTTGTCCTTGAATTTTCTCACCGGGATCACAGCGACCTTGCCGACCCGTTCGCCGTACTGGAAAACCTCAACCATGGCGGTCTCATCATTCCGGTACCACTCCCAGTAGAGGCGGTAGTTGTTTTTCTCATCCGGCTCCAGGCGGATCGGGGATTTGGAATAGTCATCCGGGG
>JBGUHQ010000066.1:0-47260 GCA_045112195.1 Christensenellales bacterium | reverse complement strand
ATGGACGGCGGTTCCTGGGAAATCGGTTATCACATCGCGAAGAAATATACCCGGCGCGGCTGCGCGGCGGAGGCGGTCAGTTCCTTCCTGCCAGTCGCGGCGGACATGGTCGGAATCAGGGAGGTGCTCGGCATCTGCCTCAGCGGGAACGTCGCTTCAAAGCATGTCCTGCTGAAATGCGGATTTGAGCCGGTTTTTGAAGGCGTCGGGGATTATCAGGGGGAAAAGCGGGAAATCTTTAAAAGCATATGGAAAGCACGGTAAACGCGCGCACAAAAACGCCGGATCGGTTAACCGATCCGGCGCATTATTTACCTTACTGTTATTCTTCCGGCGCCAGGAGCTCTTCCTGCACCCACTGGATGATCCCATCGGTGGTACTGTTTTCTTTTTTGATCCGGCCCCCGTCTTTCCATATCACAGAATCGTCCGTCAGTTTCTGAAGATCCTTCGCGCTGCTGCCGATGGAGGAGGATCCCGATGTGCAGAAGGGAATAATGGTCTTTCCGGAAAGATCCACGCTTTCCACAAACGTATACAGAATCTTCGGTGCCATTGCGTTCCAGATCGGATAACCAAGGAAAATCGTATCGTATTTGGTCAGATCTTCCGGAAGCCTGGAAATCGCCGGCCGTGCTGTCTTATCCCGCTGTTCTTTCTCAGAACGTGAAAAGTTGTTCGTGTAATCCAGATCCTCTTCTGTATAGAGCTCTTCAGGGATGATTTCAAACAGTTCGGCGTTCAGTCCGGCCGCGACGGCGTAAGCCGCTGCGCGCGTCGTAACATCCGGCGAGAAAAACACAACCAGGATTCCGTTATCCTGTGTTTCAATCACAGGCATTTCCCTGATCTGCACAGTTGCTGCTGAAAGTGCGTCCTCCTCCGTCTCTTCCGCGAAGGCGCAGCCGCAGGCCAGCGCCAGGACCATCAGAATGGCCAGGAGCTTCTTCATATCACTCAGTCCCCCTTTGTTTATTTATTTCCTTCTTCATATGTCTGAATCGTATCACCCTTCCCCGGTTCCGTCAACATGGATCATGGCTGTGAATGAAAAACATTCGTAAAACAATTTTGCCTATTGACATAGTAGGTTATTGGTGTTAAGATGCCTCCAAGCTTCTGAGGAAGCTGAACGAGAAGAAAGGAGGCGCGGACATGTTTGTACGGTTCCTGAGCACCTGTTGTCGAATGCTGATCTCCCGGGCATGGAATATGGCTGGGGCGTCGGCATGTATGTGTCTGCGCCCTGAATAATCCGCGGCAGGATCATGCGGAAGTCATAACGGCCCGGGAGCTGAAAAACGGCTGCCGGCTTTTTTATGGAATCCCGGCCCGGCCGGATCGGAAAGGAAGGAAGACAGCGCAGTGGATTGGGCGTATATCGAAAGCGTGCTGCCGCTCTATGGAAAAGCCGCCTGGCTGACCCTGCGGACAGGCACGGCGGGCATCCTCCTCGCCACGCTGGTTGGCCTGCTCTGCGCGGCGGCACTCCACTGGAAGGTGCCGGTGTTCCGCCGGATCACCGCCGCCTATGTGGAACTGAGCCGGAACACGCCCCTGCTCGTGCAGCTGTTCTTCATCTACTACGGCCTGCCGAAGATCGGTATCAAAACCGATCCGGAAGCCTGCGGCATCATCGGGCTCGCCTTTCTCGGCGGCGGCTACATGACCGAAGCCTTCCGCAGCGGCGTCGAAGCGGTGGACCGGATTCAGGAAGAAAGCGCCCTAAGCCTCGGCTTCACCCGCTTCCAGGCCTTCCTCCACGTGATCCTTCCCCAGGCCGCCGCCGTCAGCGCGCCGGCCTTCATGGCAAACGTCATCTTTCTGATGAAGGAGACCAGCGTATTCTCCGCCGTAAGCCTCATGGACCTGATGTTCACTGCCAAGGACCAGATCGGGCTGTATTACAGGACAGCGGAAAGCCTTTTCCTGCTGGTGATCGCTTACCTGCTGATCCTACTGCCGCTTTCGCTCCTGGGGACCTTCTGGGAAAGGAGGCTGCGGCATGCCGGATTTGGGACTTGAGGTTCTCTTGAAGGGGAAAAACTTCGTCCGGCTGCTCGGAGGGCTCTGGACCGCGCTCCGCATCAGCCTGATCGCGGCCGGTATCAGCGTCGTGTTGGGCATCCTGCTGGGTGTCGCAGCCAGCAGGAAACGTTCTGTCTCCTCCGTCATCCTGAGGATCTGGCTGGGCGTCATCCGAATCATGCCCCAGATGGTTCTGCTGTTCCTGATGTATTTCGGAACAACCCGGGCTTTCGGCTGGAACCTCTCCGGTGAAATCGCTGCGGTCATCGTCTTTTCCCTGTGGGGAACGGCCGAGATGGCTGACCTGGTCCGGGGAGCGGTCGGCAGCATTCCCGTCATCCAGCGGGAAAGCGCGGAAGCGCTGGGACTGAAACCGGCTCAGGTGTACCGCTGGATCATCCTGCCCCAGGCAGTCCGGCGGCTGATTCCGCAATCCATCAACCTGATCACCCGGATGATCAAGACCACCAGCCTCGTCACCCTGATCGGCGTGGTGGAAATCCTGAAGGTCGCCCAGCAGATCATCGAGGCGAACCGGAAGGCAAGCCCGAACGCGGCGTTCGGCGTATACCTGGCCATCTTTGTACTGTATTACCTGGCCTGCCGGCCCCTGAGCCTGGCGGCGAAGAAACTGGAAAAGCACTGGAGGTGAGTGCGTGCCGGAAGCAGTTCTGAGCGTCTCGCATCTGACGAAGCAATTCGATGATCAGACCATCCTGGAAGACCTCTCCCTGGAGGTTCGCGAAGGGGAAGTGGTCGTCATCGTCGGCTCCAGCGGCTGCGGCAAAAGTACGTTCCTGCGATGCATCAACGCGCTGGAGGATATCCAGGGCGGAGAGATCCGGCTCCGGGGTGAACTGATCGGAGGCGACAGGAAGAACCTTCCGGAACTGCGGCAGAAGATCGGTATGGTCTTTCAGAATTACGAACTCTTCCCTCACCTGACCGTCCTGGAGAACATTCTCCTGGCGCCGGTCAAAACACAGAAACGTTCCCGGCAGGACGTCCGGGAGGAAGCGCTGGCTCTGCTGGACCGCGTCGGACTGAAAGAAAAAGCCGACAGCTGGCCCCGGCAGCTCTCCGGCGGGCAGAAGCAGAGGGTTGCCATCGTGCGCGCCCTGATTATGCACCCGGAAATCCTGCTCTTTGATGAAGTGACGGCCGCCCTTGACCCGGAAATGGTCCGGGAAGTGCTGGACGTCATCGTGAACCTGGCGGATCAGGGTAAAACGATGCTCATCGTTACCCATGAAATGTCCTTTGCCCGGGCCGTCGCCGACCGGGTCATCCTGTTGGATGACCGGCGGATTCTGGAGGAAAGCGACCCGGAAACCTTCTTCACTTCTCCAAAGACGGAGCAGGCGAAGAAATTCCTCCGGACCTTCGAATTTAACAGAAAAAACAAAGCAGAGGCTTAGAAGCCCGAAAGGAGAATCTCCATGAAAAAGATCATTGCTGTTGTAATCGCCCTCGTACTGATCCTGTCCCTCGCCGCCGCTTCTGCGGACGTCGTCTACCGTACCCTCGATGAAATCAAGGCTTCCGGCACCATCAACATCGGCGTCTTCTCTGACAAGAATCCCTTCGGTTATGTGGATGAGAACGGCGAATATCAGGGTTATGACGTTTATTTCGCCCGCCGCATCGGCGAGGATCTGGGCGTGCAGGTGAACTTCGTCTCCACGGAGGCTGCCAACCGCGTGGAATACCTCGAAACCGGCAAGGTTGACATCATCCTGGCCAACTTCACCGTGACCCCCGAGCGCGCGGAAAAAGTCGATTTCGCACTGCCCTACATGAACGTCGCGCTGGGCGTTGTTTCCCCGGACAGCCGGATTATCACGGACCTGTCTGAGCTCACCGCCGGGGATCAGGTTATCGTCATCTCCGGCACCACCGCCGAAGACTACCTGATCAAGAATAATCCGGAAATCACCCTGCAGAAGTACGATACCTACGCCAATGCTAAGAACGCCCTCGAGAACGGCAACGCCGTCGCCTGGGCGAACGACAACACCGAAGTCATCGCCTATGCCCTGCAGAATGAAGGCTATACCGTCGGCATTCCCTCCCTGGGCAGCCAGGACACCATCGCTCCCGCCGTCAGCAAGGGAAACGAAACCCTGCTGACCTGGATCAATGATGAGATCAGGGCGCTGGCCGCGGAACAGTTCTTCCACAAGGACTATGAAGCGACTCTGACCGAGACGTACGGTCTGGACTATGAGGACAGCCTGGTGCTGGAAGGCGGCGGGCTGGCTGAATAAAAAAGGATGGAGCAGCCATGAAACAGATACTCGCTTTCGGGGATTCCAACACCTGGGGCCTGATCCCCGGTTCCGGTGAAAGATATCCGGAACACATCCGCTGGACGGGTATTCTGCGGAAAGCTGCCGCCTCATATGGATACAGGGTCCTGGAGGACGGCGTGTGCGGAAGGACAACCGTCTTCCAGGACCCTTCCCGTTCCGGCCGCCGCGGCCTGGACGCCATTGACCGCTACCGGGAGGCAGACAGTCTTTCCGCGGTCATCCTGATGCTCGGCACCAACGACTGCAAAACCGTTTTCCGCGCCTCACCGGAACAGATCGGCTGCGGGCTTGAGCAGTGCCTTATCCGGTTTGAGCGGTTGATTCCGCCGGAAAAGATTCTGGTCGTTTCCCCGCTTCTGCTCGGAAAGGACGTCTGGAAACCGGAGAAGGATCCGGTCTTCGATAAACAGTCGGTCAGAACCTGCGCCGCGCTGAAAGATATTTATCGGAAAATCGCGGAAAGAAGAGGCTGTGCCTTCCTGGCGGCTTCAGACCATGCCGAAGCCTGCCATGTGGATGAAGAACACCTCAACGCGGAAGGCCATGAGCACCTGGCCGCGGCGATCCTTTCCGGGCTGAAAACATCCTGCATTTTATAACCCTGCCTCCCGGCAGGGACTTTTCATTTTCAGAGGCTCCGCTTTCTGATATAATCAGCTCATCCGGATCTGGGAGGATACCGTCTTGCTGAATATCGATTCGTGGATTCGTTTCACGTTGACCGAAATCTACGCTGTTCTGCTGCTCGCGTTTATCTTCCGCCATCCCCTGGCGGAGGAAAAGCGGAACGTCTGGCTGAAGATCCTGCTGGTTATGCTGGCCATGTATCTGGGCCATCTGTTCTACGTGCTGCTGAGTCCGACCTATTTCTTCCGCCGTTTCAGTTTCTCCACGGAGAGGCTGAACCTGGTTCCCTTCCGGGTTTTGTCGGAATGGCTGGCCCATCCCTTCAATTTCTTCGGAAACGTCCTGCTCTTCATGCCGATCGGCTTTTTTGAGGTGCTGCTGCATCCGGGTTTCTCCCGTAAAAAACAGATCGGATTCACTGCGGCGACTGCGGCTTTACTCTCTCTGTTTATTGAGTTCGCCCAACTGTTCAACTACCGGGTTTCAGACGTGGATGATATCATCCTGAACACAATCGGCGCCGTACTCGGCGTGCTGCTGTGCATTCTGCTGCAGAAGCTCCGGTTTGACGAAACCCGCGTAGGCCGCGTGCTGCTGCCCCGGATCCCCCGCACCTGGCGCCGTCATATGCGGCTGAACCTCTTCTGTGTGATTCTCGTCGTTTCAATGGAAGTGGTCCTGTTCACCGTCAACTATATCGTAACCATTCCGAAGCCGGCAATCCGGGTCAACACCGCCGTGCAGACAACAGCTGTCCTGACAGAGGCGCCCGCCTCCACACCGGTTCCAGAAGAAAAACCGACGGTTGAACCGACAGCTGAACCGACGGCTGAGCCCGAACCGGACGTCACGGTTGCACCGACGAATGAACCGACGGCCGTGCCCGAACCGACAGCCGTGCCCGAACCGACCCGGGCGCCGAAAACGTACGACGTAAACGAACTGGAACTGGAAGCCCGCAACGTCCTGCTGGTTAAACTCGCCAACGGGTCGGAGGAAGAACGGGTCATTTTCGCCTCCGGCAGCGACGAACTCATTTATCCGGCGTCCACCCTGAAAATGATCACCGCCCTGACCGTACTGGAGATCGCCGGTCCGGATGAATCAGTCCACATTGGCACAGAAGTATACATTCCGCCTCTGGACGCTGCACGGGCAGGCCTTGAACCCGGAATGACCCTGACAATTCACGAGCTGCTGGAAGGCCTGCTGCTGCCTTCCGGTGCGGATGCGGCCTACGTCCTGGCCGTATACTGCGGAAGAAAGCTGGAAGGGAACGACCGGCTCTCCTATGAAGACGCTGTCCGCGCTTTTGTCGCTGAAATGAACAGTGAAGCAGAGAAAATCGGTGCGGAGTATACCACCGTAAAAAACGTGGTCGGCCTGGACGACAAAGAACAGCGCACCACCGCGGAGGATATCCTGAAGGTTGCGAAGGTTTTTCTGTCGAATCCCCTGCTGGCTGAAATCTGCGGCCTCCCCACGGACCGGATCACCAGCGATGAGGGTAAGAGCGTTTCTCTCAGCAATACAAACAAGATGCTCCATACGGACAGCGAGTATTACAACGAAAGCGTGGCCGGTGTGAAAACCGGTACAACCTCACGGGCCGGCAACTGTCTGGTTTCCGTCTTCACCGTGGACGGCGAACAATACCTCTGCATCGTGATGAACAGCAGCTACTACGGCAAGTTCACCGATACCCAGACGCTGTTTGACGTCTGCGCCGGCGCCAGGTAACCGGCGGGCAGCGTCATCCTTTCAGGGTAATCAGCAGATGTTCGCCGGCCACGTCATGATACACCTCGCACTGCCTGCTGCTTACGTCATATACGTGGACGATTTCTGAAAGTTCCTCTCCGTCGTCAAACTGTCCGGTGATATCCGGGCAGTTTTTCAGTTTTTCCGGCGCGTAATGAATTGTCTTCTCGCTGTGGAACACCGCGGTATACAGGATCTCTGCCTCAACGAGATCCTGGAAAATGTGGCTTCCGTAAGACAGTTCCGGATTGTATCCTGCCTCCCGTTCTTCTGTCTCACAGATGATTTCAAACGCGCTGATATCCGAAAACGCCGTCGGCACGCCCAGTTCCGGCGATGTGGTCCCGACCCGGCCCGGCACGATCAGCATCATATGCTTCTGCAGATCCCGGAAATGCCAGTTGATGCCGCCGATCAACCTGGCTACCCGGTTTTTGTCCTTGTACGGCATCCCGTAATATCCGGCTGGATCCACATATACGATCAGATCAAGTCCGGATGCTTTGGACATGCCCATGGAAGCGCCTTTGCTCTCCAGCAGGATCTGTTCCTCCGGAATGTCTGCCGGAATCATCGTGCCGGTCTTCCCTTTCTGGATCTGGAGCGGCCTGCATTGCAGCAGGTCGATCGTGTATTCTCCGCTTTCGGATATATTGATCGTAAATTCCGTATCCACCGGATACTCATATTCATCCTGGATACAGCGCAGCATCCTCCGCATCTGTTCCATCAGCGTCCGGTTGGCTACCAATCCCTTGCAGGAAATAAACTTCACATCCCGCGGCCTGCCCGATTCACGCAGGCTGTATTCCGCGTCATAATCGTGCTCCAGCAGGATCTTTTCCAGGTAAGCCGGGATATCCGGCGCGATCTTTTCAAACGGCAGTTTCTCAATCGCCCGGTCCGTCACATTGATCACTTCCGCCTTCCCCTGAGAGAACTTGTGTTTATCTGCGGAAGAGGAATAGGAAGTCTTCTCAGGCATATCCAGGTTCACAATCCGGGGATAGGAGCCTTCGGTGCGGTCCACCGCCGACGTACCCAGCCCCATGACCAGCCGCAGCATTCCCGCCGAAGGATCCGTGTCCTTCATGATTCGGTAGGGACTGTAGGAATAGCCGACTCCCGCGGCGCAGGGCATATAGCAGGAGCCGTAATAGGAGCCCGATACGCGCTGGATCAGCAGCGCCATCTGCTCATCCCGCTTGTCCAGTCCCCTTCTTTTCCGGTAATCCAGGGCGGAAAGGCTCATGGAACTGGCGTATACCGTTTTGATGGCCTTCTCAAACTCATCCAGGCGGTCGCTCAGCTCGCCCCGGTTGACGCAGAAAACCGACTCATATTTCCCCGCGAATGCATTGCCGAAGCCGTCCTCCAGGATACTGCTGGAACGGACGATATAGGGATCCTGGCCGTAATACTCAATGATACGGATAAACTGCTCCCGCATCCCGTCGGAGAAGGTTCCGTTCATCAGCCTGCCGGCAAATTCCTCCGCCAGGGAAAAGTATTCCTCATCCGTCCGCTGCCGGACCCGGTAATCCCACAGGTTGTTGTCCACGATATAGGTATAGTACACGTCCGATCCGACATAGAAGGAATCATGCGGTTCAAGCACCTCGTCGATGTCCGGTTCCCGGTTGCGGATAATTGCCCGGGCCAGCAGCATGCCGCAGGCTTTCCCGCCGATCATTCCTGTACCGATCATATGGTCGCGCACGGCAAAATAGTCCTCGGGCGTAAAATGCTTTTTCACCATTTCCCGCATTCTGAAATCGCGGGTCATCATGATATTGCACATCCTGCCGCAGTCCTCCGTGATGTCTGCCCGGTTCTCGTGAAGCAGTTTCGTGCGGTTGAAGAACCGGTCCCAGGAGTCCGCATACTGCTCCTCGGCCGACCGCTGCGCCAGCGCCAGCGCCTGGTAGAACCGGCTTGATTTCACACCGTCCAGAATTGGGCGGAACCGGCCGTTCTCCGGTTCATAGGTGTGCGGCAGGAACATCGTGTCCGAGCTGCGGTTCCATACTTTCTCCGGCCGGACATAGATATTTTTGCTGTCGGCATAGACGTCAATGAAGAGCTGGGTAGTGTTCAGGATCTTATTGATGGCCTGAACGGAGTGTTTGCCCCGGATAATCGGGAAAAAGGCAACCGTGTCCAGAATGAACAGGAAGGGACAGGTAACCCGGAAGAAGTTCCCCATCATCAGATCCGTTGCCCAGGCCGCCTGCAGATCGGACAGGCAGTCAAACACATAGAACGTGTCCTTCCCCTCCTGCTCGATCACGTTGTGGATATCGACCGTAAATGTCTCAAAGCGGTGGGACAGGGGCAGTTCCACCGTCCGGACTTCCGGACATCCGGTAATCAGCGGCTCATGGTTCGCGAAGCGGAAATAGATGATGTCACGGTGATCCCGGATTGCCTGCTCCACATATGGCTCCATAAACAGCCGGAACTGGGAAAGATCCGACACGCGCCAGACCACGTTATCCCCGAGCCGGATATTGTCAAACGCGGCGTCCATCTCCGGAATACCCGATAAGATACGGTCAAAAGCAGCCATGCAATCACCTCCGGATCCTGATAAGCTGACGGAATCCCCTGTAACGAAAAAAACGGAGCTGAATCATCAGCTCCGTTGCCTTGCTTTGCTTATATCACGGCGGTCCCCTTTTGTCAATCCTCCGGCGCCGCCGTCATCCGGCTTTTTTTGCCGCAGGGGTTTCAAAAACATCGTCGTTTGTATACAATGGATTGGAAATATATTCACGGAGGAAAACCCGACGATGAAGAAAACCGCAAAGGCGATTCTGATTTTTCTGATCCTGTTTGCATTCGCTGCCGCCGCCTCAGCAGAAGATTTCGCACCGTTCCGTACCCTGGAGGAAATCCGGGCCGGCGGCGTGCTTCGGGTCGGTACAGCCGGCGATTACCAGCCCATGTCCTACCTGGATCCGGAAACGAATACCTATGTGGGCTTTGACGCGGAACTGGCGGAGGACCTGGCCGCGTCCCTGGGGGTAACCATTGAGTATGTAAAGACCTCCTGGCCCACGCTCATGGAGGATACGCTGGCCGGGAAGTTCGACCTGGCAGTCTGCGGCATAACGGTGACCGACGCCCGGAAGGAACAGGCCCTGATGTCCGACGGTTATCTGGAGAACGGGAAGACCGTACTGTGCCGGGCGGAGGACGCGGAAAAATATACAAGCCTGGAGGCCATCAACCGGCCGGAAGTGCGGGTCATGGAGAACCCCGGCGGGTTGAATGAAAAGTTCGCCCGGGAAAACCTGCCGGACGCGGCCCTGATTATCCACGACGTCAACCAGGAAATCCCGGGGCTGGTCGCTTCCGGGGAGGCGGACGTCATGATCACGGAGGTCATGGAAGCCGGCTTCTACGTCGGGCAGGATGACCGCCTGGCAGCGCCGCTGATCTTTGAACCCTTTACCAACGGCCAGCTGGGGTTCCTGATGCCCAAAGGCAGCGAAGACCTGCTGGATTATGTCAACCGGTTCCTGCTTGAGGAAAAAGAATCCGGCCGGATTGACGAACTGGCCGAAAAATATATCTACCGCTATATCCGCACGGAGGAAGAGCTGGAGCCCGCTGCGTAAGACAAAGGAGAATGCCAATGGTATCATTCGAAAGTGATTATATTGCCGGTGCTCATCCGGAGGTGCTCCGGAAACTGGCAGAAACTAACCTGGAGCCCTTGCCGGGTTACGGAACGGATCCGTATTGTGAAAGCGCAAAACAAAAGATCCGGGACCTCATCGAAATCCCGGACGCGGATATCTTTTTCCTGGCGGGCGGCACCCAGACCAATGCTGTGGTGATCTCCACCGTGCTGGCGGACTATGAAGGCGTGATCGCCGCGAAAACCGGCCATATCAGCACCCATGAAGCCGGCGCGGTCGAATATACCGGCCACGAGGTGCTGGAACTGCCGCAGGCCGGCGGCAAAATCGCTCCGGATACGCTGGAAAGCTTTCTGTCGTCCTTCTTCGCGGATGAAAACCATGAACACATGACCTTCCCCGGCATGGTTTACCTGTCTCATCCGACGGAATACGGCACCCTGTATTCCAAAGCGGAACTGACAGCCATTTCGGAAATCTGCCGGAAATACGGCCTTTCCCTGTTCCTGGACGGCGCCCGGCTGGGATACGCGCTCATGAGCCGGGAAACCGACCTGACCATTGCCGATATTGCCGCGCTCTGTGATG
Organism: Christensenellales bacterium; assembly: GCA_045112195.1. GTDB lineage: Bacteria > Bacillota > Clostridia > Christensenellales > Aristaeellaceae > Aristaeella. The sequence goes on along the minus strand of JBGUHQ010000066.1, from coordinate 36,297 downwards.
TGTTCTATATCGGCGGCACAAAGGTCGGCGCCCTGTGCGGCGAGGCGGTCGTTTTCACGAAGGGCAATATGCCGAAGCATTTCCTGACCTCAGTGAAAAAGCGCGGCGCGCTCCTGGCCAAAGGCCGGCTGTTGGGCGTGCAGTTCGACGCGCTGTTTACGGATGACCTGTATTTCCGGATCGGCCGTCACGCTGTCGATATGGCGGACAGGATGAAGGAGATCTTCCGTTCCCATGGAATCCCCTTCTATATCCAGTCTCCGACAAACCAGCAGTTTGTCGTGCTGGAAAACGAGCAGATAAACAAACTGGCGAAAAAGGTTGCCTTCAGTTTCTGGGAAAAGAAGGACGACGCGCATACGGTCGTCCGGTTCGCGACCGGCTGGTCCACCACGGAGAACGATCTGCTCGCGCTGGACAAAGCGCTGAATGAATCCTGAAGGGCCCGCGGCTGAAGGAGAAAATGATAATGGATCTGAAAAACGTATATTTTATCATCGGAACGTCCTACGCCGGGAAGTCCACCACCGTGAAAAACCTGGCGAAGCGGCACAACGGCATCGCCCTGGAGGAAAACTACCACGACGCGAAGCTTCCGGAACTGGACAGCCGGGAATTCCCCAACCTGTGCTATACCCGTGACCTGCAGGACTGGCACGAGTTCATCCGGCGCACGCCGGAAGAATATGTCACCTGGCTGAAAAATACAAAAAAAGAATGCGAGATCATTGAGCTGCAGATGCTTGAGGAACTGCTGGCTAAACCGGAAGCACAGAATAAGAAAATATTTGTGGATACCAACATCCGTATCGAAACGCTTCACCGGATCACAGACGCGCGCCACGTGCTGGTGATGATGGCCCCTCCGGAGGACGGGATCAACCGCTTCTTCGACCGGCCGGATGCGGAAAAGCAGTTCCTGTACCAGCTGATGATGGAAGAACCGGATCCCCAGGCGGCGCTGGATAATTACCGGGAAATGCTCACATTGCTCCATTCTAAGGAAAGCTATGATGAGCTGCTGAACGCGGGATTCCCGGTCATCTGGCGGGATGAGAACCGGACCTTTGAGCAGACCATGGACCTGGCGGACAAAGCCTTCGGCCTGGCGCCGGATCCGTAAGAGGAAGGAGACCGCTGCATGGAATATACAACACGGCTTGTCACAATCGATGACTATGATGCGATTTATGAACTGTGGAACAGCACGGAACAGAGCCGCCGGGCGCTGAATCCCGTCGATGATTCCCGGGAAGGAATCGACAGGTACCTGAAACGGAACCCGAACACCTGCTTCACCGCGGAAGCGGACGGCAGGATTGTCGGCGTGATCCTGACAGGTCATGACGGGCGCCGCGCAATCATTCACCATCTGTGCGTCCATCCGGACTGGCGGCGCAGGGGCGTTGCCGCCCGCCTTGTTTCCCTTGCGGAGGACGCGCTGAAAAAAGAAGGAATCCAGAAAGTATTCGGCCTGGTCTTCAGGGACAACGACGCAGCCAACGCGTTCTGGGAACAGCAGGGTTATTCGCTCAGGACAAACCTGAACTACCGCAACAAAAGCCTGAACGAAGCAATTCCGGCCGGAGAATAATCTCCGGCCGGAATTTTCTTCTGATGGATGTATTTATTTGCCCTGCATCCGGGTGAACAGTTCCTCAAACCCGCGCAGCATGGTGCGGACCTTCTGGTTGCTGCGGTAATACTTGCGCGGCATCACGCCGCCGTTGGTAAGCGGAAGCCGGAAGGTCACATGGTTGCAGATGAACAGCAGCGCGATGTCCTGCCCCTTCAGGTCATCGCTGATCGAAACCGGCTGGCCGAACTGATAAGCTCCGACAGGCGCCTCCAGGAACTCTGTCGTGATTTCACTGATATCGGTGAACCACATCAGGCAATCCGACTCCGTGGCGGCATGGCCGTGAGGCAGGGTATAATCCGTGGTGACAGTCCCGTCTTTGACGGTCACAATGCAGAATCCCATATAGTACATATTGCCGGCAGCCAGGGGATAACGGGAAACGCCTTCCTGCGTCAGGTCGATCGGTACCACCTGGTACCACTTGTCCGTAAGCTGCGGGTACTTATCCCGCAGGGAAATGCCCACCAGGCTCACCGTATTGTTTCCGTGCCAGATACCTTCCAGTTTAAACTCATTGAAATACTTTTTCGTAAAGGACAGATCCGGTCCCTCAACCTCGTTTCCGTCTCCGTCATGCCAGGCGGAACCGTCGAAGTAGATCTCCCCATCATCCGTTTCATATTCAGCGCGAAGAATTTTTTTGTTTCTGTCGAAGACGACCTCATATTCGGAGCCGTCTTTCAGTTCGATCTCAATTTCCAGCTCCTGCAGCCTGCCGTCCTCATAGGTCGCCTCATAATCCGGTTCAGGCTCTTTTTTGTTGCCATTGCCTTCCTGTTCGACCACGATCTTTCCCCAGCTCAGTTCCCAGGAATCATCCTCGCGTGCCGGTTTATAGGAAGAGAGCGTTCCGTGATAATCCAGTGCGCTGTTCCATGATCCGGAGCGCTTCTCACTGTCCGATTCCCCATCATCTTCACCCTCATCGTCATCTTCGTCGTCATCTTTGTCGTCCTTGTCTTCGTCCTTGTCTTCATCTTTATCGTCTTCTTTTTCTTCATCCTTGTCTTCCTTCGAAGAAGACGCCCTCAGACGGAAGAAATCCGTTCTTTCGTTAGCGGCAGGCGTTGACTCGGTTGTTTCCGCGCCGGAAACCGTCCAGGCAACCAACAGGGTGATTATCATCAGAAACAGGATCAGTTTTTTCATAACGGATTTCATCCTCCTCAGTTTAAGCAATGCGCTTTTACAGATTGATTCTATCACAACCGGAATCAAAAAAGGAACCCGCCGGAACGCCTTACCAGATAAACGGGATCACCTTGTATTTTACTTTCTGCTTATACTCGCTGTACCCTTCCAGGCCTTCCTCCAGCACCTGTTCCTCGTTCCGGATCCGCTTGGCGATGATCGGGATATACAAAAGCATGATCAGAAATGAGATCACCGAGCCGAGCACCAGCGGCATCGCCAGGAAAAGGAACAGCGTGCTCATATACATCGGGTGGCGAACGATGCCGTACAGACCCGTATCGACCACTTTCTGATTCTCCTGCACTTCGATTGTGCGGGACAGATAGGCGTTTTCCCGCATGACCTCGGCATACAGCCCGTATGAAATCAGGAAGATGACCGCGGCTGTCCAGGAGATCCAGTCGGGAAGCACAATCCAGCGGAAGCGGAAGTTCAGCCCGGCGAGGATAAAAGCCGCCAGGAACATCAGCGCGCTGAGCTTCAGCACATCCTGCTGCTCCGCCTGTTTTTCCTTTGCGTTCAGGCGTTTCCGGAGCAGTTCCGGATTCTTCCGAATCATCACAATGCCCGCAAGAAGCATCGGGATAAACAGGATCCCCATCAGCCGCCATCCCTGCGGCCAGGCCAGCGTTCCCGCCGGAAGAAAAAGCAAAACCCCCAGCAGGACAACGCCGGCCAGAAATTTGGCGATCCCCTGTATCAGCAGTTTCCGGTCCATCTTGAATCACCTCATATATGGATTGATATACGCAAAAAGCTGATCTCCGTTCCGGAGATCAGCCTGTGCTGTTATTCTTCCGCGTTTCCTTCTTCGTCCCCGTCGGGCAGGATCAGCGCGCAGACGATATAGGCCAGCACGCCGCTTCCCCAGCCAAGCACCAGCAGGGCAAACACCAGCCGGATGATCGTCGGATCCGTGTTCAGGTATTCGGCAATACCGCCGCATACGCCGGCAATTTTCTTGTCCTTCGTGCTCTTGTGAAGGCGTCCCGTTGTTTTGGCTCCGCCTTCCTTATTGTTCACAACCAGCTGCCAGACAAAATATCCGATCGCAAGGCCTGCGGCAATTGACATAATCCAGCTCATTTTTATGTTCCTCCTGTTCTTCAGCTGTACCGGAGATCCGGTACGCGTTTATTATAGTCGAAAGAGAAGCCCGAAAAAGATCTGATTCAGCAAAATAAACCCTGCTATTTCTCTCGCCCGGTCAGCCACAGCGGATCCGATCCATGATTTCCGCCACATCTCCGCGGATAACGAGTTCTGCCTGCTCCTCTGCCGGGATCGGATCCCGGTTCAGGATGACCAGGTGTTTCCCCCGGAAGTGGCTGATGAACGAAGCTGCCGGCTCCACGGCCAGCGAAGTTCCGGCCACGATCAGCGTATCCGCGTTCGTAATCTCCCGGATCGCCCCGATGCACACGTATTTTTCCAGCGGCTCCCCGTACAGCGTCACGTTCGGCTTGATCACGCCGCCGCAGTCTTTGCAGCGTGGAATACCTTCCGAATGGAGAATGGTTTCCATCGAATAAGGGGCGTTGCAGTCCATGCAGTAATTCTCATGAACGTTGCCGTGGAGTTCGTAAACCCGGATATTGCCGGCCGCTTTATGCAGGCCGTCCACATTCTGGGTCACAATGCCCCGCAGTTTGTCTGCCTGCTCCAGTTCAAACAGTTTCCGGTGCGCGGCGTTGGGTTTCGCTTCCGGATACAGAAGATGTTTCCGGTAATAGCTGAAGAACCGTTCCGGCTGCAGATAGAAAAAGGACCTGCTCAGAATCATTTCCGGAGAAAGTCCGTCTTCCTCTTCAGAGAACCGTCCCTCTGCGGAGCGGAAATCCGGTATGCCGCTGGCCGTGGAGACCCCTGCCCCGCCGAAAAAAACAATCCGGCGTGACCGGTCAACAATCTCCTGCAGGGTCTTCAGCTCTCTGGCGTTCATCTGTCCGATCCTTCTCTGTTCGTTGTGTTCCGCGGGGATGATTATATCATCTTCGCCCGTGAAATAACAGGAGAATACTTTCCCTGAACAGAATCATTTTTTCAAGGTTGTTTTAAGCTTCATGTGCACAATAGAGCCTGCCGGGAGGCAATCCCGGACCTGAACATGAGTAAAGACAGGAGATGTAACTGATGAAAAAACTGTTATCAGTGGTTTTAGCGATAGCCCTGGCGCTGACAGCCTTCAGCGCTTTCGCGGAAGAGGCCGGGAGTACGCCGCCCGGAGACCCGCCCGAAGGATTCGAGGGCGGAACCCCTCCCGGAGATCCGCCGGGTGAGCCGCCGGAAGGCTTCGACGGTAGCAATCCGCCTGAACCGCCGGACGGCAATCCTCCCGGAAGCCCGCCGGAGGGCGGTTTCGGTGGCGGAACCCCTCCCGGAGCCCAGTCCGCGGACGTAACGTATACCGCTGCGACAGAGATCAACGGTGATTCTTCCGCCATGACGCGGATTAATGAAACCTACACTTCCGAAACCGTGGATGAAAACGCCTTGCTCCTCAGCCAGGCCGGTATCACGCTCGATAACCCCACGGTCTTCAAGACCGGGGATTCCAACGGCGGCGACAGCTGCAACTTCTACGGCCTGAATGCGGCTGTGCTGATCAAGGACGGCGCGGATGTCGTCATTACCGGCGGCACGATTGAATCCTCCGCTTCCGGCGCCAACGGCGTCTTCGTCTACGGCGGAAACGGCGGCCGCAACGGCGCAGCCGGAGACGGCACCACCCTGCATATTTCCGATACGGTCATCACCACCGCGGGCGACGGTTCCGGCGGCATCATGACCACAGGCGGCGGCGTCACCTACGCGGAGAACCTGACCGTAACCACCTCCGGACGTTCCTCCGCGCCGATCCGGACCGACCGGGGCGGCGGCACCGTGGTTGTGGACGGCGGCACTTACACCTCAAACGGTCTCGGTTCTCCCGCGATCTATTCCACCGCGGACATCACCGTGAAGAACGCGACGCTGGTTTCCAACCTGTCCGAGGGCGTCTGTATCGAAGGCATGAACTCCATCACCCTGGAAAATTGCGACCTGACCGCGAATAACACCCAGCGCAACAGCAACGCGACCTTCCTGGATACGATCATGATCTACCAGTCCATGTCGGGCGACGCGGACAGCGGCACCTCTTCCTTCACCATGACCGGCGGCAGCCTCACCAGCCTCAGCGGGCATATGTTCCATGTGACGAACACCCACGCGGTCATCACGCTCAGCGGCGTGAACCTGGTCAATGAAGGCAGCGACGTCCTGCTCTCCGTCTGTGACGACGGCTGGAACGGCGCTTCCAACATCGCCGATCTGGTTGCTGACGGGCAGGTTCTTTCCGGAACCATCCTGGTCGGAGACAACTCCACCCTGACGCTGACCCTGCAGAACGGCTCCGCCTTCGAAGGCTGCATCAGCGGGGAGATTGTAAACGCGAAGGGCGAACAGGTCTCTGCGGAAACCGGCACGGTCAATGTTTCTCTGGATGAGAGCAGCACCTGGACGCTGACGGCGGATACCTACATTACTTCGTTCTCCGGCAGCGCGGATAGCATTGTCAGCAACGGCTATACGCTTTACGTGAACGGCACGGCGCTGGCGGGAACAAAATAACAGCATGGGATAAAAGATCCGGAGGAGCCTTGCTCCTCCGGATTCATTTTTATTCGTCGTCCCTGTCCTTTTTCTTGATGTACTTGTCCCGGAATTCCTCATAGTATTCATCATACCGGTCAGAATGGCCTTCGTGCAGAGCTTCGCTTAACTCATGCACGTCCAGGGAGTTGCTCATCAGGTCTACGATTACAATGGCGATATTCGAGCAGTGGTCGCTCACACGCTCAAAATCGGCAATCAGGTCGTTGAATACATAACCCTGGCCGATCGTGCATTTGCCCTTCTGCAGACGAGCCGTATGCTTCTCCCGCATCTTCTGGCACAGCTTGTCGATCACCTGCTCCAGCGGTTCCACCCGGTATGCCTCATCAGAATTGTCACTCTGGAAGCAGTCGAAGGTGATGTCCAGGATCTCAAGAATCGCCGCGACCAGGTTGTCCATTTCCTTCTGTCCTTTGTCGGAGAAAGCGATCTTTTTCTCTTTCAGCTCCCGTGCGCGCTCCGCGATGTTCAGCGCGTGGTCGCTGATCCGTTCCAGGTCCGTGATTGCCCGCAGATACTGGCTCACGGCTTTGTTCTGTGTATCCGTCATTTCGCGGCCGGTCAGCTTCATCAGGTAACTGCCGATCTTGTCTTCATACCGGTCCACGATCCCTTCAAGGTCCTCGACCTCGGCGTAGTCTTTCTCCGTATATGTGTTCAGCAGCCCGATGGCGATGTTCATGGATTTCTGCGTCAGTTCCGCCATCTTGTTGATCGTCAGGCGGGTCTGCTCAACAGCCAGCGTCGGATAAGCCAGGAAGCGTTCCTCCAGCCGGTCCATATCCCGGGTCTTTTCCTCATCCGCGGGATTGCCGGGCACCAGTTTCACCACCAGTTTCTCAATCAGCGGGATAAACCACGCAAGGACGAGTACGGTGGAAACGCGGAACAGGGTATTCAGCAGAGCGATGGAGAACATGTCCATCGTGTTGTGCGCAAAAGAGAAATGCAGAATGGCGTTCAGTCCGTAGAACACAGCGGCAAACAAAATCACGCGCAGGATTTCGATCACCAGGTAGGAGATCGCTGTCCGCTTGCCGTCCTTCGGGGAACTCATGCCGGAAATCAGTACCGGAACCGACGCGCCGACCGCGATACCCAGAATGATCGGCAGCGCCACGTCAAACGTGATCAGGCCCGTGCTGGACAGCGCCTGCAGAATACCGACGGAGGCGGAAGCGCTCTGGAGGACCGCCGTGAAAACGATACCCACCAGGATGCCCAGGAAGGGGTTGGAAAAGCTCGTCAGGAAGGAGATGAAGCCGGGATCCTCCTTCAGTGCGGACACGGATCCGCTCATGGTTTTCATGCCGAACATCAGCACCGCGAAACCCATCAGGATATCCGCGATATGTTTGGTGCTGCGTTTTTTGACAGCTTTTTTCAGGATGATTGACGCGACGGCCGTAATCGCGGCCAGTGCTTCCGTGCTCAGCAGTTTTAAGGCCGGCGAGGTCGCGCCGACGCTGGAAAGGCAGATAATCCACCCGGTGATGCTGGTACCGATGACAGCGCCCATGATGATTGCGATCGCCTGGCGCAGTTTCATCATAGCGGAGTTGACAAAGCCGACCACCATGACGCTCGTCGCGGAGGACGACTGGATCACCGCGGTGACCCCCGTACCAAGTAAAATGCCCTTGAGCGGATTGCTGGAAAGACGGTAAAGAATCAGTTCGAGCTTGTTGCCCGCAACCTTCTTCAGTCCGTCTCCCATCAGCGACATTCCGTACAGGAACAGCGCCACTCCGCCCAGGAGCAATACAAAATCCAGAATGTCCATTTGACCCTCCGTCTGCGTGCTTCTTCTCCGGCGCCCGCCCGAGCGCCCGCGCAGTTCACTCTCAATCCTTATTACGTAATGATTTTACCATCTCATCCGTCCCTGTGCAATAATCATTTCTGGTATTTCATTTTTGTATACTGTATCCAAATTGTTTTTTGCCTGTATACCGTCTTGACAAACCCCTTCCTTCGGCATAAACTTCGTGCATCCCGATGAGGCGCAAAGGTGTGCTAAGCACCTGGCGCCTCTTTTTTCGTACAAGGGCGTACCGACGGGGAATCAATATGGAAACGGAGTGATCTGTATGGCATTCTCTGCTGCAAACACAATCTGGGTACTGCTCGGAGCCGCGCTGGTCTTCTTTATGCAGGCGGGCTTCGCGATGTGTGAGGCGGGTTTCACCCGCGCGAAGAACACAGGTAATATTCTGATGAAGAACCTGATGGACTTCTGTATCGGCACCCCCCTGTACTGGCTGCTCGGTTACGGCATTATGTTCGGTGCTGGCACCGCGCTGTTCGGTTGGATTGATCCCTTCATCATGAAGGATTATTCCCATGTGCTTCCCGCGGGCGTTCCGCTTTGGGCGTTCGCGATCTTCCAGACCGTCTTCTGTGCCACATCCGCCACAATTGTTTCCGGTGCCATGGCGGAGCGGACGAAATTCTCTGCTTACTGCATCTATTCCGCGGCAATCTCGCTGTTCATCTACCCGGTATCCGGCCACTGGATCTGGGGCGGCGGCTGGCTGGCGGAAATGGGCTTCCATGATTTTGCCGGTTCCACGGCCGTGCATATGGTTGGCGGCGTCTGCGCTCTGATCGGCGCGAAGATCCTCGGGCCCCGCGTCGGCAAGTACGGAAAGGACGGAAAGCCCCGGGCGATCCTCGGCCACAACCTGTCCATCGCGGCCCTGGGCGTATTCATCCTCTGGTTCTGCTGGTTCGGTTTCAACGGCGCTTCCACGGTTGCCATGGACAGCGACGAGGCCATCGGCAGCGCGTCCCTGGTTTTCTTCAACACGAACCTGGCTGCCGCGGTCGCAACCCTGACTACCATGATCTTCACCTGGCTCCGCTACGGCAAGCCTGACGTCTCCATGACCTTCAACGCGGCCCTGGCCGGCCTTGTCGGCATCACAGCGGGCTGCGACGCGGTCAACCCCTTCGGCGCGGCGATTATTGGCCTGGCCTGCGGCATCGTGATCGTCCTCGCGGTTGAGTTCTTCGACAAGGTCGTGAAGATCGACGACCCGGTCGGCGCGATCTCTGTCCACGGCGTCTGCGGCGCCCTAGGCACAATCCTGACCGGCCTGTTCGCCACCGGCGGCACCACCATGAAGGGCGTCTTCTACGGCGGCGGATTCAAATTCCTCGGTGTCCAGGCCCTTGGCGTACTGTGTACCATTGCCTGGACCGCGACCGTCATCACGGTTGTCTTCCTGCTGATCAAAAAGACCATCGGCCTGCGGGCAGGCACGGAAGACGAGATCATCGGCATGGACCGCAGCGAACACGGCCTGCTGACCGCCTATTCCGGCTTTGCCATCCTGCCTGAAGAAGGATACGAAACGCCTGCCATGCCCGCTCCTGCGGCTGCTCCCGCTCCCGTCGCGGAAGCTGTGCCGGTTGCGGCGAAGAAGATGGAAAAGGCGCCCGGCGAACCGGTCTACACCCGCGTACAGATCATCTGCCGTCCTGCCAGCCTGGAAAGCCTGAAGAAGGCCATGAACGGCATCGGCATCACCGGTATGACCGTGACCAACGTCATGGGCTACGGCACACAGAAGGGCAAACCCGAGTATTATCGCGGCACGCCGGTGGAGGTCACGCTCCTGCCGAAGGTGCAGGTGGATATCGTCGTCAGCAAGGTGCCTGTGAGCGAGGTCATTGATACCGCCCGCGGCGTCCTGTATACCGGCCATATCGGCGACGGCAAGATCTTTGTCCAGGATGTTGAGAACGTGGTCCGCGTACGGACCGGCGAGGAAGGCTACGACGCCCTCCAGTCTGAGGACGAATGAACTTCCCTGAGATACAATGGGAGCGGTTCAGATGAACCGCTCCCTTTTTGATTATCCGATCATGATCCTTTCCTCGGGATATTTCGAGGCGGATTTGATTCTGCCCTGCCGTTTGGCCACCGCGACGGCGAGCGTCAGCGGACCGACGCGGCCGAAGAACATCATCGGCAGCAAAACAGTGCGGCCCGCGGGAGACAGATTCGGCGTTCCGAGCGCGGAAACGCCGACCGTTCCCATGGCGCTTGAAGCCTCGAAAAAGATATCTTCCAGCGAAAAACGCCCGTTTTCAATCAGCGAGATGACCAGCGTCCCCGTCAGCAGAATCGTGACAAACAGCACGGCAACCGCCAGCGCGCGCCGGATGATATCGCCGGGCAGCCTCCGCCGCGCGACGTTAACCTCGCTGTCGCCCCGGACAACGCTCAGTATCAGCAGCGCCAGTACAGCCATGGTTGTCGTCTTGATTCCGCCCCCTGTGGATGCGGGCGAAGCGCCGATCATCATCAGAAAACTGCTGAACAATTTGGATCCGTCTTTAAAGCGGGACAGATCAAAGGAATTAAATCCCGCCGTACGCATGGTCACGGACTGAAAAAAGGCGTTCAGCGCTTTCTCTCCTTCCGGCCGGCCCGCAAGGGTGTCCGGATTCGTCCGTTCCACGAGCCAGAAAAAAAGCGTTCCCGCAAGCAGCAGGGCGCAAGTCGTCACAAGTACGATCCGCGTATGCAGGGACAGGCCCCGAAATCCCTTGCGGTTCTGCAACGTTTCCAGAATCACGGAAAAGCCCAGGCCGCCGAGGATAATCAGCGCCGCGACAGTCAGAAGCACCAGCGGATCCCCGGAGAAAGAAGTCAGGCTGGCATACTGCCCGAAAAGATCAAATCCTGCATTGCAGAATGCGCTGACCGCATGAAACAATGATATCCACAGACCGTGCTTCCATCCGAACAGCGGGATCATACGGATGGAAAGCACAGCGGTGCCGGTCAGTTCGATAACCAGCGACAGAAGCAGATAAAGCCATGTTATACGGCCCAGATCAGACAGGGACGTGCTGTTCATCGATTCCCGGATCAGCATCCGGCCTTTGATGGAAATCTTCCGGCCGAGCATCATCATGATCATTGTGGCAAACACCATGAATCCAAGCCCGCCGATCTGAATCAGCACCAGCAGCACAACCTGTCCGAACATTGAAAACGTCGTCCCCGTATCCACTGCCACCAGACCGGTTACGCAAACGGCAGACGTAGATGTGAACAGGCTGTCAAACAGGCCGATACTCTGCCCGTTCCTCGCGGCGGCAGGCAAAGCAAGTAAACCGGTCCCCAGCAGGATCACCACCAGAAAGCCAAGCGCCAGGATACTTTCGGCATGCCGGAAGCCGGCTTTCCCCTTCGTTTTCTCCGAGAAACTCATAATGCTTCCTCAGCATTCTTATCCTGTCTGAGCATCCGGTATCCGATGCCGATATGAGTCTGAATATAAGGCTGGGCTCCGTCTCCGGTCTGCAGCTTTTTTCGAAGCATCGCCATAAATACCCGCAGCGAACCCACTTCCGAAGCGGAATAGCTTCCCCAGATTTCCTTCAGGATATAGTTATGCGTCAATACTTTGCCCGTATTCTTTGCCAGCAGGCACAGCAGCTTGTACTCAATCGGCGTCAGATGGATCTCATTCTCCCCGATGTATGCGCATCCGGCGGCATAATCAATACGCAGGCTGCCGTTTTCATAGTTCATCATTTCCGGAACCGCGGCCTGTTGGTCTGTATTGATCCGCCGCAGCGCGACGCGCAGGCGCGCCAGCATCTCATCCACCGAAAACGGTTTGGTCAGATAATCATCCGCCCCAGCGTCCAGCGCTTCCACCTTGTCAGCGTCATCTGTGCGGGCTGAAATCACAATAATGGGCATTCCGGACCAGCTTCGTACCTTATGGATAATCTCGACGCCGTCCATATCAGGAAGCCCCAGATCCAGCAGCATCACATCCGGCTGATGCGTCGTGGCTTCAATCAGCGCTTCTGCGCCGTTCCGGGCCAGATGATATCTGTACCCGCGCGTTTCAAGCGTCACAGCCATCAGGTTCCGCACCGCCGCGTCGTCTTCCACCACCAGGATCATTGGTTTATTGCTCATATTCTCTTACCTCCGCGATCGGAAGGGTAAACCAGAACTTGGCGCCGTGAGGCTGAATATTCCGCATCCATATTTCGCCGCCGTGCGCCTGAACGATGGAACGGCACAGTGCCAGCCCGAGACCGATCCCGCGTCTGCTGTCCGGAGAGCGTTTAACGCCGGTATAGAACATTTCGAACACCTTGTCCTCCTGTCCTTTCGGTATTCCCTGACCTTCATCCTCCACCCACAGCACGGCATTGTCGCCTTCGGCTTTCGCGCCGATGGTGATCTTTGCGTTTTCCGGTGTGTATTTCACCGCATTATTGATCAGATTAATCAACACCTGTACAATCAGCGGTGCGTCCATCCGGGCCATCAGCAGGTCGTCCCACAGATCCGTTACAATATTGCGCCGGGAGGCGTTCCGGTCCAGATGCCTCAGTGCCTCTTCAATCGCGTCTGAAACCAGTTCTGACTGGAGGTTCAGTTTCATGGTGCCGTTTTCAGTCCTGGTAATGGTTAGCAGGTTCTCCACCAGCCCGTTCAGCCAGATCGCGTCATCATAGATGGACGCGTACAGCGCCTGTTTCCGGGATGCACTCAGATCACCAAGGTCTTCCAGCAGGATTGCAGCGTTTCCGGATATACTGGTCAGCGGTGTGCGCAGGTCATGGGAAATTGCCCGCAGCAGATTGGCACGCAGGGTCTCCTGGCGTGCGCTTTCTTCCATGCGCTGTTTTTCACGCGTCATATGATCCTTCTCAATTGCCAGCGCGCATTCATCCAGGATCGAAATCATCAGATTTTTCCGGTATTCGTCAATCGAAGGCGCATTGTCAGCACGGATACCGACAACTGCCCAGACTTTCTTTTCACTGCGGATCGCCATATAAAGGCACTTCGCCTGAGCGTATTTGCGCGTGGAACGGCCAGCGTGTTTGGCGTTCCGCCCGACCCATTCCGCTGCTTCCCTTTCTGCGGCCAGATCAACCTGATCAAACCCGCCGTCGCTCTCAACCTCTCTGAGGACGGGCGTTTCTGAAAAGGCACCGTTTGACTGTCCATAGTAAAGAACGCTGTGTTCCAGCAGCCGGCTGAGCTGTTGGAGTACAACATCCAGAATCGCTCCCCTGTCATCTGCCTTCTGAAGCAGCTGGCTGGTAGAGAGCAGCACTTCTGTCTGATAAGCCTTGTTTGCCGTCTGGAGAGACTGCGTTTTGATCCGGCTTGTCAGTGAACTCGAGAGAATCGCGGCTGCGAACATCACCGCGAAAGTTGCAATATAATCAGGGCTTGACTGCAGGGAATAGTACGGTTCCGTGAAAAAGAAATTAAAGATCAGTACAGAAAGCAGAGAGGAAAGCAGGCTGTAAATATACCCCTTCGTAAAGAGTGCAACAGCCATAACACCCAGGATATAGATCAGCACCACATTGGTTATAGCCAACCCGACAGCGGAAAACAGGAAACCCATGCCGGTGCAGAGGGCAAGAATCAGGATGGTCCTGATCAGGTCCGTTGCGGTGAGTTTTTCCTTCAGAAGCGTTTTTTTCAGGCTGAACCGTCTGGTATCTTCATGTAGGTGATTCGGAACAATCACAATCTCCACGTCCGGCGCCAGTTCGTTCAGGCGGGACATCAGCGTTCCTTTCAGCGCCAGCAGGCTGCGCCGTCCGGGGCTTTTTCCAAGCACAATTTTGGTAATACCGCTGACGCGGGCATATTGGGCAATCGCAGTTGCGGGATCATCTCCGTAAATTGTTGTAATGACCGCACCTTTGCGTTCCGCCAGTGCGAGATGCTCATGAACTGCTTTTTCCTGTTCGTCATCCTGCGCATCCGAGTCTTCGACATACAGCGCAATCAATTCCGCGCCGACCGCATGGGAGAGTCTTGCTGCCCGGTGAATCACATCAGAGCTGGTCGGTGAAGCGGAAACACATACCAGGATTCTTTCCTGATCAACGCCTTGAACCGGCATGTATTCACCTCCACTGTACGATTTATGACAGTGTATATTATATCTCATCATGTATAAAGAGAAAAACAAAGGTTGAGCATCGGCGTTAAAAATGTATAAAGATTCTGTATTATGGTTTAATGCTGTCTTAACGCCGAAGAAAAATGCTTAACAGTATGTTGACGGCAGTTATGCTAAACTTGACATGCTCCAATCTGTAAGCTGCGGGAGGCTTCCATGAAAAATGTTTTACTGATCGGCCTGGGACGTTTCGGACGCCACATGGCTCAGAAGCTTTCTGACCTTCATCATCAGGTTCTGGTCATAGATAAGGATGAACGCAAGATTCAGGAAGCCATGTCTTATGTAACAAACGCTGAAATCGGGGATGCGACAGATCCCGCATTGATCGATGCGCTGGGTGTCCGGGATTTTGACATGTGCGTGGTGACGATGAGCCATGACCTGCAGGCTTCCCTGGAAATCACCGCCCTGCTGAAAGAAAAAGGCGCACCTTTTGTCCTTGTGCGCGTTTCCCGGGACACGCATGCCCAGTTTCTGCTTTCCTGCGGGGCGGATGAAATCATCTACCCGGAAAAGCAGATGGCGGACTGGGCCGCTGTGCGTTACAGCGGCGATCATGTTTATGATTATACCCGTCTTTCTGCCGATCACGCCATTTATGAAACGGGAATCCCCGACAGCTGGATCGGCCATACCGTTGTTGAGCTTGGCGTCCGCCAGCGGTATCGCCTGAATATTCTGGCGGTCCGCCGCAACGGGAATGTGGAAGCAATGCCGGGGCCCTCCTGGCAGTTCAGTCCGGAAGACCGTATCATTCTGCTGGGAAGTGACAAAGACGTACAGAAATTTCTCCGGTTCTGAGTCCGCTCCGTAAAAACAGGGGAACCGTTTTCTGACCCGCTCCCCTGTTTCTGATTACAGTTCCACCTTTACCCGGAACGTATGCCCGTCAGGATAATCGATCGTCAGCCTGCCGTGGTGCTTTTCACAGATGCGCCGCGCCGCCGCGAGCCCGATGCCGGAGCCACCATTCTTCTGGGTGCGTGCGCTGTCGCCGCGCACAAAGCGTTCTGTCAGCTTCTCGGGTTTCTCCGAAGGCAGCTGCGCCACGGAATTGGCGATAAGAATCCGGGTTTTTTTCTTTTCCGGTATGACAAACAGGCGGATGCTTCCCCCATCCGGCGTATACTGCACCGCGTTGTCCATCAGCAGACAGAGCATCCGGCGGATCAGGCTGCCGGCACCTTTGATGGGCACCGTCTCCTCCAGATCGGCCGCTCCCCTGATCTGTTTCTGTTTCATGGAAGGCTGGTATTCCTCCCAGATTTCATCCGCCAGGGTCGACAGGTTAATTTCGTTGAGCGCTTCCTCGCCCTTCTCCTCATCCAGCCGGGCCATCAGGATCAGGTCCTGCACCAGGTGCTCCATACGGTCCACCTGGGTGCGGACGTTGCTGCTCCATTTGTTCTGTCCTTCCCTGAGCTCCAGCACGTCCAGGTTGGCCCGGGCTATGGCTACCGGGGTCTTCAGGTCGTGGCCGGCGTCGGTGATGAACCGGCGCTGCTGCTCCGCGTTCCGGACAAAGATATCAGCCATCCGGTTCGACACCGGAAACAGGACGATCGCCAGCAGGATCAGGATTCCGAGGCCCACCAGGCCCGCGTTTTTCAGCATATCGTACAGCATATGCAGCTGGATGGAGTTATCCACCAGGATGATTTTCCCGGAACCGTCCTCATTTTTCCGGATGCCGTATTTGTAGGAGCCGACTTTTCCCTTCTCGGCACTGGTTTTGATGACGTCCTTCACATATTCCTGCACGTCGGCGCTCGCGTCTTCCGCGATGCCGCGCTTTTCAACCGTATCAACTGTCCCGTCCGCCGTAAAGGTGATCTCATAGTAGCCGGAGGGAATGCTCTGCCTTCTTGGCGTATAGCCAAACATGGCAGGCGGCGCGTCCTGCGAGAACCGCCTGGTTTTTCCGTTTTCCTCCCGGGTCTCAAGGCGCGACTCAATAAAGCTGTCCGTGTTCCGTTCGATCCGCTGGTAGCTGAACAGCCAGATCCCCGCCACCGCGATCACCAGGATGATCATAAAGGACAACATAGCGCTGAGCATAATCCGGTTCCGGTAATATCGTTTCATTCTGTTTCCTCCAGGGCGTACCCAACGCCGCGTTTCGACCGGATCTCAGCGCCGGCTTTCAGCGATTCCAGTTTCTTCCGCAGGCCTGAGATGTGCACCCAGACCGTGCCGTAATCCACCTCCGCGTCCATACCCCAGACCCGGTCCAGCAGCTTGTCCGCGGAGAAATAAATATGCGGGTTCCGCATGAACAGCTCGATCAGGTGGTATTCCCGGTGGCTCAGCGGACAGCTTTCCTCTCCCGCGCGCAGCGTATAGCTGTTCCTGTCAAGGGTCAGGCTGCCAAAGGACACCTGGTCTCCCTGATAGCTCCGGGCGCGCCGCGCCAGCGCGTCGACCCGTACCCGCAGCTCGTCCAGCGCGAAGGGTTTGCTCAGGTAGTCGTCGCTGCCGCTCTCAAAGCCCAGCACCTTGTCCCGGACCTCTCCCTTCGCCGTCAGCAGCAGCACCGGCGTGGTATTTCCTTCCCCGCGCAGGGTGCGCAGCACTGTCAGCCCGTCCATTCCCGGCATCATGATATCCAGGATCAGGACGTCGTAGATGCCCGTGCGCGCTGTTTCCAGCGCGTCGGTACCGTTATTCACCCAGTCGATATCGTAATGATGGTATTCCAGAAAAGCCGTGACCGCCTCGGCCATGGCTTCTTCGTCTTCCGCCAGCAGAAGCCTCATCCGTATTCCCCTCCCTTTTCGTCTATTATACATGGGGAAAGCTTCCGTGTGAACCATTCTGGCGCCACAACCTTAAGCCAGTCTTATGTCCGCACATTCCGGCAGATGCCGCAAAAGAACAATCGATCCGATTGACAGGCGCCTCCCGCTGTTGTACAATCCGCATATCAAAGGGACAAAGGCGTCCTTCGGCAAAGGCTGAAGGACGCTTTTCCTTTTTCGGAGGAAACCTGTATGCATGAGGAATGCGGCGTTTTCGGCGTCTGGTCCCCGTCCGGGCGGGATGTTCCCCGGGATGTCTATCTCGGGCTCTACGCCCTGCAGCACAGGGGGCAGGAAAGCTGCGGCATCGCGGTCTCCCGCGACGGCGTGTTCCATCACTATAAGGGCGATGGCCTGGTGGGTGAAGTATTTAATAAAGAGCGCCTGGACCGGCTGGGCGAAGGAAACATCGCCGTCGGACACGTCCGCTACTCCACCACCGGCGGGAAAAACCACAATAACATCCAGCCCATCGTCATCAGCCATATGAAGGGCAACATGGCGCTGTGCCACAACGGAAACCTGGTCAACGCCCGGTCCCTGCGCGCGCGCCACGAGCTCAGCGGCGGAATCTTCCACGGCACGTCGGACACGGAAACCATCGTCTACACAATCGTCGCGGAGCGGCTGAAGGCCGCGGCCACTGAAGAAGCCGTCTTCCGTACCATGCAGCAGCTGCAGGGCGCCTATTCCTGCGCGCTGATGACCGCGACCAAACTGATTGCTTTCCGGGATCCTCATGGGTTCCGCCCGCTCTGCTACGGCCGGACGGCGGACGGCGCGTATGTCGTCTCCTCGGAGTCCTGCGCCCTGGACGCCGTCGGTGCGAAGATGATCCGGGATATCGAACCCGGGGAAATCCTCGTCTTCGGCAGGGAGGGCGTCGTTTCAGACCGCCGCCTGTGCGGGGGCGCCCGCTCCCTGTGTGTGTTTGAATATATCTATTTCGCCCGGCCCGACTCTGTCATCGAAGGCGCCTCGGTTCACCAGGCACGGCTGCGGGCCGGCCGTTTCCTGGCGCAGGAGGATCCCGTGGAGGCCGATGTAGTCATCGGCGTGCCGGATTCGGGCATTGACGCCGCCCTGGGGTTCAGCCGGGAAAGCGGCATTCCCTACGGCGTCGGTTTCCTGAAGAACAAGTACATCGGCCGGAGCTTCATCGCCCCGAGCCAGGATATGCGCGAGACCGCTGTCCGGATCAAGCTGAACGTCATCGCGGACACCGTCCGGGACAAACGCGTTGTGCTGATTGACGATTCCATCGTCCGGGGCACCACCAGCGAGCGGATCGTCCGTCTCCTGCGGGAAGCCGGTGCGCGGGAAGTGCATATGCGGGTTTCCTCTCCCCCGTTCCGCTGTCCCTGCTTCTTCGGTACGGACGTGGATTCCGAGGAGAACCTGATCGCCTGCCGGCTCCATTCCGCGAAGGAGATCGCGGATGAGATCGGCGCGGATTCCCTGGCTTATCTGTCTGTGGAGGCCGCTCACCGCCTTGCCGGTGAGCAGGGCTGCTCCTTCTGCGACGGCTGTTTTACCGGCCGGTATCCCATCGAAATCCCCGAGGACCAGGGCAAGAGCCGTTTCGAGCAGCCCATCGCTCCGGAGGAATAAAAAAACGGGGAACAGATGCTCCCCGGTCCTTCATCCCATATACTTTTCCGTGGCCGCGAACAGCTTCTGCTTCGCGGCTTTCGCGTTCTTTGTCCAGGTCATCACGTCAAATCCGTGAATGTTGCCGTGGAAAACGTCCATATGCGCCTCCACGCCGGCTTCCCGGAGGTTCTTCACATAGGTGACCGTCTCGTCGTGGAAGGGTTCGTTGTCCTCCACATAGGTGTAGCAGGGCGGCAGCCCGGTATAGTTTGTTTCCCGGGAAGGCGACGCGTAAGGGGGTACCTTGTCCGTCCTGTACAGCTCCCGCAGGTATTTATGCCAGCCCCAGTGATTCCGGCGCGTTCCCCAGCCGTGGGAATGGCTGCGCCGGGAGGAGTCCGTATCCTCGCAGTCCAGCATCGGATACAGCGGAATCTGGAGGGATACCGGGATTTCACCCCTGTCCCGGGCGAAGATGCATACCGCCGCGGCCAGTCCGCCGCCGGCGCTTTCCCCACCGACGATAATCCGGTCCCGGTCCACGCCCAGCTCCTCCGCATGATCGTACAGATACTTCAGCGCCGCGTAGCTGTCCTCCAGTGCGGCGGGGTACGGATGCCTCAGCGCCAGGCGGTAGTTTGGAGCCAGCAGCACGCAGCCGAAATGCTTCGCCAGTTTGCTGCCCATGGTGTAATAGACCATGGCGGCCATGCCTGACACGTATCCGCCGCCGTGAAGCCACAGAAGTCCCGGCACGGGCCTGTCCGTCTTTTCCGGCCGCATCAGGATTGCTTTCATGCTGCCCGCGGGCGTATCAATCCTGCAGCTGCCCGTCTTCAGCTCCATGTGCCCCGTCCCTTCCGATCCAGGCGGATCCTGCGCTGTACAGTGTTTTTCAGTGTGTGCATTGTATAGCGCTTTGACGCGGCAGTCAAGTCCGGACTGTCACTTCTGTCATCTTCATCGATCGTTCGGAGTAACAGTCGGACAAACAAAGCGTTTCAGTTTACAGCAGAATCGCGCCGGCAAGCAGCGCCAGGGAAAACAGCAGCATACCAAGATCCACGCCCGTAAACGGATATCGTTTATAACCGGATGCGCGGGTCCGCAGCCGGAAACCGCGCACCTCCGCGGCAACGGCCGTCTGGTCCGTCCGGCGGACGGAAGAGATCAGCAGCGGAGCGCACAGCGGCAGGATCATGGAGAACTTTTTCAGCCCTTTTGCCTTGTCGAAAGCCACGCCCCGCGCGGTCTGCGCTTCCATGATCCCGCTCATCTCCTCAAGGAACTGCGGAATGAAGCGGATCGCCGTGGACAGCGTGAACGCGTAGGGATACGGCACGTGCAGCACCTGTACCAGCGCGTTGGTCAGATCGGTGATCCGCGTCACGGCCAGCACCAGCGCCAGCGGCATGCAGACCACCACCAGGCGGAGAACCACCTTCCCGGCAGTCAGCAGGCCCTGGTCCGTAATGATCCAGAATACCGGCGTCCCCTTCCGGGTCAGCAGCACCTGCAGCAAAAACAGGAAAGCGGCAATTTTCAGCAATCCTTTGAAAATGTTCAGCGTCCGGTCCGCCACACCGGCAACGAGGCCGATCAGCAGGTCAAGCGCCAGCAGCCCTGCCAGGAACACCAGCCGGTCCGTCACAAACGCCGCGACGCAGATCATGATCGTCAGGAAAATCTTGGTCACTGGGTTCAGCCGGTGGATCAGGGAATTGCCGGGCACATACTGAAACAGATTGTTCATTGCGCGGCCCCCTTTCCCCGGATTGCGAGCACGGTCTCTGCCATGTCTTCCGGCGAGTCTGCGTTTTCAAACCCGGTCCCCAGGCGCAGCCCGAGACCGATCATCTGGGGCGGCAGAATGGAAGCCTGTTCCATCAGCGCCGTATTCCGGAAAATTTCCCGTACCGGCCCGTCCGCCAGCAGGCGGCCGCCGGCCATCACCAGCGCCCGGCGCGCGTAATCCAGCACAACCTCCATGTCATGGCATACCATGATCACGGTCACCTGTTGCTCCTCGTTCATTCGGCGGATCCGGTCCATAATCTGGCAGCACTCCAGGTAATCCAGGCCGGTGGTGGGCTCGTCCAGGATCAGGATCTCCGGTTCCACCGCCAGAATGGACGCCAGCGCGACCCGCTGCCGCTGGCCGCGGCTCAGGGAAAAAGGCTCTTCGTCTCCCGTGAAGGAGAATTCTTTCAGCACCTCGTCCGTCCTCGCCTGCAGAGCTTCCTCGCCTTCCTGCCCGCGGACTGTCCTCAGCCCGAACAGGATCTCTTCCCGGACCGTATTCTTGCAGATCTGCCGGTCGGGATTCTGGAACAGGAAGCCGACTTTGGCGGCCCGTTCGCTGACTTGGCTTTTTACGGTTTCCACACCCTGGATCAGCACCCGGCCGGACGTAGGCTTAAGCAGTCCGTCCATCAGGCGGACGGTGGTGGATTTACCGGCGCCGTTCGCGCCGAGGATCGCCGCGAACTCCCCTTTTTCCAGCCGGAAGGAAACGTCCTGTACGGACGGACCCTGATCCGCGTAGGCAAAGCTGACATGTTCCAGTTCAATCATGGGATCAGCCTCCTCACCATGTTCTCCGCCTCGTCAAGGTTGATGCAGACAGGCTGTTCCGCTCCGGTCTTTTCGGTAAGGAGCCGGCTCAGCGTGGTTACCCGGGGGCAGTTGACGCCCAGTGCCTGCAGCTCTTCCGCGTGGGAAAGCACGTCCCGGGTTTCGCCCTGCCGGATAATCCGACCCTTGCTGAGCACCGCCAGCTGGCTGGCGAATTCGCACAGCAGCATGATCTTCTGCTCAATCAGGATCACAGTGATTCCCTGCTCCTCGTTCAGTTCCTTCAGCAGGCTGAAAACCTGACGGCTGCTTCGGGGATCCAGTTCCCCGGTCGGTTCGTCCAGCACCAGGATCCGGGGCTTCAGCGCAATGATCGAGGCGATAGCCACCTTCTGCCGCTGCCCGCCGGAAAGGGAGGCAATGCTGCGGTCCCGCAGGTCCGCGATCCCTACCCTTTCGAGCGCTTCATCGATCCGCCCGGGAATTTCCTCCCGGGGAACGCCGAAGTTCTCCAGGCCGTAAAGCATCTCGTCCTCCACCAGCGGGGAGATGATCTGGCTCTCAACGTCCTGGAACACCGTGCCGACCAGTCGGGAAAGATCCAGGATGGACGTGTCCACCGTATCCAGGCCGTTCACGGTCACACTGCCGTAAAAATCGCCCGAATAGTGATGGGGGATCATCCCGGCGATCGCCCGGGCCAGCGTGGTTTTTCCCGCGCCGGCCGGGCCGATCACGCCCAGGAAACCGCCGTCCGGAACCGTCAGGCTGATCTCCTGCAGTGCCGGGGTTTCTCCGCTCTTATAGGTAAATGAAAAATCCTGGATCTGGATCATGGGTATCTGCTCCTTTGTTGCTCAGGTCAGCGGTTCAGCACTTTCTTCAGCGGCAGGTACAGCAGCTGCACCAGCACGCTCCCGATGGCGGCCGTGCCCAGTACGATCGGGATATAGGCCACCAGACCGCTGGTTTCCATATGCATGAATACGAACAGGCAGACCACGAAGCTGCCGCCGGAGATCACCGTGGAAACAAACGTGGACAGCAGCGGGTTCAGGTCGAGCTTTCCGAATTTGAACGGCACCTTCATCATGAAGTACATCGCAACGGCGCCCAGCAGTTCGGAAATGAAATTCAGCCACGGCGTTCCGGGCAGGAACTGGCAGATGGCGCCGGCCAGGATGCCGATGATTGCGCATCCCGGAAGCTTCGGGCGCACCAGCAGGATCGCCAGGCAGTAAGACGCGATGATGAAATTCGGCTTCATGCCGAAAAAGTTGATCACACTGCCGACAAACAGCTTCAGCACGGCGCCGGCCGCCAGCAGCACGGCAACGATGATCAGGTCCTGGATGGAAAATCCTTTGGTTTCCTCGGTTTTGACGACTCTCTTTTCAGACATGGATTCCTTCCTTTCTGCCCTTCAGGGCTTCACAAAATAGATGTTTTGTTGGTACCGGCTGCCACCCCGGTCAGTGAAAGGAAGTCCGGCACAATAAAAATCCGTCCCTGTACAAGGACGGATTGTTAATCCATGGTGCCACCTTCATTTGAACCGGAAACCGGTTCACTCTCACGAGCGTGCCAACACACACTCTGCCCTTAACGCGAGCCCACGGTCCGGATACTCCGGGATTAACCCGTTTCCCCTTTCCCTCAGCGAACCATTTGCCGGTGAACCTTCCGCGGGTTCTCAGCGCTCCCCGCTCTCTGTGGGCGTCCCTTCCGGTTTGACTTTCGCCTCTAAGGTTTCAGTATTCGTGAAGAAAATAACACGAGTCATTTCTGTTGTCAACCGCCGGATTGTATTTCGGTTGTATTGGCTGAATCCAGTATTTTCCATGTTTTGGGGCCGTCAGCCCCTCAGCCACTCGCTGATCTCCCGGGCGGCATTCCGTCCGTCCGCCAGCGCGCGCACCACCAGGGACTGGCCGGTCCGCATATCGCCGGCGCTGAAGAGCCTTCCTTCCAGGTGATGGCTTCCGTTCTCCGGCATCAGCCTTCCCCGGTTGTCCGCCTTCAGGGCGAACCGGTCCAGCGTTTTTTCCTCGCAGCCGATGAAGCCCGCCGCGATCAGCAGCAGCCCGCAGGGCAGCGTCTGCTCGCTGCCGGCCACCTGTTCAAAGCGGCCTTCCGGCGTCCGTTGCAGCTTCACCGTTTCCAGGCCGGAAACACGGCCCCATTCATCCGTCAGGATCTGTTTCACCGTGGTCTCATAGATCCGCGGATCGCCGCCCTGGCGGAAGATCGCCTCCGTCTGGCCGTAGTCGGTCCGCAGAATCCGCGGCCATTCCGGCCAGGGATTGTTCGGCGTCCGGCCTTCCGGCGGAGCCGGCATCATCTCCAGCTGCGTCACGGAGGCGCAGCCCTGCCGCAGGGCAGTACCCACGCAGTCGTTGCCGGTATCACCGCCGCCGACCACCACCACATGCAGATCTTTCGCGGACGCTTCGGATGCCTGTCCGCTCAGCACGGCGCGGGTGGCCTCCGTCAGGTAATCCACAGCGAACATCACGCCCTGCGCGTCCATATGCTCCACATTCAGGTTCCGGGGCCTGCGCGCGCCGCCGCACAGCAGCACCGCGTCGTATCCCTGCAGTTCCTCCGGAACCGCTTCTGTATTCAGTTCAAAACGGACGCCTTCCGCCTCCATCAGACGGATCCGGCGCTCCACAATCTCCTTGGGCAGTTTCATGTTCGGAATACCGTACATCAGCAGGCCGCCGGGGCGGTCCGCCTTTTCAATCACAGTCACCTCATGCCCCAGCTGGTTCAGCAGGTCTGCCGCCGCCAGGCCGGAAGGTCCGCTGCCGATCACCGCCACGCGTTTCCCCGTACGGGCTGCCGGAATTCTCGGCTGAACCCAGCCTTTGGCGAATCCGGTTTCAATCAGATACAGCTCGTTATCCCGGTTGGTGACGCAGTCATCCTCCAGGTTGCATGCCTTTTCGCACAGTGCGGGACAGACATGTCCGGTGAACTCCGGGAAAGGCGCCGTCTGCAGCAGGCGCTTCAGCGCCTCCCGCTCCTGTCCGCGGTACAGCAGGTCGTTCCACTCAGGGATCAGGTTGTGCAGCGGGCATCCGAAATCGGACTGGCAGAAAGGCACGCCGCAGTTCATGCAGCGGGACGCCTGTGCGCACCGGGCCTCGCATCCCTGCGGGATATGTAGGTCCTCAAAGTCTTTCAGTCTCTCTGCTTCGCTTCGGAAAGGATTCTCAACCCTGACTGTATCCATAAATCCTGTCGGACTTCCCATTTTTCCACCTCAATTCACCGTTCACAAAACATAATTATGAATTATGAATTCTGAATTATGAATTCATATACGCCATGTATTCGTCCGAAATGACGGCCCTGAACTTCGGCAGGTACTCGCTGAAGTGATCCAGGATCTCCCGGGCCTTCTGCGATCCGGTTGCCTTCACATGCATCTCCAGCAGCCGGTTCAGTTCGTCTGCCTGGCCGCCGGATACTTCATAAAGCTTCACGTGCCCGGTGTTCAGCCGGTCCGCCAGCTGCCCGTCCTCGTCCAGCACCCAGGCGATGCCGCCGGACATACCTGCGGCGAAGTTGTCACCTACAGGGCCCAGCACGGCGACCCGGCCGCCGGTCATGTATTCGCAGCCATGGTCTCCCACGCCTTCCACAACCGCCCACGCACCGGAATTCCGCACGGCGAAGCGCTCGCCCGCCATGCCGGCTACAAAGGCGTATCCGCTCGTCGCGCCGTAAAGCGCCACGTTGCCGATCAGGGTATCTTCCTTTTTCCAGATAGAGTCCGCCGGCGGGCAGATAGCCAGTGTGCCGCCGGAAAGGCCCTTGCCCAGGTAATCGTTCGCCACGCCGTAGAGCGTGATTTCCTGTCCGCGGGACAGGAAGGCGCCGAAGGACTGTCCGCCGCAGCCCTGGGCCTGGATATGCCGTTCGCCCTTCAGCATCGTACCGAAGGCGCGGTCCGTCGTCATCAGATGCACATGGTCCTGATAAAGCCGCGCGTCCGCACGTTCCGCCAGGCGGAAGTCGTGCTTCGCCGCAGGCTGGAAGTGCGTGTTCCGGGCAAATCCGGTCAGGTCGTTCAGATCCATCACCGCGTTATCCTTCACAGCCAGCAGGTCGCTGCGGCCCACCAGTTCGTTCACGGTGCGCGCGCCGAGCTTCGCCATGATCTCCCGCATCTGTTCCGCGATAAAGAGCATGAACCGCTCCACATATTCGGGTTTTCCCTTGAAACGCTTGCGCAGTTCCGGGTTCTGGGTCGCGATGCCGAAGGGGCAGGTGCCCAGCTGGCACACACGCATCATCCGGCAGCCCATGGTAACCAGGGGCGCCGTAGCAAAGCCGAACTGTTCCGCGCCCAGCAACAGCGCCACCATCACATCATGCCCGGTCATGAGCTTGCCGTCTGTTTCCAGCGTCACTGTCTGGCGCAGCCGGTTGCGGCAGAGCACCTGGTGCGCTTCCGCCAGGCCGATCTCCCAGGGCAGGCCCGCGTGGTGCACGCTGCTCATCGGCGCCGCGCCGGTGCCGCCTTCTCCGCCGGAAATCAGGATACCGCCGGCGCCGGCCTTGGCCACGCCGCTGGCGATGGTGCCCACGCCCGCGGAAGCCACCAGTTTCACGGTAATCTTCGCGTCCTCATTCGCACACTGCAGGTCATAGATCAGTTCCGCCAGGTCCTCGATCGAATAGATATCGTGATGCGGCGGCGGGGAAATCAGGGAAATCCCCGGGGTGGAACAGCGGGTCTTCGCCACGCTGTCGGTCACCTTCGCGCCGGGCAGGTGTCCGCCCTCGCCAGGCTTGGCGCCCTGCGCCATTTTGATCTGGATTTCTTTGGCGGACAGCAGGTATTCCCGCGTCACGCCGAAGCGGCCGGAGGCCACCTGCTTGATCGCGGAGTTCAGTTCCGTGCCGAATCGTTCTGCCAGCTCGCCGCCCTCGCCGCTGTTGGAGCGGCCGCCCAGGCGGTTCATGGCCGCCGCCATGCATTCATGAGCCTCCTGGGAGATGGAGCCGTAGCTCATCGCGCCGGTCCGAAAACGCTTTACGATCTCGCTTGCCGGTTCCACCTCGTCCAGCGGAATCTCACGGCACGCGTCGTACCGGAAGGAGAGCATGGAGCGGATGGTCCGCGGTCCCTCGTTCTCCACCCGCGCGGCGTATTTGTCAAAGGTTGCCCGGTCATCCGTCCAGACTGCCTGTTGCAGCAGATGGATGGTTTCCGGGGCATACAGGTGCTCTTCGGCGCCTTCGCCCCTCCGGTATTTATGCGTGCCGATGCTCGGCAGGCCCGCCGCGGCATAATCGGAGAACGCCGCGTCGTGATGGAAGCGGCTGTCTGCCTCCACCCGGTTCAGGTCGGTTCCGCCCAGCGAGCAGGGAGTGTTCGTAAAGTAGGTTTCGACAAATCCGCGGTCCAGGCCCACCGCCTCAAACAGCTGTGCGCTCTGGTATGCCTGCAGCACGGAAACGCCCATCTTCGAGGCGATCTTCAGCACGCCGGCCGTCAATGCCTTGTCGTAATCCCGGACAGCGTCCTCCGGCGCTTTGCTGATCTGCCCGTCCGCGCACATCGCGCGCACGCAGGCATGGGCCAGGTACGGGTTCACCGCCCGGGCGCCGAAGGCAATCAGCATGGCCAGCTGGTGCACATCCCGGGGCTCGCCGCTCTCCAGGATCACGGACACCGCGGTACGCTTCTTGATTTTGATCAGGTGCTGTTCCAGCGCGGAAACCGCCAGTAGCGACGGAATCGCCATCTTATCGGCATTCACGCCCCGGTCGGACAGGATCAGGATGTTGATCCGGTCACGGCACGCTTGGTCGCACACGCCGAAGAAGCGGTCCAGCGCGTCACGCAGGCTGTTCTGTTTGTCATAGAGCAGGGATACCGTCCGCACGGAGAAATCCTCGTGCTGCATATCCCGGATCCGCTGCAGTTCTTCCTCGGTCAGCACCGGGGACGGCAGCTCCAGCACGGCGCTGTTGGCCGCCTCACGGGAGAGCAGGTTGCCGTCGTCGCCGACGTAGATGGAGCAGTCGGTCTTGACTTCCTCGCGCAGTGCGTCGATAGGCGGGTTGGTCACCTGCGCAAAACGCTGGCGGAAATAATCGTATACGGACGGATGGGTCTTCGAAAGTGCCGCCACCGGCACGTCCGCGCCCATGGAGACGATGGGTTCCGTGCCCTTCGCCGCCATCGGCAGCACCACGTCCTGCATGTCTTCCCAGGTATAATGGAACGCCCGGCAGAGCTTTCCTCTTTCCGTCTCGCTCAGGTCTTCGGCCGGCGCCTCAGCCTGCGGAAGATCCTCCAGACGTACCAGTTTCTTCATCCATTCGGTGTAGGGATGCTCCTGGGCAAAGCGGGATTTCAGCTCGCCGCTTTCAGTCAGCCGCCCGGTCTTCAGATCCGCTTCCAGCACGTCGCCGGCTTTCAGTTTCCACCGGCGCAGGATATGGGCGTTCTCCTCGAACAGCACCCCTGCCTCAGAGGTGAGGATCAGGCGCCGGTCGTCCGTCAGCGCGCAGCGCAGCGGCCGCAGGCCGTTCCGGTCCAGGGAGGCGCATACCGTGTCGCCGTCTGAATACAGGATCGCCGCGGGACCGTCCCAGGGTTCCATCATGGTAGCGTAATAGCGGTACAGATCCCGCCACGCCGTCTCTTCTTTTTTCTTCTGCCACGGTTCCGGCAGCAGGATCATGCCGGCCAGCGGCAGCGGAAATCCGTTCATTGCCAGGAACTCAAGCGTGTTATCCAGCATCTGGCTGTCGCTGCCGTTGTCATCCACCACAGGCAGCACCCGCCGCATTTCGGCGCCCATCACGTCGGAGCGCATGGTCTCCTCGCGGGCCTTCATGCGGTCATGGTTGCCGCGGATCGTATTGATCTCACCGTTGTGCAGGAGCATCCGCTGGGGATGCGCCTTGCTCCAGGACGGGAACGTATTGGTGGAGAAACGGGAATGCACCATCGCCATGCTGCTGGCATAGCGTACGTCCTGCAGGTCGTCATAGAAGGAGCGCAGCTGGTTCACCAGCATCATGCCCTTATAGACAATTGTCCTGCTGGACAGGGAGCAGACATAGGCGTCCGTGTCCTGGTGCTCAAAAACACGGCGTAAAATATAAAGCCGCCGGTCAAAGTCCTGACCGGCTGCGGTCTCCTTCGGCCTTTTCAAAAAACACTGTCGGATACACGGCATCGTCCGCCGTGCGCCGGCGCCCAGCTGGGCCGGGTGGCAGGGTACTTCCCGCCACCCGAGAACCGGAATCCCTCCGGATTCCGCCAGCTGTTCAAAAATGCCGGCTGTATTCCGGGCGCCGACCTCATCCTCCGGCAGGAAAAACATGCCCACGCCGTAATCTCCCGGATTGCCCAGGGCGATTCCTTCCTCCCTGGCCCAGGCGGCAAAAAGCGTGTGCGGCAGCTGCGTCATGATGCCCACGCCATCGCCGGTGGTCCCCTGCGCGTCACTGCCCGCCCGGTGCGCCAGACGCTCAACAATACACAGCGCCTGATCCACGGTCCGGTGGGTCGCTTTCGCATTCAGGTCCACCACGGCGCCTACGCCGCAGCTGTCATGTTCCAGTTCTTCATGATAAAGAGGATACTGTCGGTCCCTCATGATGATCTCCTCCGGATGTCATCCTGAACAATATGAAGGATTCTATTCTCCAGCGTTTTTCAGAATCTGAGCGGCGAATTCCGCCATCTTGATGCCGTGGTTCATCGCGTACTGCTGCATGGTGCGGTGCGCTTCCGGTTCGGAAAGCCCCTTTTGCTTCATCAGAACGGCTTTTGCGCGCTCCACAACATCCTTGCTTTCTCCGGTCCGCCGCGGCAGTTTCATCCGGTGCAGCTGCGAGAGCATCTCCACCGCGCCGATCACGGCCTGTCCGGATGCCGGCATGGTCAGCCGGAAGATCTCCGGCGATTCGATATTTTCCAGCACAGGCTGCTTGGCGATCAGCAGGATCTGGATACTGTCCTTGTAATCCCACATCAGTTCGTCCGGTTTACAGTCCGGCGTATAACCGATCATCACCACAACGCAGTCTTCGCTTTCGCTCAGTGCCCGCCGAAGCTCACTTCCCGATGAGCAGCTGCGGAATACCTGAAATCCGGAGGAGATAAGAAGCCGGTATAATTTTGTTCGACTGTCTTCCGACTGGCTGACAATCACAATCCTGGCCACAAATCGCACCTCCCCGTTGTATTAATTCATCATTCACAATGGATATTTGGCTTCCACAAACACATCGCAACCTGTCTTTGAATGTTGCCGGCGTTTGTTTTGTCATTCCGGACGCGGCGAAGGAGCTCTCCTCCGCCGCGGCGGATTGTATATGAATGCTGCTGAATTAATACATGACGAGATAGCGGTCGATCTCCCACTTGCTGACGTGGGTCCTGTAAGCGTCCCACTCTTTCTCTTTGCCTTCCACATACTGGCCAAGCACATGCTCACCCAGGGCGCCGCAGATCACAGCGTCTTCCTTCAGGCAGTCGACGGCTTCCTTCAGTGTGCCGGGCAGTGACTTGATGCCCTTGGCTTCGCGGGTCGCAGCGTCCATGGCGAAGATATTTTCGGTGATCTCGTCCGGCGGGGTCAGGCCCTTTTCGATGCCGTCCAGGCCGGCGGCCAGGCAGACAGCCATGTTCAGGTAGGGGTTCGCGCTCGGGTCGGGGCAGCGCAGCTCAACGCGGGTTCCCATGCCGCGGGCGGCGGGAATGCGGATCAGGGCGCTGCGGTTGCTGGCGCTCCAGGCCAGGTAGCAGGGCGCTTCGTAACCCGGCACCAGGCGCTTGTAGCTGTTGACCAGCGGGTTGGTAATCGCCGCCATACCGCGGATATGCGTCAGGATACCGGCAATGAAAGCATAGGCTTCCTTGCTCAGGCCGCGCTTGTCGGAAGGATCGGCAAAGACGTTCTTGCCGTCCTTGAACAGGCTCATGTTGGTATGCATGCCGCTGCCGTTGATGCCGAACACGGGCTTGGGCATGAAGGTCGCGTGCAGGCCGTTTTTCTGGGCCAACGTCTTGACCGCCAGTTTGAAGGTCATGATGTTGTCGGCAGCCGTCAGCGCGTCAGCGTAACGGAAGTCGATCTCATGCTGGCCGGCAGCCACTTCATGATGGCTGGCTTCAATTTCAAAGCCCATCTGCTCCAGCGCCATGCAGATCTCGCGCCGGGTGCTCTCGCCGTGATCAAGCGGTCCCAGGTCGAAGTATCCGGCTTCGTCCGAGGTCGTGGTAGTGGGATTTCCGTCCTCATCCGTCTGGAAGAGGAAGAATTCGCACTCCGGTCCGACGTTGAAGGAGTAGCCCAGGTCGGCCGCCTTCTTCAGCACCTTCTTCAGCACGCCGCGGGGATCGCCGGCGAAGGGCGTTCCGTCGGGGTTGTAAACGTCGCAGATCAGTCTCGCGACTTTCCCGTGCTGAGGACGCCAGGGCAGGATCGCGAAGGTGTCCAGGTCGGGACGCAGGTACTGGTCGCTCTCATTGATGCGGACAAAGCCCTCAATGCTGCTGCCGTCGATCATGATTTCATTGTTGACAGCCTTTTCGATCTGGCTGGCGGTGATTGCCACGTTCTTCAGCTGGCCGAAAATATCCGTAAACTGCATCCGGATAAATTCCACGTCGTCTTCCTTGACCATGCGGATGATGTCTTCCTTCGTGTACTTGCTCATAATGCTGACCTCCTCAGTATTGATTACCGGAATAAGAAGAGGGCAAGGCGCATCGTTCAGCACGACACCCTTGCCCTGATGGGCGTATCCTAACACCGGTCCCGGACACTGTCAATCCCTTTGATTGTTTTCCCTTTGTATTCGCGTTTTCCTGTTCCCTTTCTTACCTTGACAAGCAGTTAGTTGAATGTTACCATACCTCCCAACAAGGCAAGGGCGTCCTGCGAAGGATTCTCTCGCCTTGTTTTGTTTCTTCACCGGCGTCATTCTGAACGAAGTGAAGAATCTCCCCCGCCGCAGCGGATGATTCTGAATTGCGAATTCGTCTGGAGGTGATCCCATGCTGACGCCAAACCTCAGCTACGCGAATCTGAAGGAGTCCTACCTCTTCTATCATATTGCCCAGAAGACCAGGGCCTACCTGGAGGCCAATCCGGACAAGCATCTTTACCGCATGGGCATCGGGGACGTTTCCCTGCCCCTGGCTCCCGCGGTTATCAGGGCCCTGCATGAGGGTGTGGATGACCAGAGCGAAAAGGACCGCTTCCACGGCTATATGCCGGAATGCGGCGCGCCGTTCCTCCGGGATGCCATCGCGGCGTATTATCAGAAGCGGGGCGTATCCCTCGCGTCGGACGAGGTGTTCGTCTCCAGCGGCGCCAGCGATGAACTGGGCGACCTGCTCGACCTCTTCGACCGCTCAAACCGTGCCCTGATTATGGAGCCGGCCTATCCCGCCTATGTGGACGCCAACATCATGGCCGGCCGGGAGATCATCCATCTTCCCTCAGGCCCGGACAACCATTTTCTTCCCCTGCCGAAGGATGACCTGGACGCGGATCTGATCTACCTGTGCTCCCCGAACAACCCGACCGGCGCGGCCTACGGCCGGGAACAGTTGGCAGAATGGGTGGCCTGGGCAAACGCCCGCGGCGCGGTGATTCTCTTCGATGCGGCATATGAGGCCTTTATTGAGGAAGACCTGCCCCACAGCATCTTTGAAATCCCCGGTGCACGGACCTGTGCGATCGAGATCTGCTCCCTGTCAAAGACGGCTGGTTTCACCGGCACCCGGCTCGGCTATACCGTCATCCCGAAGGACCTGGAGCGGAGCGGCATGAACCTGAACGCCATGTGGGTGCGGAACCGCACCACCAAAACCAACGGCATCTCCTATATCCTCCAGCGGGGCGGCGCCGCCGTCTTCACGGAGGAAGGACAGAAGCAGATCCATGGCAATATCCGGATCTACAAGGAGAACGCCCGGGTGCTCATGGCGGCCCTGGACGAAGCCGGTATCCGCTACTGGGGCGGAAAGAATGCGCCGTATATCTGGATGCAGTGCCCGGACTGCATGGGCAGCTGGGAATTCTTCGACAAACTCCTGAATGAGATCCAGGTGGTCGGCACCCCCGGCGAGGGTTTCGGCGCCTGCGGGGAAGGTTTTTTCCGCTTCTCCACCTTCGGCGATCCCGCCGACACCCGCGAAGCCGCCTCCCGGCTCCTAAAACTTCTGAAAAAATGATTCCTTCCAGGTGTCATCCTGAGCGGAGCGAAGCGGAGTCGAAGGATCTCCTCCGCCGCAGCGGATTATTATGAATTATGAATTGGAGGAAACACTATGTGTTCCATCTTTGGTATGACCGGTTCCCGGGTTCCCCGGGATATCCTGGAAACCTGTTTTAAACGCACCGTTTCCCGCGGCCCGGACATG
This sequence comes from Christensenellales bacterium, assembly GCA_045112195.1. Taxonomy (GTDB): domain Bacteria; phylum Bacillota; class Clostridia; order Christensenellales; family Aristaeellaceae; genus Aristaeella. Next base: position 3,450 of record JBGUHQ010000066.1, on the reverse strand, counting down.
ACCCGCACCGTCGATATTCCCGGGGGCTTTCTGGGATTCCATCGCCTGGCGATCATGGGCCTGCACGAAGAAGGCATGCAGCCCTTTGAACTGGACGGCGATTATGTTGTCTGCAACGGCGAGCTCTACGGCTTCCGTCCCCTGCGGGCCCGCCTGATGGAGACCTATGACCTGAAGAGCGAATGTGACTGTGAGATCCTGCTGCCGCTCTACCGGGAATACGGCGTGGAAATGTTCAAAACCCTGGACGCGGAATTCGCCCTGATCCTCTGGGACAACCGGCAGAAAAAGCTCATCGCCGCCCGGGATCCCATCGGTATCCGTCCCCTGTATTACGGAAAAACCAATGACGGCGGCATGGTCTTTGCCAGCGAGCCGAAGAACCTTGTAGGCATCTGCGACACCATTCTTCCCTTCCCGCCTGGTTATTACTGGATTGACGGCGAGTTCGTCCAGTACGCCGACCCGGCTTATGTCGGATACTTTACCATGAAAGAGGAAGAAGATGTCTGCCCCAAGCTGCGCCGGCTCCTGATGGACGGCGTGGAAAAGCGGCTGGACGCGGACGCGCCGGTCGGTTTCCTGCTCTCCGGCGGCCTGGATTCCTCCCTGGTCTGCGCCATTGCGCAGAAGATCCTGAACAAACCGATCCGCACCTTCGCCATCGGCATGGACATCGACGCCATTGACCTGAAGTACGCCCGCATGGTCGCGGACTACATCGGCAGCGAACATACGGAAGTCATCATCAGCGAGAAGGACGTGCTGGACGCCCTGCCCACAGTGGTTGAACTGCTCGGCACCTGGGATATCACCACCATCCGCGCCTCCATCGGCATGTACCTGGTCTGTAAGTGGATCCATGAAAACACCGATGTCCGCGTGCTGCTGACCGGCGAAATCTCCGATGAGCTCTTCGGCTATAAGTACACGGACTTTGCGCCTTCCGCCGCCGCCTTCCAGGAGGAAGCGGAAAAACGTATCCGCGAACTGCATGTCTACGACGTACTCCGGGCGGACCGCTGCATCTCCGTCAACTCCCTCGAGGCCCGGGTCCCCTTCGGCGACCTGAAATTCGTTCGCTACGCCATGAGCATCGACCCGGAACTGAAGATGAACCGGCACAACATGGGCAAGTACCTGATCCGCAAGGCTTTTGCGGATGATCATATCCTGCCGGACGAAATCCTCTGGCGCCAGAAAGCCGCATTCTCCGACGCCGTCGGTCACAGCATGGTCAACGATCTGAAAGCGCTCGCGGAAAGAACATATACAGACAAGGAATTTGAGGAGAAGGCGGCGAAATACGATTACTGCCGTCCCTTTACGAAGGAGAGTCTCCTCTATCGGGAGCTGTTTGAGCAGTATTATCCCGGCCAGGCCCACATGATCCCCGGCTTCTGGATGCCGAACAAAGAATGGCCCGGCTGTAACGTGGACGATCCTTCCGCCAGGGTACTGTCAAACTACGGTAATAGTGGTGTGTGATCTTTCCTTCGCATTACAGGCTTATAATGTCATCCCAACCGAAGCGAAGCGCAGTGGAGGGATCTCCTCGCCCACAAGCCGTCATCCTGAATTATGAATTATGAATTCTGAATTATGAATTCATAAAGCCCGGAGGTTTTATGAGCGACCTGATCCTTATCCTGGACTTCGGCGGCCAGTATACCCAGCTGATCGCCCGCCGCGTCCGCGAATGCCATGTCTATTCAGAAGTGATTCCCTGGAATACACCTCTTTCGGATATCCTCGCCAGGAATCCGAAGGGCGTTATTCTTTCCGGCGGTCCCTCCAGCGTCCATGACGAAGGCGCTCCCCGGATCGATCCCGCCCTGTACAGCGCGGGCGTTCCGGTTCTGGGCATCTGCTACGGCATGCAGCTGACCGCCCTCCTGCTGGGCGGCAGCGTCGAGCGGGCCAGGGAACGCGAGTACGGCAGGGTCACGGTCCGGATGAAAGAGCAGGCCGGCCTGCTTGGCGGCATGAAGCCTGCCTCCAGCTGCTGGATGAGCCATACCTGGCAGGTCAGCGTCTGCCCGGACGGCTTCCGCGTCATCGCGGAAACGGACAACTGTCCGGTTGCCGCCATGATCAACGAAGAAAAGAAGATCTGCTGCGTGCAGTTCCATCCTGAGGTCACCCATACCGAGGACGGCACCATGCTGATCCGCAACTTCCTGTTCCGTTTCTGCGGCTGCTCCGGCGACTGGACCATGAGCGCCTTCGCTGAAACCGCCATCCGTCAGATTCAGGAAACCGTCGGCAAGGACGGTACGGTACTCCTCGCCCTCTCCGGCGGTGTGGATTCTTCCGTTGTCGCCGCCCTGATCTATAAAGCCATCGGCAGGCGGCTCACCTGCGTATTTGTGGACCACGGCCTCCTGCGCAAGGGCGAAAGCGACCAGGTCTGCCACGTGTTCAGCCATCTGTTCCCGGTGCGCTTCATCCGTTCGGACGCCGCGGACCGTTTCTTTGCGGACCTGCAAGGCGTCACTGAACCGGAGGAAAAGCGGCATATCATCGGCCGGGACTTTATCGAAGTATTCAAGAAAGAAGCGACCGCCCTGGGCAAAATGGACTACTTCGCCCAGGGGACCATTTATCCGGACGTAATCGAGAGCGGCCAGGGTACCAACGCCGCCGTCATCAAGAGCCATCACAACGTGGGCGGCCTGCCGAAGGAGCTCGGCTTTACGGAGCTCATCGAGCCCCTGCGCATGCTCTTCAAGGATGAGGTCCGTGCCCTGGGCGAAACCCTGGGCCTTCCCCGCGAATTGGTCTGGCGCCAGCCCTTTCCCGGGCCCGGTCTCGCGATCCGGATCATCGGAGAGGTCACCCCGGAGAAAGCCGAGATCGTCCGGGAAAGCGACGCCATCTTCCGGGAGGAGATCGCCGCCGCCGGCCTGGACCGCCATGTAAACCAGTATTTCACCGTCCTGACCGGCATCCAGAGCGTCGGCGTCATGGGCGACGAACGCACCTATGACTATACCATCGCCCTGCGCGCCGTCACCACGGACGACTTCATGACCGCCGACTGGGCGCGTCTCCCCTACGACCTCATCGCCCGGGTTTCCGCCCGCATCGTCAACGAGGTTCCCCACGCCAGCCGCGTCGTCCTGGACGTCACCACCAAGCCTCCGGCATCTATAGAGTGGGAATAACTGACAAAACCCGCAAAGCCTTGAAAACACTGTGTTTTTGAAGCGGAAACGGGGCATTTGATAGCAAATTGATAGCAGATACCAAAACCGGATTTACTTTGCTCACTCCTGTATAGCGGGTGGTTTGCGGGTAAATCCTCCATATCCTAAGAAAAAGGTCTTGCTGACTTTCACCAGTCGGCAAGACCTTTTTTGCTATTTGTCTTTTCTCTGTTTCTTCAATCCTTTTATCAGAGCATCGCTTAATTCCTTCGAGGGGACTTTGGCCCACCGCTGGGTGGTG
>JBGUHQ010000065.1:0-22817 GCA_045112195.1 Christensenellales bacterium | reverse complement strand
TTGATGTTATGCTTCCAAGGCCTGATTTCGATAGATTATGTAAATTAATTAATCATGGAGACATACTTATGCCTTCACACTTAAGATTTATTAGTTGGTTTACCAATCCCTGTATGAATATTCCATTTTTGAAACTTATTGATATGAGGACAATCGTTGAAGAAGAGTTTATGGTTAACGATAAACATTTATGGATAGATATTCTAATTATTGATGGCTGTCCGGAAGATGATAATCAACTAAAAAAAATGTTTAAAAAATCAAAGAGATTACGCAAGATTCTATTTCTAAAACAAACAAGGCCAGGATCTGGGAAAGGCATGATCAAAGCGGTAGGGAAAGATGCATTACGTTTTATTCTTAAACCCATAAGATTACAATATTTTTGTAGAAAGCTTGACAAATTATCTGCTCTTTATGATTTTGATAAAAGCAAAAGAATAGGTTGTATTCAATGGGGATATGGTCCGCAAGAACGTGTTAATAAAGAAAAATGGTTGTCGCCTATTGAAGTTGAATTTGAAGGACATATGTTTAGTGCCCCATCAAACTATGATGAATATTTATCTAATCTCTATGGTAATTATATGGAATTACCCCCAATAGAAAAAAGACAGGCGCACAACATGAGTGTAAAAATGATCTAAATTGGGACATGAAAGGAAAATCATATGAAAAATATTGGTTTGATTATTGCTGGAGGATCCGGTGCCAGAATGCATCAGGATATCCCGAAGCAGTTTTTATCAGTAAACGAAAAGCCTGTCATTATTTATACGCTGGAGGCATTTGAAAGGCATCCAGAAATAGATACAATTGCGGTAGTATGTATCGAAGGATGGGAACAGGTTTTATGGGCATATGCAAAACAATTCAATATAACAAAACTAAAATATGTTGTTCCTGGTGGTAAAAACGGACAAGAATCAATTCGAAATGGAATTATGGAAATAGAAAAGTATTTTGATTCGGATGATATTGTCTTAATTCATGATGCTATTCGTCCTATGGTAAGCGCCGAAATAATATCAGATAATATTCGGGTTGCTGTTGAACATGGGAATGCAATTACTGTTATTCCTTGTGCAGAAGCAATGATTCAAACAGAAGATGGTATTGTTTCAACGGGCTCATATCCTCGAAACAAATTAAAAAGAACTCAAACACCACAAGCATTTCATATTGGACAGATTTGTGATTTACACAGAAAGGCGCTGGAGGCAGGGATAACGAATTCAGTAGCATCCTGTACATTAATGATTGAGATGGGGCAACAGGTATTTTTTTCAACAGGATCAGAAAAGAATATAAAATTAACTACAATAGAGGATATAGATATTTTCAAAGCACTTCTTGCTGCGAAAAGGACAGAATGGTTGAAAGGATAAAAAAATGCTATACAATCATAAGCAATGGATTGAAGATATCGATGAAGTTACCAAGATTATTCCGGAATTAACAACGCTAGAAGGAAAGGCGGTATTAATTACCGGTGCTGCAGGTTTAGTTTGTTCAGCGATTGTCGACATTCTATTCCGGTACAATGATATCCATAGCAGTAAAATCAAAATTCTTGCTGCTGGCAGATGGATCGAGGAAATGACTTATCGCTTTGGAAATTTGATCGATCGAGAAGATTTTATATTTGTTCCATATGATGCATCCAGATCCGATAATATTATTAAGGAGAAGGCGGACTATATCATTCACGGTGCAAGCAACGCATCTCCTGATATGATTATCAAGCAGCCGGTTGAAACTATTTTAAGTAATGTGCTGGGTGTAAAATATCTGCTAGACTATGCGAGAGAAAGCAATTCTAAACGTTTATTATATATCAGTTCCAGCGAAGTTTATGGAGAAAAGGATAATAATGAACCATATAAAGAAGACCAATTTGGATATATAGATCTTCTAAATCCTCGTAATTCGTACTCTGTTGGTAAAAGAGCGGCGGAAACATTATGTATATCATATGGGACAGAATATAATATGGAATCTGTAATAGTTAGGCCAGGACATATTTATGGCCCTACTGCATCTCCAAATGATATCCGTGTATCTTCTGCATGGGCTTATGATGCAGCAAATGGAAAAGATATTGTTATGAAAAGCGAAGGAAAACAAATCAGAAGTTATTGTTATTGCTTGGATTGTGCATCAGCAATGCTAAAAGTCTTGTTATGTGGCGAAAACGGCAGAGCATATAATATTTCAAACAGAGAATCAATAGTTTCGATTAAGGACATAGCAGAGATCATTGCTAAGGCAGGGAATGTGTCTGTAAAGCAAAAAAATCCGGATGAAAGCGAAAAGAAAGCCTTTAATCCAATGATTAACTCATCTCTTAATAGTAGTTCTTTGGAATTATTGAATTGGAGAGGTTGTTTTTCTGCAGAAAAAGGATTTAATCATACAGTTTCGATATTACGAGAACTCAGAGAATGACCACATGATAGATTGCATAATATTCCGGAGTTATATATCGTATTATATGAATGATAGCGTTTTCTATTTACAAACTGAAAAAAAGGGGAACGATGAAAGATGAAACTGTTGATTGACTTAAGCACCTTTGGAAGTGCTCACAAAGGTGGAAAGGATGAAGTCGCTTATAATTTACTGCGAGGGTTTTCTTCTTTGGGATATGTATCTCAAATAATATGTGTTTCAAACCCTGAATTAAAAAGAATCATTCATGAGATCGATCCGGAATACAATGTGATAACAATTAAAAGAAAAAAAATAACGGGGAGAATAGGGAATCTCTTGTCTTCTCTTTTGGATATTTCTTATGGACGAAAGGTTCGAAAAATTGCGAAAGAACAAGATTGTGCAAGAATTCTTTTTACCAATAAATTATCTCCAATTGTCAAACAACGAGCGAAAACTTATCTTATACCGCATGATATCCAGTTTATGCATAATTTAGATAACTCTACAGGAATAAAACTATACACCAGAATATATGTTAAGTTAATGAAATATAGTTTTAGGTTTTGCGATAAGATTATTGCCATATCAGATTTTGATAAAAAAGAAATGATACGATATTTACCCAAGTATCGAGACAGGATTATTCGAATATATGATCCCATACAATTTAAGTCTGTAACACCAAATACAGAAAGAAAATATATAACTGCATTGAATATACAACATCCTCATAAAAATACTATAACTCTGATTAAAGCATATGCTCGAATTGTCAAAGAGGGTATAAAGGAGGACCTGATTTTAGTAGGGAGAAAAGACTTTAGTATAGAAGTAGAAGCAATGATTAATGAAATCATAGAATATAATAATTTACATAATCGTATACATTTTACTGGATTTGTTGACGAGGCAGAATTAAAGACCATCATTGCAAATACACGTATATTTGTTAACCCATCTCTATATGAGGGATTTGGTATGGCTGCTGTCGAGATGATGGAAAGCAAAATACCAACTATTGTTGCTAATACATCTGCTCAACCGGAAGCAACGCTCGGATTATGCAGATACTATGAGCCAGCAACAGACGATATAGCACTTGCAAAAGTAATAATGGATGAATTAACTCATCCAACACCGGAATCCGAACTGGATAGAATTGCAGAAGCAGTTAGGGAAAAATATAATTATGTTGAAATCGCCAAGGAATACTGGGATATAATCATGGCAGAATAGAATGATGCTAAGTCGATAAGAAGAAATGGAGATCAATTATGAAGTATTATCTTGAAATACGTGCCGAACAAACAAAGCTTGCAGCAACAAAAGCCGTTGTGGATTGTGAAAAGATCCTGGAACAAGAAGGATATAAGAGGATTAGCATTTCAAATATAGCAATGCATAAGTATCATTTATATGATGCAAGTCTATTTTTTGATATCCGAAAGTTGTTTAAAATACAGAAAAACGATATTATAGTCATTCGATTCCCTTTATATTTAAGCGACAGAGCATATAAAGCATTACTATTTTCTTTTGCCAAATTAAAAAAACGAGGCGTACGTATTATTTTGTTGCTTCATGATCTCAACAGCATTCGCTTTAAAGAAAAAAAGATATTTGAATATGAAAAACAGATTATAAGCATTTCAAATGCTGTTATTGCTCATAATGAACAAATGGCAAAATATATAACTAATACATATAATTATCCTTATGAGAGAATCGTTCCACTTGAATTGTTCGATTATTTATACGATGAAAGCATTGACTCAAATGAGGAGCAAAAGCATGAGAAAAACAATAGAATTGTAATTGCTGGAAACTTAAAAAAGGATAAAGCCGGATATGTTTATCAGATAAAAAACATCGAAACAACATGCAAATTTCTGCTATATGGAGTTAATGCAGACGAATCCGAATTAGCAGACTGTATCAAATATATGGGATCTTATGAACCGGATATACTTCCCAAAATGATTTATGGAGACTATGGGCTTGTGTGGGATGGCACATCAATCAATAGTTGCGAAGGAGGAACTGGTGTATATTTAAAATACAATAATCCACATAAGTGCTCATTATATACAGCATGTGAATTGCCAATAATTATTTGGAAAGAGGCAGCTCTGGCAAGTTATATAGAACAAAATGAGATAGGGTTTGCGATTGAATCAATAAATGAAATTGGAAAGAAAATCGATAATATTACAACAGAAGAATATGCAAAAATGAAAGTTAATATTCGAGAACTTGGCAAGAAAGTCAGGAATGGAGGTTTTCTCAAAACCGCACTATCGAAAGTAGAAAAGCTTATTATGGATGAATGATAAAAGCTTGCGATTGAATAAACACATACTGATTCATTAAGAGAATTGATAAAATATACAACTGCGAAGTGTAATAAATGTCTGTGTATTAATAGAACTATGAAAACGACAATATTATCTGGAGCAATATATGGGGAAAAAACTATACAATAGCATCCTGATTATTTTGGACTATATATTCGTTTTTTGCCTGATTTATTTTGGAAGATCTATCTGGCATTCGATACCGACGCTATCAAACATTGACAGATTGATGAAATTTGCGTTAGTCTGCTCAACAATTATATGCATTGTCTTATCAGGCAAGAAGAAAATAAAAATTTCAAATTACCTAATCCTTATAGGTATTATTGTTCTGTTTTGCGCTTTTGTGATTATTAGACCATATAAAAAAAATATATATATAAAGACAATAGGTTTTGCTTTTGCTGCGATTGTTTATGTCTTTTTCAGAAGAGATAAATACATAGAAATACTAGGGAGATATCAATCATTAATTATTTTTTTTTCAACGGTTTCTTTGTTACTTTGGTTGCTTGGTTCTTTACTAAACATAGTGCAGCCTTCAGGATATGTTTACTCAACTTGGACAGGTACTGATGAACCTAAATACGTTGCAACATATTTCTACATCTATTTTGAGCCCCAAACAATGGATTTATTTTCTTATAAAGGAATTATTCGAAACTGCTCCATTTTTGCAGAAGCGCCCATGTTTAATCTTCATTTATGTCTTTCCTTTGTGTACGAATTATTCTTAAGAAAAAAGCTAAGCATTTGGAAGGCTTGTGTACTAATAATATGTATAATAACAACATTTTCTACAACAGGTTATGTTGTTATTGCTGCTGCTATAGCAATAAAATATATAATAACAGGAAAAAACAAAAAAACAGTAAAGATTATTAAGATATTTACAATTCCAGTAGTTGGTATTTTGGCAATATATTTATTAGTAAATCTGATTTCAAACAAAATGGGTAGTTTCTCGGGGAATACCCGTATAGATGATTTTGCTGCGGGATTCAGAGCATGGAAGGATAATATACTATTTGGAAATGGTTATGAGAATATGGATGCAATCAAGCATTATATGAGCGCCTTTCGCGCAAACGACATGGGATATTCGAACTCGCCAATGCAGATACTTGCCTTTGGTGGTTTATATATGTTTATTCCGTATTTTGCAACATTGTTTATAGGAATAATACGGAATTTTCATGACAGAAATAAACTGTCATATTGTCTTTTTTTCTTATATCTATGGACTGTGACCATAATCCCGTTCATTCCTTTAACAGCATGCTTTATTGTTGGGATGTTATTCTTATACAAAAACAAAGAAGACACTGATCGATCGTCAACATTAAATATCTATGAAAACAGATAAAGATCCCTATTCTAATATGAAAATATATAGGGAAATTTGGTTGACAAACTATATAAGATACTGCATTCAGAATGAATATGATATAAAAGGGAATGAATAAATAAAGTGAAGAATAACTCGTTAAAGAAAAACTTTATGATGAATGCTCTTCTTACCATGTCCGGGTTTATTTTTCCTCTAATTACCTTTCCGTATGTTTCACGAGTTTTATTACCAACCGGAACAGGGAAAGTCAATTTTGCAACGTCTGTCATTTCATATTTTCTTATGTTTGCTCAGATGGGAGCTCCCTCTTATGGCATTCGAGCCTGTGCAAAAGCTCGTGATAACCGAGAAGAATTAACCAGAACAGCACATGAACTACTTATTCTCAATTTGATTATGAGTTTGGTGGCATATATCCTTCTAGCTATCTCATTAGTAGTGGTTCCAAAATTCAGGGAAGAAAAGACACTGTTTATTGTTATCAGCCTAACCATTGGATTAACGGCCATTGGAATGGAGTGGTTATACAAAGCACTTGAACAATACACCTATATTACAGTTCGATCAGTCATTTTTAAACTTATAGCATTAGTTGCAATGTTTTTGCTGGTGCATACAGAATCCGATTATGTTATTTACGGAGGCATCACGATTCTGGCATCATCTGCATCAAATGTATTGAATCTGATTAATGCGCACAAGTATATTGGCTTTAAACCAGTTGGACATTATGATTTACGGAGACATCTGAAACCAATATTGGTATTTTTTGCGATGGCATGTGCTACAACTATATACACTAATTTGGACAATGTCATGTTGGGATTTATGACCACAGATGCTGACGTGGGGTATTATGGTGCTGCTGTGAAGATTAAAGTAGTATTAGTCAGTATTGTCACATCATTAGGAGGTGTATTACTTCCCCGCGCTTCGTACTATGTCGAACATGGAAACATGAAAGAGTTTAAGAGAATTACTTCAAAGGCGATGAGTTTTGTGTTTTTATTCGCAACACCTTTGACAATTTATTTTATTTTGTTTGCTCGCAACGGAGTTTTGCTATTATCCGGAGAAGCGTTTGAGGGAGCAATCATTCCTATGCAGGTGATTATGCCGACGTTGCTCCTGGTGGGAATAACAAACATAATGGGTATTCAGATTCTTGTTCCAACAGGAAGAGAAAAGGTTGTCCTACATTCAGAAATCGCAGGGGCAATCGTCGATATAGTGATCAATGCAGCATTAATTCCAACGATGAAAGCAACCGGAGCAGCTATTGGCACGCTTGTGGCCGAAATGGTTGTATTAGGTGTTCAGTATCGTGCACTGCGTGAAGAGATCAAAGACATGAAACAAGATATCCACTTTGGACGGATTGTAATAGCAGCTTGTCTAGGAGTTGCTTTATCTCTCTGGGTTAAGTACATTCATCTTGGAGACTTTTTAACATTGGCTATTTCAGCATGTTTCTTTTTTGTCGTATATGGAACATATATGCTTATCCGAAAGGAGCCATTGGTCGCGGAACTTTATTCACAAACAACTGACAAAATCAAACATAAAGAAAAGGGATAAAACAATTGCTCAAATTAAGTCTGATGGTGAATTATGTTGAACAAAAAAAATCATATTGTATGGATTGATCTTTTAAGAGTAATTGCGATTCTTCTTGTGGTTTTATGCCATTCTTCCGAAGAAGGAATATATATTCTCTCGTTAGATTCAGTCCTTGCTATGCAAGATAAAAGCAGGATCTTCTCGTTTACTTGTTTCACATTAGGACGTCTTGGCGTTCCGATTTTTCTTCTTATTTCAGGATACTTACTGCTTGATCGGGAATACGATACAGAAAAAGTGAAACAATTTTGGAAGAACAATTGGCTTCATCTCATTCTTTGTACAATGATTTGGTTCCTGATATATGACCTATTCCTGGTTTTTGTTCAAAACAAAGAGATGACGGTTATTGATATAATTCAAGATGTTTTCTTTTTGAATAAAGTACAAATGTCTCATGTCTGGTATATGCCGATGATCATCGGTCTATACGCACTTATTCCATTTGCGGCAAATGGCCTGAAAAAAATAGACAAACTAAGATTAATGTGGATACCATTATGCTTTTTCTTTGTTTACTTATTCCTGTGTCCGACATTTTCTCTTCTTTTCCGGATCGTTAATCCTTCACTACGGTCGATATCAAATCAAATAAATGCCGGTTTCAGTGGCGGAACATACGGGATTTATCTGGTGTTTGGATGGCTTATAAAAAAAGGGACATTCAAAAAAATCAAAGGATATTGTTTAGGATTATTGTTTATTATATCTACAATTGCGGCTATTTGGTTTCAATTGTGGGCGTATAAAAATAATATACAGTATAATATCTGGTATGACAGCCCTTTTCTCCTGATTTCTGCGATAAGTATATTCGAACTGCTTTCCAGATGTGAATTCCATAAAGAATTCAGATTTCTGCATTGGTTATCAAGTTATGCTTTTGCAATATATCTGATCCATTTCCCGTTCAAGCTGCTGTTTCTTGATTCAATAATGAATACATCCTGTTCAAGAGCTGTACAGGTATTGTTTATGTGGGGACTACTGTTGATAATCGGTTTGATTGTTGCAATGATAATCAGCTTGATTCCAAAAGGCGGTAATTATTTGTTGTATAGAAAATACAGTAAAGATAAGAAAAGCGAAGCAAGATGAAAAAGAAATATAATTACAGATTACTAATTGCTCTGAATGCTATTCTTGTGATTGCTGTAATTCTATTATTGTTAAACAAGTATGGCATCTTAAAGAAGTCACAGAAAGAATACAGTTATCTTGACAATGATCAATATTTACCATATGTGGCAATGTTTGAACTGAACGAAAGAGATATAGATATCATATTCGCCGGAGACAGCATTACTAATCGAGGACGTTTTGATGAATTCTTCGCTGGGACTGATTTGCTGAATCGAGGAATTGATGGTGATATTACGGAAGGATTGTTTAATCGTCTGGACGAAATTCTGTCTCATCATCCGAAGAAAATCTTTATAATGATAGGTATCAATGATTTGATCAGAAACATCCCGAATAACAAAATTATTCAATACTACCAAATGATAATAGAGAAAATAGTATTAACTCTTCCAGAATGTCAGATCTATACTCAATCAATTCTACCGACTACCGTTGTTAATGATGAGAAGATTTTGCAGACAAATGCAGATATACAAACCATCTCAGAAAAAAATGGAGCCATCTATCTGGACATATATAAACAGTTTTTTGACGAGAATGGAGAACAAAAAGATGAATTGCTTGCATCTGATGGTTTACATTTAAGTGAAAAAGGGTATACAGTTTGGATTAAGATAATTCAAGACTATATATCTGATTAATCAATAAGAGAAAGTTTTAGTTATGGGTTTTAGATAGGGGGAAATAAGAATGTACGACTACTTGATTGTTGGTGCAGGATTATACGGTGCAGTATGCGCCAGGCAACTGACAGATTTAGGGCATAAATGTATTGTTATTGATAAACGCGAACATATCGCCGGCAACGTGTATACAAAAAAGGTTGAGGGCATTTATGTCCATCAGTATGGTGCTCATATCTTCCATACGAACAATAAAGAAGTTTGGGACTATGTACAGCGTTTTGCGACCTTCAACCGGTTCACGAATTCTCCGGTAGCTAACTACAAAGGAGAACTGTACAGCCTGCCCTTTAACATGTATACCTTCAATAAAATGTGGGGTGTTGTGACACCAGAAGGAGCGGCTGCAAAGATCGAAGAACAGCGGAAAGCCGCCGGGATCACAGAACCGAAGAACCTGGAAGAGCAGGCGATCTCCCTGGTCGGAACGGATATCTATGAGAAGCTGATCAAAGGCTATACCCAGAAACAATGGGGAAGGCCCTGCACGGAACTGCCGGCGTTCATCATCAAACGGCTGCCGGTGCGGCTGACATTTGACAACAACTATTTCAACGCGCTGTATCAGGGGATCCCGACGGGCGGATATACGAGGATGGTCGAGAATATGCTGGACGGGATTGAAGTACAGCTCGGTGTGGACTATCTGGCGGATAAAACCAAATGGGATGGTATGGCTAAAAAAGTGATCTATACCGGTCCGATTGACGCCTACTTTGATTACAGCCTTGGCAATCTGGAATACCGCTCTGTACGCTTCGAGACTGAAGTGCTGGATAAGCCGAATTTCCAAGGGAATGCGGCGGTGAACTATACAGACGCGGAAACGCCCTGGACGCGGATCATCGAACATAAATGGTTTGAGTTCGGAAAAGACGAAAACGGGAACGATCTGCCGAAGACTGTGATCAGCCGGGAATACAGTTCTGAGTGGAAACCCGGAGACGAGCCATATTATCCGGTGAATGACGAGCGAAACAGCAAACTATACGCGGAGTATAAAAAGTTGGCGGAAAAAGAAATAAACGTGGTCTTCGGCGGACGGCTGGGCGAATATAAATATTATGACATGGATCAGGTGATTGCCGTTGCCCTTGAGAAAGCAAAGGAGTTATTAACCTGACAATAACGGTTATGATCCAAGTATGTTATTATTCTTGATTATCAGCAGAAGGAAAGAAGAGAAGGCGTGAAAACAAAACAGGGATGGACGATTCCTAAAGCGATCTATGCAGCGATCATGATGTTTTTGTTGCTATCTTATTTCTATGTGATGGCGACAAACGCACATGCCTGGATTTCCGGACGGAGTTTTGTTTTTTCAATGCTGTTCTGGATCCTGCGGGTTATCTCGGCCGTGATGGCGGTCGTGCTCGGAAAGCTTTGGAAAAACAAGGGCTTCCTGATCCTGGCAGTTTTTCTGCTGCTTCAGGTGCTTCGCATTATATTCGACCAATCCTGGCATCTGTTCGTGGATTATGTGAGCGAAAACATATTGACGGGCCTGTGGGCGGTATGCGCCTGTTACGGACTGGCAGCTGTGCTCGGGAAGAAACAGCTAAAGCAGTTTCTGACTGTTTTTGGCTGCATCTGGACGGTGGGGATGGCAGTCAGCAGCTGCCTGGGCATTATCGCCGCATGGACCGGACAGCCGATCTACACCATAGGTGAGGGATCTTACTGGGGATTGCTTGAAGGCAACAGACTCTGGTTGACCTATTATATGACAACATCCGGATCTCTGGCGAGCATTTCCACAATGATCGCTCTATGCGGCGCATATATGGCGAGACGGAAATGGGCAAAAATCCTGTTTATCCTGGCAGCATTGCCGATGTACGTGGCGTTGTGTTTGACGGACAGCCGATGCGCGCATATGTCCGTATCCGCCGGGATTGCGCTGACGGCCGGCATTATGACGATGAGATGGCTGCGGCAAAAGGAACGGCCGGGTCATAAGATGAAAACCGTTCTACCGGCAGCTGCGGTGACCGCCGTGGTTTTTGTCGGAATGGTTCTTATCAGCATGCAGACGATTAATGTGTTCAACAACTTGAAATCTGAAGGTCTGGTCTCCCGGGCATACGCGGAAGCGGCGGAACAGGCAACCGGACAGATTTCCAACCGCGGTTATTTGGGCCAGGATGTGCTGACCGGCCGGACAGAGATCTGGAAAGCAGCGATTCAGGTGCTTCTGAATCAGCCGATTAAGCTGCTGATCGGAAACTCCGTATGTGATCCGATGCTGGGCGTAAATGAGATCAATCCGGTGGGTTATCAGGTAGGGCATTGCCATAATATGCTGCTGATGGTGCTGAATGAAAACGGAATCCCAGGCCTTCTGCTGATCCTTTCTCTCATCGTAATGGCGATCCGGCGATGCTGGCAACTGGTTGTGAGGGACGGAGCAACCGCCTGGGTCACACCATTAGTCGCGGTGCTCGGATCCGTGATGGTCGGAGAGCTGGTGGAATGCTTTACCTGGTTCAGGGCGGGCGATAATGCCACGATGGGCTTGTTCTTTATCACAATCGGGATCATTCTATACAGAGACAACGAAGAAGTCCGCGGGGACAACATATCCCTCAAACAAGGCAACATTGCCCCGGAATGACGGATATGTTAAGATGCTTTTAGGAAGAAACAAGCAATTTCTTTTGATTATACGGAGGGATGAAACTTGGACAACAACGAAAACAGGAAGGACATTCTGCCGACGGATCCAAACCGGCAGATCCAGCTGGTTGTCAACAATAACCAGGATGAGGACGGCACCATCGACCTGGGGAACGTGTTCCACAACATGAAACTGAAAAAGCGGGTCTTTGCCTGGGTGCTGGTACTGTGCCTGACGATCGGCCTGTGCGCGCCGCTGCTGCTGTACCAGTTCAGCAAACCCGAGCTGACGGTTTCCTCCGTGGTGACACTCCGGTATGAGGTGCCCATGGCCCGGTACAGAACGGCGCTGAAAAACGGCAGCATCACACTGGCAGAAGCCGAGTTTGAACCGGTTTCCGATCTGACCGCGCCGGACGGGGAAGACCTGGATGTAAACCAGGTTACGTCCTCATATGTACTGCAGACCGCGCTGGACGGCATGAACCTGCCTGAAGCGGTGAACGTTGAAACCCTGCGGGCGAACATCAGCATCCAGACGGTGCTGACCGAGGAAAGCCAGCGGACGAAGGAATCCCTGGCCGGCCTCGCAGAGGCAAAGAACGCGGAAGCGTATACGCGGCTGCAGAACGCGCAGATGAAATACCAGAACCGGTTCATCGTCTCCCTGACAAACGGCTTTAAGGAAGACGAAGAAAGCCGTGTGGTCACAGAGATCAAGGACAGCGAACTGAAGCTGCTGCTGGACCGGATCCTGACGGCATACAATGATTACCTGGTCAAAACCTACGCGGACGTAAAGCTGCCGAACGACGCGTTTTCCGTGATCGACGCGTCGGAACTGGACATTCTGGACAGCCTGGACCAGCTGCGGGCCGGGATCGACGGCCTGTACAATTACTGCGATGAAAAGCCGGATACCGTGAAAGCCTACCGCTCCTGGCAGACGGGACGGAGCCTTGAGGACTGGATGGAAACGCTCGAGACCTTCAAGAGCATCAACGTGGATTACCTGTACGCCATGGTCAGCGAGAACGCCATCACACGGGACAAGAACGCGCTGCTGACCAGCTGGAAATACCTGCTGCGCACGGCACAGAACGATCTGGAAGAGGTCAACGAGAATATCGCCGAAACCCAGAAGATCCTGGCAAGTTACAAGAACGACGAGGTTTTTATCTCCATGCAGGAGAGCGACGCGGCCAAGAGCACGAAAGCCTCCACGGAATACTACAACGAACTGGTCCTGAAACAGACGGCGAATTACGAGAAAGCGGCCGAACTGAAGGCTTCCATCGCGGACTACGAAGACCGGATCCGCCGGCTGGACGCGGCCAAGGAGACGGAGGTTTCCGAAGAGGTGGAGGCGGAGCTGGCAAGATCCCTCGCTTCCGCCCAGGAAATGTACAACAGCGTCAAGGCCCACATGGAAGAAGTGTTCGCCAGCCGGATGTACACGACGTTTGAGGATCACAGCGCGGCGCAGGGCAAGCTGCCAAGCTTCCTGGCCGCTTCCCTGAAGAAGATGATCATCGGCGGCGTGGTCGGCGCTATCCTGGCCTGCGGGCTGTGGTTCCTGGCGGCGCTGATACCGGAATTTAGTAAGAATTCAGAATTCAGAATTCAGAATTCAGAATTAAAGGGAACGAAAAAGAGCCTTCGACAAGCTCAGGATGACAAAAACAATTCAGAATTCAGAATTCAGAATTCAGAATTAGAAAAAGAAGGAACGACAGTGAAAAGGGATTCCTCCACTTCGGTCGGAATGACAACGGGAAAGGAGGCGGACGCGGAATGAAGAAGACACATTGGTTCAGAAACACCCTGATCGTCCTCATCTGCTGCGGGCTTGTGGGTACCATCCTGGCCGCGGTCCTGTTCTCCGGGGAAGCCGGAAGCCCGTACGCCGCCTCTTCCATTCAGTTTTCCTTTGAAGGCGCCGCCGACGGCAAGGCACCGAACGGCTACGCGTTTGACGTGAGCGGGCTGACGAGCGACGAAGTGCTGAACGAAGCGCTGGAAACCGCCGGACTGGCTGGGGCTTATACCGCGGAGCAGGTGCGGGGCAGCCTGAACGTGACCGGCGTTTATCCGGAGAAGATCGCGGAGCAGATGACCAAGTATGTGTCCCTGCTTTCCGCGGACGCGGGAACGCAGGCGGCGGTATCCGACTACCACGCGACGCAGTACAGCGTGACGCTGTATAACGATTTTGACAAGAGCATTTCCTCCGGCAAACTGACGGAGCTGCTCGGAGCCATTATGACGGCCTACCGGGCCCGGTTTACCAAAGTCTACGGTCCCAGCCTGACCAAGACGGATCCGATCGCGAACCTGCCGGATTATGACTATGCCCAGCAGCTGGAGGCGATCAGCGAAAGCGTGAAGCAGCAGAGCCGCTACGCGGAAGAGCTGGCCGAGATGGCGCCGGACTTTCTGCTGAGCGGAAAAGGTTTCGGGGATATCGCTGTACAGTATGAAAGCCTGGAAAGCGATATCAACCGGCTGGACGCCACGATTACCCTGAACGCGGTATCCAAGGACCGGGAACGGCTGCAGAAACGGTATGAGACGGAGATCCGGACGCAGCAGTATCAGCTGGACAGCCTGAACGAGGAACTGAAACTGATCGAAGCGCAGGTGGACGCGTATGACAAGGACGGCATCGTCTATGTGAGCGCGAACGGTTCCCTGCAGAAGGTCGGAAGCGACGACGGCACGTATGACAAGCTGGTGAAAAAGCGCAAGGAAGTGACAGACAAGATTGCGGAGATCAACGCGAAGATCGCGCTGTACCAGAGCCGTCTGGACGATATGACCGGCGTAGCGGCGAAGGCGGCGAAGGCGGCGCAGGCGACGGAAGGCGCGGAAGACCTTGCCGCGGCGGAAGAACTGACCGCCCGGGAAAAGAAGCAGCTGCAGGAGACGGTAGACAAGAAGCTGGAAGCGCTGATTGCCAAGAAGAATGAGATTGAAGCGGATTTCTCCGTGATGCTGGAGGCTTATACGGCCCGGGAGATCAACGAGAAAACGGTATTTGTTGACAAAGTGAAATACAAGGCGCCGGGCCTTCTGTCCGGGGCGTTCGCGGTGAAGGCGATCAAGACCGCGGGACCGCTGTGCGCGGTCGGGTTTATGGTGTGCATGGTGCTGCTGATCATCAGCAGAAGGAAAGAGGAAAAAGCAAGGTAATCGCCTGTGGGCGGGGAGATCCCTCGACTACGCTCGGGATGACACGACGGAGTTTTGGATTGCAAAGAAAGTTTGGGTGTAACATCGGGACGGTCCTTTTGTTCCTGGGACGGAACAAAAGGACCGTCCCTTGTTCCACAGGGGATGACTACGAGGGGGGATCCCTCGACAAGCTCGGGATGACATCAAGGATGATAAAAGAGAGCAGAAACAAAAGAATATGCCTGACGCTGCTGTATGCCATTGCGCTGGGGATCGCGGTATCCGTCACGATGACCCTGAGTTATCAGGGGATCCGGGGCGGGGCGGACGTGAACCACCTGCGGCTGGGCGGTATGGTGATCCTGCGGGGGCTGGGCTTCGCGGTGCCGGCATTCGGCATCGTGTGGCTGCTGCAGATGTGGGTGAACCGCTGCGGCGTTTACGCAGGCAATGAACTGGGCGGCCGGAAGCTTTCCGACCGCCGCTTTTTTCTGCTCATCTGGGCCCTGCTGTGCCTGAGCTGGCTGCCGTACCTTTTGACCTTCTACCCGGGCGGCGTGGTCGGCGACGGGGCGGAGACGCTGGAATACGTTGTGGATCCTTCCCGGCTGAACAACCGCTGGGTGGTGGCGCAGATCCTGATCCTGCGGCTGTTTGCCGCCATCGGGCGGATCTTTACGCCGGATATCAACGTCGGGATCTTCCTGTACGCCATGTGCTCCGGGGCGGTATACGCCCTGGCCTGCGCCGCGGCGGTAACGGAACTGCGCAGGCGGGGCCTGCCCAGGGTGCTGGTGGTACTGTGCGCGGCGCTGTATGCCTTTGCCGGGCACTACGCCTCCTACGGCATGGGGCTGTGGAAGGACGGGCTGTTCGGCGCGGGAATCGTGTCGCTGTCGCTGCTTCTGTGGAAAGAGCCGGAAGCCAACGCGGAGCGGAAAGGCTGGGCGGTAAAGACCTCCCTGGTGCTCCTGTTCCTGTGCTTCTGGCGGAACTTTATCGCCTGGGCGCTGATTCCGGCGGGAATGATTCTGCTGATCTGCCGGAAACAGGGCAGGCGGCTGCTGGCGGTGCTGTGCATTGTTATCGCCGTATTCTCCATTCTGGTGCAGGGACCGGTGTTCGGGGCGCTGGGGATCTCGGATTCCCCGACGGCGGAAACGCTGGCTGTCCCGATGCAGCAGGTGGCCGCGGTGATCCGGGAAGGCGCGGAACTGAGCAAAGAACAGGCGGAGATTCTGTTCCGCCTGATGCCCCGTGAAAAATGGATCGAAACATATACCCCGGCCCTGGCGGACGGGGTGAAGTTCAGCCTGGACAACGACTATCTGCAGGGACATGTATGGGATTTCCTGAAGGTATGGCTGCAGCTGGGGATCCGGCATCCGGGGACCTACCTGAAAGCCCACCTGATGGAAACCCTGGGTTTCTGGCAGCCCTACGGCAGCAACCAGGGGTTCTACCATGACTGGTTCGTGGGCGTGCAGGATATCTATCACCGGGGATATACCCAGAAGGACCTCGTCCTGGAGGCCACGGGGACGACCCTGTCGCCGGGGCTCATGGGAAGGCTCGCGTATGTGCCCTCCGGCACGGCGGTATGGATCATGCTGCTGAGCCTGGTGCTGGTGCTGTGCGGGCCGGGCGGGAAGAAGCGCCGGATGACGGTACTGCTGCCGTATCTGCTGTGCTGGCTGGCGGTGACGGTTACCGCGCCCATTGCCTACTGCTACCGGTATGTGGAGATGGTGGCCATGGGCCTGCCTGTATTTATAGCCCTGCCCTTCCTGCGGGAGGAACCGGGGGAAGCGGGGGAACCGGGGAAGATCCGGCAGGCGCTGGCATCCAGGAAGGCTGCCCGGGCTGCGGCGCTTGCAGCGGCCGCGGCGATGGCGGTGGTGCTCCTTTGCGGCAGTTTCTCCCCGTACACGTTTACCGACGGGAAGATCGCCATCCATACCTGCGGGGCGGAAGACAACCACGGGTATTATGTACAGAGTGGGCTGTCTGACAACGAGGGCAGTTTTACCTGGACGCTGGGCGATGAGCTGGTTGTGGATTTCCCGTATTACGGGAAAACAGAAGAAGTGGAAGCAGCGGTAAAGGTCAGCGGAACGCTGAACGGAGCGCAGCGGTACAGGGTTGTTGACAGGAATGGAAAAGAGCTCCGGTCAGGGGAACTGAACGGAGCGGGGGAGATTGTGTTCGGGCTGGAAGCAGAAGACAGAATCGCGTTTACAGTGGAGTTGCCGGACGCCATCGTGATCCCGGGAGAGACCAGGAAACTGGCGATGATGACGACGGGGATTGAGATAAGGGAAAGATAATTCAGAATTCAGGATGACAGGCTTATATCATCCAGATTGGAACGATAAATGTGTTTCTGTCTATTGCGGAGAGTGTATCTTTCAGGCACAGGACGGCTCCGGTTCCTCTCGGAACGGAACCTTTATCCAGCAGTTTGAAGGCAGAAGCAAGCTCTGTTCCGGGATTTGTGCTCTTTTTGATTTCAAGGGGATGCAGTTCTCCGTCGCTCTCAATCACAAGGTCGATTTCATTGGTGTCTTTGTCTCTGTAATAATGCAGAAGGCATTCTTTTGCGCTGTTCAGCCAGGTTTTCCGAATTTCCGCAACGGTATAGTTTTCCAGGATTGCTCCGTTAACAGCCCCGTTCATTAGGATTTCCGGACTGGAATACCGGGTCAGATAAGCAACCAGACCTGTATCAAAGAAATACATCTTGGGAGTTTTGACGGTGCGTTTCAGAAGATTATTCGAATAGGGCCGGAGGTAAAAAATGACTTCTGATTTTTCCAATACCTGAAGCCATCGTCTGGCAGTATCATCAGATACGCTGACATCCTGCGCGATATCATGGATGTTCAACATCTGTCCCGCGCGGCAGGCTGCTGCGCGGATAAAATCCGCAAAGAGCAGTTTGTCTACTCCGGGGATCATATCTGAGACATCCCGGTTGATATATGTCTGGATGTAGGAACTGTAAAATACATCCCGGTCTTTAAATTTTCCGCTTCTGTGGCCGGGCATACCGCCAAACCAGATCCTTTCGTACATTTCCTGCGCCGTGCAGGGGGAAAGGAAATCTTTTCGATGACTCAACTGATCGAAACGGATGGAAAGCGGTTCCGTTGCGCCGGTTCCGTACAGTTCGCTCTGGGACAGAGCAGACATATGGAGAATGGCCGTCCTGCCTGCTAACGATTCCTGTGCCAACCGCATCAGTTCAAAAGACTGGGATCCTGTCAGCCACCATGAACCGGGGGCAGCGCCCTGATCAATTCTGATTTTCAGGTATGAAAACAGTTCGGGAGCATACTGGACTTCATCGATCAGAACAGGAGCAGGATGTGTTTCAAGAAAGAGCTCCGGATCGCTCTGAGCCAGTCTGCGTTCTGTAATGTCATCCAGAGTAACTTTTTTTCTTGCAGTATTCTGCATGAGATGTTCCAGCATGGTTGTTTTTCCGACTTGTCGGGGCCCGATCAGCAAAAGGCAACAGTAATCATTGCTGATGTCCAGGATGCTGTTTTCCAGAGTTCGATGGATATATGCCATGATGACCACCTCGGCTAAAATAAGATTCAATCGTATTTTAGCCGAAAGCGTGGCAAAAAACAAGGGGAAAGATCCTTCATTTCATTCAGGATGACAGCGGTGGTTATCTCGCTTCCAGGGTGATGCTTTCGAAGGCCACGGCCAGGAGGCGGGGATCGCCGTTGCCGGGCTCCCGGGCATCGGGGAAGAAGAAGCGCAGGGTGAGGACGCCGGTTTCCGCGTAGGTTCCCGCGGGGATGATGAAGCTGGCAGCGTCAGCGGGGCCGTAGATGTCGCCGTCGAAGACGGGCACATCGTTGGCGAGGACCAGGCAGGGCTGGTTGCCGTTGGTCATGAGATAAGACCAGGTACATTTCAGGTCGCAGGGCTCCGTTACATGCGGGACCAGGGTGAGGGAGACCTCATCGGCCTGGGACCAGGTGTAGCCGTTCTCCGGCAGGGAGAAGCCTTCCGGGGAGAGCCGCAGGAAGCCCGCGTCCGGGCCGTAGAAGAGCACCGGTTCCCCGAGGACGCAGGCGCGCGGATCCAGCAGGGACAGGGCGGCGGGATCCGAGGCGCGGAAGACCCGGGCGGACAAGACACCCGACGGGGTGATCTCCTCATATGTGAAGGGATCCAGACCGGAATTGTCCCCGACGGTGACGACGGTATCGACCCGGTCCAGGGAATAGGTCCCGATCAGCCGGTCCGACGGGCAGGGAATCACGGATCCGGAGAGATCGATTTTGCTCCGGGTTTCGCCTTCCGGGCCGGTCATGAGGGACCGCAGTCCCTCAAAGGTGGTTACGGCGTAATCATGGTCCGAGACCGCGGCCAGGGCGGACAGGAATTCGTCGTCCGCGGCAGGCGCCGCGACGAGGATCGTCCCATCCAGGGTGTCCAGGCATTCATCCAGTCTGACGGCTTCAGCCAGGAGATCCGGGTCGGCGGTATTCACCCGGCGGGCGTCCCGGACGAGGAAGAAACCGCCGGCCAGTTCACACAGCAGCATAACGGGAAGCAGGGCCCAGGCAAGGGCCTGCTTCCCTTTTTTATTTACCACCAGCAGCCAGGCCCCCGCCAGCAGCACCGGCGTCCCACGACAGACCCAGGTCCACAGCGCGGACTTGTAGTCTAAGCCGGAGAGCGCCTGCAGGGCCGGGGCGTCAAAGGGGCTCCGGGTCCGGGGCACGATGAGGAAGAGCAGGATGAGCGCGGCAAAGGTGACGAAAAGCCAGAGCAGGGCGCTCTTTTTCGTAAGGGGTTCCTTTTCCTCCGGGGAGGCAAGGAAGAGCAGCAGGAAGGGATACGCCGCGCCGAGAAGGCAGCGGAGATAGACCGTGAGGTACGGGTCCGCGAAGTCATACCGCAGGGAAAGCACCAGGGCAGCACCCAGGGCGGCGCACAGGACATATACGCCGGAGAGCAGGAGCAGAGACCGGTTCGCCTGGGACAGGGCTTTGCGCCGGCAGAAGGGCAGCGCCACCGGGAAGAAGCAGGCTGTGATCAGGAAGAACAGGAGGAAGAGGAATGCGGCATACAGCCAGTAAACCAGCTCGGAGGCGGTGGTGAAATGGGCGAACACCGCCTGGACAGACGGGAAAAGACTGGCGGAACGGAAAAGCGTAAGCTTCAGGAGCGCGGCGGGCAGAAGCAGGCCGCAGAGGAACAGGCCGGGGGGAAGCAAAGCTTCCTTCCGGCTTTTTTTATTCCCCGTTCCGCCCGCCGCGGCCGCCGTGAGCATCGCCGCGGCGAAGGCCAGGCCCAGGGCGTGGGCGAAGCAGAGCAGGAAGGAGAAAAGCCCCAGCAGGAAAGCGTGGAGCGGTTTTTTGGCTTCAGAAGTGAAGAAGCGGTACGCCGCGTAAAAGCCCCAGAGAAGGAGGGGGTAATACAGGTTCTCCGGCATAAAGGAGAGGGAGAACAGGAGATTCGGGGACAGGGCCAGGACCAGGAGGGAAAGGATGATATGGGAGGGCTTCTTCAGGATCCGGCGGGCCAGGAGGAAGGCGGGGATCAGGGAAGAAGAGAGAAGCACCGCGTTGAAGGCGGAAATCAGGCGAAGGCGGAGGAGGGAATCGGAGAGGAAGGTGAAGGGGGCCAGGAGAAGGGAATAAAGGATGGACCCGCGGTGAACGGGCTCGGTCAGGAAGGTGAGGGAGCCGTGAAAGAGATTGCGGGAAAGCAGGAGGGCGGATTGCTCGGTGAGGGAGAGGGGGAGGCGGTCGTAAAGGGAGAGGAGGATCCGGGCGGCGGCGGAAACAACTAAAAGAATTAAGAAGAAGAGGAACGCCGCCTGCGGGCGGGGAGATCCCTCGGCTTCGCTCGGGATGACACGTGTTGTGGTTGGTTTATTCATAAGGAACGATTCCTCCGATGGATGGATGTCGATAAAGTGATCAGGATCAGTATAGCATATGGGAAAGAAAAATGCATGCGAATCAGCAACTGCGTTTTGAATCGTGGTTGACAGAGAAGGATTGCGAGGATATACTGTGTCCACACGGATGGTTACATACATTTTTTGTCAAAAGAAAAATGTGTATTCTTTTTGAGACTCCTGATGAAAGTTGAAATAATGGAGGCCTGTTCATGAGAAAGATTATAGCGGTTGTGTTGTGCATGGCGCTGGCGATGACGATTGCTGCCGCGCAGGCGGACGCGGGGCTGGACGTGGCGAAGCGGAGCCATGACGCGATCATGAATTTCTTTTACAGCCATCCTTCGAACCAGCCGGACGAAAAGTACGAGGTGGAGCCGTCAACGACAGCACCGTTCTCCCCCGGCAAGCTGCATCCCAAGCTGGTTCAGCACGCGCTGAACGCGCTGAACAGCCTGCGCTTTGTGGCGGGCATCAGCTCGAACGTCACGGAGAATCCGGAGTATGCCGAGAAGGCCCAGGCGGCGGCGCTGGTCAACGCGGTGAACGGCTCGATGAGCCATTTTCCCGAACATCCCGCGGGCATGTCGGACGAGCTGTATCAGCTGGGATATGAAGGGGCTTCCAGCTCCAATATCGCTTCCGGCTACGACGGATCGCCGATCAAGGCCCTGTTCAACGGCTGGATCCATGACGGCGACAGCCGGAACATCGACCGGGTCGGCCACAGGCGCTGGGTGCTGGATCCCCGGATGACCGAAACAGCTTTCGGCGCGGTGGGCAGGCATACGGCGATGTATGCCTTCGGCTTCAGCTGGTCTAATTATGACATACCGGCCCGCGTGGCCTGGCCCGCGCAGCTGATGCCCTTCAAATGGATGTCCAGCAACCTGCCCTGGAGCGTTTCCTTCCGGGACGGGGCGGAAAACGGGGCCAGCGTGACGATTGTCCGGAGGTCGGACGGAAAGACCTGGAACCTGTATGAAGGATCCGCGGACGGATATTTCCATATCGACCGGGGCGGATATGGCGCCGGCGACTGCCTGATTTTCCGGCCGAACGGGATCAGCTATTCCCTGGGCGACCACTACGACGTGACCATCACCGGCGCGGAAGCGCAGACGGTGCGGTATTCCGTCGAACTGTACAACTTTGACAAGGCAGAGAGCTTTGTGGACCGCTGCTACAGCGTGATTCTGGGCCGCGGCGGCGAATCGGAAGGCATCGCGGGATGGGCCGCGGCGCTGCGGAACAAGAACAGGTCGGCCTCGGAGATCGTCGACGGGTTTGTGAACAGCGCCGAGTTCCTGGACAAGGGCCTGAGCAAGGAACAGCAGGTTGTCGTACTGTACAAGGCCATGCTGGGGCGGGAGCCGGATCCGGCCGGACTGGCCGCGTGGACGGATGTGCTGAACCAGGGCTATCCCTTCGGATCGGTCATCAACGGCTTCTGCGGATCGGATGAGTTTAAAGCCCTTTGCGCGGAATACGGCATCGAGCCCGGATCG
>JBGUHQ010000064.1:0-31254 GCA_045112195.1 Christensenellales bacterium | reverse complement strand
TGGAGGGATGATTGATGTCTGTACAGGTAACGGAAGCGGAATGGAAAATCATGGAGTGCTTATGGGATCATGCCCCGCAAACCATGGGAGAAATAACAGCAACACTTGAACCAGCAACAGGCTGGACGCGCCAGACGGTGATTACCCTGCTGAAGCGGATGACTGAAAAAGGCGCTGTCAGTATGGATGACTCCGAACGAGCCAAAAAGTACACTCCCCTGATAACCAGAGAGGAAGCCTCTACGGAGGAAACCCATAAATTCCTGTCCCATATTTTCAAAGGGAAGGCCTCACTTTTGGTCAACCATCTGGTTGATTCCGGTGATCTGTCAGAAGAAGATCTGCAGCAGATTCTGGATATCATGAAGGAAAAAAAGAAATAACCCGGAGGAACCACATAAACAAAGAAATCAGTCTGCTGTTTTGTCTGTTTAGCAGAAGGAGGTTTTGTTATGCGTTCAGCATTCGTCTACAATTTTCTGATCGAAGCTAACATCATGGCGAGCATCGCCATTATCCTGATGATTCCACTCCGGAAATTCTTCCGGAAGCAGCTTGGAAACAGCGCAATTTGTTTTGGCTGGCTGCTGGTGGCCATCCGGTTGCTGTGTCCGCTGTCTCTGGTCAATCCGCTGATCCATGAAATACGTTCGCCGTTTGCTTCTGACGTGGCGATCCGTCCGATTGCGGGACAGATCAAGGTGCGCGTTTCGGACGCGCTCGAAGGGCTGTCCAGAGTTTTCTGGCGTGCAGACAACCAATCGGCGTATGAAGTGACCAATCGTTTGCAGGACGGTATAGAAAACGCGAGCGCAAGTATCACACTGGCGAAGATCTGGCTGGTCGGCGTTCTGCTGGTTATTGCGTGGTTCCTCTTCTGCAATATCCGTTTCCGTATGCGGCTCCGCGCGGATCGGATCGAACCGATTACCGGCGAACTGAAAGATCAGTTTGATGAACTTTGCAGACAGCGGAAGATCAGGCCAGTTCCGGTTTATTTTACAGATCCGCTGCCGAGTGCATGCCTGGTCGGTGTTTTCCGTCCGTATATTGCCCTCCCGCTCAGCGCCGCACCACAGGATGTAATTCATGTTCTGACGCACGAAATCTGCCATATCAAAAACAGAGATCATCTCTGGGGAATCCTGCGCCTCCTGTGCTGTGCTATACACTGGTTTAACCCGCTGGTCTGGATCGCGGCAAGCATGAGCAGAACAGACAGTGAACTTCGTTGCGACGACCGGGTAACCCAGCCGATGAATCAGGAAGAAAGAAAATCCTATGCAAGTGTGCTAGTACTTGCTGCCGCCCGCAGGAACGCGCCGGGATTGGGCGTGCTTGCAACCGGGATGACTATGACAGGGAAACGTTTGAAGACACGCGTGTCTACTGTGATGCAGAACAAGAAACCGCTTCGCTGGCTAACGATTTCCTTTGCGATTCTCTCTTCCATGTGTCTGATCGGCGCCTTCGCGACTTCCGAGACGAAGGAACAATTGGAAATGGGCGTCGGCTGGCCTGTTGATGAACACACCCTCGCGGAAGCATTAAGCAGCAACCGCCATATCAACAATGAAAACGACGCTATTGCATATGCCCGTGAATTGTGTGAACGGTATTGGGTAGGTGATACTGAGGTTGTTTACACAGCCGGTCAGAATGATGATCATTCATGGTATGTGCTGGTAAACAGCGAAAGCGGTAATGGCACATACTTTGAATTGTTTTTCCTGCCAAACGGAAGTGTTGGAAGCTTGCTTCAGAGGATACCGGACGACAGGTGGGTGACGGACGGACAATATGTTGAAAGCCAGGTTTTGAGTGCGGATGAATTGAATGAAGTCAGAGCTTGGGCAGCAGAGCAGATTGAATTCATCAATCCTGGAATCAGCAACTTGATCCGTGAATTGAACATCAATTATGTCAGGGATGTGGGCGATGCGAAATATGTCTATCTGCATGCAGATCCACAAGACAGTCATTATGACTACGGCCTGAATTTTTTCGTCCTCATTAGCAATGACCATACGATGACCTTGCTTGAATACGGTATGGTCGGGAATGGTTAAGCGGAGGCCGGGGAAATGGAATTGATATACGAAAACGAAAACGGAGCGGCGATTCGGGACAAGATGATGACGAACTCTGCTTCTGTTGTCGTTTCTGCCTGGTATGACCAATATGGTATGGATATTCTTCGATTGTGCTTTATGTATCTTCGTAACCGTTCAGATGCAGAAGACGCGACGCAGGAAACCTTCCTGAAAATCTGGCGAAAGCTTGATTGTTTTGAAGGCAGAAACCACTGCAGCGCCCGTTCCTGGATCATGCGGGTCGCCTGCAATACCTGTAAGGATATGCTCCGGAAAAGCTGGAGGAAACATGAGGAACGCACAATCACGCCAGATGACCTGTCCTCTCTGGGAGATGCTTCCCGGGAAGACAGAGAACTGATGATGGATGTGATGAATTTGCCGGAGAAATACCGCAGTGTCCTTTTGATGGTTTACTGGCAGGGTATGACGATGAAGGAAACTGCGGAAACACTCCGGATCAGCCAGTCCACGATATGCAGGAGGCTGGATAAAGCACGATCCATGATTGACAGGTGAAATCGGAGGGAAATCCATGAATATTTTTAAACGCAGCGTTTTACTCTTCATGATAGCAGTCGTGTTATCGCTGCCGATGATCACACATGCAGAAGGGATTGATCTGAAATCCTATGCTGTGTCCAATCTGACAGAGGTGCTTGGCTATACAGCGGAAGAAGCAGCGCAGTTTGTTTTTGACGAAACAAACGAAGGCACCATTGCTTTCTGGCATCCCGATCGTCCTGACTGGATGTATACCCTGTATATTGATAAGCGAACAGGTGAAATGGTAGGCACTACTCCTTTTGACACCGGATATGAACTATTTCGTGGCGAAAACGCTGTAAGGGGGCTTCTCCAAGCAATCCGCGAAAAAGGATACTTCGAAAACTGGAATTCGGACAATCATCAGGAATTGATAAGCCTGCTGAATACATATGAGATCTGGATCAGCACAGAACTGTATTTTGCTGACGATGGCGGCAAAGCAGTGCACGGCTTTTTTGAAAGCTGTTATGGCCCGGACTTTGCATGGCCGGAGCAACTTTGTCAGGTTTATCAGAGTATTCTGGAAGAATATCATCTGACCAGGGAACAGGAACCATTCCATCAGCTGGGAATCCGAAAAAGCGTTCATCCGCAGACCATCGGTGCTGTTCGGACGGTGATTCTGTTTGAAGGAGAAATTCCGGATGATTTAAAGTCTGTCCTGAATAATTCTCATCTGAACGGGTGGCAGTGTAGCAGTGGGGCTGTTATTCTGCAGGACTGGTCGCAATGTACTACGCTCAATTCAAAGGAGAATACAGGCAGCGGTCTGGTAGCGTTTGAAAAGGACAATCATCGCCAATTGGTGCAGCTTTACCTCGAGGATGATGGATGGAGAATCGTTCCTCTCGGTGAAAACGCTTTGCTCCAGACTGGTGAGTACCGTGTGACTTTTGATGGGATTCATAATTCAATAGCGGTTGAATATATTCTGAACGAGAATGAGAGATCTGCTTTTTACCTGACACCGGCGGTCAATGGAAGCACTTGCACAATCAATGCCTATGAGCGTTTGGACTGGTCAAGCGGAGAGACTGTATGGATTGCCTGCTTCGGGGCCGGTATGCCGACATGGAACAGCGAACTGTTCTATGACGGATTGAAGTATCCTAAAGCCAGGTTTCCGCAGCAGTTAGGGATTGTTCCGATTGATTTGTTCCCCGTGACAGTGAAACAGGCAAGGGAAAATAGTTTCCCCGGACTGCCAGATGATTGTGTTTTAGTGAATGGAGTTAATTTCCGTACTCAGACCACGAGCCGCTCGCGGAGTTACGGAGAATTGAAACCGGGTGTAATGATCCGCGTTCTGGACGTAATTCCAGGAGATCCGAATGATTGGATTCATACAAGAATCGGGGCATTGGAAGGATATGTTGTTTCATCCTATACCAGTCGGACCGATTATTTCGATTTATATGTATCGCAGCCCGTTGCCAAAGCAAAAAAAGAAATCACGCTAAAAAGCGGAACAGGATGGTTTGACAGTACGGTTGGGGCATTCCCTGCCGGAACAAGAATGCATGTCATCATGGAAGACGGAGACTGGCTGTATGTGGATATTCCCCGGGGAGAAATGAACTGGCTGATGGACCCGGAAGGAACCTTCGGATATGTCCACAAAAACGATATCGTTCAGGCATCGACGATTTGCCAACTGGACTGGATGGACGAGTAACGGAGGCGTGAGATGAAAAGATTTTTTGCGGCACTGCTGATTATGCTCCTGCCACTGAGCGCATTTGCAGAAGATAATCTTGTTTACTGGATCTATCCGAACGGCGGCAGATACTACCATCTGGACCAGAACTGTCCGTCTGTGAACCCGAGATACCTTCCCCTGCAGGTCAGCATGACAAAAGAAGAATTGGAACAGCCGGCAAACAGTTTCTATCTTCCGTGCAATATTTGTGTGGACGAAAGCCACGCAGCATCTGTTCCGGAAGAGATAAAAGAAACTGTAACGCCAACAGAAGAACCGGCCTGGGAAATGATCATTGATCCAAAGTACTCAGAGTATACTCTGAAAGACCGATATGTTGAAGAAAGACCCGTATGGATTGATGAACACAACATGCTGGCCAAAGCAGGATGGAATCCGGAAGGATACACCACAGCCAGCAAATACCTGCAATGGTATCGGGACGGAAAGCTGTACCGGGAGATCGAATGCAAATCCCGTGATTCTTCGCGCTGGTTGTATGAGGGTGTATTCCTTTTACTCCCGGATGGCGGTGTCGGCCTGGCAGCAATCTCCGCGAATACCCTGAACTTCTACCGCTGGGGTGAAGACGGTCTGATCATAGAAAAAAGCATCGAAGGAAGATGGCAGGATGTCCGTGGAAATACAAAAGGAGTCTGCGCGGTAAGAAAAACAGATGAGGGCACGGTTTTTGCCCACTTGTTTGATCCTGCGGGCAATGAAATCTGGACATATGAATTCAATGATCCCAGCAGGATTGCTGGATGGTACGCCAATCCAGATGCGACAGACGGTGCGGGTACATATCTTGTAATAGTCCGGGTAGAATCGGAACTGCGTACAGCTTTCTGTGTGCGGAACGGAGAAATCATCTGGCAGCAGAATCTGCTCTATGGCGGGAATGCTTTCTATGCCGGAGACCAGACATTTATTCTGGCAGAAACCACATCGGATGATGATCTCTACGCGGATATTATTCTGGATCACCGTGACACGGAAGGGAAAAGCCTTGGAGCCAAACGACTGTCCGGGAATAAGGTAGTCAAGTCCATTCATGCCATTCTGTATAACACGGAAACCGGAGGATATACGATATATGGACGAGCTGTAGCGAATTCCCGACAGGTATACACTGTATTCCGGATGGAACTGGACAGCCAGATGAACCAGCAGTCCATCAGTGTTCGCGACGTTGATTTTTATCTGGATTATAACTTCTCGGTAATCACCGCACCGGATGGAGATGCATATGTGTATTGCAGAACCTATGATGAAACCTATGTGCAGCCGGTCTTGGTGCCGTTCAACGTATTGGAAGAAACTGAATCACACGGTATACGACTGCACTGATTACAGAAACTGTTTTTGTGATTGCTTCGTTATATTTCCAGGAGGGTTACGCATGAAAAGAAAGCTCATCATCTGTGGAATTCTGGCAATCTTCTGTATGCTGATATCTGTCGGAAATGCGGAAAACCATGTTGACGGAAAAGCTCAGCTGGAGGAGATACTATCCTCATATTCCGCTGAGAACGTGGCTTTATCCCATCAGGTGCAGATTGTTCATTCGGCAGTGAACTTCAGAGAAGCTCCCGAAGGGAAAGTAATTTCAAGCCTGGACGGCGGAGAAATCTTGGAATGTCTGGATGAAGAACAGTACAAGGGAGCCTTGTGGTACCATGCCCGGTCTGAACGATATGGGGACGGATACGTAATCAGCACATACGCAAAGCCTATATGGAATAATCAGAACTATTGGCCGCTGTCTGAGCCGGAAGATACGATCTCCGTTTCAGATAATATGTATTTGTTTGCTTACTGGATGGGCACCTATCAGCTGGATCACGGTCTCTCTATCATAGAGGAGACAGGATCAGACAGAATGCTTAATGTTGCACCGATGACTGTTCGCGGAAACATGTCCGTCGTTCCGAAGGATATGAAAATCGAACTTTCGTTAAGGCTATATGAATTCGGTATGCTTTGTTTGAATGACGCCTATGATCAGTTGCGGAACGATTCATTGCCTTTTGAAATCAGAGATGAGATCGCCTCAGATGTTTTATGGAAACACTATGGAACGGATAACGTCTGGGAGATCATGACAAAGCAATCCCTTGTTCTGTTTATTCATGTGAATGATCTGCATAATGTCGGCGTGCTTCTTACAGATAGGGACAGAATGGTCAGTAATGCTCTGTTGCAGAAGCTTGTTGAGGAACACTGATTTTTCAAAACGTGTATTCTGATGATTGTATCTTGAGTTATCTGCTTAGGGTTAACTGATATTGTGGGAGGTGCCATCACTATTTTTCTGAGCTTCACTTATAAAACTTCCTGACTTTTGGGCGTGAGTAGTCAAACGATCAAACGATTGGAGGACTGCTCGATGACGACCCAAGAGAAACAGATGATTGCCAGTCTCAGTGAAAATGGACTGGGGTACAGGAAAATTGCTGCACAGATCGGAATTTCCGAAAACACGGTTAAATCCTATCTGAAGCGAATGACCGCCGCAGATGATCAGAAAGAACCTGATCAACCAGCGGCGGTTTTTTCATGCCCGCAGTGCGGTGAAGAAATCCGGCAGATTCCGGGACGGAAAACAAAGAGATTCTGCTCAGATTCCTGCCGGTACAAATGGTGGAATTCTCATCCGAATCAGCTCCGGCGTGAATCGCTCCGGCAATCCGTATGCCCTGTCTGCGGGAAGACCTTCTCGGCCTATAGCAGCCGCAACCGGAAATACTGCTCTCATGATTGCTACATCCGTGACCGGTTCGGGGGTGAGCAATGATGGAATTGACGAAGCAGGAGTTTCAGAATGAGTGCCTTTTCTCGGTTACGATGAATCACGTTCGATGCATGCTGAAAAACGACCTGATTTCCCAAGATGAATACAGCCAGATGCGCGACAAAATGAAGCAGAAATACCATCCTGTTTCTGACGGATTAATTTCCGAAACAGACTTGCAAGCTACCGAAAACAGAGGATTAATACGACGTAACGAATCCACTGTGGAGGTTGCGCATGAAGCTGTCAAAACACGAGTTCCGGCGGGAGTGCCATTACACCCTGACCATGATTCAGACGAGAAGAATGCTGATGGAGAGAACAATCTCCAACCGTGAATACTGGAGGATGGACCGGAAAATGAAGATGAAATACAAGCCTGTTTCTGACGGCCTGATCCTCGAATATAACTTGACTAATTCTCAGGAGCGAGCGTCAATGCAACGTGGAAAGGAGGGACAACATGTCGACCGTAAAACGGATTGAAACCAGACAGATCAAACAGTTTCAGCGGAAAAGAGTGGCTGCTTATGCACGTGTTTCTGTCGATACGGAGCAGTTGATGCATTCACTGTCCGCGCAGGTTAGTTACTACAGCAACCTGATCCAGGGAACGCCAGAATGGGAGTATGTCGGTGTTTACATTGATGCGGGCATCACCGGTACAGACACAAAGCCGCGTGAGCGCTTTCAGGAGATGATTGCTGATTGTGAATCAGGAAAGATTGACATCATCCTGACGAAGTCTATATCCAGGTTTGCCAGAAATACGGTTGATCTGCTGGCAACAGTTCGCCATCTGAAAGAACTGGGCGTGGAGGTGCGCTTTGAGCGTGAACACGTGAACACCTTCACTTCGGATGGAGAGGTGATGCTTTCCATCCTGGCTAGCTTTGCCGAACAGGAAAGCATCAGCCTGTCACAGAACATCAAATGGCGAGTGCGAAAAAACTATGAGCAAGGCAAACCACACGCCCACTTGAAGCTATATGGATATCGCTGGGAAGGCGATGAACGAGTAATCGAACCGGACGAAGCAGAAGTCGTCCGGTTTATTTTTGCTGAGTATCTTTCTGGGAAGTCTTTTCGGGAAATTGCAACAGAACTGGACGCGAAAGGTGTCAAGTGCGTTTCCGGGAAAGAGCACTTCCACCCGATGAGTGTTCGGAGAATCATCAGTAATGAAGAATATACAGGGTGTCAGATCTACCAGCAGGTCTATGCATACAAGCCTCACAAGCAGAGGATCAACTATGGGGAGCTTCCAAAGTACCGTGTGGATGATCATCACGAAGCAATCATTGATCTGGATACCTTTGCCGCTGCTCAGGCGATGCGGAAGGAACGTGGCAAGGATCAGCTTCATGAGAAGAGGAACCCCAGTGCCTATAGTGGGATGGTCTGGTGCGGGAAGTGCGGGTCAAAGGCTTTCATGCACAGCACGGCGCAGGGTCAGTTCCGCTATTGGACGTGTGATGCCAGGAGAAGCAAAAAGAGCTGCGACTGCAAGAACTGGCGGGATGAGGAACTGATGGCTGCTGTGCAGACAGCTATTGGAGAGGAAGAGATCGAACACAAACTGAAACGACAGGTCGAACGGATCGTCCTGTTCGATGATCACCTGGAACTTGAAATGACTAACGGGAGGAAACGTATATGGCAAAAAAGGTAAGGGTCATACCGGCGACGATCGACCGGACCACATCGGCACCGATCAGTAGCGGGACGAAACGGAAGGTCGCCGGATATGCACGGGTTTCCACAGAACTGGAAGAACAGCAATCCAGTTACGAGGCCCAGGTCAGTTACTACACAAACTACATCCAAAGCCGAAATGACTGGGAGTTCGTCAGGGTTTACACAGATGAAGGAATCTCCGCTACCAGCACAAAACACCGGGAAGGCTTTCAGCAGATGGTGGAGGATGCGCTGGACGGCAAGATTGATCTGATCGTAACGAAATCGGTCAGCCGCTTTGCCCGTAATACCGTGGACAGCCTGACCACCATTCGGAAGCTGAAAGAGCATGGGACAGAGGTCTACTTCGAGAAAGAAAACATCTGGACGTTCGATTCCAAGGGCGAACTCCTGCTGACAATCATGAGCAGCTTGGCTCAGGAAGAAAGCCGGAGCATTTCCGAGAACGTGCGCTGGGGCCAGCGGAAAAGAGCAGCTGACGGGAAGTATAGCCTTGGGTATGCTCATTTTCTCGGATATGACAAAGGGCCTGACGGAACACCGGTTGTCAACAAGGAGCAGGCAGTTGTTGTCCGAAAGATTTATGGCCTGTTTCTGGAAGGGTACTCCTACAACAAGATCGCAAAAATCCTGACAGAGGAAGGCATACCGACACCAGCAGGTAAGAAGAACTGGCGGGATGTGACGGTTGCAGGAATCCTGACGAACGAGACCTATATGGGTGACAAAATCCTTCAGAAGACATACACGCTGGACTTCCTGCATAAGACACCCATCAAGAACCAAGGTCAGGTCCCCATGTACCACATCGAGCAGGATCACGAGGCGATCATTCCCCCGGAGACCTTCAAACGAGTCCAGGATGAGATTCTCCGGAGAAAGAACAGGCCGCTCCAAGGCCAGACCATTTTCTCGGGGAAGATCTTCTGCGGATGCTGCGGAGCAACCTTCGGGCCTAAGGTCTGGCACAGCAACGACAAATACCGCCGGGTCATCTGGCAGTGCAACAACAAGTACAAGGGAACCAAAATTTGCCGGATGCCGCATCTGTACGAGGACAGGATTGAAGCAGACTTCCTGAAGGTCTGCCGGAAGCTTTCGATTGACCGGGACGAGATCATCACCAATCTCCGTGAATTGCAGACCCTTGTCGGCGGGACGGAGGAACTGGAAAAGGAGCGTGCAGACTTGGAGATTGAAAGGAACTTTCTCGCAGACAGGCTGCAGGCCCTGATCGACCGGAATGCCAAAGAGGCGCAGGATCAGGTGAAGTACATCAAGCAGTATGATGAGCTTTCCGGAAAGTACAAGAAGGCGGAGGAAAAGCTGACCAAGCTGGATACTCGCATTCGGGATAAGGAAATGCGGAACCGCCGGATTGCGGATTTCATCGATGCGGTTGAGCAGATGCCCGATACGGTTTCAGAGTTCAGCACTGAGCTCTGGGCAACGCTGATTGACCAGGTGACGGTTTACGGGAAAAAGGATGTACGCTTTACGCTGAGCACCGGCGAAGAGATCCAGGTTGACTGATGCACCCCATACGATCACACGATGCACCCCACTCGATAGGTCTTGCACCTATTTGCACCCCAGAAAGGCGAGTGGGGTGCATCGTTTACTTGTATCGACCGTGCCATTCCCGGGTTTTCCACCATGGAGCGGGAAAAGATGATGCAGGTCGGCCGGGATCCGGAGACCTTCCTGAACAAGGGCATCCGGCTCCACTGCGACAAACTCATCGACCGGAACGTCTACACGGGTTTCACCAAGGTCAGTTCCACCGGCCTGTGCAACAACCCGAACATCGTCCGGTCTTCCGCCTTGCCGCACACTTCCGGCGGCACGGACACCCAGTGGCAGTACAAGACCGCGGACGAGATCCTGGATGATATCAACCGCGCGATCTCCTCCCTCTGGCGGGACAACGACTGCTCCTCCGACGCGCTGCCGAACCATATCCTGATTCCCGTGGAGCAGTTCGGCGCCCTGGTCACCCGGAAGGTGTCCGACGATTCCGAGCGGTCCATCCTGACCTATGTGCTGGAGAACAACCTTTCCGCCCAGCAGGGCGGGGACATGACGATCTCCCCCTGCAAATGGTGCTCCGGCGCCGGCAGCAACGGCACGGACCGCATGGTGGTCTATATGAACCGGGTGGACCGGATCTGCTTTAACCTGACCCAGCCCCTGCGCCGCATGGATACGGAGTACGCCGAAATGCGCATCAAGATCCCCTACATCGCGCAGTTCAGTGAGGTACGGTTCCTGTATCCCAGCACTGTGCGTTATATGGACGCGATCTGACGTGCCAACATCCCGACTGGACGGACAGCCGCATCCTCAGTCGGCGCGACTCCGCATTGCGGAGCTCGCTTGCTTCGGATGAGAAAGGCGCTGACGAGATTTCCGCCACTGGCGGTCGTCAGTGCCTTTCCCGTAGTGACAGTTTTCTGCGGCGGGTTATTTTGATGAAAGGACATGACGATATGCTGATACTGTCCCGCGTATGCGCGGATTTTCACAACAAAAAAGGCGAGCTGGTTCACCGGGTTACGCCCGCCAACCGCCTGACCTTCCACGAGGCGCCGGAAGCCATCCGGGAGGATCCGCTGTTCCGGCTCCTGGTGGAGGAAGGCGCCCTGGAGGCCGCGGTGACCCCGGTGGAAAAGAAGCAGTTGGAGGCGGATCCGCTGAAAGACGCGGACGCCAGCGGCCGCAAACGGGGCGCTTCAAAGAAAACGGCAGGGGATGCGCTTGTACGCGATCCACAAAACAATTGACGAAATTACCAAAAAAAGATATTATGATAGAAAGACAGGTGTAATTTAACAGCGTGCAGGAGGGATTTCCGAATGAGAAAGCTTATTTCGTGTCTGATGATTTGCCTTCTCCTTCTTTGCTGCGTTCTTCCTGCCGCTTCCGCGGCGTCCGTGGCCGGCAAAGAGCTTGAGTCCGGGTATTACGTCTATGTGGTTCAGGAAGACGGCACGGCCATGATTACGCGGTACAAAGGCCAGGACATCACGCTGGATATCCCGGCCGAGCTGGACGGCGTCTCCGTGACGGCCATCGGACCCAACGCGTTCCAGTCAAACGAGACGTTCACCGAAGTGATCATTCCGGAAGGCATCATTTTCCTCGGGGACTACGCTTTCCAGCGCAGCTCCGAACTGACGACCGTGCGGATCCCCGCCAGCCTGACGGAGATCGGGATGAATCCCTTTGCCGGCTGCGGTTCCCTGATGGATATCGAGATCGCCGAAGGCAATCCCAACCTGACGATGCGCAAAGGCGCGCTCTACAGCAAAAACGACGCGCGCCTGGTCTATTACTCCATGCTGAACGACGCCGGCACGGTTACCCTTCCGAAGGGGCTGCGAATCATCGGCGCGTCCGCCTTCTACGAGTGTGAGAATATCACCGGGCTGGTGATCCAGGAAAAGGCGAACGAGGGAGACGCCGGGCTGACCGCCATCGGCCGCCGCGCGTTCTACCAGTGCGAGAACCTGGCGTCCATCAACCTGGAGGTCGCGGACATTTCCACCATCGGCGCGGAGGCGTTCTCCGGCTGTCGCAAGCTGAAAGGCCTGTCCTTCCCGGACAGCGTCACCTCCATTGCGGAGCGCGCTTTCCAGGATTGCACATCCCTGGAGAAGCTTTCCCTGCCGGACGCGATCTCATCCGTCGGCGAGATGGCCTTCCGCGGCTGCTCCGCCCTGACCTGGGTGAAGCTGCCGGAGGAGCTGACCACCATCGGCAAAAACACCTTCGCGGGCTGCAAAAACCTGATGGAGCTGGTGATTCCGGAGCACCTGAGCTATATCGGCG
This sequence comes from Christensenellales bacterium, assembly GCA_045112195.1. Lineage (GTDB taxonomy): Bacteria > Bacillota > Clostridia > Christensenellales > Aristaeellaceae > Aristaeella. Next base: position 18,590 of record JBGUHQ010000064.1, on the reverse strand, counting down.
GCGGCGCCTTCCAGGACTGCGGAAGCCTGGCCTCCATTAAATTGCCTGAGAGTGTTGACTATATCGGCAGCGAAGCCTTTGACAAGTGTGTCAGCCTGAAGGAAATCAACATCCCGGACGACTGCAGCTACATCGGTCCGTCCGCGTTCTCCGGCTGCAAGGCGCTGACCAGCCTGAAGCTGCCTTCCTACCTCTATACGATCAGTCCCATGACCTTCTCCGGCTGCATCGCGCTGACGGAGATCGAACTGCCGGAGGAACTGGAGGAAATCGGTGAACGGGCCTTCTTCAACTGCTATTCCCTGAAGGAAATCGTGATTCCCGATCCGGTGGAGATCATCGGCGACTATGCTTTCTCCAACTGCCTGGCTCTGACAAGTATTGAGCTCCCGGAAGACCTGGAGACTATCGGGCCGCACACCTTTGAGGAGGTGCCGGCGAATCTCCCGGACCTGAGCGATATGATTGAAGAATAACAAGAATCCCGGCTTCGGCCGGGATTCTTGTTTTTATCATCCGCGGGCAATGAGCCCGCTTTTTTGCTGTTACTGCTGCTCGCACAGATCCTTGCACACAGCGGCGTATTCGCTGGTCAGGCTGCGGAGACGGCCGGTCAGGTAGTCCAGGATCATCTGGATCTTGATCGGGTTTTTCCGGAACAGGTCCGCCAGGTCCTCCGGCCTGATAATCTCCAGCGTGGTCTCGTCGTCCAGGGCGACGGCCGTCGCGCTGCGGGGCTGCGCGCAGAGCATACCGAGCTCCCCGAAGAAGGAATTCGGGCACAGTTCGGTCAGCAGCCGCTCATTGTCCGTGCCGTAACCGGAATAGATTCCTACGCGGCCGTAGTGGATCGCGTACATACAGGCGGCGGGATCGCCTTCTCTGAAGATCACGGTTTTGGCGTCGCAGGAGAAGACCTGCGCGGAATAGCCGTCGCTGAGCTGGCCGCCGTTTTCTTTGGACAGTTTTTCTTCCAGGGTCGGCTTGTCATCGCCCTTGCCGGAACCGAAGAAGTAATCCACCCACATTCTGGCCCGGTCCAGCAGGCCGGGGGCGGCGGGCTGTCGGAGGACGCTCTGCTGTTCGTCAAGGGCCTTGTGCGCCGCGCTGCAGTCCGCGGAAAGGGAAACGATCCGGCGGCCGAGCTGCTGCATCAGGGACAGGATCGTCATGGGGTTTTCCTCGAACACATCCATCATGGAATCCGTTGTAATCTCCAGCAGGGTCGCGCCGGAGCCGGCGGTGACGATGGTAGCGGTTCTCGGGTAGGCGCCCAGCGCGGCGATCTCGCCGAAGAAAGCGCCGGGGCCCAGATTGGACAGCCGCTTTTCCTGCTCGGTGCCGTAATCGATGAATACCTGTACCTGGCCGGCAAGCACCTGGTAGAACGTGTCGCCCGTTTCTCCTTCGCGGAAGATAACCGTATCCTGAGGGAATGTTTTCATTGCCATATATGATTCCACCTTTCGAATGATTCGGAAAAAGATATCGTGTTATCCTGTGCGTTTATACACGTATTATATCAATCCCGGAATCATTTATCAATGTTTCTGCGCATGGTTGTGACAAACGAGGCCGTGAGCCACACGATCAGGAAAACCAGGCCGACCGGGGAAACCAGCGCGGCGCCGAAGCTCAGCGCGGTGTTCATCAGGGACCAGACCAGGCCGCAGGTCAGCCAGCCGATCAGCGCGGAGGCCAGCGTCATCACGATAACCCGGAGCCAGTTGGTCCTGTTCTTGCAGCGGATTGTAATCTTTCCCATCATGACCCGTGCCGGAAGCATCCTTCTCATTGTGGTTTCCATTGCTGTAATCTCCTCTCGTACTCACTGTATGTGAACAGCGGGTTCACCGCTGACAACTTTTTATACGCACTGAAGGAGACGACTGGCAGTGGATGCAGCAAAAAAACCGGGCTGTTTTCTCAGCCCGGGGAGAACGCTGTCAGGCCAGCGCTTTTTCAAGTTTTTTCCGGAAGGATTCACAGAAGTATTCCGCCGTGTCGGTCACGATATTCCTCATTCCCTCAACGGCGGTGGGGCCGGTGCTGTCGTAAAAGGAAGTGGTTTCCATGTTCTCGGTGAAAAGCATGTTCTCCAGCGTAAAGACCGGATCGGCGTCGAAGGTTCGGGCAATCCGGACCGCTTTTTCCAGGTTCCTGTCCGCTTCCTCCGTCCGCCCGGCCCATTCCAGCTGGCTGGCCAGGATCATGTAGTACAGGGAGATCAGTTTGTCCAGGTAGCAGCGCTTCCCGGGATCCTGCTTCAGGCTTTCCAGATAGGAGACGGTCCATTCCGCCGCCCGGACGCCGCGGTCCGGATTCTTTGTGTCCAGACAATAGGCCATATAGCCGTTCATGATACTCAGGGTTTCGCTGGGCTGGTTGATGAAGGCGCGTTTCGTATATTTAATGCCTTCCTCCGGCTTCTTTTCCCGCTGGATGAGCGTTATGCCGATGATGGCGTTGTTATTGCCGCAGAGGTTATTCTTCTTGTATTCCTCGATGGCCTTTTTGTAATCCTTCAGTTCGGAATAGCACCAGGCGATTTCATTGCGCAGCTCCACTTCGGTGATCTCCGAATTCCTGTTCTGCGAGAACAGTTCCAGGGAACGGCGGAGCAGCGACAGCGCCTTTTTCAGCGATTCGTTCCGCTTGTACACCATGCCGATCTGCATGGCGCACTGTGCGGCGCCCCACACGATCTGGAAATGGTTGGGGAATTTCATCAGGGCGCTGTCGAATTCAGCTTCCATTTCGGTGACCGGCACGGTTTCATACAGTTCCCTGAGCCGGTCCGCTTCCGCGTCGGCGTCGGTACCACGCAGGGAAAAACCGATCAGCGCATCCACCGATACGTGGAAGAGTTCGGCCAGGTCCATGAGGTATCCGAGATCCGGCTCGGAGCTTCCGCGCTCCCATTTGGATACCGTTCCCAGCGTGATGCCGAGACGCTCGGCAAGCTGCTCCTGAGTGAGGCCCAGATTCTTCCGGCAGCTGCGGATATTTTCAGCAAGCTTGTTTTCCATTCTATTCCTCCGGGGATCGTTGCGCGGATCCTGGCAGATTTCATCGGGACCGTTGTCATGATGATCGCTTCCTTTCGTCCGGCCGTTTTTGGGCCGCGGTTCCTGATCCGTTCTCATCATATCCGATCCCTGATCCCTATTGAACACCTGATTCGTCCAATTTGTCAAATTATTTTTCTACGAAACGTAGAATTCTGCCGGAAAGAAATCCCGGGCTGCCTGGGCAGCCCGGGGAGTTTGGCTGGGGCCGGAATCAGCGGGGAAGGCCTACGAGAGATGAGGCGACCCAGCCGATTTTGCCGTTGTAGTTTACCTGGACGAAATTACGACCGGCTTCCGGATCATACACCAGCTGATCCGAGACCGTGTCGATCCGCGTTCCGTTGGGAATCGATCCAATCTGCTTGGAGGACTTCCGGGGCTCCAGGCGGAGCGCAGCGTTCAGGCCGGCCACGCCGGTATTCACGGTGCGTCCGACGCCTCCGGATACCTTGGCCATGCTTTCAAGATCCAATTCCTTAGGTCCCATAAGTCAGGTACCTCCTCAAATTACTGGGGAATGTAGATGTACAGACCGGAAACGATGAAGCTGGCGCTGGTCAGCTCGGGATTCACAGCCATGATCTTGGCAACGGTGGTGTTGTTGCGGTTCGCAATCTTGGTCAGGGTGTCGCCATGGACGATCCGGTAGATCTTGCAGTGAGCCTTGGCCTTCGGCTTCTTGTCGAAGCCGCCGCACTTTTTACCGCCGGCCGCTTCTTCGAGTTCGTTGAGGTCCAGTTCAGCATTGACGTTCAGTTCGTTGTTTTCCATTGTTTTTTCCTCCTGCTGTCTTTTTTTCTTTTTTTACTTCTTGATCCAGAGGTATTCACCGGTGCGGATCATATTGGTTTCGGGGTTGATGTGGGGATTCCACTTACGGATGACCCGCCAGTCGGAGATGCCGTACTTGTTGGCGATGCGGATCAGGGTATCGGTCGCGGAGACCTTGTGCTGAATCCAGCCGGGCTTGTCGGGTTCGGGCTCGAAGTGGCGCTTGCCGCCGGATACTTCTTCCAGTTCGTTGACGTTCAGTTCCATATTATCCATCTTGAGAGTCCTCCTTGCGTTTTATTGTTCATTGGTTTTGTATCATGCATCGGTATCACACCGCTTGCAACTGTATATACGGACCGGGAAAGGGGGCTGGCAGCGTATTCCGCAAATTTTTTCAAATTTTCTTATCCGTTCTCCGACCTTGCCTGGATTATATCATGAGTTGTCTGAAAATTCAAAGACAACCGGTCCGGACAACCCCTTATCATGCAGAACTCCCTCATCTGACGAAGAGGGAGAAAGGAGGAGAATATGAAGAAAAGGAATTGTCTATTAACACATATAGCCTATGTTGTCCAATAAATGTCCAGTATAAATAGGACAAATTTTGCCGTTTTTCCACTTTTTTATGTAATAGATACGGTTTTTGTTGAAAAACAGGAGGGAAACCCGCGTGACGCAGCAGGAATTCACCGCGTTTTACCCCCAGTTCGCCGGTTTCACACCCGCGTTTGTGCTTGCTGAGTATATCCGGCAGGCCAACAGCCGCTTCACTTCATTTGCTTTTCCTTCCTTCTGTTTATTCTGCTGAATCTTCCGGATGATTATGTCAGAGATCTCCGCACCGCGCAATACGGCGCGCCTTACGCTTCCCGGTTCTCAGGCTGCGGGCGGTCCTGGGATCTGCGGCGCCTGTCCTTCCCGGCTGCCGCGTAATACCGTGCCTTTTCCGCGTACATCATTTCATCCGATTTTTTGAGCATATCGCGGAGGTTGCCCGTGCCGGCTTCCGCGAAGCAGTACCCGATGGAGCAGCTGTATTCGGTTTCGGCAACGTTCTTTTTGATCCGGTCAACCAGGTCCAGGACGTCGCTTTCCGAAGCCTGCCTGCAGATGATCACAAACTCATCGCCGCCGAGCCGGTAGGCAGACTGGCTGTCTTTTTCAGCGCGCAGGAAACAGAGCGCAAGCGTTGTCAGCGCCTCGTCGCCGGCGTCGTGTCCCCGGGTATCATTGATCTGCTTCAATCCGTTCATATCCACGGTCACAAGCCCGGTAATCTCTTCCGGGTTGATTTCCGTGTCCGCGTAGTACGCGTGGCGGTTCAGCACGCCGGTCAGCGGATCTTTCTTTGTCGTCTGCAGCAGGGAGAACTCATAGTAAACAAGCAGCGCGATGGCGATGGTGACGCAGAACATCTGTGAAAAGTCTTTCCCGAAGATGAACGGCAGGAAAACCCCCGACGCGAAGGCGAACGAGAGAAAAGCGATCGGGACAACTTCCGTATAGAGCTTATTGCAGCGTTTGTAAAGAATATAAACCAGGCTGACTCCGTACAGGCCCGCCACGATATAGGGAAGCAGCCCCAGCGGGCCGCGGTGCAGCGCGCCGGCGTCGTCCAGGCTGAAGACAATTCCGGTAAAGATCGAGATGAAATCGATCACCACCAGGATCATCGCGGGAATAAAGATAAACCATCTGACTTTCTTTACCAGCGTGAAGAGAATCATGGCGACAATCACCGGGGTGGCGCTGTACCGGACGGCCATCAGGATGGTGCGGATCGTGTTATATTCCCGCAGGGCGTCCAGGGCAAATTCCAGGAAGACGATGATGGACAGAAGGAAAATGCTGACGATCAGGATATACAGGCGTTTTATGGACGTTTTGTCCAGCAGGACCGTTGTTTTGAGGGAGATGGCAAAAGCCAGCAGAACCAGGATCAAAGCCCAGTTCTGAACCAAATAATCCCGCAACATGATACAGTCCTCCATGCTGAGACAGAATAACATCAGGTTTTTTCGCTGCTTTCATTATATGAACCGGAGGGACGGCTGTCAAGAAAGCCGGCCTTTTCCGGACAGCAGAAAACCGGGAGAATCGGTATCGATTCTCCCGGCTGCTTGCGTCTGGATTAAGCGGTTTTATCCCAGAACTCGTTGACGATGATATCCGCTTCCGTGGGGATGTAATGCAGCTGATCCACCATCGCGCAGATAATTCCGGATTTATTCATGCCGTCGTTGCGGCAGTTTCGGATGAAGTCGGTCACGTCGCGAACCGGATCAAAATGCTGCTTTGTTTCTTCCTCATACGCTTTGACGATTTGCACGGCCATCTTCATAACCTCCCTGCGTCCGGATTGAAGGGATGATTCCCTTCACCTGTTGATACGATCCGCAGGGGGCGGATGGCAGCAACGATCCGGATCAGCCTCTTGATATTTTTTGCCAAAAGCAGGAAAATAGGGGTAAGAATGATACGGGCCGGTTCAGCAACCGGAGGGGAGGCGTCTGATGAACAAACGTTTTTTCCTTATTGCCGCAGTGATCTGCCTGCTGCTCGCGCTTTGCGCCTGTGTGGCCGCGTCAGCCGAAACGGAGGGCGACTGGGAATACGAAGCGGACGGCGGATGGGTCAGGATCCTCCAGTATCTGGGCCATGACACGGAGCTGGATATCCCGGAGGAAATCGCCGGAATGCCGGTGCGTATCATCGGCAAACAGGATTCGATCATTGACGATTATGAAGCCCGGCAGCTTGTCACCGCCGTCCGGATTCCGGACAGCGTCGTGTGCATTGACAGCAGCGCGTTCTCCTCTTTTTCCGCTTTGGAAACAATCCGCCTGCCGGAGCACCTGCTGACAATCCGCCGTTACGCCTTTGCCTACTGCGGGCTGAAGCAGATCGACCTCCCGCCGCAGCTGATTTACATTGACAGCGACGCGTTTACCCGCAACGAAGCGCTGGAAGAAATCGTTTTTCCGGAAACGCTGGTGGCAATCGAGGACGACGCGTTCAAAGGCTGCGTCAGGCTGCGGAAAGCGGACCTGCCGGAAAACGTGGAAAAAGTCGGGGAAGGCGCCTTCTGCGGAACGGATATTCCGGGGGATCAGTTCCGGCTGCCCGATACCATGAAGGACAGCGAAACGCTGCACCGGTATTATTACCGGGCGGAGGACAGTTTTGAGGAACAGCCGCAGGAGGGCCTGCGGATTATCTATGTGGTCACACCGGAGGGTGAAGCGGACATTGTGGATCTCTATGTATCGAATTCGATCACGAAACTGACCATTCCGGAGAAACTGGGCGGATATCCGGTTACTAAAATTTCACACACAGGATCCGGCAATCGTAACGTTGTCAGCCTGCAGCTGCCGAAGACGCTGCGGGAAATCGGCCAATGCACCTTTTCCCACTACGGCATGAAAGAAGTAACCATTCCGGAAGGGGTTACCCGGATCGGCGCGTTCGCCTTCCAGTACTGCGAGAATCTGCAGAAGATCAAACTGCCTTCCACGCTCCGTTTCCTCGGCTATTATGTGGGCGGTTGGACGTCCGTGGACCAGGAAGCGCTTAAGCAAAGCGCCGGGGACGCGGAAAAGCAGTCATTCGTTTCGCTGATGGACAACGTCGGAGCGGTCCGACCTGATTTCACGGACGGCAGCGCGTACTACAAAATACCGGAATCATACGTAGAAGGCCCGCTTCGCCTGCAGTATATCCAGGCGGCGCCCGGAAAAGAGGATCTGGAGGCTCCGGAAACCTGCCTGGGGCTGCCGGTGTACATGGACTACGGTTCTTACTGGAATGCAGGCGGCATCCTGTATTCTTTCGGGGGAGATGATGTGCGTCCGGTCAAGATCATCGACAGCGCGAACTGGGACGGAACGTTCCCGGAGACCGTGATCGGCCTTCCGGTCAATACAGAGTATATTTACGTCACCTTTACCTTCGGCTCCCTGGAATGCCTGCTTTCCGAAATCCGGCTGCCCAGGGAGGAGGGGGAGATAGAGCAGAAAACCGAACTGCGGGTTTCCATGACCGGAGTGGATCCGGAAACCTGGGACGGAACCCTGCCCCAAACAATCCTGGGCTACCCGGTTAACGGCGTCGGGAAGGGTTTCCGCGTGGAGGAAGGGGACTTTGTCTTCGGATACGTGGATTCAGGCGCCGGGGAAGATTCAGGGATCGGGGTGATCCGCTATACCGGAAACGAAAAAGAAGTCTGGATTCCCGAATCCTTCAAGGGCTTCGCGGTGACCGGCATCGGATCGGAAGCCTTTGCGCACCTGGCCGAACTTGAGACGGTGCATATTCCCGATACCGTCGTTTCTATGCGAAGCAAAGCATTCTACGACTGCCCGAAGCTGACGACGATTGACCACCCCGAAAAATGGGATGCCTATATCTCTAAAGACGCGTGTGTGCGGATCGGGTTGAAGACGGTCCAGTTCGGGGACACATGGAACAGAAACAGTATGATCAGCACAGCGGAGCCGGTTCCGGATACGGATTACGCGGTGTTTGCCGACGGTACGGCGGAGATCGTCAGCCTGAACGACAAGGACCTTGCGGCCGGGATAATCCCGGAGACCATCGACGGTCATACGGTCACGGCGCTGGGAACCGCCCTTTACTACAATAAAAGCAAGCTCAGCAAGATTCAGCTTCCTGAGACGCTTGAAATCATCGGAGAACGGTGTTTTGCCTCCAGCGGCCTTACCGCGGTCGATATTCCGGGCAGTGTGAAAACCATCGCCAATGAAGCTTTTGAAAATTCCACTAAGCTGAAGACCGTCACGCTGCACGAAGGAACAGAAACAATCTGTGAAGACGCTTTCAAGTATTGCCGGATCACCAAAGTGACCATTCCGGCCAGTGTGCTCGTGATTGATTCCGGAGCGTTCGGCGGACGCCAGAAAGCGCCGCTGGATATCACGTTCCTCGGCCGTAACACACTGGTGTCTACCGGCATATTCGGGGAAGTATACAGCATAAAGAGGGGAAAACAAATAGTAGAAATCGATTTTACCCACGCACTCGCCAACCCCTTTAAAGTGCCCATGGTCACCGTTCATACGGTTCCCGGCAGTTTGCCGGACCTGGTGCTGGTCAATCCCCTGATGATCAAAAAGGTCTATCCGAAAGAAAAAGAGATGGAGACCGTGACGGCGGACGCCTGGCCGGTTCTGACCGCCGACGGCATCCCGGAGGGTGACTGGAATATCCTGATGATCCCGGAAGGCGTGGAAGAGATTGCCGCAGGCGCCCTGAAGGGAAAAACAAACCTGTATAAAGTCATTTTGCCGGCTTCCCTGAAAACAATCGGCGACGAGGCATTTTCCGACTGCGCAGCCCTGCAGGAAGTCGCTTTCGCCAAGAAAGCCCAACTGACCGCCATCGGACAAAGCGCCTTTGCCAACTGCGTCAACCTGAAGGAACTGAAACTGCCGGATTCCGTGACGGTGATTCAGAAATCGGCATTTATGAACGGACGGTCCCTTCAGAAGGTCATTCTCCCCGCCGGCGTTACCCGGATTGAGGAAGCGACCTTTGCGAACTGCCCGGCACTGGCGCCGGCCGGGATGAAAATCGGAAAGCAGGTGGAATACATCGGCCCCCATGCCTTCAATGACTGTGAGGGACTCAAAGGTGTGAAGATTCCGGCTTCCGCCGAAGTGGATCCAGAGGCCTTCTCCAACTGCAGCTGGAATAAATAACAAACGTGAAAAAAGAAGCCGCCGTGACGTATTCGTCCGGGGCCTCTTTTTCTGTGTCCGCCTTTTCGGATCCGGCGGATCTTCCCGAATCATCCTTCGGCCTGCAGCTCTTGGCGTTACTTCGGCTTTACAGTCGTTCGGTAGCCTGTTCCTTTTTAAAAAAATTTCAGTCTCCGTTTCGGAGACTGAAATAACCTTTAGAAAACAGGCCGGGAGCCGGGTGAATGACGCCGATTACTTATGAATCCATCCGACGGCGCCGCGCAGACTGACGAGATACCAGTCACCTTCTTCTTTCAGAATGGGAAGCCGGGTGCCTTTGTCCAGGAGGGCAACCTTGAGGGCGGCAGAATCGTTCCAGGCGTAAACCGTCGTTTTCTGGTCTGTCACGTACCAGGCCGGATTGATGATAAGATAGTCAGCGTTGACCCAGCCGCAGAGAGAGTCTTCAGACTCGCCGAGGGTGCAGTAAACAAACCCGTTCTCCGTCTCCGGCCCTGTCGGCGCGTCCGCACCCACCACGATCGGACGGTCTCCGTAATGCAGGGTATGCAGCGCTTTGGAAGAAGTACTGGGTTTCTCCCGCAATGAGAGTTCTTCGCACAGCACCACGGCCACATAACCGATCTGCTGTCCCGGTTCATCCGGCGGAATGACTTCCGCGCAGACTGTTCCGATACAACCGAGCGCAAGGACCAGCGCCGTCAGGATGGTCAGCCAACCATGCTTTTTCATGCTCATTATTCCTCCTTCATTGTTCAACCATAAAACGGCGGTTCCGGCTGTTCTGTTCCCCGGGCGGAACCGCGGCATCCCGGTAAAAGAAAGGTCCGGTTCGACGCGCTGGCCGATACCGGAACTTTAAGGATCATGATGAAATACGGAAAAGGAGAAGCAGCGCGATCATTTTTTTCATCGGTTTTCACTTCTTTAGTTGTCTGATTCTGCCCTCATTATGTGAACCGTTGAAACAACTGTCAAGAAATGGAAATTTGATCCGACCGGCTTTTGATTCAGAGATTACGGAGCGATAAAACGGCAGTTTTATTCTTCCAGCAGCTGCCAGGTCAGATTGTCTGTTTCAGTCCGTTTCCGTTCATCGTAATCTCCGTCCGTTTCCCATTCGACGATCAGATGAAAGGTCCGGTTCCGATAGGTGAGCGTGGCGTCCTGCTGCGTGCAGCTGACGGACTCTTCAAATTCATTTTTCGCCTCAAACGGTGTGTCCGGTTCATCAAAAGCCAGGATCTCACAGAGCGAAATGAAGAATTCGTCTGTCGCGGGTTTTATGAAGTTTATGCTTGTTTGCAGATCAGCGCATCTTTCCAGGGTCACGGTATTCCCTTTCCGTTCAAGGAACCGGATCGGGCAGCGGCCGGGGAAATCCGGATCAGGGTCATAGTCCCTGATCAGGGAGCGGTACAGGAAAAACTTCTGGCAGGGCCATAGCTTTTTCTGCCCGGCCTGTTCCGGCAGCAATCCTTTTTCCTCCCCGTAGATCAGTTTAATCAGGTCCCGGAGGATGGCACAGCCGCGCTCCGCCGCTGATTCATCCTGAAAGGTCAGGGTGATAAGATTACAATTCATATACAGTACTCCTGCTTTTTAACCGGTCAATGATACTGAAAGTGATCGGGTTTGGATATCTCTTCTTCCTGAACAGGATCTGATAATTCTGCCGGTTTCTCTTCTTTTATGTCTTCTTCTGTATTCCTGCTTTCCTCTTTGCCCTGATAATAACAGATCAGGCCAAGGGCAATCGCAAAGAAAACAATGGCAATAAAAGGCCACATGGGATTAAAATCAAACAGTGAGATGCTGAAAAAGAGCCGGAGCGATTCCCAGAATGAAAAGCCGGAATCCGTCACTGCAATCAGGACCCTGGCCATAATGAGGATGATGTAAGCAATCGTAACCCAAAACAGGATCCGTGTTCCGCGGCGAAATCCGCGGCTTGCGAATAGTCGCCGGAAAAATGCTGCTGTTTTTTTCATCATTCGGATATCCTCCCGCAGGCTGCTGCCTGCAAGAGTATATCATATCGGAGGGCTTGTGAACACAACCGGCGCCATTTTTGATCCGGAGCCGGGTGGCGCCGGCTTACGCTGATAAAGCTCTACAGCCGCAGCGTGTATGTGCCGTGATCAGAAACCGGTGTCTTCCGGCGCAGGGGTCGGTCCCGGGATCTCGATGTCATATGATTCCGCCATCGCCAGGCCGTCGAGCGTGGCAAAAACGACAGACGCCTTCTTCGGGTAAAAGAGGACGATTGTGTTGTCGCCGCCGAGCCAGATATAGGTCTTGTTCTTGTCGGAAATCGGTGTGCCGTATGCTTCCTGCAGCGCATTCAGGATGGCATTGGTATCAGCTTTTTTGCGGGACTTGAATGCGATCATACATTCCACAAGCTGAGGCTTGTCCGGGTCCGGTGTAAACATAAGCCAAAATCGGCTGATTACCTGCTGCGCGATTGTCTTGGGAAGCCTGGAGACCAATATCGTCTGCAGCTTCGTTGTCAGCGGCGGATATCTGTCGGATGCATAGGCATAGGGGCATATGTCGTTGTCCGGATCGGTGCCGATGGAGCTGTTGAAATAATAATTTCCGGTCTTTTTCTTCAATTCGTTTGCAAAGATATGGTTATTCAGGTTTTTATTGCTGAATTGCTTATCTATAAACCCGGATCCCATAAGGATCGCGCTGGCTTTCTCCGGTGTGGAAAACCAGGGAACGTCCTGGCAGGTCAGTTCCTTCTCATCTTCCGCCAAAGCTGCGGTACAGGAAAGGAAAAGAACGATGAGCATCAGCGCTGATATCAATCTTTTCATGTTGTCGGCTCCTTTGAAGTTGCGGATCTGCCCTCAGTATATGTTCAGTACTGATGGATGTCAAGGAAAGAGGCCATGCTGAAACTGTCGTTCACGGAGAAAACTGAATTGCAGCAGGATCGGGAGAAGTGCCTGGATTGGCTGCGGAAGCATCAGGTGGACGTGGGGCTTGTTTCCTCCGCTTCCGCCCGTTCCCGGTTCCTGCTGGGGATCCATTCCCACGGGTCGCCCGTCATGCGGATCCCGCCCCGGCCGGTGGTCCAGCCGGCGCTGGCCCAGGAAGGGCTGCGCTCCGAGATGGGGGAGAAACTGGCGGAGGCCTGCGAGGCGGCTTTTGACGGGGACCTGGCCGGCACGGAGAAAGGCCTGGAGGATGCCGGGCAGCGGGGAGCGGACGGCATCCGGGAATATATTGACGCAGGGATTCCGCCGCCGAATAGTCCGGTGACGCTGAGTGGGGGTTGGATCTATAACCGGGTGGCGAAGAAGGGCGTGCTGGTAAAAGGAAAGTCCGGCTCGACACCGCTGGTCGATACCGGACAGTTGAGGGATGATTTTGACTGGGAGATTACTGAGAAATGATTTCAACAGAGGGATCCAGCCAACGCATATTACCGTTAAAGTTATCTGAACAGGTATCCATGTCGTCTGTTTCGGCATTCATTCTGACGAGAAAACCGTTACAGATATAATACGCATACTGAATATAGATGGATCTGCCGCTGTTTGTCAGGAGAGATACATGATATCCGTAAAGGGGAACGTCGCCGATGCTGACGCTTTGTTCGTGGACTTCCGTGAGAGTAACGGTGTCATTAAATCCTTTCTCTTTCAGGTCTTCTATCCAATACAGGACAACGTCATGCAGATTGGCGGTAAAGTAATCCATATCATCCTCGGATAGTTTTACCATGGCAATATCCCAGTGAAGGAGATTGCTTGGCGAGGAGACGCCCATAACAGGGATGAAGGTATATTGCGTAAACAATTCACCAATATCTTCCGGTATCCTGCTTAAAACGGACATGCATCGATCATCAATACCAACATCGCGTTGGATATAGTCCGGAACCCAGAAGTGAAAATTAATGGCTTCATTGGTGTATTCTTCTATTCCTTCGAACTCGCCATACTTCCCGAAATAATATTCTCTGTCATGCGTTTCCGCGCCGGCAGCGACGACAGTGCAGCAGAGAATCAGCAACAGGCATAGAATTCTTCTGATCATCGGATTCAGTCCTTTCGCTTATGTGTGGTTCTTTGTAAAGACAGTATATCATACAGGAGTGTTTTATGGAAATCACTTCCGCCATTTTTGATCCCGAGCTGGGCTGCACCGCTTTTACCGTGGAGCGGATTACCTACACCCGCACCCGGGCAGGAACGACTTCCCGGACGGTAACAGACCAGGCCATGGGCTGCATCCATCCGGGAACGCCGGAGATGCTCCAGCTGCTCCCAGAGGAGGAAAGGGCAGAACAGTTCATTACGATCTATACGGACTACGCGTTAAACACCGGAACGCCTGAAGGTTCCGCACCTTCGGTGGACGCATCTTCAATCGTCGCCGCTCCACACAGTGGAGACGGCTCGTTTCAGATGACCTCACCGCCGACGGAATTTCCGCCACAGGCGGCTCAGCGGAAACTCCTGGAGCAGGAGCCTATGCTGAATATGGATGCGTCAGGACGAAGCGTCGTGAACGCCAGTGGCGTTCAACAGGGCGACGCTGAGGTCACCCGAAACGAGCGAGCTGTCCGGGGGACAGTCGCGACGATTGAGGGTGCGGATAAAACCGTGAAGCCGGAAAAGGCTGAAAAGGAAACCAAGGGCAAAACCGACGTGAAAACGGAGGAAAAACCGCGCGGAGCCTAAGTCTGCCGGAGCTGATCAGAAGAAGTAAAAACCCGCGGCGTGAAGCGTAAGCGCGAAAAAGGGCGAAGAACCGATGACCGCCAGTGGCGGAAATTTCATCGGTTCTGAGGTCAACCGAAGCAAGCGAGCTCCCCAGTGGGGAGTCGCGACGACTGAGGTTGCGGAAAGGATCTGTATGACATCAGCGGAATTTACCGCATTTTATCCCCAGTTCGCCGGCTTCACGCCCGCTGTGGTGCTTTCTGAGTATATCCGGCAGGCGAACTGCCGGTTTTCTTCTTTTACGGAGGAAGACGCGGAGGAGGCCCGCCGGCTCTATACGGCCCATAAGCTGACGATGTATGCCAGGATGGCGCTGCCGGAAGGAGACACGCCGAGTAAATCGGCGATCGCTGCTGCGGCGAGCCAGGCCAGGCAGAAAATTGCCAGTAAAAAAGTAGGGGAGGTCGCCGTGACGTATTCGTCCGGGACCTCCTCTTCTTCTGTATCAGTCCAGACCGATCTGACGGATCTGACCGAAACGGATTTCGGGATGCAGCTGCTGGGGCTGATCAAAATGTATGCGCGGAGCGTATATGTGCCGTAGACCTGTCCGAATTATTCCCAGCCCGCCATGATGCCGATACCGGCACCGACGGCTCCGCCGATTATGGCGCCGGGGACGCCCCCGACTTGGCCACCGACTCCTGCTCCGGCAGTACCGCCGACAACTCCCCAGAAGATGGATTCCTTCCAGTTCCAGCCGCCGTTGACCATTTCCATCTCGTCCAGATTCAGTTCCATTGTGTTGGTATTCATTTTCTTATTCTCTCTTTCTGCGCTTTGCGCTTGTTTTTTTTTTTCTCAAAGGCTTCATTGCCTTTTCACCTGTATATACGCATCACAAATATGAGGTGGCAGTGACGAATGAAAAAAATTTGTCTCCGTTTCGGAGACAGACAGGAAGTGAAGTATTGTGGCGCTGTCCCTGAAAATGACCGAAGATACCGAACGGCTTGAAAAACGCGAAAAGTGCCTGGAATTTCTCCGGAAGCACAAGGTGGACGTCGGTCTGACGTCATCTGCTTCCGGCCGGTCGTTTTTCCTCTTGGGGATCCATACCCGGGGAAGCCCTATCATGCACATCCCGCCCCGGCCGGTGGTGGACCCGGCGCTGCACCGGGAGGGATTGCAGCAGGAAATGTCGGAGCTTTTTCAGGATTCCTGCGAAGCGGCCTTTGATGGGGATATGTCCGGCACGGTCGCCGGCATGGAGAACTGCGGCCAGCGGGGAGCGGACGGCATCCGGGAATACATCGACGGGGGCATTCCTCCACCCAACAGCCCGGTGACGCTGGGTGGCGGCTGGATCTATAACCGGGTAGCGAAGAAGGGTGTCCTGGTAAAAGGAAAGTCCGGCTCGACCCCGTTGGTCGACACCGGACAGTTACGGGATGATTTTGACTGGGAAATCAGGGAGAAATGATTATTTCTTTGAGGCTCTTTTTTCCTTATCGTAATAATAGATGACCCAGGCGATCGGAATACAGATCAGCGTGAGAATCCCATAAAGGGAGAACAGATGATCAAAGAAGTTGCCGCCGTTCAGCAGCAGGCGGAACAGTACGTATACCAGGGCGAGTCCCAATCCGAGCAGGATTCCCTTGGGCAATGCTTTTTTCAGAATGTTCATATCCATAATTGATATCGTCCTTTTATGATCTGGATTACCTGAATTGTATCATTCCCGGAGGCTTTATGCAAATATCAGATGCTCTTTTCGATCCCGAGCTGGGCTGCACCGCCTTTACCGTGGAGCGGATCACGTACACCCGGAGCCGTTCGGGAACGACTTCCCGCAGTACGACCGCCCGGGCCATGGGCTGCATCCACCCCGGTACGCCGGAGATGCTTGAGCTCCTGCCGGAGGAAGAGAAGAACAATCAGTTCATTACGATCTATACAGACTATGCGTTAAGCACCGGAACGCCTGAAGGCTCCGGTGCTGTTTCATTTACAGCGCCTGACCGTATTCACTGGAACAGCCAGACCTGGCGTGTTGTCCGTGTCCGTGACTGGCAAATGTTCGGGTATTACCAGGCCTATGCGGTGCTGATGCAGGAGGGCACATGATCTCTGAATCTTCCGCTTTTCATACGGCCATCTTCGACGCCCTCTGTGCCTGCCTGAATCTGTCAGCGGAGGACGGCATCAAGCTGATCCACGAAGCCTACGCCGAGCCGGAGAATGTGCCCCGACCGGGAAGAAACAGGAACGTTATCTACTGGACGGTCCTGCAGGACCCGGCGGCGGATCCCGTATCTACATCCTGGAACGCGGAGGCAGGGAGTGTGGGCAGTCATGTGCCTGTTGTTTACACGACCTTGAAGTACCAGCTGGTCATCGTCTGCTACGGCCCGGCCTGCGAGGCGTACGCTTCCCGTATCCGGCATATGCTGTTCCTGGACGGCCGGGGCTTTCCCCGGCAGATCCTGCGCTCTGCCGGCATCTTCCCGGTACCGGACCCGCCCCAGCCGCAGCTGCTGCATGAAGAAGAAGGAAGCCTCTGGCGCAAGCGGGCGGATCTGACAATACAGCTGCGGGTCCGGGATGAACAGAGGGGAGCTGCGAGGGGTTCCATTACGACTGCTCCGGCAGTCGTGCTGCATAGATAATTCTGAATCGAAATCGGAGGACTATCATGCTTAGTATCAACACAATAGCAAGCGTAATCGTCAACACGGTCCGTTCTTCCGCCTCCCCGGCGTCTTTTGATACCTGCCTGCTGCTGGTGTCGGATTCGAACTATGCCGCTGCCCGGCGCCTCAAGACTTACGACTCCGCTTCCGAGGCGGCGGCCGGGCTGGCCGATCTGGGCTTCGGGACTTCCACGGAGGTGTATAAGGCGGCTGTGAAGTACTTTGCCGCCTCCCCGGCGCCCGGGCGGCTGCTGGTGTCCTGCCATCCGGTGGTGGAGACGCTGAGTGAGGCCCTGGACGCGGTGCTGGACCAGACGGCGTCCTTCTACGGGGTGCTGGTGGTGGACACGGTGTCCGCCGGGGACTGGCTGTCCTTCGCCCAGCATGTCGAGGGGCTGTCCGTGCCCCTCATGCTCTTTGTGCCGGTGACAGGGACGGTGGCGAATGCCATTGCGAATAATGGGACGCTGGATAAGCTCCATCAGGCTTCCGTCAAGCGGGCGGTGCCGTTTTACTGCGCCGCTGCTTCCGACTGCGGCGCGGTCATGGGTACGGCCATGGGGCTGGAACGGTCGCACAAAGGCTCCGCCTTTGCGCTGTGCTACAAGACGGTGTCGGGCATCCAGCCGTCTGCCCTGACTCAGAGCGAGGTGGACAGCCTGAAGACCCTTGGCTGCAATGTGTACGTCGCCCGGGGATATACCCACCTCCTGCTGGAGAACGGCTCTGTTGCCTCCGGCGGGCGGTATGACGAAGTCCTCTATGTGGACAAGATCGCGGAGGACCTGCAGAACGCGGCGGTGACCCTGCTGGCGGAGAACCCGGACAAGCTACCCCAGACGGATGACTCCACGGCGCAGTTTATCAACCGGTTCTCAAGCATCCTCATGGGGTATACCGACCGGGGCGTCCTGGCGTCTTCCGCCTGGCGGGGAAGCGACGTGGGCCCGGTGAGAAACGGGGAGATTATCGAGAATGGCTTTACCCTTTGGGCGGACAGCTACGACGACCAGTCCGACGCGGACCGGGCAGCGCATAAGGCGGTCCCCGTGCAGGTCGCATTGACTCTTGCGGGGAGCATTGAGAGCATTGTGATCACGGTCAACGTTCAGATCTAAAAAACGTTTG
Organism: Christensenellales bacterium; assembly: GCA_045112195.1. Classification (GTDB taxonomy): domain Bacteria; phylum Bacillota; class Clostridia; order Christensenellales; family Aristaeellaceae; genus Aristaeella. Next base: position 513 of record JBGUHQ010000064.1, on the reverse strand, counting down.
TTCCCCTTGTCTTTCAAAGGCTGAACGGTATAATGGAATACGGGTAGGGAGAAATACGCGGCGGCGTACCTGCTGGACGCAAGGAAGGCAGGTGGTCTGTATGAGTGCATATGAAATCACCATGATTATCATCGCCTCTATGACCCTCTTGCTGAAACTGATACAAGTTATAAAAGACTTGATTCAAAAGTAAGTAATTGAAAAGCCACCGTGTATTCGCAGTACGCGGTGGCTTATTGAGCGTTCACCAGCAGGTGACGTCTCCGGGCCTCGATCTCCCTGCCTTTATTATATGCTTTTCAGCCTCTGTGTCAATATGATTGCATGGAGGTTTTCTTTATGGCTTATAACGTATACAGCCTTCCGGACGTAAAATCCGTCCTGTACCATCCGGACGTTGGCACGGCGAACCTGCACCTGTGCGGAGTGGGGAAGATCACGGTGTCGGCGGCCGGGGACCTGTCGTCCCATACGACTACCGCGGACGGGTATGTGGTGGTGAACCGGCTGAAG
>JBGUHQ010000063.1:0-2724 GCA_045112195.1 Christensenellales bacterium | reverse complement strand
GCCGTAGGGCAGGCTGCCGCTCAGGCGGATGCCCACCACCTTCGGGTAGGTCAGGTAGTACGCGCCGCCGCCCATGGCGACCGCCACGTCCAGGCCGCCCGCGCCGATGGCCAGCATGCCGATGCCGCCGCCGGTGGGCGTATGGCTGTCGCTGCCCAGCAGGGTCAGGCCCGGCACACCGAAGCGCTCCAGGTGTACCTGGTGGCAGATGCCGTTGCCCGGCTTGGAGCAGAAGATGCCGTGCTTCTTCGTCACGCTCTGGATGTACTGATGATCATCCGCGTTCTCGAAACCGGTCTGCAGGGTGTTATGGTCAATATAGGCAACGCTCTTCATGGTCCGGACCCGGCCGATGCCCATGGCCTCAAACTGCAGATAGGCCATCGTACCGGTGGAGTCCTGCGTCAGGGTCTGGTCGATCCGGATGGAAACCTCCTCCCCGGCCGCGGGGGTTCCGCTGACCAGGTGTGCGTTCAGGATCTTTTGTGTAAGGTTCATACTGTTCCTCCGATCCGGTTTTTGTATACAGGATACAATCCTATCACCGTACCCTTCCATTATCTTCCATAAGCCCTGAAAGTCAACGCATCCAGCGGATAAAGAACACAGGAAAAGCAGGAAATGAATTCTTGCCAACCCTTCCTCTGTTTGTTATAATATTTAGGTTATCGCGAATCCACGAGTCAAGGAGTGTAAAGGATATGAGCAAGATCTCTTCCAAGGAACTGAGAAACGCCTGGATCCGTTTCTACGAGGAACGGGGACATATCAATATCGGCGCCGTTTCGCTGATCGGCGACGGCACCACCGGCGTCATGTTCAACGTAGCCGGCATGCAGCCGCTCATGCCCTATCTGCTGGGCAAGGATCATCCCTCCGGAAAGAAGCGCCTGTGCAACGTGCAGGGCTGCGTCCGCACGGTGGACATCGAGAGCGTCGGCGACCCGACCCACTTCACCTTCTTCGAGATGATGGGCAACTGGTCCCTGGGCGATTATTTCAAGAAAGAGAAGACCCAGTGGAGCTACGACCTGCTGACCAAGGTGTTCGGCCTGGACGGCAGCGAAATCTGCTCCACCGTGTTCGAAGGCAATGACGCCGCGCCCCGGGATGATGAGACCGCGGATCTGCTCAAACAGGTCGGCATCCTGCCGGAGCATATTTTCTACCTGCCCAAGTCCGACAACTGGTGGGAGCTGGAAGGCACCACCGGTACGCCCTGCGGTCCGGACAACGAGTGGTTCTATCCCCGCCACAACAAAGCCTGCGGCCCGAACTGCGGACCTGCCTGCCGCTGTGGACGGTATGTTGAGATCGGTAACGACGTGTACATGCAGTACGTCAAAAACGCGGACGGCTATGCCCCGCTGGCGAATAAAAACGTGGACACCGGCTTCGGCCTGGACCGGATGCTCGCCTTCCTGAACGGCCTGACCGACGGTTACAAGACCGACCTGTTCTGGCCCGTGATCGAGCACCTGCAGGAGAAGTCCGGCAAGAGCTATGATGAGGATCCCGACGCGCAGAAAGCTATGCGCATCGTTGCGGATCACATCCGCACATCCACCATGCTCATCGGCGATGTGAACGGCATCCTGCCCTCCAACGTCGGCGCCGGCTACATCCTGCGCCGCCTGCTCCGCCGCGCCATCCGCTACACCCGCCAGCTGGGCCTGGAGTCCTCCGTGCTGGCCGAGGTCAGCAAGATCTTCATCGAGCAGATCTACGATGAGGCCTATCCGCTGCTGGTGGAAAAGGAAGACTATATCCTGGACGAAATCATGAAAGAAGCTGCCCGCTTCGAAGCCACGCTGGCCACCGGTATGAAGGAGTTCACCAAGTGCATCACCGGCATCCGCCGCAAAAACGAGTTCATGGCCCAGAAGGATCCGTCCTATCAGCCTGAAACCGAAATCAGCGGCAAGCAGGCCTTCCGCCTCTACGATACCTACGGTTTCCCGCTGGAGCTGACGGAAGAACTAGCCGCCGAAGAAGGCCTGACTGTGGACGCCAACGGCTTCGCCGAAGCGTTCAAGGAGCACCAGGCGATCTCCAAGCAGGAAGGCGCCGCCAAGGGCGGCCTGACCGAGCGGAACGAAGAAACCGCCAAACTGCACACCGCCACCCACCTGCTGCAGGCAGCCCTGCGGAAGGTACTGGGCGACGAGGTTGCCCAGAAGGGTTCCAACATCACCACCGAGCGCCTGCGCTTCGACTTCTCCTTCGGCCGGAAGATGACCCCCGAAGAGATCACCGAAGTGGAACGCCTGGTGAACGTGGCCATCGACGCCAAGGTTCCGGTCGTCATGGAAGAGATGACCGTTCAGGAAGCCAAGGAAAAGGGTGCTATCGGCCTGTTCGAAAGCAAGTACGGCGAGAAGGTCCGCACCTACAAAATGGGCGAGTACTCCTTCGAGATCTGCGGCGGTCCCCATGCCGCCAACACCGGCGATCTGGGCTCCTTCAAGATCCGCAAGGAAGAATCCTCTTCCGCCGGCGTCCGCCGCATCAAGGCCACCATCGCCCCGAAAGCCTAATCCTCCCCGGTGTCATTTCGAGAGGAGCATTTATGAATTTCAATACCGAAAATGAACTTGCCCGTCTGGGAGAAAAACGGGTCTCTACGGAAGACATCTTTGACGGCGTGATCCTGCACGTGAAGCGGGACATGGTGGAGCTCTCCAACGGCAGCGAAACCGTCCGCGAGGTCATCCGCCACATCGG
>JBGUHQ010000062.1:0-27163 GCA_045112195.1 Christensenellales bacterium | reverse complement strand
ATCCCTGGATCCAGCTCTTCTGCGCCCAGGTCGTTTTGACAGAAGGATTCCGGTTGAACTGCCCGATGTCGGCGGCCGTGAAGCGATCCTGCGTGTGCACAGCAAGGGAATCAGAATGGCCGATAACATTGACCTGAAAGCTGTCGCCAGGGCAACAAGCGGTGCGAGCGGTGCGGAACTGGCCAATATCATCAATGAGGCAGCGCTGCGTGCGGTGCGGCTGGGCCGCGATACTGTAACACAGGACGACCTGATGGAAAGTGTGGAAACGGTTATCGCAGGTTATCAGCGTAAAAATGCAGTCTTGTCTGAGAGTGAAAAAAAGATTGTTTCCTATCACGAAATCGGTCACGCATTGGTGGCAGCTCTGCAGACCAATTCAGCACCTGTGACGAAGATCACGATTATCCCCAGGACATCCGGCGCTCTTGGATATACCATGCAGGTGGATGAAGATGAGCATTATCTGATGTCCCGTGAAGAACTGTATAATAAGATTGTTACCCTGACAGGCGGGCAGGCGGCTGAACAACTGGTTTTCCATTCCATCACCACGGGTGCGAGCAACGATATTGAAAAGGCTACCCGGCTGGCACGCGGGATGATTACCCGCTATGGCATGGGTGATTTCGGCATGGTGGCACTGGAAACACTGAACAGTCAGTATCTGGGTCAGGATACCTCCCTGGCATGTAGTCCTGCTTTTGCGGAAAAGGTTGATGAACAGGTGGTCGCGCTGGTAGAAGAAGCCCGGAAGAAAGCAGATAGTATTCTGCGGGAACACGAAGATAAACTCCATGAACTGGCAGCATACCTTCTAAACAAAGAAACAATTACCGGTGAAGAGTTTATGAGCATCCTGAAGGCTGATGATCAAAAGCCATAAACAGATCGACGGAACTGAACGCTATTGATCTTGATGCAGTGATTGGATTTAAGAAAGATGGAATAAAACATAGCTTTCTGGAAGCGTATTGATTTCTGTTTTCTGTCTGCCGGGTAAAGGCTGGAAAAACAGGAGAAAAACACAAAATACCCATTGACATAGTAGGTCAATGATGATATACTGCGCTCAATTCATGATGAAGGAGGTGCGGGACATGTTCAGGAAAAACGATGGCAGACGGTGCATGTGGTGTTGTCGAATGCTTATCTCCCGGGCATGTTCCGTGGCAGGGCGTTCGGTTGGTTTGCCATGCGCCTGTGAATGAGGAAACGCGTTTGTACGCGCCGATTCCGATGCCATATGCCCGGGAGCCTTTGAAAAGGTCCCCGGTTTTTTGATGCCGGGCGGTCACGGAATTTCCATCAAGATGAAAGGAAAGACGATCAAAACGATGATCAGCGAAGAAAGGATCCGGGAGGTTTTCACTGAACTGGTCGCTATCGACAGCGAGTCTTTCAGCGAAAAGGAAATCGGGGAAAACGTCACCCGACGGCTCAGAAAACTGGGCCTGGACGTGATTACGGACGGCAGTACGGATCCTGCATTCCTTCAGGCACATCCAGATAGTTTTCCGAATATCTTCGGCAGACTGAAGGGGAATATCCCGGAGGAGCCGGTGCTTTTTACGGCTCACCTGGATACGGTGGCACCCGGAAAGGGCAAGCAGACTGTAATCAGCGAAGACGGTGTGATCCGCTCGGCCGGAGATACGGTACTCGGTGCGGACGACCTGTGCGGAATCACGGCGATCCTCGAGGCCTTGACGGTGATCCGGGAGAATGGGCTGGAACATCCGGATATCGAGGTGCTGATTACCTCGGCGGAGGAACCGCATTGTGAAGGATCCAGTTTTTTCAACTTTGGACTGATCAAAGCAAAGAATGCTTACGTACTGGATCTGACTGGGCCGATTGGGACAGCGGCAATAGCAGTGCCGAGCATTCTGTCCTTTACGGTGGAAATCCTGGGAAAAGCGGCGCACGCCGGATTCGCACCGGAGGAAGGGATCAACGCTCTGTCCATCGCGGCAGAGACGATCACAAAGATTCCAACCGGACGGGTGGACGCGGAATCCACTGTGAATATCGGCAGGATCGAAGGCGGAACAGCGATCAATATCGTTCCTGAAAGAATCCGGATCGCAGGAGAAGTCCGGAGCCTGGATCATATCGGGGCGGTCCGCCGGGCGGATGATATCCTGAAGCAGTTTGAGGAGAATGCCCGGAAAGCCGGGGGAATCGCCCACTGTCGGCAGACAGAGCATTTCCGGGCCTATCGGATCGATGAAACAGATCCGGTGGTGAAACGGTTTGAAAAAGCCTGCGCAGGGGAAAAGCTGGAAAGCAGGCGGATTACGACCCTGGGAGGAAGCGACGCGAATCGGCTGAACGCGGCGGGGATCCATACGATCGTGATCGCAAACGGGATGCAGAATGTTCATTCCACATCCGAGTATACCCGCCTGAGCGATCTGAAAAGATGCGCCGAACTGACACTGAAACTGATGACGATTGAATAACAGGAGGAAAAGAAAATGAAAAAGGTATTGGGAATTATTCTGACACTGGCAATACTGCTGACGGGGCTCACAGGCTTCGGTCTGGCAGAGGGAGAAAACGGAACGCTGTTTGTCTCCTTCCCGACGGGAAATATCAGGATCGCAATCAACATTCTGGCGCAGCAGAAGGGCTACTTTACGGAAGAAGGCGTAACGGTTCAGGAAGTGAACCTGGGCGGCATGGACGCGCTGACCGCGATCAATGGCGACGGTAACCTGGATCTGCTTGTGACGGGATTTGTTCCGGATCTGCAGGCGATCGGAAACGGATATGATCTGACAGTCATCGGCGGTACGGCTGTGGAGGGCGGCGCGGTTATTGCGAAGGAAGGAAATGCCGCCAATTTCCAGGCCGAGGGAACGATTATCAATATTGACGCCATTCTGAACGCAAAACTGGGTTTTGTCCGGAATGAGTCGGCCTGGGTCATCACCCGGCAGTATTTGCTGGACAACGGCGTCAGCGCTGAACAGATTGCGGCGATCGAGGACGAAGCAAACGGAAATATCTTGTATTACGCTGACGCGACAGCCGTAGCACAAGCTGTGCAGAAAGGCGAAGTGGACGTAGCTTTTACGCCGCTGGAGTACGCGCTGCTGTATGCGGACGCGTACGGCCTGGAAACCGTGACGCCTGCCGGCGCGCTGCAGGAGAACTATGTGTGCTGCCGTGAGGTGACCTCCAAAGCCAGATTGGCTGAAAAGCCGGAAGCCTTTGCCGCATATGAACGGGCAAGAATCCGTGCGTTTGAGTACTACAAAGCCGGCGAGACAGACGAAACAATCCGGGCGGATGTGATCGGCATCGTGTCCAAATGGTCCGGCAAGGAACCGGATTACGTGGAAACTTATCTGTACGGCGGAGTGACCAAATATGCGGTGGATCCGAATACGAACGGTATCGTGAAGTATGTGGAAGCGGCCAACAATTCCGGTCTGCTGAAGAGCTCCGGAATTGACTTCTCGACATATGATATCCGGAACAATATCGACACGAGCGCCTTCAGCGCCGCAATCAACGCGCTGGTTGAAGCGTATCCGGACAACGCGTTCTATGCGGAAATACTGGCTCAGTTCAAAGAAGCAAACTAAGTGCACAATGTCCCTGCCCGCGGACAACCGCGGGCAGGGTTTTCAGAAGACAACGCCGGACAGAACGATGAAAGGGCAGACAGATGGGAAAGATTTATGACAATGTTCTGCAGCTGATCGGTAATACACCGATGCTGCACCTGAACAAGATTGAACAGGCGGAAGGACTGAAGGCGCATCTCTACGCGAAAGTGGAGGGACTCAATCCCGGAGGAAGCGTCAAGGACCGAGCCGCGCTGAACATGATTGAAGCGGCGGAAGCAGAGGGAAAGCTGAAGCCGGGCGGGAGAATCGTGGAAGGCACAAGCGGGAATACCGGAATCGGCATCGCACTTGTATCTGCCGTGAAAAAATACCGCGCGACCATCTGTATGCAGGAAGGAAGCAGCAACGAAAAGATCAGGATTCTGAAGGCCTATGGCTCGGAGGTTGTACTGACGCCCAAACAGGAAGGCTTCGGAAGAGCCGGCAGTTACGCGAAGGAACTGGAGGAAAAGGGAGGCGCTTTCAGGCCGGCGCAGGGAGAAAATCCGCATCATCCGGAAGCGCATGAAAAGCATACGGGACCGGAAATCTGGGAAGCACTGGACGGGAAGGTGGATATTTTTGTGGCGGCTGTCGGCACCAGCGGGACTTCTCTCGGAACCGGACGATACCTGAGAAGGATGAATCCCCATATCCGGATTTACGGAGTGGAACCAGCCGGCTGTCCGGTGCTGAACGGCGGACAGCCGGGACCGCACAAGATCCAGGGGATCGGCGGCGGTGCGATTTGTCCGATCACCGACCTGACGCTGTATAACGAGATCCTGCTCTGCAGCGATGAAGACGCCTATAAATACGCAAGGCTCTGTCCGAAGACGGAAGGCCTGCTGATCGGCATCTCGGCAGGAGCGGCATTATGGGCCGCAACGGAGATTGCGAAAAGGGAAGAGAACAGGGGAAAGAATATCGCCGTGATATTCCCGGACGGCGGAAACAAATACTTGTCAAGCGATCTGTTTGAATGAAAGTGAGGAAAAACGATATGGCAAATGCATGCTCACTGGTCCGGCCGGCAACGGCGGCTTATACGGACGCCCAGGCGGAAGCCTACGCGAAAGAGGCTGGCGTACCGCCGAGACCGCAGGAAACCAGAAATGAAATTGATGAAAGCGGCGCGTTTATCCGTCAGCCAAACGCTTTTATCCGGCCTTTCGGCAAGGGAGAAAGCGATCTTCATGCTGAAGCGAACCGGTTTGCGGTTTACTGGGCCCACGGCTGCCACTGGTCCAACCGTCCGGTGATTGTCCGGGATATCCTTGGACTGCAGGATGTAATCGGCGATGTCGCGACGACGCACAGCGGGGAAACCAACGTGTATGGCCATGGATTCGCGAATCAGCCGGGTCATAAGGATCCGATCTGCGGCGCTTATTTCCTGAGCGAGTTCTATAAGCGGGCAAACCCGGATTTCACCGGCCGGGCAACGACCCCTACGCTGGTGGACGTGAAGGAAAAGAAAGCGGTAAATAACGATTATCACCGGCTGACAAATTATATCGAGGTACAGTTCAGGCCGTTCCAGCCGGCGGACGCTCCTGACCTCTATCCGGTGAAATACAGAAAAGAGATTGATGAATTCAATGACTGGCTGTTTCCGACGGTGAACAACGGCCATTACCGGATGGCGTTCTGCCAGTCCTGGGAGGCGTACAGCGAGGCCTACGAAGATTTCTTTGAATCGATCGAAAAGCTGGATAAGCGGCTGGAGACGAACCGGTTCCTGTTCGGCGACTACATTACGGACTCAGACGTCCGGCTGTATGTGACCCTGGTAAGGTGGGAAACGAGCTATTATCACAATGTAGGACCGATGAAGAAACGCATCACCGAGTATCCGAATATCTGGGGTTATGTGAAGGACCTGTTCAGTTTGCCGGTGTTCCGGAAATACACATTCTTCGAATTCCCGAAGAACGACGCGAAGGGGATCTTTGCCAGTTATCTGAAACGGATCGCGGCCCAGGTGCCGTATGACGAGCTGTGGGCGACCGACGGAGCGCGGAAAGCGCTGTCCGCCGATCCGGAAAATGTGTTTAAAAGGCATCCCGAAGGGGAAACCGCGGAAGATTATCAGTCTGAAATCTCTGTGTCCAAATGGAACGCGAAAGCGCAGGCGGATCGTAATCCGATGATCCGTACCCTTTCCCAGGACGCTTCCGTAAACCCGATTGCATCGAAACTCAGAGACTGACAGACGCTGAAAGAGGAACAAGATGAACGTATACGAATCGATCCAGGAAATGATCGGCGGAACTCCGCTGGTCCGGCTGAGCGGCTACGGGCAGAAAAGAAAACTGAAGGCGGAAATCCTGGCCAAGCTGGAATACCTGAACCCGGCCGGGAGCGTCAAGGACCGCGTGGCTCTGTATATGCTGATGGACGCGGAAAAGAAAGGCCTGCTGAAACCTGATACCACCGTGATTGAGCCGACCAGCGGAAATACCGGGATCGGTCTTGCTGCCATAGCTGCGGCCAAGGGAAACCGGACGATCATCGTGATGCCGGATTCCATGAGCGTGGAACGCAGGAATATTCTGAAAGCATTCGGCGCGGAGATCGTGCTGACCGACGGCGCGCTGGGCATGAAAGGAGCCATAGCCAGGGCGAACGAGCTGGCGGCGGATATTCCGAACAGCTTCATTCCAGGCCAGTTTACAAACCAGGCAAATCCGCTGGCGCATTATGAAACGACCGGGCCTGAGATCTGGAAGGACACGGACGGGGCGGTGGACATCCTGGTGTCCGGCGTCGGTACCGGCGGCACACTGACCGGCGCAGGGCGGTACCTGAAGGAACGGAATCCGGATATTCAGGTTATCGCAGTGGAACCGAAGGATTCCCCGGTGCTTTCCGGAGGAAGGCCCGGCGCGCACAAACTGCAGGGGATTGGTGCGGGTTTCCTGCCGCTGACGCTGGACACCGCCATTTATGACGAAGTGATTGCGGTTTCCACGGAGGAAGCCTATGACGCGGCTCGCGTACTTGCAAAGGAAGACGGGATCCTGGCGGGGATTTCCGCCGGCGCCGCGCTCTGGGCGGCGGAACAGGTCGCCCGCAGGAGCAGAAACCGGGGAAAGAGTATTGTTGTGATCATTCCGGACAGCGGGGAAAAGTATCTTTCAGGCCCGTTGTTCGAATAATGTAAGGAGTCGGTTATGACCGTGGCAGATACCACCAAGATTGCGATCCGGGATGTGAGCTTTGATTATGTGGACAAGAAAAGCTCCTTTGAAGCGCTGAGGCATATCAGTCTCAATATCCGGGACGGTGAATTCCTCTGCATCCTGGGCTCCTCCGGCTGCGGAAAGTCAACCTTGCTGAGCCTTTTGAGCGGATTGAACCGTGCGAAGGAAGGGGAAATCCTGATGGACGGAAAGACTGTCCGCGGGCCCGGACCGGACAGGGCGGTCGTCTTTCAGCAGTATTCGCTGTTTCCGTGGCTTACAGCCAAAGGGAACGTCATGTTTGCGATCCGCCAGTCCGGAAGAAAGTATACCCGGAAAGAAAGGGCCAAAAAGGCGGAGGAATATCTCCGGAACGTGGAACTGCTGGCTGCCCGGGACAAATACCCCGGCCAGCTGAGTGGCGGTATGAAACAGCGGGTGGCCGTGGCGCGAGCGCTGGCTTTGGAATCGGATGTATTGTTACTGGATGAACCGTTCGCCGCGATTGATCCCAAGCTCCGGCTGGAACTGCAGGAGCTCGTATCTTCCCTTTGCGCAAAGCAAAAGAAGACTGTCGTATTTGTTACACACGATATTGACGAGGCAATCCTGCTGGCGGACCGGATTGTTGTGATGGAGCCCGGAAAGATCCGCACGGAAGTGGAAGTCAGCCTGCCGCACCCCCGTAAACGGGATGACCTGATCGGAACGACAGCCTATGAGGAACTGCACAGGAAACTGATCGCCGGCTTCTATGCTCAGGTTCAGGAAAACATTGACGCGGAGGTAGCGCTTTGAAACGTTTTTTGCTTGACAGGAGAATGTATGTGGAATACATGGTTGCAGCGGTTCTGTTTGCGGCCGATATTCTGCTTACCCTGTTTATGCCTTATCTGACAGAGCACAAGCGGTATTATGATTCCGACGCGTATATTGTGACGCTTGTGATTGCTTTCCTGCTTTACACAGTCAGCGTACATGCAACCCGAAAGAAAAGCGCGTCTGATATCGCGGTGGTATTGTTTGCCTTTTTTGCGGTTTGGGAAATAGCGTATAAAACAGGCGCTGTGCAGAACGACCTGCTGATTCCGTCGCCGGAGGGACTCTTCCACGTGTTTGTGGAAAAGCCGGAAGAAATCTGGCAGGACGTACTTGGCTCGCTTCAGTTGCTGTTCTGGGGCTTCTTCCTGGCTATACTGCTCGGTACCATACTGGGTCTGCTGGCCGGTTGGATTCCGCGGGTGCGGGAAGTGCTGCTTCCTATTTCGAATGTGATTACATTGATTCCTCCGCTGATGTTCTCCGCTTATCTGATTATGATCCTGGCAACGTTCCGGGACGCAGCTATAGCCGTCATTTTCTTTGCGGTCTTCTGGCCGACGTTTCAGGGAACAGTTTCCCGGGTGTCAAAAATTGACAAGGCTGTTATTGAAGCAGCCAAAACCATGGGCGTCGGAACGCTCGGTATGCTGGCCCGGGTCATTTTCCCTTATTGCCTGCCGGGGATCATCAAGAGCATTTCCAAAAGTCTGCGCGGAGCTTTTATGTGCCTGACAGGTGCGGAAATGCTGGGGATCAACCTGGGGATCGGATATTTTATTGAGAAATACAAGAGCTTCGCTGATTACCGCTGTGTTCTTGCCGGCATTGTCACGGTGGGTGTGATCACAACTGTGATCGATATCCTGGTCAACAAGGCGGAGAAGACGCTGATCCGCTGGGAGGAATAATCATGAGTATCAGGTATACGGACGACTGGAACGTGGATTTCGGTCAGGTCAGCAAGGTTCTTTCGGCTTCGATTGGTATCAGGGATGACTGGGATGAGAAAAAGACAAGGGAAGCTTTCCGGAATAGCAGCTATGCGGTTTACGCGCTGGATGGGGACAAGATTGTGGGAACCGTAAGAGCACTGTCCGACAACAAGGCCTGGACCCTGATCGTGGATGCGGCGGTGCTGCTTGATTACAGGAAACAGGGCATCGGCGGCAGGCTGATTGAGCAGATTAAGGAGCATTTCCGGGACCACGAATTGTTTACCTATACCTACGGGCAATCGATTCCCTTTTTTGAGTCGCATGGATTCAAACGGTCCAGGAACTCATTTACCTATGCCGGGAAAACAGGGGAAGCGATCGATGGCCGTCTTCTGGAAAAGGGCTTTTTTCTGCCGGTCGGCTACCGGTTTGAACGGGAATTCGACGCCCCGGCAGGGAATTTCCCGAAGGGAAAGAAGAGCGGTCTGAACCGGAATTCGCTGCGTCTGGGTTTTTCGGAAACGACGGACAGGATTGACTATGACCGCCTGAATGAACTGTTGACGCAGGCCTTCGGCGGCAGGGAACGGGACGCGGTGGTTACGCGGGAAGCTTTTGAAAACAGTCCCTATGTCGAGTTCGCCTTTGACGGCTGCAAACTGATCGGCTGTGCCAGGGCAGAGTCGGATGGAATATCGCAGGGACTGATTCTGAACGTGGCCATTGATCCCAGCTATCAGGGACTTCATATCGGACAGGAGGTTGTTGACCGGCTGGCGGTGCAGATGGAAGGTCAGAACCTTTTCCTGAACACACATCCGGGCGGCGTTGGTTTTTATAACCGAAAAGGCTTCCGGCGAAACAAGACGGCAATGCTGTATCCCGCGCATCCGGATATGCCGCCGGAGGTGGCTGCGGGTTTTGTCCTGCCGAAAGGATACCGATTTGCGGATGAAATGGGCTGAATATCCGGATTAACGGAGCAGAAGGGAGGATTCCGGGATGGAATATGCGATTGATACCCGATGTATACACGGAGAAGGGCACCGTCATCCGGATGAAAACTGCGCAATCAGCTATCCTATCTATCAGACAGCTTCATTCTCCCATCTGACGCCAGGGAAAAACCCGAACGGGTTTGATTATTCCAGGGAATCGAATCCTACCAGAGCATATCTGGAGGAGACGGTCAGTTCCCTGGAAAACGCATATGATACGATCGCCTTCGCGTCCGGTATGGCGGCCATTGCGACCGTGTTTGAGTATTTCCGCCCCGGCGACCACATTCTTCTCGGAGAGGATCTTTACGGCGGCGTGGTACGGCTGATTACCCAGATCAGCGACAAGAACGGATACGAGACAGAATATGCGGACACTTCTGACATATCGGAACTGAGAAAACGGATCCGTCCGGACACCCGTGCCGTCTATCTGGAAACGCCGACAAACCCCATGATGCGGATTACTGACATCCGGGCCGCAGCGGAGGCGGCACACAGCGTCGGCGCCATGCTGATTGTGGACAACACCTTCATGACGCCGTATTTCCAAACCCCTATTGAGGAAGGGGCGGACATTGTGGTTCACTCGGGCACCAAATACCTGAGCGGGCATAACGATACCGTCTGCGGCTTTTTGTGCAGTGCCAGGCAGGATCTGGCGGAACGGTTCAGGCTGCTTTCGAAGACAACCGGAGCCACACTGGGGCCGTTTGAATGCTGGCTGTGCCTGAGAGGACTGAAAACCCTGGCGTTGAGGATGGAAAGGCACAAAAGCAACGCGGAGAAAGTAAGGGAATGGCTGCTGGCGAATCCGCAGGTGGATCGGGTATATTACGCCGGAAGCGGCATGATCTCATTTTCGGTGGAAAGCGCGGAACTGGCGCTGAGTATCCTGAAGAATATCCGGCTGATCACATTTGCCGAGAGCCTTGGCGGAACTGAAAGCCTGCTGACTTATCCGGCAGTCCAGACACATCCGGACGTTCCGGAACCGCAAAAGAAAAAACTGGGCATAACAGACAGGCTGCTCAGGCTCTCTGTCGGGATTGAAAATCCGGACGATATCATCGCGGACCTGGCCGGAGCTTTTGAAAAAGCGGAGCAATCAGATGAAAGGAAATAAGTATGGCTGAAAGGAATCTGGATTTCGATCAGATTATCAACCGGCGAAACACCCGGTGTCTGAAGTATGATTTCGCGGCCCGGAGGGGATATCCGGAAGATATTCTGCCCCTGTGGGTGGCGGATATGGATTTCAAAACGTCCTCCTATGTGGAGGACACCCTCAGCGAACTGGTGCGGCACAACATCTACGGATACAGCAATACGCAGCCAGGGGACGGCTTTTTTGAGGCTGTGAGCGGATGGATGGAAAGGCATCATGGCTGGAAAGTGGATCCACTGTGGCACGTCAAGTCGCCCGGCGTATGCTTCGCGATTGCATCAGCCATCCGCGCGCTGACAGAGCCGGGCGATTCCGTGATCATTCAGCAACCGGTTTATTATCCCTTCAGCAGCCTGATCCGGCATAACGGACGGAAAATCGTCAGCTCTGACTTGGTTCGGGACGCTGAAGGGCATTATTCTATGGACTATGACGATTTTGAGCAGAAGGTCATCCGGCATGATGTGAAACTGTTTATCCTCTGCAACCCGCATAATCCGGTGGGCAGGGTATGGACGAAGGAGGAACTTCAGCGAATCGGTAGGATCTGTGCGGCACACGGTGTTATCGTGTTCAGCGATGAGATTCACTTTGATTTTGTTTGGGAAGGGGAACACAATGTGTTCCAGGAGATAGATCCTGCCTTCCGGGAGTTTACTGTTACCGCAACATCTCCCAGCAAGACATTTAATCTCGCCGGATTGCAGCAGTCGAATATTTTTATTCCAAACATCAGCCTTAAACGGCGCTTTACAGAGGAAATCAATCGTACTGGTTATGACGAACCGACAATCTTCGGCATTGCCGCGGCACAGGCAGTCTATGAAAACGGCGATACATGGTATGAATCCATGAAGGCTTATGTTGAGAAGAATATTTGTTTTGCGGATGAATTTGTCAGGGAACATCTGCCGGGCGTAAGCATGAAAAAGCCGGAGGGAACTTATCTGATCTGGCTGGATTTCAGCGGTACCGGAATGACAACGGCCGAACTGGATGACATGATCATACAAAAGGCAAAGCTTTGGCTGGACAGCGGGGCGATCTTCGGCAAGGCTGGCGAAGGTTTCCAGCGAATCAATACCGCCTGTCCGCAGAGTATTCTTCGGGAAGCCCTGGAAAGATTGGAGGATGTGTTATGAGAGTGTCTACAAGGGTTGAGTATGGGATGCTGGCATTGACGGATATTGCTTTGCATTCCGAAAACGGATCCGCCGTATCTGGACCGGAGATAGCGGAAAGGCAGGAGATCTCCCAGAAATACCTGGAACAAATCCTGACACAGCTGAAACAGGCCGGCCTGATCCGGGCACAGAAAGGGTTGCGCGGAGGTTATACGCTGGCCCGGCCTGCAGATCAGATTAAACTGTCGGAGATTCTCAATGCATTGGACAACGGTATCCTGGAAGAAACGGATTCGGCAGGTGAAACGGACGGACGAAGCCTGCGCGGCGCCGTCAATGACTGTGTATGGAAGGAATTGAACCATTCCATTATCATATTTGCTGAAAGCAGAACGCTTTCGGATATTATGCAAAAATGCAGGGAACTGTCCGGAAACTGGGACATGTATGTGATCTGATTGACCGGGCACGCTGCCTGTGACATAATATCCAATGTCTTTTTCCGCCGGCGGGACAGATCCGGCGAAAGACAGAGAGGAAAGACATGAACAGGGAAGAGATAACGCATTACAGCAGGCACCTGGACCGGGATATGCACATCATGATTTACGGCCAGGGCGGTATTCCTTTTCTTTCATTTCCGACACAGGATTCCATGTGCCATAACTATGAAGATTTCGGCATGATCCATCACCTGGCGGATTTTATTGAAGAAAACAAAATCCAGCTTTTCGTCGTGGACACGGTGGACAGGGAGAGCTGGTCCCCCAAAGGCTGGGACAACGAGTTCCGCGCTGCCCGTCAGGAACAGTATTTCCGCTATATTACGGAGGAAGTGATCCCGCTGATCAAATCCCGCAATCCGCAGACGCCGGCTGTGACCGGCTTCTCCATGGGCGCGGATCACGCGGTGATCACTTTCCTGCGTCGGCCGGATCTCTTTCGAGGCGTTATCGCCCTGTCCGGCGTCTATGACGCGGATTACTTCTTTGACGGCTGGATGAACTCGACATTGTATGATAATTCTCCTGAACGGTTTCTCCCCAATATGCCCGCGGAACATCCCTGGATCAGGATGTACAACGATCGGAAGATCATCCTGTGCTGTGGCCAAGGGGCCTGGGAAGAAGACGGCGTGCGCACGCTGAAGAATCTGGAACGGATCTTCCGGGAAAAGGGTATCGAAGCCTGGTGTGATTTCTGGGGTTATGACGTGGCGCATGACTGGCCCTGGTGGTTTAAACAGATGCGGTACTTCCTGCCGTTTATGATCAATGAGTAAAGGATCTGAAAGCGATGAACTTTGTTTTTATCTCCCCGCATTTTCCCCATACCTACTGGCAGTTCTGCGACCGGCTGCACCGGAACGGGATCAACGTGCTGGGCATCGGCGACGCGCCGTATGACAGCCTGGAAGCACCGCTGAAAGCCGCACTGACGGAGTATTATCTGGTGGACAGCCTCGAAGATTATGATCAGGTTTACCGGGCAGTGGCTTTCTTTGCATTTAAGTACGGAAAGATCGACTGGGTCGAATCCATGAACGAGTACTGGCTGGAGCAGGACGCCCGGCTGCGGACGGATTTCAATATCACGACCGGCATCCGGTCTGACCGGATCAGCTTCATCAAGGAAAAAAGCCTTATGAAGAAGCTGTACCTGGAAGCCGGGATCCCCACGGCACGCCAGCATATTGTTTCTGACCGTGAAGCCGGAAAGGCTTTTATTGAAAAGGCCGGGTACCCCGTGATCGTGAAGCCGGACGTGGGCGTCGGCGCAACGCATACATGGAAGCTGGAAAACGACGCGGATCTGGAAGCGTTCTATAACGATCTGCCGGGCGTGCCCTATGTGATGGAGGAGTTTGTCCAGGGAGAGATCTGCTCCTATGACGCGATCCTGGATTCCCGGTGTGAGCCGCTGTTTGAGAGCATGACGGTCTGGCCGCCGGTGATGGACATCGTCAACAAAGACCTGGACCTGATGTACTATACCTGCCCGGAGGTGCCTGAAAAACTGCGGGAGCTGGGCCGGAAAACGGTGAAGGCTTTCGGCGTGGACCGCCGGTTTGTGCACCTGGAATTCTTCCGCCTGACGAAAGCCCGCAAAGGCCTTGGAAAGACCGGGGATTTCGTGGCCCTGGAAGTGAATATGCGGCCGGCGGGCGGTTATACGCCGGATATGATGGACTTTGCCCATTCCACGGACGTCTATCAGATCTATGCCGACATGGTCGCCTTCGACACCCGTAAGGTACCGGAATCCGGGGAACATTTCTACTGCGTGTATGCCAGCCGGAAAGACGGGCATACTTACGGCCGGACGCATGAGGAGATCATGGCTCGGTACGGGGATCAGATGATGATGCAGGAAGAGATGCCGCCAATGAATTGGCCGCAGATGGGACGGTATATGTATACGGCCCGGCTGAAGACCTTTGAGGAAGCGCAGGCTTTCATCGAATATGTCCAGGGTGCGTAATGCAATCCTGGCGGGCTGATCCGAATGCCCTTCAGCCGCCATTGGATTATGCACATCGAAGCGATGTGCCGGATCAAGAACAGGCTGTGCCGGAAAGCAAGAAAAGGCGCCGACCGCGGCGAACCGTTCCGGGTTCGCGCGCATCAAATGATGATGAATGAAAGCGGATGAGATGAAGCTTTCAAAGAATCATTTCCGGGCAGGATGACCGGTGAAAACGATGATACCGGCCGGAGCGATCCGGCCGGTTTTTGATTGTTCTGGCTTTCTTTCTATGGTATTCTATCTCGGGACAGGAACGGCTCCCGGAGTATTCCGGGCAGTAAACCGAAGCGCGTTTTATTACTTTTCTGCTGCTTCTGACGGTTCCGATCTGACAATGAAAAGCGGTAAATGAGGGAAGAGACATATGGGGGAAGAGAACTGCCGGGAAACGATTTCTTCTGAGGAACTGTTTTTCTTTGACAGAAAACCGGCGGCATTGCCGATGTATGAGGTGTTTCGGAAATCCGTGCTTGCCTAAATTCCGGAAGCAGGAATTGAAGTCGGGAAAACGCAGGTTTCTTTTTTCATCGGGCATATGTTTGCCGCTGTTTCATTCACACCGGTTCGAAAAGCAAAGGATCGTCCGGATCCATTCCTGACGATCACCTTCGGACTGCCCCGCAGGGTTGAGTCCACCCGGATCAATGCAGTTGCTGAACCTCGTCCCGGCCGGTGGACGCATCATGTCATGATTGGGACCGGGGAAGAAATTGATGATGAATTACTTGCATGGATCAGGGAAGCGGCCGGTTTCGCGGGGAGGAAATCATGATGGCATCTGTAAAAGATATGAAAGTATCCCGGATCTATCCGCTGCTTGTAGCCAAGGCAGAGAGAAAAGGCCGCACAAAGGCAGAAGTTGATGAGATCATCCAATGGCTGACGGGCTATGACATGGGAGCGGTGGACCAGGAGATGACCTATGCTGAATTCCTTGACAAAGCTCCGGCGTACAACCCGGGAGCGGAACGGATTACCGGTTCTGTATGCGGGGTAAAGGTTGAAACAATTGATGATCCGCTGATGAAAAAGATCCGGCAGCTGGACAAGCTGATAGATGAACTGGCAAAAGGCAGGCCAATGGAAAAGATTCTGAGATAAAAGCGGAGGAGAAAATGTGGAAATGCCGGAAGTGCGGCCGATCTTTCAGAAATGAAAACCAGAGCCATTTTTGCGGAAAAGCACCGGAAACGGTTGACGAATATATTTCTGAACAGGACGCGGGAATACGGGAACAGCTTCAGCTTGTAAGGAAAGCCATCCGGGATGAGCTTCCGGAAGCAAAGGAAAAGATTTCATGGGCGATGCCGACCTGGTGGAACGGGCATAACATCATTCACTTTGCAGCCCAGAAAACGCATATCGGTCTTTATCCCGGACCGGAGGCGGTGGCATGTTTTGCTGAACGGCTGGATGAGTACGGCCTCCGGTACAGCAAAGGTTCCATTCAGATCCCTTATTCTGACGAGCTGCCCCTTAAACTCGTTTCTGAGATCGCGGCCTGGTGCCGGGACACGGGAAATCACGCATGAGCGCAATCCTCCGACGGGGCATTCCATTGCAGACAGTAAGGAGCTTATTCAGATGAACTCACTGGAGATCAGAAACCGGAAAATCATTGACGCGGTCATCCGGAAGGAACAGGCGGTATGCCCGGGGGCGATCGCGCTGATCGGAATCTACGGATCCTTTCAGACGGGAGATATTCATCCGCTGTCGGACCTTGACCTGCTGATCCTGATCAATGACGACCGCGGATGGCAGCTGGGAAAAGCTTTTATCCAGGAAGACCTGGGCGTGGGGCATGATATCTACTGTACGACCCGGGAAAGCCTGCGGCAGGACGCCGAATACGATCATCCCCATATCTCCAAACTGATGGACGCGCAAATCGTGTACTGTGCGGATGAAAAGTACAGGATTGAGCTGGAGACCCTGCGGGAGCAGGTTCGGAAGAAACTGGCGGAACCGTTCGGGGAAGAGGATTACCGAAAGGCGGAAAAGGAACTGAAAGAGGCGCGGTGCTGTTACGCGGACGCCATGACCGCAGAGGCGCTGAACGACGCGCGCCGGAGCGCGGGCGGTGTAATCTTCTTTGCGGAAAACGCCCTTGCCCTGCTGAACAAGACATATTTCCGCAAAGGCGTCAGCCGGCGCTATGAGGAACTGGACGCCATGGAGAGGAAACCCGATCATCTTTGCGGAATGATTGAAAACGTGCTGGCGGCAACCACCATGGAAGATCTGAAGGAACAATTAACACAGCTGATGAAGGGGCTTGATTTCTGCTTTCGCCAGGTCAAGGGGCAGTTGCCGCGGAAGAAAAAGCCCGCAGGCGCGGATACGCTGTCCGGAACCTATGAGGAAATGTTCTCAAACTGGCATGGGAAGATGGCGCAGGCGGCGGAAAAGGGCGACCGGCACCTGGCGTTTATGAGCCTGGAAAGCCTGAATGAGATGCTGAAGGATATCAGCAGCGAGGTTGATATCGGGACGTATGACGTCCTTTCCGCCTATGATCCCGGAGACCTGCGGAAAACAGCGGACGGGTTTGACCGGATCCTGCGGCAGTACCTCAAAGAATATGAAAAGGCGGGACTGCGCCCCGCGCGATACGCGGATGTGGATGAGTTTGCCGCGGAATATATGAGGAATTGCGGCGAATGACGGAATTTGGTGATTGTATTTTTCAGCAATAGTATATCCATGAAATCAATAAATGACGGAATAATCAATCGGGACAAGCAGATAACCAGTTTGACTCCGGCTGAGAAAACAGCCGGTTTTTTTTGTTGCCCGGGAAGCTTTGTATATGGTATTCTTGAACCAGAAATCCGGACAGCAGATAAAATCCGTTTTACTCCTTTTCTACTACATTTGACGGCCTCGATTTGCCGCGTTTTACCTGGCGATTGATTTCATTCTGAGAGATGAGGAAGCGTAAAAATGAATTACAGAATACTTGGAAAAACAGGATTAAAGGTAAGTGAAATTGGCTTTGGCGGAGAATGGCTGGAGCGTCATCCGGAAGAAGAATCAATTGAATTAATAAAATACGCAGGTGAAAAAGGCATCAATATTATTGATTGCTGGATGCCAGATCCCAAATCCAGAGATATTATCGGAAAGGCAATGAAAGGTAACAGGGAGAAGTGGTATGTGCAGGGACACTTTGGATCCACATGGCAAAACGGACAGTATGTTCGCACCAGAGATATGAAACATGTGAAGCCTGCGTTTGAGGACCTTCTTGAAAGACTCCAGACTGATTATATTGATATTGGAATGATTCACTTTGTGGATACCGCGGAAGACTGGAATAATCTTCAGGATTCAGACTTTTTAAAATATGTTCTGGAGATGAAGGGAAAGGGTGTAATTCATCATACGGGCATGAGTTCCCATGATCCGAAGATCGCAGCCATGGCAGTAAAGTCAGGCCTTATCGAAATGCTTCTGTTCAGTGTTAAT
This sequence comes from Christensenellales bacterium, assembly GCA_045112195.1. Lineage (GTDB taxonomy): Bacteria > Bacillota > Clostridia > Christensenellales > Aristaeellaceae > Aristaeella. The sequence continues at coordinate 9,314 of JBGUHQ010000062.1, read as the reverse complement.
CCTGCTTTTGATATGCTTCCTTCAGGTCAGGATTTGGGGGAACTGCTGGAGGAAGGCTATCAATATGATCATCAGCTTGCAGGAATGAATGCAGAGAGAGCGGATTTATATAAGCTTTGCGAAGAATATAATGTGGGAATTACTGTTATGAAAGGCTTTGCAGGAGGACGGCTCTTTGATGAAAAGAGATCGCCGTTTGGTGTCAAGCTTACGCCTAATCAGTGTATTCATTATGCTTTAACACGTCCGGGCGTAGCATCTGTTCTCTGCGGATATGATACAAAAGAGCAGGTTGACGAGGCTGTCTCCTATGAAACTGCCACAGATGAAGAAAAGGACTATGCATCCGTACTCAGCGGTGCGCCACTACATTCCTACAGAGGCGAGTGTACATACTGCGGTCACTGCAAACCATGCATTGCCAGGCTCGATATTGCTATGATCAATAAGTATTATGACCTGGCTGTTATGCAGTCAGAGGTGCCTGAATCGGTGAAAAATCATTATATGCTGCTTGGCAATACGGCTTCTGAATGCATCGGCTGCAGGCAATGTGAGTCCAGATGTCCGTTTGGAGTTCCAATAGCTGACAGAATGAAAAAGGCTGCTGAATTATTTGGGAAGTGATTGATACATCGGCTTGATTGAAGGTTTATACGGAAATGGCAAAGATTTTGTTTATCTGCCACGGCAACAGTGACTAAGGGGTTGGCAGGACGTACCTGAATCGCGGCAAAACGCTTCAAAATGCGGCAGGCAAAAAGGAAATTACTACTGTTTTACTACTACTGGTGAAATTAAGGGGAGAAAATGGATCCCGGCCAGTTCTGAACATAAATCATAGATTAATTCCGCCATCCTTTCGGTCAATACCGCCATTAACAGACAAAATGGCGGTATTGAATTGATTTTTGGCGGTTTTTATGATACAATGCAGCCAAATCATGGATAAATGGCGATGCTGAAATCGAAATGGAGCAATTAAATGAGGACATTGAACTACAAAGAAACCTATCGGGAACTGCTGACGCCGGAGATTGTTTCTTATCTGGCGCGGATTCACGAGCAAAAAGGACAGCAGAATCTGTTTATCGAAGCCCATAAAGATGCATTGACTGAATTGCTGGAAATTGCAAAGATCCAAAGTACAGAAGCATCAAACCGGATTGAAGGAATCATTACCACGGATGACCGGCTGAAGAAGATTGTTCGCAACAAGACGGCTCCGCGGAACCGCAACGAAAGAGAGATTGCCGGATACCGCGATGTACTGGCGACGATTCATGAAAATTACGACTTTATCCCGGTACGTCCTAACATGATTCTTCAGCTGCACCGGGATCTGTACAAATTCAATAACCCGGGATTTGGCGGCAACTACAAGAACAGCGATAACATTATTGCTGAAGAACAGCCCGATGGCACCAAACTAGTCCGTTTTCAGCCGGTACCGGCATGGGAAACTCCGGAAGCAATCGAAACGCTTTGCAACACATTCAACGATGCCGTCAACGATCCGGATATGGATCCGCTGCTTTTGATGCCCATCTTTATCCTGGACTTCCTTTGCATCCATCCGTTCAATGACGGAAACGGAAGAATGAGCCGGCTGCTGACGCTGCTGATTCTTTACCGGTCCGGGTATATTGTCGGAAAGTATATCAGCCTGGAGAAACTGATCGCTGACAACAAAGAAAGCTATTATGATGCCCTGCAGGACAGTGATACCGGGTGGCATGAGGAAGAGAATGATTATCTGCCGTTTGTACGGTATATGCTTGGAGTGATTATTGCTGCTTACAAGGATTTCTCTGACCGGGTGGAGATCCTGATCACGAAAGGACTTTCCAAACCGGAACGTGTAAGGGAGATCCTCCGCAACAGTATCAGGAAACTGACTAAAGCAGAAATCATGGCACAGTGCCCTGATATCGGTGAGAGAACTGTTGAACGGGCTTTGGCAAGCCTGCAGGAAAGCGGAGAGATCATCAAAATCGGAGGGGGCCGCTATACATCCTATATCTGGAACAGAGGTGACTGAATATGATTACCGGCGAACTGAAAAACAGAATCGACAGCATCTGGGAAATCTTCTGGACAGGCGGCCTGACCAATCCGCTGGATGTTATTGAGCAGATGACTTATCTCATGTTCATCCATGACCTGGATGCTGCCGATACCCTGCGAGCGAAAGAAAGCGCCATGCTCGGCCTACCTTTTGAAAGCATCTTCGCGGAGGAAGTGCAGATCGGAAATCAGACGGTGGATGGTACTCAACTGAAGTGGAGTGTGTTCCACGATTTCCCGGCGGCAAAGATGTACAGCGTCATGCAGGAATGGGTCTTCCCGTTCATCAAGAACCTGCACGGGAACAAGGAGAGCGCTTATTCCAGATATATGGGCGACGCCATCTTCAAAGTGCCTACGCCGCTGATGCTGGACAAGATCGTCACCGCTATGGACGATATGTATGAGCAGATGGCGAAGCTCAGCGATACGGATGCCCGCGGCGACGTCTATGAGTACCTGCTGTCGAAGCTGTCTACCGCCGGCGTGAACGGCCAGTTCCGCACACCCCGCCACATCATCCGTATGATGGTGGAGCTGATGCAGCCCAAGCCGGATGACCTGATCTGCGACCCTGCCTGCGGTACCTCCGGTTTCCTTGTGGCCGCCAGCGATTACCTGAAGGAAAACAAAAAATCCGAAGTCTTCTTCAATAAGGAAAACCGGGAACACTATATGAATGAGATGTTCACCGGCTTCGATATGGACCGCACCATGCTCCGGATCGGTGCCATGAACATGATGACCCACGGCGTGGAGAACCCCTTCATCGAATACCGGGACAGCCTCAGCGATCAGAATCCGGACCGGGAAAAGTATTCCCTGATCCTGGCAAATCCGCCTTTCAAGGGCAGCCTGGATGCGGAGATCGTCAGCACTGACCTGCTGAAGGTCTGCAAAACCAAGAAGACAGAACTGCTGTTCCTTGCCCTGTTCCTCAAGATGCTGAGGATCGGCGGAAGATGCGCCTGTATCGTTCCGGACGGCGTGCTGTTCGGATCCTCCACAGCGCATAAGGCAATCCGACAGGAGATCATAGACCACCACCGGCTGGAAGCAGTCATTTCGATGCCTTCCGGCGTATTCAAACCCTATGCCGGCGTGAGTACCGCTGTACTGATTTTCACGAAAACAAATCATGGTGGAACGGACAAGGTATGGTTCTATGACATGAAAGCGGACGGCTTCAGCCTGGACGACAAGCGCAGCCCGATCCAGGCCAATGACATTCCGGATGTTATCGCCAGATTCGGAAACCGGGAACAGGAAGAAGGACGGGAACGCACAGAGCAGTCCTTCCTGGTGCCGAAGGATGAAATCGTACAGAATGATTATGATCTGTCTATCAACAAGTATAAGAAGACGGAGTACAAACCCGTGGAGTATCCACCGACAGTGGAGATCATGGCAGAACTGCGGGAACTTGAAATGAAGATCAGCGAAGAGATGGACGAACTGGAAAAACTGCTGGGATTGTAAAATCGGATTTGTGGGGATGATGGGATGAAATATAAACTTTCAGATTTGTTCGAGCTACAGATGGGAAAAACACCATCTCGTGATAATCCAGAATACTGGTCTCAACCGGAATTTCCATGGATATCTATTGCCGATTTGTCCAATGCCGATAAATACATTTATGATACTAAGGAGTCACTTTCACGGCAGGCAGTTGAGGAAAGTGGTATCAAGATTATCCCTGCACAAACAGTGATAATGAGTTTCAAACTGTCGATAGGTAAAGTCAGCATCACGCCGGTACCTATGTATTCAAATGAAGCAATCATGGCGTTTATTGATAAAGGTATCGTCAGAATCAAGCCGGAATATCTTTATTATCTCTTGCTGCACAGGAACTGGGACGAAGGAACAAACAAAGCCGTGATGGGCAAAACACTCAACAAGGCAACACTGTCTGAAGTGGTTATTGATATCCATCCCATTGAAGAACAAGAGAGAATGGTTACCATACTCGATAAGGCCTCAGAGATAATTGATAGCTACCAGTGCCAACTCCGCACCCTCGACACCCTCATCAAAGCCCGATTTATCGAGATGTTTGGAGATCCCATAGCCAACACGAAAAAGCTTGATACCAAAGCGCTTAAAGATGTTCTGATATTAAAGGCTGGAGACTTTACTGCTGCTTCTGATATTTCAGATGAACCTTCTGAGATGAAAAAATATCCATGTTTTGGTGGAAATGGAATAAGAGGATATGTAGCAGACTACAATCAAGAAGGTGAATACTCCCTTATTGGTAGACAAGGAGCATTAAGCGGCAATGTTCAATTTGCATCAGGGAAATTTAAAAATACAGAGCACGCTTTACTGGTTACTCCGATGATTGAAATGAATAGTATTTGGTTGAATCAACTGCTGATCAATCTTGATTTGAAAAGATATCAGACAGGAGCTGCGCAACCAGGATTATCAGTTAAGAATCTACAAGAAATTCGGATTCTATCAATATCGATAGAAGAACAAAATAAGTTTGCTGAATTTGCTAGACAGATCGACAAATCAAAAGTTGTCGTGCAGGAAGCATTGAATAAAGCTCAGCTGCTATTTGATAGTTTGATGCAGCAGTATTTTGGTTAATTGTGAGGTGATCATATGACCAACTTTGATTTCCTCCTGTCCGTGCCGGACTTCGTTCCCTTCGGGGAGGTCGCAGTCGCAGCAGAAAAGATCTACAGCATAGATCCGGCGGCCTGTGTGCTGAATTGCCGCCGGGCGATGGAGTTTGCTGTCAAATGGATGTATTCCGTGGACAGCGCCCTCTGCATGCCCTGGGATGACAAGCTGGTCAGCCTGCTGAGCACGGAGGAATTCCGGGATATTGTGGACACAAACCTGATGCGCCGGTTGGAGTATATCCGCAAGATCGGTAATTTCGCCGCCCACGACGGGAAGAAGATCACTAAGGAACAGGCTATGCTGTGCCTGCAGAACCTGTGGGTGTTCATGGACTTTGTGGCCTGCTGCTACAGCAGGGGTTATCAGTCCGGTAGCTTCGATCCCGCTTTGCCGGAACAGTCTGCTGCACCGGTTTATGTGGTTCCGCCGGAAACGGAGATCCAACTGGCAAAACTGATTGAAGAAAACGCTGCCCTGAAGGAAGAACTGACGGTCCGGCGCGAGGAACAGCAGCAGGCCTATACGCCCAAGCCCCTGGAGATTTCAGAGTATAAAACCCGGAAACTGTATATCGACGTCATGCTGGAGGATGCCGGCTGGACCAAAGGCAAGGACTGGTTGGACGAGGTGGAACTGCCCGGCATGCCCAACCAGAGTGAAGTGGGCTATGCGGATTATGTGCTTTACGGGGATGACGGAAAAGCACTGGCTGTCATCGAAGCTAAGCGTACCTGTGTGGATGTGGCGAAAGGCCGCCAGCAGGCAAAGCTCTATGCCGATCTGCTGGAAAAGCAGTATAACCGCCGCCCTGTCATCTTCCTGACGAACGGCTTTGAAAGCCGGATCGACGACGGGCAGTATCCGGAACGCCGGGTCGCGGCTGTCTTCAGCAAACGGGACCTGGAGAAGATGTTCAACCTGCGCCGGATGAGGCAACCGATGAGCCTGATCCATGTGGACAAGAACATCGCCGGACGGTATTACCAGGAGGAAGCGATCAAGGCGGTTTGCGAGAGCTTCGACAAAAAGAACCGCCGCAAAGCTCTGCTGGTGATGGCCACCGGCAGCGGAAAGACACGAACGGTCATTGCCCTGTGCAAGGTGCTGATGGAAAAAGGCTGGGTTCGGGATATCCTGTTCCTGGCGGACCGGAACTCCCTGGTGACCCAGGCGAAACGGAACTTTGTGAATCTGCTTCCGGACCTGTCCGTGGTAAACCTGTGCGAAGATAAGACAAACTATACAGCCCACTGTGTTTTTTCCACCTATCAGACGATGTACAACTGCATCGATACCGTACAGGATGAGAAAGAGCAGCGGCTGTTTACACCCGGGCATTTTGACCTGGTGATCTGCGATGAAGCACATCGGTCCATCTACAACAAATACCGGGACATTTTCAACTACTTCGATGCGCCGCTGGTGGGCCTGACCGCCACGCCGAAGGATGAGATCGACAAGAATACCTATGAGATCTTTGAATTGCAGAGCGGCATACCGACCTACGGATATGAGCTGGCCCAGGCGGTGAAGGATGGATACCTGGTGGATTTCATCAGCGTGGAAACGACCCTGAAATTCATCCAGGAAGGGATCGTCTATGACGAGCTTTCCGAAGAAGACAGGGAAGAATACGAAAACACCTTTGAGGACGAGAACGGCGAGCTGCCGGAAAGCATCGCCTCCTCAGCCCTGAATGAGTGGATTTTCAATGAAGATACGATCCGGGAGGTCCTGCGGATCCTGATGAAGGAAGGCCTGAAGATCGACTACGGGAACAAGATCGGGAAATCCATCATCTTCGCAAAGAACCATAAGCACGCGGAGGAGATCCTGAAAAACTTCGGAAAGGAGTTTCCGCATCTGCCCGGATGGGCGAAGGTCATTGACAACTATATGACCTATGCCCAGAGCGCTATTGACGAGTTCTCCGAACCGGACAAACTGCCGCAGATTGCCATTTCCGTGGATATGCTGGATACCGGCATTGACGTGCCGGAAGTGCTGAATCTGGTGTTCTTCAAAAAAGTGATGAGCAAGGCTAAGTTCTGGCAGATGATCGGCCGCGGAACCCGGCTGTGTCCCGGACTGATCGACGGAGAAGATAAGAACAAATTCTATATCTTTGATTTCTGCGGAAACTTTGAATTCTTCCGGATGAACAAAGGGAAAGCGAACAACAATACCCTGGCCCTTTCCGCCATGCTGTTCAGCCTGAAAGCGCAGATTGTTTACAAGCTGCAGGATATGACCTATCAGACAGAAGAATTGATCGCTTTCCGAAAATCTCTGGTGCAGGAGTTGCTGGATAAAGTACAGGAACTGGACCGGGAGAACTTTGCGGTGAAGCAGCACCTGAAATATGTGGAGCTGTACAGCGATCCGGAGAGCTATAAGGCCCTCACCTATGAGGACACATTGTTCATGACGGATGAATTGGCACCGCTGATTCTGCCGGATTCGGATGACGCAAAGGCTCTGCGTTTTGACGCGCTGCTGTACGGGATCGAGCTGGCTTATCTGGCAGGAAAGAAATATGCCAAGGCAAGGCATGATCTGATCAGCAAGGTCCAGGCGGTTGCCTGGGTTGCCAATATTCCGGAGATTATGGCGCAGCAGGAACTGATCCAGAAAATCCTGAAGACGGATTATCTGGATAACGCCGGGATCAATGAGTTTGAAAATATCCGGGAAAACATTCGGGATCTGATCAAATATATACCTGTCAAACAAGTTGTTTACAATACGAATTTTGATGACGAGATTCTATCCATGACGTTCCATGAATCGGAACTGGATAATGATTATCTGGCGGATTACAAAGCAAAAGCGGAATACTATGTGCGCCAGCACCAGGAAAATGAAGCGATTGCAAAGCTGAAGAGCAATATTCCGCTGACGGAAGATGATGTGGAGGAACTGGAGCGAATCCTGTGGAGTGAAGTTGGGACAAAGCAGGACTATGAGAGGGAAATCGGATCGGTTCCGCTGGGAGAATTTGTCCGGAGCGTCATCGGACTGGATATGACAGCAGCCAAGGCAGCGTTTGCAGATTATCTGGACAGTACACAGCTCGACAGCCGGCAGATCTACTTTGTGAATCAGATCGTGGAATACATTGTCCATAATGGAATGATGAAAGATCTGTCTGTGCTGCAGGATTCTCCATTTACGGATCAGGGAAGTATTGTTGAGGTGTTTACGGATTTGTCGGTATGGGCAGGAATCCGTAAGGCTATAGAGAAGGTAAACGCTAATGCAACGGTTGCATAAACAGGGAGGATTAAGCAATCTGACTGTTGAAACAGGAGTAGTAAAACATCTGTGAAATTACTACTGAAACGCGGCATCCTGCGGTATTGGGAGGCATCTTGTACCAGTGATTAAAATCTTATTTGTCTGCCACGGCAACAGTGACTAAGGGGTTGGCAGGACGCCCCTAAAACGCGGCAAAACGCTGCAAAACGCGGCAGGCAAAAAGGAAATTACTACTGTTTTACTACTACTGGTGAAATTTTGCCGAAAACATGAATATCAACACCATACGAAAAAGCGCTGGCCTTTGAAAAACAAGGGCATAGCGCTTTCTTAGCGGTTATTCATATTTCCGGTCAAGCGGGTATGTTGTGGCTTTATCGGCTGAGTAGATTGATCAGTGCCAGCCGGATAAGGTTTATAGTTGACTTTGTTCGGCAACAGAGTGATTACTACAACGATTCTATTGAGGAGGAGTAGTCAATGAAAGTGCCGATCAATCAGAAATACATGCTTACGATTACCGAGGCAGCGGAGTACTTTGGTATGGGGACAAAAGTACTACGCAAATTCGCTGCCGATCATCAGGAAGTATCAATACGTTACGGAAAACGCTGGAGGATTATCCGAGAAAAAATGGAGGATTATGTGGCAAGAGTTGGCCTTGGAGAAGAAGGCACGAAAAGAGAAATACTTTGATTGTTAACTGAGCGAAACGAGAAATGTGGAGGCAATTATGAAACAGATATCCAACAAAGAATATGAAAGATACCATAAATACCAGATTGACAGGTTGTACGGGCGAATACTTACTCCGGATGGTTTACGCTTGATCTGTGCTGCTCTTGATTACGATCCTGAGAAGATTGGAAAACATATGTTGGAAATGCTGGCGAAATTTAGAAGTGAAGGCATAATTGAACAGTAGGGTAAAGTTACTATTTCTGTATAAAACTATTGGGAAGGAAATGAAAAAGCGCTGAACTTGAAAACACAAGGATTAAGTTCAAAAAAGCGGCACGTAGGAAAGATGAAAAAAATCTCATTGTATTCTGTGATGTCAGGAGGAAGGACGTGGAAAAGTTTATCCATGCTATCGAGGAGAAGAATCAAGGATTCATGGCTCACTCCTTATGCCCTTATTATACTACATATCACCCTCTAAATGTTGATTTTATAGGCTTTTCAGCACTTTTATATGACAAAATCCGAGGCTTTTGCCTCGGACTTTGTCGACAGTCTGAAACGGCTTCCGGGGCGGAAGGCGTTTTCTTTGATTTATGACGGAAAGTTGCTTTCTGATCCTTCTGATTTACGGTGAATAATGGTATAATGGTTTATCGTTGGAAACG
>JBGUHQ010000061.1:0-13644 GCA_045112195.1 Christensenellales bacterium | reverse complement strand
CACGCCTACACCGGCGACCAGATGATCCTGGACGGCCCGCACCGCAAGGGTGACCTGCAGCGTGCCCGTGCCGGCGCCGCCAACATCGTGCCCAACTCTACCGGCGCTGCCAAGGCCATCGGCCTGGTTATCCCGGAACTGAACGGCAAGCTGATCGGCTCCGCCCAGCGTGTGCCCGTGCCCACCGGCTCCACCACGATCCTCGTGGCTGTCGTCAAGGGCAAGGATGTGACCAAGGAAGCGGTCAACGCCGCCATGAAGGCCCAGGCCTCCGAATCCTTCGGCTACACCACCGAGAAACTCGTTTCCTCCGATATCATCGGCATGACCTATGGCTCCCTGTTCGATGCCAACCAGACCATGGTTAACCAGATCGACGACGACACCTATCAGGTGCAGGTCGTGTCCTGGTACGACAATGAGAACAGCTACACCAGCCAGATGGTTCGCACCATCAAGTACTTCGCCGAACTGAAGTGACACGATAGTGTCATCCCGAGCGAAGCTGAGGGATCTCTTGATATAAGCAACGTGTTGCTTGGAGATTCCTCCGCTCCACTTCGTTCCGGTCGGAATGACATCCCAGGCTTGGTCCTTCAGGATGACGCCCCGGAATCAGACACGAAGTAAAGTAGTTGCGAAACATGCCCGCTGTCGGAGTGATCCGACAGCGGGTATTTTTATGCCCAGCGTGCCGGAAGGAACAAACCTTACTGACAATACTGGGAGTTGATATATATGGAAAACACTCAGACCCTGGATCACATTGAGCCCCGGAAGGGCCGGGGCAAGCTGATCCTGCGGTTTTTAAAAGGAAGCAAAGGCTTCTTCATCATCTGTATGGTCTGCGCGGCGCTCTCCGCGCTGGCCGACATGATCACCCCGCAGATCATCCGCGTGACGGTGGATAACGTAATCGGATCCGCTCCGACGGACACCCTGAGCCCGGTCGTCCGCGGCCTGCTGGAGCGGTTCGGCGGTGCGGAGGCGATCCGCGGCCGCCTGTGGATTATGGCGCTGGCCGTGGCGGCGGTTGCCGTGGTCAAGGTCGTGACGCAGTACGGCTTCCGCGTGACCAACGCCCGGGGCGGCGAAACCCTGGTCAAGAACATGCGGGACACGCTGTACGGCCATATTGAGCATCTGCCCTTCCAGTGGCACATGCAGAACCACACCGGCGACATCATCCAGCGCTGCACCAGCGACATCGACACCACCCGGAACTTCATTTCCGAGCAGCTGACCAGCCTGATCCGCATCGCGATCATGCTGGTGCTGGCCGTTGTGTTCATGCTGGGCATGAACGTGACGCTGACCCTGATCGCCATGATTCCGCTGCCGGTTATCGTCTGGTATTCGCTCTTCTTCCACCACAAGTTCCGCAAGGGATTCCAGGAATGCGACGAGAACGAGGGCAAGCTCTCCGCCATGGTGCAGGAGAACCTGACCGGCGTCCGCGTGGTGCGCGCCTTCGGGCGGGAGCGCTATGAGCGGGACCGTTTCGGCAGGCAGAATCATTTCTATACGAACCTGTGGGTGAAGCTGGGCCGCCTGATGGCCTTCTTCTGGTGCTCCGCGGACATCCTTTCCGGCGTGCAGATCATGCTGGTAGTGATCTTCGGCGTGCTGTTCTGCCTGAACAGGGGCATGACGGCCGGCGAATTCATTGCCTTCCTGAGCTACAACGGCATGCTGGTCTGGCCTGTGCGCCAGCTGGGCCGGATGATCAGCGAAATGTCCAAGGCCGGCGTCGGCATCGACCGGATCGGCTATATCATGGACGCGGAAGAGGAAAAGGACGCGCCGGACGCGGGCGAACCGCCCATGGACGGCGATATCCGCTTCGACCACGTGACCTTCAGCTATGAAGGCAGCCCCGAAATGCTCCACGACGTGAGCCTGACGATCCCCGCCGGGACCACCCTGGGCATCCTGGGTGGCACCGGCTCGGGCAAGAGTACGATGATGTACCTGCTGGACCGGCTGTATGACCTGCCGGAGAACGGCGGAACCATCTCCGTCGGCGGGACGGACATCCGGAAGATCAGACTGGAGCACCTGCGGAAGAACATCGGCATCGTGCTGCAGGAGCCCTTCCTCTTCTCCCGCACCCTGCGGGAGAACATCGGCATCACCGTGCCGGACCTGCCGGAGGACGACCTGCGCGCCGCGACGCACGCCGCGTGCCTGGACGAGACCATCCAGTCCTTTACCAAGGGTTATGACACGGCCGTGGGCGAGCGGGGCGTGACCCTGTCCGGCGGCCAGAAGCAGCGGGCGGCCATCGCCCGGATGCTGACCCGGCCCACGCCCATCATGATCTTCGACGATTCCCTTTCCGCCGTGGATACGGAAACCGACGCGAAGATCCGGGCCGAACTGGAGAAGCGCTTCGGCTCCGCCACCATCATCCTCATCTCCCACCGGATCACGACCCTCGCCAAGGCGGACCAGGTGCTTGTGCTGGATCACGGCCGGGTTGCCCAGCTGGGCACTCCCGCAGAACTGAGCAAACAGGACGGCCTCTACAAGGAAATCGAAAATATCCAAAGCATGAGCGTTTCGGACGCGGAAACAGAAAACAGTGAGGAGGTGAACGCGTAATGGAACAGGCTGTGCACAACAACGAGCACGACTATAAGTCGCTGCCTTTCTTCGGCATTCCCCGGCTCTTCCCGTACCTGAAGAAATACCGGAAGACCCTGACCTGGATGGTCGTCTGCGGCCTGATGGGCACCGGCGTGGATATCCTGATGCCCGTGCTGCAGCGTTACGCGCTCAACCACTTCATCGCCCTGAACACGCTGGACACGCTGCCCTGGTACATCCTGATCTATGTGGCGCTGATCATCTTTGCCTCCTGCGTGAACTTCGTATCCTGCAACGGGGCGATGCGGACCGAGGTCTCCGTGAACCGGGACCTGCGGACCGAAGCCTTCAACCACCTGCAGACGCTGTCCTTCTCCTACTATAACCAGAACAGCGTGGGCTGGATCCATTCCCGGGTCATGTCCGATACCTCCCGCATCGGGAGCCTGGTGTCCTGGTCCCTGATGGACGCCGTGTGGCACACCAGCTACCTGATCGGCTCCCTTGCGGTGATGCTGATCATCAACGTGAAGCTGGCCTTGATGGTCATGGTGATCCTGCCCCTGATCGTGATCCTGTTCTCCCTCTTCCAGAAGAAGCTGATCATGGCTAACCGGAAGATCCGGGAACTGAACTCCCGCATCACGGGGGACTTCAACGAGGGCATCACCGGCGCGAAAACCATCAAGACCCTGGTAGTGGAGGACAAGATGGCCGGCGACTTTGTGAAGGATACAGGCGAATACAAGGCCACGTCCATCCGGGCGGCCCGCCTGCGCGGCGCCTTCTCGGTGACGATGCACCTGGCCTCCTCCCTGGCCCTGGCGATCGTCCTGTGGAAGGGCGGCTATATCGCCGCCTCCGAGGTCGGCACCTTCTCCATGTTCATGTCCTATGCCCAGGGTATGATGGAGCCTGTCCGCTGGATCGTGGACGCGATCTCGGACGTGATCACCACCCAGGTGAACATCGAGCGGCTCACCCGCCTGCTGGGCACGAAGTCGGACGTGACGGACACGCCGGAAGTGATTGAAAAGTACGGCGATTCCTTCAGCCCGAAAAAGGAGAACTGGGAACCCATCAAGGGCGACATCGAGTTTGAGGACGTCTCCTTCCGCTATCCGGACGGCGACGAGTATGTGCTGGAGCACTTCAACCTGAAGATCCCCTTCGGCAGCAACATCGCCATCGTGGGCGAGACCGGCGCGGGCAAGAGCACCCTGGTGAACCTGGTCTGCCGCTTCTTCGAGCCCACGGAGGGCAAGGTGCTCATCGACGGGCGGGACGCCCGGGAGAGGAGCCAGCTCTGGCTCCACAGCGCCATCGGCTATGTGCTCCAGACCCCGCACCTTTTCTCCGGTACAATCCGGGACAACCTGCTTTACGGCAACCCGAATGCCACGGAGGAAGAGATTGACCGGGCCCTGAAGCTGGTCTCCGCCGACCAGGTGGTGGCCAAGATGGAAAAGGGCATCGATACGGACGTCGGCGAGGGCGGCGACCTGCTGTCCACCGGTGAAAAGCAGCTGATTTCCTTCGCCCGCGCGATCCTGGCGGATCCCCGCATTCTCGTGCTGGACGAGGCGACCGCTTCCGTGGACACCCTGACCGAGCAGCGGATCCAGTCCGCCATCGACACGGTCATCCAGGGCAGGACCTCCCTGGTCATTGCCCACCGGCTCTCCACTGTCCGCAACGCCGACCTGATCCTGGTGGTGAAGGACGGCCGGATTGTGGAGCAGGGCACCCATAAGGAACTCATCGCCGCCAAGGGCCCCTATTACCGGCTCTATACGCGGCAGTATGAGGACGAACAAACCAAAGGAATCCTGCAATAATATATCAAGGGATTTCTCCACGCGAAAAGGGAGCGCATACGCACTCCCTTTTCTTGGTCGAAATGACATCCTGAAGAGGGTCCTTTGGCTCTTTTAATCCGATTCGGGAACGGAATAGTGGGGCATGACGATGCCTTCCTGATCGAAACGGGCTTTGATCCGGGTCCGAAGCTCCCGCTCAATCCGCCAGTGTTCGCCGATCGGGCAGGGTACGGACACCTGGAGGCGGACCGAGTTGTGGTCAAAGGCGACGATGCTCATCACACTGGGTACTTCCTTCAGCCCGGGCACTTCCCGGGCGGCAATATCCATCTCTTCCTTTACCATGGCGACAAGGCGTTCCTGGTTTTCCTCATAGGGGCAGGGTACGTTGACGATGGCCCGCTTGAAGCCGCGGCTCATGTTGGTGATGGCGCGGATATCGCCGTTGGGAATGGTAATCACATTGCCGTTGTAGTTGCGGATGGCGGTGGTGCGGATCGTGATATCCTCGACGGTTCCGTCCATGCCGTTGATGCTGACAACGTCTCCGACCGCCATGGATTTTTCACTCCAGATGAACAGGCCGGCAAGCAGATCCTTTACCAGCGTCTGGGCGCCGAAGGCAACCGCGATACTGACTACGCCGGCCGCGGCGAGCATGGAGGACACGTCCATTCCGAACAGCGTCAGCACAATCGCGATGACAATAAAGAAAACAATATAGCTGAAAATGCTGCCGACGATGGAGCGGGAGGTTTGGGTACGGTGCACCGCTTCAATATTTTTTCGCCCTTTTCGCAAAGCCACCCGGGTAATCAGGCGCTTGCCGAGTTTCATCAGCAGGACGCCGGCCAGGATGACCGCCAGGGCGATCAGGGTGCGGCTGAGAATAAAGGGCAGTTTTTTGACCAGGTCTCCCGCCGTTTCCGCCGCCACGTTGACGGTGTTTTTCAGGTCGGTGGCCACCTGGGTGCCGACGGCCGGAACGGGTGTGGTCTTGGCGGCGATGAATCGGATTGTTTCAGTCATAGATTCCTCCATAAGATAAGTATACGGCTCGGATTATTGCAGCCTGGCGAAGACCATGCGGCCGGCGGAGGTCTGCAGGACGCTGGTGACAGTGACGCCGGTTTCCTCGCCCAGGCGGGATTTGCCGTTCTCGATGACGATCATGGTGCCGTCGTCCAGGTAGGCGACGCCCTGGTTGGGTTCCTTGCCTTCCTTCGTGACCCGGACCCGCAGGTCCATGCCCTGCACGACGGCGGGGCGCATGGCTTCCGCCAGCTCGTTCACGTTCAGGCTCCGCACGTCGCTGACGGCGGCGGCCTTCTGCAGGTTATAGTCCACGGTGATCACGGTGCCGCCGCAGTCCCGGGCCTGGCGGAGGAGCTTCACGTCCACGTCGCTGATGTCCTCGATGTCCGCCGGATCGATGACCAGCTGCTTCAGGCTGTTTTTCATCTCGCCCAGGATCTCCAGGCCCCGGCGTCCCCGCTCGCGCATGGTGTCGTCGGAGGAATCGGCCACGTGCTGCAGCTCGTCCACCACGTACTGGGGAATGACGAACTCCCCTTCGATGAAGCCGGTTTTTGCCACGGAAAGGATCCGGCCGTCGATGATGGCGCTGGTGTCCACATACTTGCGGCCGGCGTAGCCGTGCTTTCGGATCTTGCTCTTTTCCCGGGCGCTGGACAGGCGGGTGATCATGGCCATGAACTCCCGGCTGCGGCGCTTGCCGATGTTGTAGCCCAGGGCGCCGAGGGTCAGGTACAGGATGGCTGTCAGCGCCGCGCCGGCGACGCCGTTGCCGAGGAAGGAGAGCATCTGGCGCAGCAGCGCCGCGACGATCAGGCCCAGGATCAGGCCGATGACGGCGGTCAGCAGCTGGTTGACCGGCATTTTGTCAAATTCCTTCTGCACGTCACGGGAGAGGTTGCTTACGTGCTGGATGATGCTGCGGCTCAGCAGCAGCAGGACCAGGCCGCCCAGCACGCCCATGCCGGTATAGGCCGCCACGGGCACCCAGGCGGGGATGTCCGCGGTCTGGTGGCTCAGGCGGTACAGGGCCAGGCCCAGCTGGGCCGCGGCCAGGCCGATGCCGATGCCGAGAAGGATGAGTAAAAGCTTTAGAAGCTTTTCCATGGCTTTTGAACGCAAAGTAATTTCCTCCGGAAATAAAATTAAGAATTCAGAATTCAGAATTCAGAATTAAAAGATGACGCTCAGGGCTTGCGCGACGGTGTCGACGCCGATGACTTTGACGCCGGCCGGGGTGTTGGCGCGTTTGGCGTTGGCGCGGGGAATGATGATCGTGGTGAAGCCGAGGCGGGCGCATTCGGAAATGCGGCGCTCGCACTGGGGTACGGTGCGCACCTCGCCGGCCAGGCCCACCTCGCCCATGACGGCGACTTCGGGGCCGACGGGTTTGTCCTTCAGGCTGGAGGCCACAGCCACGCACAGCGCCAGGTCCGCCGCCGGCTCGCTGAGCTCCAGCCCGCCGGCCACGTTGATATACACGTCCTGGTTATAGGTGCGCTGGTTGGCCCGCTTTTCCAGCACCGCCAGCAGCAGGGCGACCCGGCCGCTGTCCGCGCCGTTCACTGCCCGCCGGGGCGTGCCGTAAAAGGTGGGGCTGGTCAGGGCCTGCACGTCGCACAGCAGCGGCCGGCTGCCTTCCATGCCGCAGAAGACCGTGCTGCCGCTGGCGCCCTTGGCGCGGAGGCTCAGGAGCTCTTCGCTGGGGTTGTCCACCACCTGCATGCCCTGGCTCGTCATCCGGAAGACGCCCAGCTCGTTCACCGAGCCGAAGCGGTTCTTTACCGCCCGGAGCAGGCGGTAATCCTGCTGGCGGTCGCCCTCAAAATACAGCACCACGTCCACCATATGCTCCAGCATCCGGGGACCCGCGATGGCGCCGTCCTTGGTTACGTGGCCCACAAGGAAGACGCTGGTGCCGGTTTCCTTGCACAGGCGCATGATCAGGCTGGTGCTCTCCCGGATCTGGCTGACGCTGCCGGGGGCGCTGGTCATCTCCGGCCGGTACATGGTCTGGATGGAGTCGATGACCGCCGTGTCCGGCTGGAGCTCGCGGATCTTGGCTTCCACGGCGTCCAGGGCGTTCTCCGCCAGGACGTAGAGATCGCTTTCAATGCCCAGGCGCCTGGCTCGGAGCTTGATCTGGCGGGCGGATTCCTCGCCGCTGACATACAGGGCGCGTTTGCCGCTCTTCGCCAGGTGGTCGCAGACCTGCAGCAGCAGGGTGCTCTTGCCGATGCCCGGATCGCCGCCGATCAGGATCAGCCCGCCCTCGACGATGCCGCCGCCGAGCACCCGGTCCAGCTCGCTGATGCCGGTACCGGTGCGCAGGGTGATATCCTCCGGGATATCCTTCAGGGCCAGGGGCTTCGCGCCGGTGCCCGGGCGCTGGTTCGCAGCGACTTTGCCGGCCTTTTCCGGAGCGGCCTGCAGGCTTTCCTCCAGGGTGTTCCAGGCCCCGCAGCCGGGGCAGCGGCCGACCCACCGCGGTGTCTGGTATCCGCAGGCGGTGCATTCGAAGATGCTCTTGTCCTTTGCCATCGTCGACACTCCATTAATTCAGAATTCACCTGTGCCCTTTATGGGTATAATTCAGAATTCATAATTATGAATGGTTTAAACCGGATTGATTATATCACAAAAGGACAGAGCATATAAGCCCTGTCCCTTGATGTGTTTCATACGGGAATGTGCCTCCGGGAGGAGATTTCTCCACTTCGCCTTCGGCTCCGGTCGAAATGACAACTTAACGTGTTGATATTGTCATGACGTTAGGATATCAGAAAAGATAATTCTGAATTCTGAATTCTGAATTATGAATTACTTATGTCCGTTCGGGGCGTGCTCCCAGGCGTACTGGATCGCTTCCTCGTGGCCGGAGTCCACCTTGCGGCTGTTGTGGGTCTTGCTGTTCGTGAAGTGGATACAGACCTGGCCCTTGAACTCGTTGGTGGAGATGGTGTCGCCTTCCGGATAGTTATGCGGCACGCCGTACAGCGAGCAGGCGAAGGTCCGCGTTCCGATGGTCACCAGCAGCGGGCGCCGCTGCCAGTGCTTGGAGGAGGTGATCTCAGAGCTGGTGCTCACGCCGTAGCACTTGCACAGGCGCGCGGTGTCGGCCGCGGTCAGCGGCTCCGCGTCGACGTGCAGGCCGCCTGCCCAGCGGTGCGCCCACCAGACGATGCCGGTCTTCACGTCGTAAACCTTGTAGTTGCTGCCCCGGGCCCACAGCTCGTTGATGCCGCCGGTATACCAGTCGATCTTCTCGGCCGGGTACAGGGTCATGGTCAGGTTGCTGGTG
The DNA here is from genome assembly GCA_045112195.1 of Christensenellales bacterium. Lineage (GTDB taxonomy): Bacteria > Bacillota > Clostridia > Christensenellales > Aristaeellaceae > Aristaeella. The sequence continues at coordinate 4,899 of JBGUHQ010000061.1, read as the reverse complement.
TCGCCGGCGCCGATGGGCACGGTGTTGAACAGCTTATGCTGGGTGGACGCGCCGGCAATGCCGTCCACGGTCAGGCCCTTCGCCTTCTGGAACGCCTTGACGGCGGCCGCGACGGCGGTGGTGTACTTGTTGGTGATTTCGCCGGTGTAATAGCCCTGGCGCTTCAGCTCGGTGACCAGGTTCTTCACGGCGGTACCGGTGGAGCCGATCTTCAGGGTGGTATAGCTGGCTTCCTGCTGGCCGGTGGGTGCGGCGGTGGTGCCGGGTTCGGGGGTGTCCGTCGGCGCCGGGGTCGGCGTCGCGATGGCGGAGCCGTCCTTGTTGCACAGGGAGATATAGTCGGCGTGCAGCCAGCCGTTGCCCAGGGTCGGGTGCTTGGCGTAGTACCAGTAGACGCCCTTTACCTTGGTGGGCTCGCCGTAATACGGCATAACCACGTTCTTGTCAATGCGGCCGATGACGTCGGAATAGCCGGCTTTTTTCCGGAAGTTGACGCCGGAGTTGGTGGTCTTGAGATAGCCGGTGGCCGGATCTTCAGTCGGAGCCGGGGTGTTGGTGGCGCCGGGATCCGTGGCCGGGGTATCTGTAGTCGGGGCATCCGTCACGGCAGGGGCGCTGACCACGGTGACCACGTCGCTGCGCAGATACCCGCGGTTGGTGCCGTCCACGACGAAGTACCAGGTATAGCCGTTCTTCTTGACGGGCTCCAGGATATAAGGCAGGGTCACGTTCTTTTTCACCTGTTTGATGACCGTGCCGTTGATGGTCGCGCGCAGGTTGCAGCCGCCGACCTTGGTGCGGACATAGCCCAGCACGGTGCCGGAGGGAGCGGGCGTCGGCGTGGGATCCGCAGGCGCTGCCGTGGGATTCGAGGACGTCGGGGTGGGCGTCGCGGGGGTGCTGCCGTCGGAGTAAGGCTGGACGCAGTCGTTCCGGACGTAGTAGGTCTTGCCGTTCCGGATGACGGGATACCAGGTATAGCCGCCCTGGTTCACGGGGCTGCCGTTCAGCGGCAGGGAGGTTCCCTTTCCTTCCCAGTCGTTGTCGGAATCATAGTCGCCGCCGGGGCTGGTCCGCAGATGGCAGCTGGTGGTAATCAGTTTCACATGGGTATATCCGGAGGAAGAGGAACCGGAGTCGGATCCTCCCGCGGGCGTCGGCGTCGGGGTGACGACGGTGGAACTGCCGGTCGCAGGGCCGCCGCTGAGGATGGAAATGAAGTCGCTCATGATATAGCCGGGAACGCCGTTGTACATGACCTTGAACCAGGTGTTGGCGCCGGCGCCGCGGACGGAGGGGATGGTCAGCAGCTCAACCTGCGTGTTGCGGTCCAGGCGGCCAAGGCTTTTGTAGCCGGTGCCGGGGCCGTCGCGGAGGTTCGTGCCGCCCGCGGTTACGGAACCGATGGAGCCTGCGATGGCGGGCAGGTCCTCATTTTTGCCGGCGGGCGCCGGGGTCGGGGTGGGCGTCGGGCCGCCGTCGGCCACTTCCGGGACGGGCGTGGGCGTCGCGACGGTACCGCTCTGGGTGTACAAGGTGATTTCCTCGGCGGTCAGCTCACGGAAGAAGTCCCCGTGGATATAGACCTGGTAGGTATTGCTGTTCTTCCGGGACGGGTCGATGGTGTTGATCCGGTACCAGCGGACGCCGTTCACGACCTTGTCGCTCAGGATCTCGCAGACGTGGTTTACCGGCAGGGTGAAGGCGAGCTTCTCGTTGGTTCCGGCGCCGTAGCGCACGTTCACATTATCCATCAGCGTGATGCCCATCCGCGTGGAATCGGCGCGGGCGGAAGTCGGGTTGCCCGCGGCGGCAGGGATCAGCGTGATCATCATGCACAGTGCCAGCGCAAGGCACAGCAAGCGGCAGCGTTTACCGGTCATGGATGGTTCACCTCAACGTTCTTTATCGTCAGTGGCATAAAAGCACATACAGGTATCTGATGATACAGGGTTATTCTATTACGAATATGTTACAATGTCAATAAGAATTAATTCAGAATTCAGAATTCAGAATTCAGAATTTATTAACGGAATGAAACAATATATCAAGGGATTCCTCACTTCGTTCGGAATGACAAAAACGGGAATGTGGCGATGCACATTCCCGCTGAATGGATTTCCGTTTTTGTTATTTAACGACGATATTGACGATCCGGCCTTTGACGTAGATTTCCTTGACGATGGTTTTGCCGTCGAGGAAGGACTGGACGTTTTTCATGGCGTGGGCTTTTTCCAGGACGCTGGCCTGCTCCTCGTCCACCCCGATTTCCACGGTGGCGCGGACCTTGCCGTTCACCTGCACGGGGATCTGGATCGTATCTTCCTTGATCTTCTCCTCGTCCCAGGCGGGCCAGGGCTCCCGGGCCAGGCTTTCTTCATGGCCGAGGATGGACCACATCTCCTCCCCGATGTGGGGGCAGATGCAGCTGATCATCTTGACGAAGGCTTCGGCGTAGGCCTTGGGGCAGGTGCCGTTCTTGTAGCAGGCGTTGACGAAGATCATCATCTGGCTGATGGCGGTGTTGAAGCCCAGGGTCTCGAAGTCCCCGGTCACCTTTTTCACCGTCTGATGGAACACCCGGTCCAGGGCGCCGTCGTTTTCTTCGGTCAGGTTGTCCTCGTTGGTGAAGAAGGTCCACACGCGGTTCAGGAACTTCCGGGCGCCTTCCACGCCCTGGGGGCTCCAGGGTTTGGAGACTTCCAGCGGGCCCATGAACATCTCATACAGCCGCAGGGTGTCCGCGCCGTATTTGTCCACGATGTCGCTGGGGTTCACCACGTACTTCGGGAAGCGCTTGCCCATCTTGATGCCGTTCTCGCCCAGGATCATGCCCTGGTGCACCAGCTTTTTGAAAGGCTCCTTTACGGGGCTCATGCCCTTGTCGTACAGGTACCGGTTCCAGATCCGGCTGTACATCAGGTGGCCCACCGCGTGCTCCGGTCCGCCGATGTAGAGATCCACGGGCAGCCAGTGCTCCAGGAGCTTATAGTCCGCGAAGACCTTGTCGTTGTGGGGGTCGATGTAGCGCATATAGTACCAGCTGCTGCCGGCGGAGCCGGGCATGGTGCTGGTTTCCCGCAGGCCCTTGACGCCGTTCCGGTCGTAGTGTTTCCACTCCTCGGCGTTCTCCAGCGGGGCCTTGCCGTTCTTTCCTTTATAATCCTCCAGCTCCGGCAGGACGAGCGGCAGCTCGTCGTCCGGCAGGGGGTAGATCTTTCCGTCGTCGGTGTGGACCACCGGCACGGGCTCGCCCCAGTAGCGCTGGCGGGCGAAGATCCATTCCCGGAAGTGGTAGTTGACCGTGCGCTTGGCCACGCCCATCTTCTCCAGCTTCGCGGTGATGGCTTCCTTGGCTTCCTCCACGGTGAGGCCGGTGAACTCTTCGCTGTTGATGAGCTTGCAGCCCTTGCCCAGGTAATCCTGCTTCTCGAAGGCGTGCTCGGACACGTCCGCGCCGTCGATGACCTGGATCATGGGAATGTTGTGGGCCACGGCGTACTCAAAGTCGCGCTGGTCGTGGCTGGGAACGGCCATGACCGCGCCGGTGCCGTAGCTGGCCAGCACGAAGTCGCCGATAAACAGCTCCGCTTCCTTGCCGTTGGCGGGGTTGATGCACTTGACGCCTTCCAGGCGGCAGCCGGTCTTGCCCTTGTTGAGCTCGGTCCGGTCCATGTCGTTCTTTTTGCGGGTTTCCTCAATATAGGCTTTGACTTCTTCCTGGTTCTTGATGCGGGGCATGAGGTCCTGCACCAGCTGGCCGTCGGGGGCCAGCACCATGAAGGTGATGCCGTAGATGGTCTCGATACAGGTGGTGAAGATGCTGAACTCGCCGCCGCCGACGATCCGGAACTTGACTTCCACGCCGGTGCTCTTGCCGATCCAGTGGCGCTGCATGTCCTTGGTGCTTTCCGGCCAGTCGATTTCCTCCAGGCCCTCCAGCAGCTTCTCCGCGAAGGCGGGCTGGTCGATGACCCACTGCTTCATGTTCTTGCGGACCACGGGATAGCCGCCGCGCTCGCTCTTGCCGTCGATGACCTCGTCGTTGGACAGCACGGTGCCCAGCTCCTCGCACCAGTTCACGGGCATATCGATATACTGGGCGTAGCCGTCCAGGAACAGCTGTTTGAAGATCCACTGGGTCCACTTGTAGAACTCGGGATCGCTGGTGGCGATCATCTTGTCCCAGTCATAGTCGAAGCCCAGCTCCTTCAGCTGGCGGCTGAAGGTCTGGATGTTTTCCTTGGTGAAGCCTTCCGGATGATGCCCGGTGGTGACGGCGTACTGTTCCGCCGGCAGGCCGAAGGAGTCGTACCCCATGGGATGGAGGACGTTATAGCCCTGCATGCGCTTCATGCGGCTGACGATGTCCGTGGCGGTGTAGCCTTCCGGATGGCCGGCGTGCAGGCCGACGCCGCTCGGATAGGGGAACATGTCCAGGGCGTAGAACTTGGGCCTGGAAAAATCCCAGACGTCCGTCGCGAAGGTCTTGTGCTCCTCCCAGTATTTCTGCCATTTCGGTTCAATGGTTTTCGGGTCATAAATGCGGTCCATGCGTCTTCACCTGATCCTTCAAAAGAATTGAAAGCAGTATAGCATAAACCTTGCCCGATGGGCAAGGTTGGCAATTCAGAATTCATAATTCAGAATTCAGAATTATATAATGTTGGAACAGATTTACACTCTGTGGGTGATTTGTTACCCAAATCATAGATTTGGACAAATCAACCTCCACTTCGCCTTCGGCTTCGGTCGAAATGACAACGTGGAGGCGATGAGTTATTCTTGCAACGAAAAGAACCGTCCCTGTGTTTGATATGCTCCCTTTATGAAAGACAGTGAATAAAAAACTGTCACATGAAGGGAGCATATTTCTATGTCAAAGGGGAAATATCAGGT
>JBGUHQ010000060.1:0-3919 GCA_045112195.1 Christensenellales bacterium | reverse complement strand
GGTATCAGAAGACAGTCAGTCAAGGAAACCCAGATATTCATTGAACACATTAAAAAGCATATCCCCGGATGCGACCGGAAGAATCATATCCGTACTTCCGATGGGAACAAAATCGAACAGATCGGAAGCTGATGTCAGAACCAAAGCCGGGATAATCTCATACTCCGGACCAAAGATGACCTCAAGAAAGGGACAGTATTTCGCCGCCTGAATGACTTCCTCCGGATCAACCGAATTCTTCATCTTAAACTCAAGGCTGAAAACCTTACTGGGTGTGATGACGAGCACATCGGCGTAGATACGGATCATCCTTGCACGGTTAATCCGCAGCTCAAAGACGAGTTCCCAATCCTGAAAGGATGCATCGGCCATATCGGAAAGATCCCGGAAGAGCGAGTACATCACAGCACGGCAATCCCGGAAGGAATGAATCAATCCGCGGGTGTCATTAAGATTCCGGCCGATTCTTCTGCACCCGTCCTGAAGAGATGAAAGCCAGTCTTCTTCGGATGTGCGGAGGAACTCACCTACGGTTCCATACCAGCCGGAGAATTCGTACAGTCCCTCATGAACGGGTGCTTGCCTGATCAGCGCATGCCAGCAGTATTGACTGTCCTGAAAACAAAGCTCATGCATCAGCGGGGATGAGAACAGAAGGTGGTTGACAGCCGGCCGGGAAAGACTGAGCCGTAACGCGATGTCCTTTGCTTTGATTCCATCATTGACGGAGATCAGGGAATAGACGGTGCGTTCCTCAGCGGAGAAAGAGGGGAGCCTTTCGGAAGCCAATCGATCACCTCCCGGAAATACCGTATGAATTATAACATATAATGATAAAAAATGCTTGCAATGAATTCGGGAATATGTTAATATACATTTTGCGGTTTAACCGCCATTGCATACGCGAAAGAGGTGAAACAGCAATGAAGGAAAATATTCATCCCCAGTATGGTAAGTGCGTGGTTCGCTGCGTATGCGGTGAAACTTTTGAAACCGGCTCTACCAAGAAAGAGATGAAGGTGGATATCTGTTCCAAGTGCCATCCTTTCTACACCGGCAAGCAGAAGCTGGTTGACACGGGCGGACGTGTTGACCGTTTCAAGAAGCGCTTCAACATTGAATAAGTTTCCTGCGGGCGCGCATAAAAAGGCGCGCTCTTTTCATGTCAAGAAAAATCGGCCCGGCAAAACTGCCGGACCGGATTTTTGTTTTCGGATTTATTCGGCGGTATCCGATGCCGCGCGGTCAAACAGAGCCTGCACTTCAGCAGAGGGTTCCTTATCAACAAGCGTAACGACAACGGCGGCGATCAGGCCGGCAATGAAGCCGGGCAGGATTTCATAAACACCCAGACCGATGAAGGCGAGCCAGACAATATCGACTACGGCGCCGACAAAGATGCCGGCCACAGCACCTTTGAAGGTGAAACGCTTCCAGAACAGGCTGAGCAGAATGGCGGGACCGAATGCGGCGCCGAAAATACCCCAGGCATTCTCCACCAGACCCATAATGCTCTTGCTGTTAGGATCGGAGGCGATCAGCACAGCAATGATTGCGATGATCAGCACGACATAACGGCCGGCCCAGAACATTTCTTTATCTGTGGACTTGTTCTTTCTGATTACCGGCTTATATACATCGGAAGCAAATGCAGAGGATGCGCAGAGCAGCTGGGAGTCCGCGGTGGACATGGAGGCTGCCAGAATTGCAGAGAGCAGAATTCCGGAAATAACGGCGGGGAAAATCGTCCGGACCATCTGGATGAATACAGTAGAGGAATCACTGACTTCGCCGAGGAAAAGATGACCGATGCAGCCAGCTGCCACGGAGAAGAGAATAATCAGTATATTCCAGGAGATACCGATCTTTGCGCTCTTTTTCAGATCCTTATCACTGCGCACAGACATGAAGCGGATGATAATATGAGGCATACCAAAGTATCCGAGACCCCATGCCAGCCCGGATACAACAGTCTGCCAGTCCGGGAACATGTTCCAATAATCCGGGTTGGCAGCACTGAGCTGTTCCATTGTCATATGGCCGGGATGGCCGTTGATCATACCAAGAGCGAAAATCGGGGCAATCAGCAGGGCTCCGAGCATCAGCAGGCCCTGGAAGAAATCGGTCCAGCAGACAGCACTGAAACCGCCCATGAATGTGTAGGCGACGATGATTGCCGCAGCGATATACATTGCGATTGCGGGATCAATACCGATTACCGTATTGAAGAGCGTACCGCAGGCCTTAACGCTTGACGCTGCATAAATCGTATAGGCAACCAGGAAGATAACCGCGCAAAGGATTTGCAGCACCTTGCTGGAGGACTTAAAGCGGTTCGTCAGGTACTGCGGAAGCGTGATGGAATCATCCGCGGCAATGGAGAAGCGGCGCAGACGCGGCGCTTCGAAGATCCAGCTCAACGCATATCCGATCGCAAGACCGATCGCAATCCAGGACTGACCGATACCGTAGGCATAAATCGAAGCGGGAAGCCCCATGAGCACCCAGGCACTCATGTCGGATGCGCCGGCGGAAAGAGCGGAAACCCAAGGGCCCATTTTCCGGCCGCCGAGGAAGTATTCTTTTTCGCCTGTACCACGGGACTTGACAAAGAAATACACGCCGATACCAAGCATGAAAAGCAGATAGAGGATAAAGACAACCAATTCAGCATTCATAAACAACACCGCTTTCCTGCGGCACAAGACCGCATACTGTATACAAAGACATTATAACGATATATAATAGAGGAGCAAGCACAGGACGGTTTTTTTCGTGTACTTGCTTGAGAAATGACAATTATTGGAGTAAAATACTAAAATAGATACGGAAAGGAGGGGAGAATCGGTGAAAAAAATGCTGCTTGTTATGATCGTAATGATTCTCTGCCTCTGCTGCGTGACTGCCGTGGCTGAACGCAAAACTGTTAACAAAGACCAGTATTACATCGGTGCGATGCGTGTGGTCGGATGCAACGACTATGTTTCGCTGCGCGAAGCTCCGGATAAAACCAGCACTGTTCTGGCCAAGGTTCCGCTCGATGCGATTGTGCTGTACTGCCACAACAATGTCCGGTTATATGATTACGGTGCATATAAAAGGCAGATTAATCTTTTTATTAAATGTGAATATGAGGGACAGGAAGGTTATATCCTGAAAAAGTTTTTGGTTCCCGCACCGGAATTTGAACCTGCGGAAACAAAACAGGACAATATTGAAATGACAAAGGACGAAATCACTGAACGAGGCGAAATCGTCCTGGAGTGGTCTGAATTCAACGTATCTGTTATTGCGTCCTATGAAGAGGTCACTGAAGGCAGTGACACATGGGAATATCTCCATGTGGGATGCTTTATCGGGGATATTCCAAACTGGGGCTATACTGAGGCTGTAAAGCAAAACGGAAAACATGTTACGCTTAAGGCCTTCATGGGCGGAACAGAAGATGAGCCCATGGTTTATGTATACGATGAGGAATACGGGCTTTCTATGCTGGATCTGCTGGAAGGCACGGAAGTATGGACAGTCCTGAAAGGCAACTGCTACCTGGGTGACGCCGCGGTATATACCATTGGCGAAGAATCCGGTATTCTTTATGTAGCTGGATCCGACGGGCCTGATCCGGTTGCCATTTCATCTGAAGGACATATTATGTGGCGCTCCGAGATTGATGATCCGGAAGCATACGGCCCGAAGGAGATCAATCTCAACCAGACTGACATTGAAGTGGTATACGACAGCGGGAAAACCGTGTCGCTGGAATATACCGGCGAAGTCATCAGTATTTCAGATCTGTAACGGGAAACAAAAACGCATGCTGCCAAATGACAGCTGAACCTGTAAAATGAAAGTAGACACTGGAAAGTGCCTACTTTCATTTTTGTTGTAGAATAAAGAAAAGGAAGGAAGTGAAGGAATG
>JBGUHQ010000059.1:0-66718 GCA_045112195.1 Christensenellales bacterium | reverse complement strand
TCTACATTGCTCCAAATTGCCTCTTCATTTATAACTGTTCCGGCGTCATCAGTTTCTAACTCAATTGGATTTGCCAATAAGCAGTAGTACTCAACTACTCCACTATTGAATATAATTCCTTCCCGGCTACGCTCCGTACTAATATACCTTAATCCATCTACACAAGGGATTGATCTGGAATCAATCCAGGTGCCAGAAAACACGGATCCGAGATTGCTTTGATGTGTAAGTTCCCATGCAAACAGATTCTCGCGGCGTGTAGTGAAGGATTCAGGAATCAAATGAAGCATAATAAATTTCTTTGTCCCATTATCTTCCATCCGTAATGTGATACGCTGTTTTCTCAATTCAAGAATGTCATCCTCTAATCTCCTAGATTGAATAAACATGTTCTTCAGCTCCGTATACCCAATTATAGATTTATGATTGCCGTCTCGTTTTGAAAACTTGTAATTATCTTCTTTTTCGAAATACGAATATGGAGCGTAATAATCACGTTCGATCTGAAGAATGACAACATAAGTTAATGGTGCGGACAAAGCAATAAAATAAAACTTTACATTAGGTTGTCTGGGCATAATTGGAGTAAAAAGATTGCGTACATCATTTTCAAATTTATCACAGTTTGCTATCTCTACTCCAAGAATACTTGACGCGATTCCTTTCCTTTCAGAGATTCCATAAATCAGAAAACCACCTTCTGCATTTGCAAACGAGCATATATCTTTGCGTAACTCAAAAGCCTCTTTTTCCTTGACCTCTTTACCTTCTGCTCTGAAGTAGGAAAAATCCGACTTGTAATCAATGTATTGATTCTCCCTATAATCAGGATTATCAATCAAGACTTGTAGATCTTTCTCACAGCATTCCGTTATCTTTTTACCATTAACCATCAAATCCATTGATTCATCCTCCTCCTGCAAAGCATCTTAATTTCCATGAAATAGCATCACTTTTTAAAAGCCCCTCAAATCTCGGTACGGTCATACTCCGTCTTAACAAAGCTGTCTGGTGTCAGGCACAATGAAAAAATCATCCTTGCTTTATCGTGACACCAGACTGCGGAAAACTGACACCGGGATTAATGCTGATTTCCGGTGTCAGTGTCCGGTATACATTCCATCGATCACACTGCAAGATACTGCAGTATGATCGTGGGATGAATACCGGTGGAGGATTCCAAAGGAAGGCAGACGCCTTCCTTTGGCGCAGGGTCATCCAATAGGGAGCGCGCAGCATCCCTGTTGGCAGGGGAATCCAAAGGGGACAGCGTCCCCGTGGCGGGAAGAATCCAAAGAAACCGGAGGTTTCGTGGCACACGGCTTTGCTTGCAAAGTCTAGTGTGTTATACCTTCGCGAAAGGGATGGCCCGCAAGCGGGTTGATTCGCCCTCCGCATGGGAGAGGGCGAGTCAAGCTGATTGCGCTGTGATTGCGGAGCAGTCACAGCTTCAGACGACAGTCTGAGCCATTCCTTTCGCAGAGGTATACAGCGCAGCTGCCCCCGTACTGCCTCTGGAAAATGCTGATGCCTTGCACTGGTGGAGAAGAAGCTGCCGCAATTATGGCTGTAAATTCGGATGAGATTGCAGCCAGTTTTCTTCCATGATCAGCAGCAATTCCGGTCATTTCTGGGAAGTGGCTTCAATCCGGCAGAAGATTGGAGCCACTTCCTTCATGCTGGCTTTCCGACTCCGATTTGTTCTGTTCTGCCAGCATGCGTGGATCTGAGCAAAGCTTCAGCATTGTCGAGCGGATCTCTGCCTGCTTCTCTTCATCCAATTCCAGTCGGGTAAGAGATGCCACGACAGAATCTGCGATCATCTCGGGAGTGATCCCTTGCAGCTTTGTCGGATTGTTCAGACGTTTCCGGAGATTAGAAGTAATCTGCCCCATGATCTCCGAGGTTAGTTTTTCATATTCCTGTGAATATTTCAGCGCGCCTTTTTTGATATCTTCCATGATCAGATGGAAGGTTTCTTCAATATGCGCTGTTTCTACCTGTAATGGTGCCGGACGTAATGCCCGCATATTCTCTATCATTTCTTTCGCCGCGCGCCTGTCATCCGGATCGTTGATGGTAAACTCATCCAGAATACAGCAGGCCTGTTTCAATATGCCATTGATTGATCCGTAATTCGCGGCATAAGTTCCTTCTCTCAGCAGTTTCAGCTGATTAATCAGTTTGGCAAACAGCGGCATTTCGATTAACAGGCTGAGCGTTTCAGGGTCAACTGTCTTCTGTATGAGCCGTTCGCCTGCTTTCACGCTGAACCCGAGTGCCTGGATTTCTGAGCTGGATGGTCTTTCCACATCTGTCAGGCACAGGATAAAATCCGTTGACACACTAAAGAACCGGGCAATCGCAACGATATTCTCCGTTGACAGTTTATCTGTATTCCCGCTGACAAACCGGCTGATCGTGCTTTCAGAGATGCCGGTTGCCGCCGCCAGGTCCGCCTGGCTTTTTTTGCGGCTTTTCAGCAAGTCAGCAATCCGCAAACGGGTATCGCTGACTTCTTTCGGAGGACATCCCTGTTTCTGTGCTGCCATAATTCTTCTCACCTCTGTTCCTATGGCTGATTCTACCATACCGGCCTTTTGAAAGGAAGGCGAACAAACATTTTTCCTTGCAGTATTGCAAGAATCTTCTTTTTCGGAAGCTGATTTTTGCATAGGTGCCTGATTTTCAACGTCTAGACCGGTTTTACGATAGTCTTTTATGCGGAGCCTGGCTCCACGGAACCTTCCCAGCTGAACAGCCATCCCGAACCTGTCGAAACCGCGATGATCCCTCCCGCTTCGGAGGGGAGCGCCCCACTGGGGCCGGTACCGAGCCAAACAAGGTGTCCTGCCGGAGGCAGCAAGGGATACGGCGACCAACAACCCCGGGCGATCAATGAGAATAGAGAGGAGGTTTGATATAAATTGAAAGCCCAGTTTGGAATCATGAGATTCCAGAAGCATAAAGGGGCCGCGATCAGCAGTATCGAGGCTCACAACGAGCGGAAGAAGGAAAAGTACGCCAGCAATCCTGATGTGGATACCAGTCGAAGCCATCTGAACTTCCACCTGGTAACTCCGAACGGTCACTACAGGTCAGAGGCGGACAGGCAGATCGCTGAGGCGAAATGCCGGACCCGTACTGACAGCGTCAGGCTGGTGGAAACCCTGTTTACCGGAAGTCCTGAATTCTTCAAGGGGAAAACGGATAAACAGATCCGCGAGTATTTTGAGTATGTGCTGGATTTTCTGAAAGAGTACATCCGTCCGGAAACGATTATTTCCGCGGTAGTGCATAGGGATGAGAAAACCCCGCACATGCACGTCTGCTTCGTCCCTTTGACCAAAGACAACCGGCTTTGTGCCAAGGAGATCATTGGGAACAAGAAGCGGCTGATCCAATGGCAGGATGATTTCTGGAAGCATCTTGTCAAGAAGTATCCGGAGCTGGAGCGTGGCGAAAGCTCCAGCGAAACAGGCCGGGATCACATCCCGCCCCGCGTATTCAAGGAAATGGTTCGGTTGGAGAAGAAGCGCGGAAAAATTGAAGAAACGCTGGACAGCGTAAATCTTCTCAACGGGAAGGCCAAAGCGCAGGAAGTCAGCGAGATGCTGGATTCCTACATCCCCGGTGTGGAAAAAATGGCGACTCAGCTGAAAAAGTACAAAGGTGCCTTTACAGACACCAAGGCTGAGAACGAATCTCTCCGCGCCGAGAATGCGGATCTGAAATCTCAGCTGGATGCTTCGCAGTGCACCTCGGTTGCCAAGGAAATTGAGGATCTGAGAATCCGGGATGAGCATCGGGAAATGAAATCTGTGCTCGACCGGATTCCGAAAGAAATTCTCGAACAATACATCCCTTCCAGGAGCAGGACACCCCGGAAGGAACGGGAAGGCAGGTGATGATATGGCGCGAAAGAAGAAACCTGTCAACAGGTCTCCTTATCCGGATCACGTGATCGAGACGATTGCCCGCTGTGTGTGGCCGGATATTCAGGCCTACTTCGAAAGCGAAGAAGGGCAGCGGGAATTTGCCAAATGGAAAGCCGAACAGGAGGCCAGTGATCCGGACAAACCTTCCGGGAGCATAGCTGCCTGATAGATACAGGGTGTCACCGATCATGGTGGCACCCTGTTTTTTATTGCCGTTTCGTCCGGTTCCTCTTATGGGATGCGGAAAGCTGGGAAACGGTGAAATATAACAATAATCCGAACCCTTCTCCTATCCGGAAAATCTGGTTCGGATTATGTTTATTTGGCTCCCCAGGTAGGGCTCGAACCTACAACCCTTCGGTTAACAGCCGAAAGTCACCGTAGGCTATGATCCTTTGTTTTCAACGCTTCCGGCGTTTGCTTCGTTTCTTCTGACCCTCATTTTGACCCTTTTCCCACTTTTTTTCGATTTTTTGAGCCTGATTTTTGGACCGCTCGACGGACACTTCGTCGTAGATCTTCAGGATCATTTTCATGTCCGCATGACCCATCCACTGGATGCAGGTATTCATCTCGACGCCGTTATCCCGGCACATGACACAGAAAGAATGCCGCAGGTCATACGGGACCACTGTAAATTCGATCCAGGGCGGCAGTATCCCTCCGTCTTCGAGGATGGCCTTGTGTTCCCTCGTCCTGCCATACCAGCGCTTATGGCAGCCGTTTATGGCCGTCTCCATGCTGGTTTTGTAGGACCGCCAGAGGATCCGCCAGTCCTCCACATTCACCCGGTCACCGGTCGCGTTCTGGGCGATGTATCCGGACTTCCCTTCCAGGGCCTTCCGCAGCGGTGTAAACAGCGGGATCTTCCGGGCTGCGTTGTCCGTCTTTCCGTCCGACGTGATGACATACTCATAGAAGCCGTCCAGGTGGGCAAATTCGCTCAGGACGACGAAGCCTTCCTGGAAGTCGATCGCCTTCTCAATGGTCATCGCCTTGAGCTCCTGCGGCCGCACACCGGCATATAACATGGTCATCGCCGCTGCATGCGCGCGGTGATCTTTGCAGAAGTTCTCGATCCACCAGCGCTCCGTCTCCGTGATGGCCCGATGACTCCCCTTCTTTCCTTTGTGCGGCATCGAGTTTTTATCTCGGGCCGGATTGACGCGGATCAGGCCGTCCGAGACAGCTGCATCGAACATGTCGACGTACAGCTGCTTGGCGGCCAGAATATATGAATTTGATAAACCTTTGTAATGCTTCCCGTAGACGTCCTTGATCTGCATGGGCTTGACTTCGTCAATCGGAACGTTCCCGATCTCCTGGGCCAGGTGCTCGAGGTGGATTGCCAGGCCTCTGTAGGTGGATTTCGAGACGTCCGGCCGGGCAATGGGCAGCCAGCGGATGGCATAATCCGCAACCGTCACGACCCTTCGGAACCCGGTCTGCTCCGCGAGCTTATAATCTTCCCGGGCCTGCAGGGCCTCCGGCTCGCTGTTCCCGTAGAAGTATATTCCTTTATACATGCACCGGTAGCGCCCGTCTGCGCGCTGCGTCAGGTGCTCTTTTTTCTTTCTGCCCATTATTTCTTCACCAGCGCATACACGATCAGGATCACCAGCAGCCCGAACGCGATCCAGATGAAACTCTGCTGCCGGCGTTTAAGGCTGGCACGGACCTGCGAAGCGATCTCCGCGTCTGGGAGACCTTTCAGGCGGTCCGGATCCTTCCGGACGATCCGCTGCAGCTCTTTCATTTCCCGCCTGGACAGACCGGACTCTTCTCGGACCTGCCGCTCGAGGTCCTTCGGATCCGCGGCGGGCTTTTTCTTTTTGGACAGCTGTTTCGAATAACTGAGGCCGGACCCAGGAATACCGACCGTCGCTTTGGTGCCGCGTCCGGAGAAGTTCATGGTTGCCCCGCGCTTCCCGACAGACGTGCTGACGCCGGACTTGCTGACATTCAGCTTGACTCCCGGCGCGACTTTGATTTGCTTCCTATATCTAAGGCCCATAATCAATCCCTCCTGTCCGGAAAGCGGATAACCTTTCCGCCGATCACGCTCCGCTCGACGAAGATGTATCTTCCTTTAAGGCCTCCACGACCTCCTCGACAATCTGATCCTTCATTGTATTCAGATAGTCTATCTGGGCTTTTGAGAAAGGCGCCTTCTCTTCCTCTTCTTCCCTGGACTCCGGGCGCTTCAGGTCTGCCACGCGCGCCGGCATGGTATAGCTGTCCGGATAGCCTTCCGGCACCGGCTCGGTGCCGACGATACAGCCGACCGTCACATTGAAATACTCCGCAAACATGATCGCGTTCTCAATGGAAAGGCCTTTCCGGCCGGTCTCCCATTCGCTGATCGACGCCTGATTCTTGACATGCAATTCCCGGGCCAGGGCGGCCTGTTTTAGACCCCGCAACTCCCGAAGGACCTTGAGGTTGTTCATGCTCTTACTCCCTTCTCTATGGCCCGTATTATAGCCGAAAGCAATATTTAGCGCAACGCAAAAAATATAGCGTTTTGCTATTGACAGATCAATGGCGTTTTGCTATATTATAGCCGAAGGCCATTGAAAGGAGGGAAAATTGATGCTTAGACTACGGGAGGTTCGCGAAGCGCGGAACCTTTCCCAGGCGGATCTTGCTCGGCTTGCGGGTGTCGCTCAGTGCCACATCTCCGATCTGGAAAGAGGCCGGCGGAAACCGAGCTTCGAGGTCCTGATCCGGCTGGCGAAAGCTCTCGAGTGCAGTCTGGACGACCTGGTTGATCTCCGTACTGCATCTTAATTGTAACCGAAAAGAGGGTATCAAAAATGGCGAATTTCGACGGAAACGACCTGCGGGCGCTGCGAATTTCGACGGGAATGAGCATTCCGGACCTGGCTGACGCCGTAGGCGAGAGTCCTGAAGTGGTCCGCCGGTACGAGACGAACACGAACAAGAATCCCAACCCCGAGGTCATGTACCTGCTCTGTCAGGCCGTAGGCGACGACCGGGATTGGCAGAACTGGATGCGGACCGAGTTCCCGAAGAGCTACGGCCGGGTCCATCCGGAGCCGCTGCCTCATTCCCTGGAAGGCGCGATCCTGGCGCTGTACTCCGAGGTCCACGACCTGAAGAAACTCCGTCAGAAGGCCATGGAGGACGGCGCGGACGGGAAGATCGACAGCGACCGGCTCCGGGAAGAACTGCTGAAGGAAGTCAACGACATGATCGCCGCGGCCCAGTCCGCAAAGGCGATCCTGGAAGGAGGAAGCATTCATGGATGATCTCCTGTTTCCGGAGGACATCGCGAAGCGGTATCACGTCTCCTTGAAAACGGCCAAGAAGTACATGCGGGAGATGCGGCACAGGACCAGGCCGCTGGCCGTGACGCCGGAAGCCGTGAAGGAGTGGGACGACTCGAAAACGGTTACTCCTCCGAAACGCGGCAGCAAGAACAATGCAACACCACCACCGAAACCGAAAAAGCAGCCGGACGACGGGAAGTTCATCATCCCCAGGATCCGCCCGGCGTGAAAGAAAGAGAGGGTATCAACATGGGCGAGAGAGGTTATCTGATCGAAGACGGCACCATTGACTGGGCCGAAAAGCGGGTGCAGCAGCTCACTGAGGCTGAGATCTCCATTGGCTGCGCGCTTGAAAAGCTGGAAGTCGTTCCGAAGGACCTGAGAGACGGCGCCTTCCTCATGGACGACCAGCCGGACAGTGACGTCATGCGGTCCTATGCGGACGACGTCGAGAAACTCTACCAGGAATTGAAAAAGGCCTTTGACAGCATGGTCAAGGACCGGAAAGCGATCCAGAGAGGGATCCGGAAGTACAAGGAGGCGCGTCATGAGTGGACTGCCTGACGCTCCCTGGATCCGGGAGGCGGAAATGTACGGGATGCCACCGTACGGAGATGATCCCGAACCGACCTGTCCCATCTGCGGGAAGGAATGCGAAACCATCTACACAGACAAGGACGGAGATGTGTTCGGATGTGACCAGTGCGTGACCCTCTGGGAAGCGTACGAATGGTGCGAACAGCACAAGGAGGAATGAAAGATGGCAAAAGTTGGACGCTATTCCTATTGCCCGGCGGCTGGGAAGATCCGCGGAAACAGAAAGTCTCTTCGCGAATGGCTGATCTCCAAGCTGAAGAAAAAGCCGGCGCCGGACATGTTCATGATTGTTGACTACTATCCCGCCTACTATCCGGCCGGATATAAAAAGTGATCTCCGGAGATGGGCGCTCCGAAGATCGAGATCAATCGAGGGTATCAATTGGTCTACCGGTATTATAACCGGTTTTCCAGTTAAAAACAATAAGGAGGGTATCAGAAATGGAAAATGGGCTGATCATCGTCAAGCAGCTGCCGGTCATCGAGGACCAGCTGGCAGCGGTCAAGGAGAGCATCACTGAGCGGGTCAATCAGGCGCTCTCCCTGGTCTGCACAGAGGACACGTACAAGGACATCAAAAAGGTCCGCGCCGACCTGAACAAGGAGTACGCGGAGCTGGAAGCCAAGCGGAAGGAAGTCAAGACGGCGGTCCTGGCTCCCTATGAGAAGTTCGAGAAGGTCTACAAAGAATGCGCTGGCGACTTATATGCCGACGCGGACCGGAAACTGAAAGCCAAGATCGCGGAGGTTGAGGAAGGCCTGCGGCAGCAGAAGATCACCGCGGTCTGCGACTACTTCGTCGAGTATCGCGAAAGCCTGAGCCTGTCTGCGGATCTCGTGAAGTATGACGACATGGGCATCAAGGTGGGCCTGTCCGACAGCCTGACCGGATTGAAAAAGAAGGTCAAGGACTTCCTGGACCACATCTCCGATGATCTGAAGGCGATCGAGAGCCATGAGGACAAGGACGAGATCATGACCGAGTATCGCAGAGGGTTTAACCTCGCGAACGCGCTGTCTACCGTCGCCGCCCGTCACAAGGCGATCGAGGATGCGAAGCGGCTCCGGGAGGAAGCGGAAGCCAGACGGAAGGCTCAGGAAGAACAGCAAAAAGAATTGGCGGCCATAATTGCCGCCCAGGCTGAGCAGGAAGTCCCTCCCGCTGCCCCTGCGGTCGTGGAGGTCGCTCAGGTCATCCCCGAACCGGAGGCCGTTCCTGCGGCTCCTGAGGCCGTCAAAATGTATTCGGCCACCTTCAAGGTGACCGGCACCCTGGACCAGCTGAAGGCCCTGAAGAAATTCCTGGAAGAAGGAGGATACACCTATGAGTGCTAATGCGGTCGTTGCTCAGAAGCAGAAATTCTCCGTCGCGATCACGACGGACGCCTACAAAAGGCTGATTTCCAATACACTGCAGGATCCGGCCCGTGCGCAGCGCTTTGTGGCCTCGATCACTTCCGCGGTCGCCGTCAACCCGGCGCTGCAGGAATGCACCCCGCCGACGATCATTGCCGGCGCTCTCCTGGGTGAAAGCCTGAACCTCTCCCCTTCCCCGCAGCTCGGGCAGTACTACCTGGTGCCCTTTGAGTGCCGGCTGAAGGACCGGGAAGGCAAGGTCCTCTGGCAGAAGAATCCGGACGGCTCCATTGCGAAGGACAAGAACGGACGGCAGATTGCCGTCACCGAAAAGCGGGCCCAGTTCGTGCTCGGGTACAAGGGATACATCCAGCTTGCAATCCGGTCCGGGCAGTATTCCGACATCGACGTCATGGACATCCGGGAAGGCGAATATCTGGGCAAGGATCCGCAAACCGGAAAACCGCGGTTCCATTTCATTGAAGACGACGAAGAGCGCGAAAAGCTCGCCGTCATTGGGTACATGGCTTATTTCGAGTATCTGAACGGATTCCGGAAGGTCCTGTACTGGTCCAAGGAAAAGATGCTGGCCCACGCCGACAAGTATTCCCCCGCCTTCTCTGCGGAAGCATACAGGCGGATCCAGGCCGGCCAGATCGCAGACCAGGACATGTGGAAGTATTCCTCGTTCTGGTACAAGAACTTCGACGACATGGCGAAAAAGACGCTGCTGCGGCAGCTGATCTCCCGCTGGGGCATCATGTCGATCGAGATGCAGAAAGGCTACGTGGGCGACTCCAATTTCATCCAGGTTGAAAATGGTGAGTTCGTCAACGTTCCGGGCGAAGAGGTGGACGGGCAGCAGTCCATGCCCGCACAGGAGGAACCGCCTGCTTCTCCTGCACCGGCGGAAGCGGTTAATCTCGCGGACCTGTGATTGAATACCAGGTCCTCTCCACCGGTTCCGCCGGCAATGCCGTTGTCGTCAACAGGGCTGTGCTGATCGACTGCGGCGTCCCGTATAAGGCAGTCGAGCCCTTTATTAAGGATCTCCGGCTGGTCCTGCTGACGCACATCCACGGCGATCATTTCAAGGTTTCTACGATCCGGAAGATCGCTCAGGAGCGTCCCCTGGTACGCTTTGGCGCCCCAGAGTGGCTGATTAAGCCACTCATGGACGCCGGCGTCAGTCTGACACAAATTCTCCTGCTAAAGCCGGGATTCCGGTATGACCTCACGCTCTGCAGCATTATTCCCTTTCCGCTGGTCCATGACGTGCCGAACTGCGGATACAAGGTTCATTTCCCAGGCGGGAAGATGATCTACGCCACAGATACGGCAAACATGAACGGCGTCTCCGCTCCGTACTATGACCTGTACATGATCGAAGCGAACTACGGAGACGAGGAGATCCTGAAGCGGATCAACGACAAGAAAGCCACCGGGCAATACGCCTACGAGTACAGAGTGCTCAGAACGCACCTGAGCCAGGGACAGTGTAACGACTGGGTTTATCAAAACGCCGGGCCGTCGAGCGAGATCCTGTATCTCCACGGCCACAGAGAGGATGAGACGGATGAAAAACCTGATGATCGGAGAGCTGAAGGGGTTATCTAAAGACTTCGATGGCCGACAGATCATCTCCGTTGCTGTCCAGGCGGACTTCCGGGAGGCCTATGACGACCTGAAGGACGGGAAAATCACCGTCGAGATCAAGAAATACCGGAACGGCCGCAGCCTCGACGCAAACGCGTTCGCGTGGGTCCTGATCAATCAGATCGCCGCCAAGCTTCAGGAGAAGGAACCGAAGCACGGCTGGACTCCTGAAGAAGTATACAGGACCGCGATCCGGGACGTTGCGGACGCATGCTCCATTCATTGCATCCCAAACAATCAGGTTCAGCAGTTCGTGGAGGACTGGAAAAGCCTCGGGATAGGGTTCCAGGTGGAAACATTCCCCAGCCAAATCGAAGGCTGCACTAACGGGAAATTCTGGAAAGGGTCTCACCTGTACAACACGCAGCAGATGAGCACACTGATCAGCATTCTCATTCAGGAGGCAGAGCAGCAGGGCATTCCGACGATTCCTGACAAGGAAGTCGAAGAAAAACTCAAGGGGTGGCAAAAGGCTTATGACAAAAAGCATCCTGCAGAGTGAGAAAAGCTGCTATTTCTGCCCGAGGACCTATGGCCTTGAAAGGCATCACATTCTGGCCGGAACGGCTAATCGAAAGTTATCCGAGAAATACGGTTTGTGGGTCTGGCTCTGCCACGACTGCCACACCGGGAAGCGAGGTGCCCAGTATGAAAAAGATCTGAATAAACTGCTGAAGCAGCAGGCCCAGAGGGCCTTCGAGTCCATCTATAGTCACAAGCTATGGATGGACACTTTCCGTAAAAACTACCTTGAGGAGAGAAAGCCATGAAAGAATTGAAAGGGTGCCCGTTCTGCGGAAGCAGCAGGACGGCCGTCCGCTTTAACGACAGCAGGAGCGGCAAGCGCTTCTATTACGTCTCCTGCGAAGTCTGCGGATCCAGGACCAGAGGCGAGGCCGTGAACGTCAACGACAGTCTTGACCAGGAAAGGATCGACATCGCGAAAGACCGGTCGATTGCTGCCTGGAATCAAAGGACGGTGAGCGCAGATGCCTGACAGGATTATCAAAGATTCGATCAAGCGCAGCAAGACGATCTCCGACCTGACCTGGTTTGAGGAAGTCTGCTTCTACCGCCTGATCGTCACCGCGGACGACTACGGCAGATTCTACCGGGATCCGCAGCTTCTCAAGAATGAGCTTTTTCCCAGAGTCTCCGAGGAGAATCTTCCGATCGAAGACATCGAAAACGCCTTCAAAAAGCTGGAAAAGGTCCGGCTGATCACGAGCTACCGGGTGAAGGACGAGACTTACCTGCAGGTCGTCACCTGGAAAGATCACCAGCGGACGCGGGCAAAAAAGAGCAAATATCCGGATAAAGACGGCAAGATTACGACACGTGTCAGCAATTTGCCGACATCTGACGACAAATGTCAGCAGAATGCGGACATCGGACAACAAATGTGTCCGAATGCGAAAGCGAATGCGAAAGCGAATGCGAATGCGAAGACGAAAGAAGATGACCGCCGGGATGGTCTCGAACTGACCGAGGAGGATGTGCAGCAGATCCAGAGTGATCATTCCGAGATTCTGGAAAAGATGGAGTATGTCGGCTTCGAGATGACGCAGGCTACCATGGACCGGGTAATCGACCTCTATGCCCAGCACGGAAAGGAAGCGGTCCTGGCCGCTCTGGATGAGTGTACCGGGGTGAATGGAAATAAGCTCCGCTACCTGACCAAGGTCCTTGCCAACATGGGAACACCGAAACCGGAGGAAGGAAAAGCCTACATGTCCGACGAGGAAGAACAGTCAATCTCTTCCCGCCTGGTATTCGGAGACGAGGAGGATCTGTGAAATGCTGCAGCACTACGAAGCAGAGCAGACAATCATAGGCCTCGCTCTGCAGGACGAAGCCTGCGCGGATAGCGTTGCTGCCCTTCCGGAAGACACATTCACAACCCCGGAAACAAAAGCCCTGCAAAAAGCCATTAAAAGCTGCCTGAAGGATCACGAGATTGCAAACATTGTTTCCGTTGGAAGTCGCCTTACTTCAAATGTCGTCAGCGTCGTCGAGTGCGGGAATGCTTGTATCCAGATGGCTATTTCAACAGCCATGTATAAGCAGATCGAAACAGAGCTTCTGGATCTCAGGCGACGGCGGGCCCTGCGGAAAATCTGCGCAGATGTTGTGAACAAGATTGCAGATCCATCCGAAGACGTGGATACCTTCGCCAACGAGATCACCAAGGTTGCGAACGACACCGGCCCGCAACGGGAAACAATGAACATGAACCGGATGGTTATGGAGTTCATCGAAGACCTGGACAAAAAGTCCGAAATGATCATGACGGGCGTTGCGGGACTGGACCGGATCACCGGAGGGCTGCAAAACGGGATGCTGGCGATCCTGGGTGCGCGGCCGAAGGTAGGCAAGACGGCACTGGGATTATCAATCGCGCTGCACGTCGCCCAGAAGACCGGGCCGGTGCTGATCATCTCTCTCGAGATGAAGCCGAAGGAAATGATGCAGCGGATAATCTCCGCGGAGTCGGACGTTAATCTGCACCGGATCGTGACGAAGAATTTCCGCCAGGAAGACTACGAACGCATGGCAAGGGTTTACGGTCCGCTATCCGTCGTTCCGGTCGAAGTGGAACAGCTACCGACGCCGCTGCAGATCCGGAGGAAGGCATCGGCCATGCAGCGCAACGGCGGCCTCGCCATGATTATGGTCGACTACATCCAGCTCATGCGGGCGGACGAACCGAAGAAAAGCCGGTACGAGGAAGTCTCTTCCATTTCCCGAGAGCTCAAATTGATGGCAATGGACCTGGACATTCCAATCCTGGCTCTGACACAGTTCAACCGGGAAAGCGAGCAGGGCGGTGTCCGAAGAAAGCCGAGCATGGCGGAAGCAAGGGACTCAGGAAGTATCGAGCAGGACGCAAACATTTTCCTGATTCAGTATCCGCCGAACGAACCAAAGCTGGGCAGCGAGATCCGGGACTACTGGGAATGCTGCCAGGCGATGGGCACCGAGTTTCAACTGCTCGAGATCGCAGCCAACCGGCAAGGACCGACGGGCATTGTGCCGCTGAACTTCGATAAGAGCCACATGAAATTCACGACGCTCGAAAGGATGGAGAGTTCATGATCTGCAAGAACTGCGGCAACTGCCGGAACGGGAAGAAGCACGGACGAACGATGGTCTACTGTACCTTCTTCGGAATCGACATCAGCGCCTCCTATGACCGGTGCCGTCACCACAAGGGCGCTTTGATCGTGGAGGTAGAACATGCTCAGGATGACAATGAGCCAGCTGCAAAAGGTGTTCGGCAAAGACAAGTGTCATGAGCTGGGCGTCAAGAAAGAACCGAAGTACAGAAACCAGAAATGCAGCTGGGGCGGAAAGAACTTCGACTCAGAGCATGAGCGGGACCGGTACATGATCCTCTTGGACGACCAGCGGCAGGGAAAGATCTCCCAGCTCCGGACACAGGTCCGGTTCGAGCTGATCCCGGCAAAGCGGGCCAATGGAAAAGTGGTCGAGCGGGCCTGCTGGTATGTGGCCGACTTCGTGTACATGAAAGGCGAAGAGATGATCGTCGAGGACGCCAAGAGTGAGATCACCAGAAAGAATCCGACGTACATCATCAAAAGAAAACTGATGCTCGAAAAGTACGGCATCATGATCCAGGAAGTTTGAAAGGAGAGAGAAGCATGAACCAACTGACCATCATCGGAAACCTGACGAGGGATCCGGAACTGAGGACCACGACGGCAGGCGTCAATGTCTGCTCATTCAGTGTCGCGGTGAACCGGCCAAAGAGAGAAGGCCAGAACCAGGAAACCGACTACTTCAATGTGTCTGCCTGGCGCGAGCGCGGCGAGATCTGCGCGAAATATCTTTCGAAGGGGAGGAAGGTCTGTGTTGTTGGTCCTGTTTCTGTGCGGACTTTTACTCGGAATGACGGTACGACGGGCGCCAGCATGGAAATCACGGCGGAAAAGGTTGAGTTCCTGTCGTCCAGAAGTGACGGAGACCAGGGTGATTATCATTCCGCCTCCGGAAACGGTTCTGCTGCTTATGGAAACGCAGCCCAGCAGGCGCCGGCTGCGCAGGTAGACCCGCAGAGCGGATACGAACAGGTGCCGATGGAACAGGACGAACTCCCGTTCTAAAACCTGTACGGAGGTAGGTTTATGAGTCCGGAACAACTGACAGAGATCCTGAAGAAGCACCCGTCCACCAAGGCGAGGTGTGCCTATCTGCGATCACAGCTCGAGATGCTGAACCGGTTCCTCCGGAAGTTCCAGGGCGAGATGATCGAGGATCAGGTCTCCATGAGCCAGGCGATCACCGGCATGCCGCACGGGACGACGGTTGGAGATCCGACGAGCCGGCTTGCGCTGGACATCGCCTCTGGGAAGGTTACGCCGTTCGTCAAGGAGATCCAGGAAGACATCTCCCGCATAGAGGGAGAGCTGCAGCGGATCGAGCCGGACGTGCGGACCGTGGAGATCATCCTGGAAGCGCTGAACGACCGGGAGCGGGCCGTGTTCGAATTGAAAATGTTCGCGGACTACTCCTGGCCGGACATTCTGGATGAAATGAACAAGCGGTACAACAACAGCTACGCCAAGAGATCGCTGCAGCGGCTTTTCGACCGGGCATTCGATAAAGCCTGCGAGATCGTCCAGTAAAGAAAGAGAGGGTATCAAATGAGTCTGTTTCCGACGGAGAGGAAGTGTTCGGTCTGCAAAAAGGCCTTCCTCGGGTGGGAGGAATGGCGCTACAGACGGGACGACAAGTGGTTTTGCTCCTGGGGCTGCCTCAGGAAACACGATAAAAAGGCCCGGGCGAACCGGGCGAATGCGCGACGGCTGGACCGAATGGAGAGGAGCGAGGTCGTCGAGCTTCTCAGGAAGGGGACCAGTCCCCAAAGGATCGCAGACCAGGTGGGTGTCTCGGTCCAGGCGATCATGTACTACAAACAGAAGGCGGGAGCCTGAAAGGAGTTACGGTCATGGGTGCGATGACACAAGCAGAACTGGCGGACAAGTACCGGGTGACGAGGCCTTTCGTCAGCACGGCGCTGCGTGGGATCGAGCCGATAGGCGAAAAGCAGGGAGACAAAAAGATCCTGAAAACCTACGACGAGAAGGAGGCTGCCGGCGCGATCTTCCGGGACCTGAAGGACCGGGCCGAAAAGAAGCGCGCAGCCTGGGAGGAAGCCAAGAAGGAAGCAGACTACGCCGAGGGCGTGATGCGGGCCAATGGCCTGATTGATAATCCGAGGTGGAGACTATGATCAACATAGGAAGGGCCCTGACGATCGTCTGTGCGGTGTTCCTGTGGATGCTGAGCATAGGGAGCTTCATAACAACGGTACTCTCCTTCATGGGCGCGGTCAGCTTCATCAAAGACATGGCCCACGAGAAACAGGACTTCGAGCGGAGATCCGACCGGGATATGGCGATCATCTTCGGGTTTGCCGGGGTGGTAATCGGAGTATTCACTGCGCTCCTGGTATGGGCTTCCCTGGCGATTACGCGCGGGATATAAGGAGGACAGCATGAGCGATCAGGAAAAGATCCAGCAGCTTACCCAGGACATCGCGAAATGGAAGAACAGGGCCGTAGAGGCCTGCCATAAAGCCTGCGACAACTGCGAAGAGTACGTGGAAGGACAGAAGAACTGCAACGGGTGCAGGATTCTGAAGATCAAAGAGGAGGCAGGGAGAGGGTAATGGTTATGTCAGCAAAGAGCATCGCGGACGTTCTCCGGGAGGCATGCCTGAGGAGCGTCAACCTGTATCTCAGCCCGCAGACGCTCGACGAGATCCGCAGGCACCTGGAAGGAAAGTCCAGGAAAATGAGCCTGGATGAAATTCAAAGCTGGATGCAACAAAAAGAGAGCCAGCGCGATCCGATTTTCATTCAGAACACAGAAAGCAAAAGTGGATTCTGGATGCTGAGTGATGCCGAAATTGATGATCTTGATTTTCCACATCACGTCATGATGGGCGTGTGGGTCGCCTGGACCGGGAGGCCGACGGAAAGCCAGATGGAAAAGCATCAGGAAAGGAGACAAGCGTAATGTTTAAGCCTGTGGAACCGAAGAAACAGAGACACTGCGCTCCGGGAGATCTGCGGAAGTACGTGCGGATCACGCCGAGACTGTTCTACATCTCGAGCGGCGCCTGCAAGGAATGGGGTGAGCATAGGACCTGCAATATCAGCATTGACGCTCCTGGTCGGCTCATGGTGATCAGCCCGGAAGGCGTATGGAAATTATCAAACGTCTGCGAGACGAAGCATGCCCGGCGGATTGAGACCAGAAACTCGACGATCAGTTTCCTGGATGCCGGCTTCCCCAAGGGCCTCCTGGGAAAGTACCTCCCCTGCCATGTAGATTTGTCCGGCGCCCTGATCGTCAGCCTCATGGTCGACTATGACGCGATCAAGGAGGCGGCGAAGGTTGGATAGCATGCGGCATGGCACCTGCGGACTGTGCGGGAAGGGCGACCAGGATCTCTGGATGCTGTACATAGGCGACTATGCAGACTGGACCTGTGCCGAGTGCATCCAGCAGGTCCAGCGGTGCCAGGTCCGGCGGTTCTGCTCAGCCGGTGAGGAGACGGAACCGGCAGAATGATAAAAAGAGAGGGTATCAACATGGGCGAGAAACCAATCCTGTTTAACACTCAAATGGTCCGAGCGATCCTGAACGGCAGCAAAACACAGACGCGCAGACTTCCGAGTTCGAGTATCAGGAACGAGTGGCTGAGCTGGGACGAATATCAATGCGCTGTAGCCCCACCTGGTTCTATCCTTGAAACAGAGGAAGGGTTTTACAAAAAACACCCACCTTACAAAGAAGGTGACATTCTCTACGTCAGGGAAACGTGGAAGCAGGCAACCGGAGGAACGGCAGGCCCGGGGCTGTTTGACACGATCCTGTACAAAGCGGATGAGCCGCAGGATACGACAGGCCTCATGATCGAAGAGCGCTGGCATTCATCGATCCACATGCCAAAATCAGCCGCACGGATTTTTCTGCGGGTAAAGGAAATACACATTGAGAGACTACAGAGTATATCCGAAGATGATGCACTCGCAGAAGGTGCGTCTGGTGGCGAATATCTTGATGAACAAGGAAACAGCATGGGGATTGTTTGGCCACATGAAGATTTTAGCCAAATATGGGACAGCACAATCAAAGCAGAAGACATACCGCTTTATGGCTGGGATGCAAATCCTTATGTCTGGGCATGCACCTTTGAGCGGATTGATAATCCGAGGGAGGCAAAGGCATGAGCGACGGATACATCACGGCCATTGACGTCCGGAACGCCCTGATGCGGAGATTCTCCGACAGCCGGCGGTACGCGATCGCTGAAGAGGTGGGAATAACGACCGGAGGCGGGTGCCGGCGGCTGGACATGATCGTCATGGACTGTTACTGGTCCAACAACTTCCGGATTGACGGCTTCGAGATCAAGATCAGCACATCCGATCTGAGGCGAGAGCTCGAGGACCCGAACAAGCACACCACCTTCTTTGACGTGCTGGACTACTACACCCTCGCCTGCCCTGCGGCCGTCGTCAATCCACTGATCGACATTATCCCGAAGAAGTGGGGCATCCTGATTATCAATGAAGACGGAACCACGCGGTACAAGCGGAAGCCGCTGGCGCTGTTCGACGATAAGATGCCGGACCGGAAGATCTCCCGTGGGTTTGTCGCTTCGATTACCAGGGCAATCCAGGGGCGAAATCCGGCGGATCAGGAGCTCGAGGCCAGGTACAAGGCCGGCATTGAGGAAGGCCGAAAGAGAGCTGAAGAACGCCGCGGCTACCTGGAAAGAAAGGTCCAGGACAGCGCAGACAAGCTCGATGCCTATGAAAAGCTCGAAAGTCGGTTCGCACTGTGGAGAGGCCACGATGACCTGGACAAGATCCTGGATGACTTCGAGGCCTTCCGGAAGTTAGATCCGTACTGGGTAAGACAGCAGATCGACACCGCGATCAAGCGCCTGGAAGACGTCAAGGGATACCTGAACGGCAGGACTGAATGATAATCCGGATTAAGGGAGGCTGCGAGACAACGCATCCGGGACGATCAAAGGAGGAAAAGAAATGGACGAAAAAACAAAGAAGCGAATGGCATACGAGATTCAGATAAGAGACATCATTACAAAAGCATGTCTCGACCTGGATCCGGAAGAATACAGAAAGATGCTCGAAGGCGTCCGCCTCATGTCCAACGATCCGGAGTATGAGGAACCGACAGAAAACCTGAGTTTCGGAGATGCGATCGAATGGGCGAAGGCCGGCCAGAAGATACAGCGCGTGGGCTGGAATGGAAAAGGCCAATATGTGGAGCTGGTGATAGGCCTGTCCTACGTCAATCCGGCCGGCGAGGTTGTCAATGCGCAGCACGAGGCAATCGGCAACGCAGCGCTGGCCTTCGTGGGAACGTCCGGGGTGCAGATCGGCTGGCTTGCCTCCCAGGCTGATATGCTGGCGAATGACTGGCGCCTTGTGGACGCCGGGCAGGAGATCAGCGAGACACCGAAAGAGCAGCCGCAGGAGCCCGTCTGGATCTGCCCGTTTTGCAGATCCGCGTATATCGACGATATGACGGAGGTTTCCTGCCGGAAGGGCCTGCAGGTGATCGACCGGAGGGAATGCAGAAGCTTCAAGCCCAGGGAGGAAAAGCCTTCGGGGGGGGGTATAGCGCCCTCCCGGGGCAGATGACCGTGGAGGACTTCTTGTAAGAGATTATCAATAAGGAGGGTATCAAATGGGAACCAATGTGAAAGAAGAGACGCTGGAAGCGGCGCTCAAAGAACTGATGCGGCACATCAGGTGCATTAGTCACCTGGAAAAGGAAATTGACGAGAAATGGGGCGTACGGATCAGGACCGGATTCATATATCCGCCGAACACGAACTGGGATTATACCGGCGAGTGCCATGTGGTCCGCGGGCTGGAAGAGATCGAAAAAGCCCTGGGAAAAGAAGCGAAGTACAGCAGCTATTCCAGGCTCACAAAAGAGCTGAGGCATTACGGAATCGAGTTCAGGCAGAGCGCGGACGACAGGACGAAAGTGTTTGTCAAGGCCGGGTGTAATCCGCCTAAGGTGAAGATTGTGGAGGACGACGGCGATGATTGAGCTGGAAGGAAAGATCGTCTGCGCCGGGGATGTGCTGGAAGCGCTGCGGACAGACATGGATTGCCCGGAACGGACAAAAAACCTTGTTCGGAAGTACATGGAAAAAGCGCTGCTGAAAGCACCGTTTCACCACCACCAGATCGACGTGAACGAAATGGTGTGCATGTTCCCGGATTCAACGGACATTCACGTACACATGCGGTATGCGGACAAGGAATTTACGGAAGCACACTGGGATGAGGATGCTGCGGGAAGCATCTGGAAGGGCGGCGACCGGCTGAAAGGAATGACGCGCTATCCTATCGGGGATTGCGTTGTGGAAAGCGGCAGCATATTTATTCCGTCAAAATACGGTGTCAAATGCAATTACGACATATCCTTTGTGGCGTTTGAGCCGTTCTATTCCGAAAAATTGCGCAGAAAGTGGGCAGAAGAATATGGGCAGTAAAACGAAGATTGACTGGTGCGACGCGAGCTGGAACCCTGTAACAGGGTGTCTGCATGACTGCAAATACTGTTACGCCAGGAGGATTGCCAGACGATTCAGTGGCGGCTTTGGACACTTCCCTCCCATGGGACATGAGCTTAGCGAACCGTTGAAAAAGAACGGAAAGGTTATACCTTATCCATTTGGGTTTGATCCGACGCTCCACAAGTACAGGCTCGACGAACCGAAGAAATGGAAACGTCCTCGGACGATTTTTGTCTGCTCGATGGCTGACCTGTTCGGGGAATGGGTACCAGAAGAATATATCAAGTCCGTGTTTGACGCCTGCGACGCAGCGCCGCAACACCGGTACCTGTTCCTGACAAAGAATCCGAAACGGTACATCGAGCTTGCGGACAAGGACATGCTTCCGAGAAAGCACTGGTATGGGTATTCGGCCACAACGCAGAGCCAACTCTGGAAGTTCAAACATGCGGACGAGTGCCCGTGCACGAAGCTCTTTGTCAGCATTGAGCCGCTTCTCGAGCCGATGCAGCCGGCTTTCTGCACACACACGCCGGCAGACTGGGTGATCATAGGCGCCGAGACCGGAAACCGCAAAGGAAAAGTCGTTCCGAAAAAGGACTGGGTTATGGAGATCGCGGAAGAGTGCGAGTACAGCGGGATTCCGGTATTCATGAAAGAGAGCCTGCGGGATCTGATGGGTGATGACTTTCGCCAGGAGTTTCCGTGGAAGGAGGAAGAAGCTTGGAAGAGCAAATCGTCAGAATGAAAACAAGGGAAGAGATGCGGCAAGATATCATCAATGAAATGCAGCGCCTACAATTTGAGAGAGGATCATTGACCGTTGAATACAAGGCCCGCATTCAGGCGATTGATAACAAATACGCCGAACTTGACCACAAGCTGATGAGTCAGAACTACTGAAGCTGTAATTGAACGAAAACCATGGTTTTTATATAAATATGTTTATGCAAAAAAGGAAGTTTTCGTTCAAATACATCTATATCAAAAAGAGGAGCGATCGCGATGGCCGATTATCAAAAACTCATCAAAGGCATCAAAACACATCTCAGGGATGGTAACTGCAACGCTTGCTCATACAACACCGGAGACGCTCGGTGTTTCGAAAAGATCATGAGAGACGCTCTTGCAATCACGAGAGCCCAGAAAAAGAAGATCGAAGAATACCAGAAACAAATAATCGGGCTTCTGAACGAACTGGAAGAATGCCGGTGGATCCCTTGCGCTGAGCAGATGCCTCCGGAAAGGGAGACGATCTTCGCGAAGTTTCGTGGGACGGACAAATGGAAACCGGCCATGTTTGAACGAATGTCCGAAGATGTCAGGATTGTTGCGGAGTATCCGGATGGATTTAGGCGGGTTTGTCATTCTCACACGATTGACGGACAGTGGGAAATCGAAAGAAAACCAACACCAAGCGCCAGAGCAAGAGTTCTGTTCTGGATGGAGAACCCAAAACTGCCAAAGGAGGAAAAAACGACATGATCTATCCCAACTACAGGACGGAAAAACCCTCTGGGGGGGTAAACGGAGATTCAGGCGGTGTGTTCTTTTCCGGAAGACGGAGATCAACGGCAAAGAGAAGGTCCGCTGCCAGTACGATAACAGCATCCGGAACCAGTGCAAGGCGCCGATGTGCCCGCACTTTCAGCCGACGACCCTGTATAAGATCTTGAATTGGTGGAGGAAACGCGATGAATGAAAAAGTAATCTGGGACTTCCTGCTGCAGAAGACAGGAAACGAGAGAGGAACCGCGGCGATTATGGGTAACCTGATGGCCGAAAGCGGCTTAAACCCGCGGTGCGTGACCGGGATCAAAGATCCGGAGTACGTCTGCAAGGCGGATAATGAGGAGATTGACTTCGCCCACGACGGCCACGCCTTCGGCCTGGTCCAGTGGTGCTATTACACCAGGAAAGGCGGCCTGCAGGCATACGCGAAGCAGCGCGGCGTCTCTGTGGCAGATCTGACCATGCAGCTTGAGTATATGGTGAAGGAGATGTCCCAGGACTACAAGAGCGTCTGGTCGGCCGTCGTGAACGCGAAAGACATCCGGACCGCGTCTGACGTCGTCATGCTGAAGTATGAGAAGCCGGCCGGTACCAGCGAGAAATCGAAGGCGAAGCGCAGCTCCTATGCCCAGAAGTTCTATGCGGAGTTCGCGAAGCCGGACCCGGGGCCTGAACCGCAGCCTGAACCGCAGCCTTCCGGAAAGAAGATGGTCCGGGCAAAGAGCCAGGTAAATATCCGGAGCGGCCCCGGGAAGAACAACCCGATCCTGGGCGAACTGAAAGGCAACCGGACGGCCGAGCTGCTCAGCACAGAAAACGGCTGGCACAAGATCGCCGTGTATGTCATGGCTGAATACGCGGAGGTAATCCCATGAGGAGAGCCGACACCTGTCCTTCCTGCGGAACGAAGCTGAGATGGGAACCACCTGGATACATGGAATGGGAATGCGCTATCTGGCGGTGCCCGCGGTGCAAGTACAAACGGCCAGAAGGAAGCCCGATGACGCCGTTCTGGCTAAAACGGAGGAAAAAGAAAAGATGAGCTGCAAATACCAGACGGTCTGCGAGGAAGTGTATAGCGATCGCGCCGGCGCTGAAATGCGGAAGGACTGCGATCCGGAACACTGCGAACACTGGGACAACTTTTTCTATGGAGAATGCCTTGCCCTGGAAAGCGACGGTGAATGAAAATGCCGAAGGAAACATACTGCCTGCCGATCAGGGTTGAGATCCGTTCGGAACGTCCGGACGTTACCATGAGAGAGATTGCGGAACAGATCTTCGACGCCGTCAACGGATACGCCGCGAAAGAGATTGAACCGTACGGACGGATGATCGACGTCCAGTGGAGCATCTACAAAAAGCCGGACCCGGAAATGTTCGGCAGGCAAGTTGCCAGCAAGTAAAGAAACCGTTGATTTTCTTTACTTACAGGGTTTACAGACCCAGATAATTAAAAACAAATCAAATAAACGGAGGGAAAGAACATGGGAGAATACGGACCGGGACTCACCTTTGGACAGAGCTGCAACCTGGACAAGGAACGGATCATCCATGCAATGAAGGGCGAACTGATGGTCGGAGAAGACGAAGACGGCGGCTTTGTGTATGACAAGGCACCGAAGGAGGGCTGCGAAAAGTACATCCTCGAGGCCTATGACAACTGCGTCTTCCAGGCAAAGGCAGCCATGGACAGCGGAAGGGCAATGGAGCGGCTGTTCGAGGAAGTGACCGGGCATAAGACGACGAAGCACTTCCAGCGGTACATGGAGATCCTGGAAGAGGAGAAGCTGCATTACCAGGATTATCATTATGAGGGCGGAATCGAACTGACGGTCCTCAAGGGAGGTAAAGCATGACCAAGTGCTACGCGATCACGGTCCCGAACCTTCCGGATCCTATCCTGATGGAAGAAGAGGCGCGGAACGTCGCCCGCTTCCTCAAAACCCTGAAGGGCTTCATTGGATTCTTTCCGCACTTCCCGGAGGGAACAATCCTGCTCTTTGAGACGATCGACGACGCCCGGATGGCCCGGGCCAGGTTCACGGAACAGGGCAACCCGTGCGGGGATTACATCATCAATGCGGAACTGACACAGGACAAATCAACCGTCACCATGCGCGACATAGCCGAAAGAGTCGGCGGTCCGCTGCAATAAGGAGGAGCTATGACACTGAATGAATACCAGGAGCTCGCCCTGCGGACCAGCCGGAACGAGCTGACGAGCAAAGAACATCTCATGAACGGCTGCCTCGGCCTGGCTGGCGAAGCCGGCGAGTGCTGCGACCTGCTGAAGAAGCATCAATTCCAGGACGGCCGGGAGATCCAGGAGAAACTGCTGGACGAGCTCGGGGACGTGCTCTGGTACGTTTCCGAAACGGCAACAGCCCTGGGGATCTGGATGGATGACATCGCCCTTCACAACATCGAGAAGCTGAAGAAACGTTATCCGGAAGGCTTCGACGCCGACCGCAGCCTGCACAGGGAGGAATGATAATCCATGAAGAGAGTCACGAAGCAGCGCCGGTTCGGACCGGGCGAGTTCTCGAGCCTGGCGAAACAGTGTGTCGACGTTATCCTCCGGGGCCAGAGCGTGATCGACTTCCTCCGGGAGAGAGGCGTCGACGATCCGCAGGCCGAGTGGTACGACGTTCGGAGATGGATCAAGAGCAACGCGCCGGAACTGTACGCCCAGATCCCGATGAACCTCCGGATCGAGTTCCCGGTCCGCAGGACCAACCAGCCCAAGACCATGGCTGAGGCACTGAAGCCGGCAGAGGGAGCGCTCGAGACCATAGGAAACACAATCAGCAAGGCTGCAGAAGAAGCCAAGCAATTTGTCGATAAGGAGGAAGCGAAAATGCCTGCAGAGGAAACAAAACGCAAGCCGGGACGGCCGGCCAGAGCGAAGGACGATGGAGAACCCGTCCAGGAGAAGAAGCCGCGGAAGGCACCTCAGAGAGCCAAAGCGAAGGTGCAGGTCAATTCCGTCAAAGGAAAGGACCTCAACTACGTCCTGGCGAATGAAAATGTGATCGCGATCAGCAACGCGACTTGCCGCCTGCAGCTGACGACGGACGAAATCCGGAACATGCTGAGCGAACTGCCTGAGGTCCTGAAGCTGTTCGAAACGTGAGTTGGCACACTTTTGGCACACTTTTGTCATATTGACAGGGATAATTTGGAGTGGTATAGTATACTCAAGGAAAGCTGTAAGGGATTACCGAGGCCACCGCAAAACGCGGTGGTTTTCTTTTACGGCTGAGGAGGAAACAAATGGATAAGCAGGAGATCGTCTACCTGCCGGTCGCAAAGCTCAAACCGTACAAGAACAACCCACGGAAGATCTCAGCTCAGGCCGTCGACGCAGTATGCCAGGCGATCACCGATGTCGGATTCCGGAGGCCGATCGACATCCTGCCGGATGGGACCATCATCAACGGGCACACGAGATGGAAAGCCGCAAAGAAGCTGGGACTCACCGAGGTTCCGTGCATCATCTGCAGCGATCTGGACGACCCAAAGGTCAGAAAGTGGCGGTTGGAGGATAACAAGACCGGCGAATACACCACCTGGGACGCGGACAAGCTGAAGACGGAGATCGTGGACCTGGATTTCGGAAACGCAGACTTCTTCCCGTTCGACTTCGAGACAGACACGGAGAAGAAGAAACGCTGGGACGAGTCAAAGGCCCTCTGCGATCTGAAGGACCGGACCGCGCTCCACAAGGCCGGGGATATGTATTATCAATCCCTGATGAAAGTGGGCAAGAACGGCCAGCCGTTAGCGGAGATCAAGAACAAGGGCAACACGTACATGTTTGCGGACGGCGCCCTGGAACATCTCAAGCACACCCTGGGAGAAAACCTCTCGAAGGGTGACTGGTGCCTGATGACCACACCGAGACGGAGACACGGGAACGGATTCCATTTCGCCACGACGATCTGCCAGCTCATGTCTCAGGATCTCGGCATTCCCTTCTACAAGGACGCGGTGACCTGCACGAACCACAACCGGATCAATCCGATCTTCGAGCTGAAGAAGAATCCCAAAGAGAAGAACGTCATCCTCTATGATGATATCCTGACGACCGGCTGCACACTGAGAGCCACCAGAGACCTGCTGACGCAGGCCGGATATACCGTGTTCAACCTGATCAGCATTGATAATCACTGACCCCGACAGGACCTTACCAAGTCTGACGGGGATTTTTGACGTATGGGAGGATCGAGCATGAGCGTGAGGAAAGAGAGCCCACCGGAAGAGGAGAAACCAAGGAAGCCGGTCACGAAGACAAAACCGACTGCCAGGAAGACGCCGGCGGCCAAGAAGCCTGCCACAAAGAAGACACCGGTTAAGAAGACGCCCGCAAAGGCGCCTGCAAAGGCACCGACAAAGACGACGCCAAAGAAGGCCACGGAGAAGAAAGCGACACCAAAGACGCCGGCGGACAAGAATGATAATCCGCAAGCAGACCAGAAGAAACCCCGGCCGAGATCCCCAATCAATGGGGCTGAGCTGCCAGAGGGCAGACCCTTCAAACAGGGGGAAGAACAGCGGGAACGGGCACGGCGCGCCGGGAAGAAATCCGGCGAAGTCAGGCGGGCCCGGAAAACCTTCCGGGAAGAGATGCTCGAGCTGCTGCAGGTTGAGTCCAAAGACTCTGACGGCAAACCGCACACCCAGCAGGAGCTTATCCTGGCAGCCATGATCAAAGAGGCCCGCGGCGGAAACGTCAAGGCCTACGAAGCGGTGCAGAGCACCATTGGAGAGAAGCAGCAGGAGCGGCTTGAGGTTGCCGTGGCGCTGCCGCAGTTTGACGCGCTGGACGCTGCGTTCTCCGGTTTGGGCGGCGATGCGCAATGACAGCCCAGGAAAAAGCCACCTGGTTCATTCAGCACCCGGTTGAGCTGTGTCACCAGCTCGGCTTCCGGCAGATGAACGAGATGCACGGCCGATGGATCCAGACAATGGTCATGGGCACCGAGGATCACACCCTGCAGGCTCACCGCGGATCCTACAAGACGACCTGTCTCGAAGTTGGTCTGGCGCTCATGATGGTCCATTTCCGGGAGAAGAACATCATCTTCCTCCGGAAAACCGACACCGACGTTGTCGAGGTCATTAAGAGCGTCGATCGGATCCTGAACGAGCCGATCTTCCGGGAGATCTGCCAGGCGTTGACCAACGTCCCGCTGGAAGTGGTACGGTCCACGGCCAGCGAAGTGGTCACCAACTACTACTGCGCGCCCAGGGGAGCTCCTCAGCTCCTCGGCATTGGTATTTCCGGATCACTGACCGGTAAACACGCCGACATCGTGATCACGGACGATATCATCAACCTGAAGGACCGTGTTTCCCAGGCGGAGCGCGAGCACACCAAAGCGGTCTATCAGGAATTGCAGAACGTCCGCAACCCGGGCGGCCGGATCATCAACACCGGCACACCCTGGCACAAGGACGACGCCTTTAGCCTGATGCCTCCCGCAGAGGTCTGGGACTTCCGTCGGACTGGCATGCTGAGCGAGGAAAAGATCGCGGAGCTGCGGAAGAGCATGACGCCTTCCCTATTCGCGGCCAACTACGAACTGCGGCACATTGCCGAGGCCGGCGCCCTGTTCACCAAGGCACCGGAGTTCTTCGACGACGACAGCCTCCTGTTGGATGGCATGAGCCACATTGACGCCAGCTACGGCGGTGATGACAGCACGGCATTCACCTGCGCAAAGCGGGACGGCGACGTGATCTACATGTACGGGAAGATCTGGCACAAGCACATCGACACCCTGATGGATGCGATCATCGCAGACTGTGAGCGGTTCCGGTGCTTCCCGATCTACTGCGAAAAGAACGCCGACAAGGACTACGTCCGGAAGGAGTTCTTCCGTCGGGGCGTGTTCTCCACGGGCTACAATGAGAAAGAGAACAAGTACGTCAAGATCGCAACCTACCTGCGGAAATGGTGGAACAACATCCTCTGGCACCCGGACACCGATCCGGACTACCTGGAACAGATCATGGACTACACAATAACGGCACAGCACGACGACGCGCCTGACAGCGCAGCAAGCGCCTGCCGGATCCTGGATAAAGGGATATTCTGACAAAGAAGGAGAGTGACGCGCTATGTCCAAGAAGCGCAGCCGGTCCCGGGCCACCACAGCCAAGGCCCAGCCGGTGCAGACTGACAAGCGAGCCGCGGCGATGCGCGCGCTCGACGGCTTTATCAATAGCCTGGCCTACCTGGGAGAGGCGAACGAGCTCGAAAAGGCGAACGATTACGAGCGCCACACGATCACCAGGGACTTTGAACTGCTGACGGTCATGTACCGTGAAAACTGGCTGACCAAACGGATCATCGACCTGCCTTGCGAGGACATGACCCGGGCCTGGTACTCCATTTCCTCCGAGATCGAACAGGACAAGCTCGACGAGGTCGCGAAGCTCGAAGCCAAGCACAACGTCAAGCAGGAAGTCACCAACATGATGCGCTGGGCGCGCCTCTACGGCGGCGCTGCGGCGGTCATGGTCATCAAAGGCCAGGAAGACATGCTGGACCAGCCGCTCGACTTCGACACCCTGGTCCCCGGTTGCTTCCGGGGCCTGATCGTCGTCGACCGGACCAACGGCCTGTACCCGTCGATCGAGCTCGAAGAGGACATGGACGATCCCGAATACGGCTATCCGAAGTACTACAACGTGATCACCGACACCCTGAGCGGCGAGACGCTGCGGGTGCATCACAGTCGGCTCCTGCAGGCCCGCGGCCGCATGCTGCCGATCCAGGAAGAGATCAACGAAGACTACTGGGGCGCCTCTGAGATCGAACACATCTACGAGGAGCTGCAGAAGCGCAACGCCACGAGCGCCAATATCGCACAGCTCGTCTTCCAGGCGAACGTCTCCGCGATGAAGATCGGCAACTTTGGCGAGGCCATGGCGACCGGCACCGACCAGATGAAGCAGAAGATCATGCAGGCGATCTTCGACATGAACCGGATCAAGAACAGCTCCGGCCTCCTGGTCATGGGCGCCGACGACAACTACGAGCAGCACCCGTATTCCTTCGCCGGCATTGCGGAGGTGTACGAGGCCTTTATGCTGGACATGGCCGGTGCGGCCGAGATCCCGGCAACGAAGCTCTTTGGTCGTTCTCCCCAGGGCATGAACTCCACGGGCGAGAGCGACATGAACAACTACTACGAGAAGCTGGCACAGCTGCAGGAAAACCAGCTGCGGCCGGCGATTGAAAAACTCCTGCCTGTCATGGCGATGAGCCTCTGGGGCGAAATCCCCGAGGACATGGAGATCGTATTCAAGCCACTGGCAACCACAACGCCTGCGGACCGGGCGGAAATCATGTCCAAGCAGGCGGCGACGGTCGTTCAGGCCTTCTCCGCGGGCATCATCTCCCAGAAGATGGCCCTCCGCGAGCTGCAGGAGCAGGGCAAATCAATCGGAGCCTGGAACACGATCACCGACGACGACATTGAGCGCGCCGACGACGAGTTTGATCAGGGCGAAGGCATGGAGGATCCGATGGGCATGATGGGCCCTGGCGGCCCGGGAGATGGCGAAATGCCGCCTGAAGGCCCGGGAGGACCTGGCGGAGCTCCGGCACCCGAAGAGGCACCGGAACAGGCCGCAGCGCCTCAGGAACAGTCCAATCAGGACCTGCGCGCAGCCAAGATAGCAGAACTCCGGCAGCGGATCGAGCGGATCAGGGCCCGGGAGACCGGCGAAGAGCCCGCAGACGATCAGTCGGAGAAGATCCACGAGCTGAAGGAACGGGTCCACAAGCTCCGTGCCGGCAAGCAGCCAAAGACGGCCGATCTGCCGACGCTGCAGGCCCAGGTTCAGGAAGCCGTCGAGAAGGGCGACATTCAGGGCGCCAGGGCTGCGATCGAGCAGTACCGGTCCTCGAAGCATCAGACCGAGCAGGTCCAGGATCCGAAGCGCAGCAGTTTCGTCGGAGACGTGCTGCGGCGGATCGTCAGTTTCTTCCGCGGGAAAGACTGGGAGGAAAGCAAGCATCCCCGGGGCAAGGGTGGCAAGTTCGCGCCGAAAGGCAGCGGATCAGCCTCCGGATCTGCCGAGGGCGAGGGTGAAACGGTAAAATCCGGTGAGCCCGTTGACAACGGTCCGAAAGCGGATTATAATGCAAGCAAGCCGTCCTTTACAAAGACGGTCGCCAAGAAGTTCCGGGAAACCTTCCACGCAGCCAAGGCCGCAGTCGCCAAAGACCGGCCGCAGGACGCATGGCGGGTGGATAGCAGCTACTCCGACGAGGACTACGAGCACATGGAGTGCTTCACGACATCCGGCGGATCTGCTGTTGCCGTTCACGACGGCGACATCGTCAGCGTATGTAAGAAGCCAGGCGACAAGGTCACAGGGCGGCAGCTGTTGCAGCATGCACTTGACCAGGGCGGAAAGAAGCTCGACGCCTACGCTGGCCTCTACGGCTTCTATGCAAAGAACGGCTTCGAACCGGTCAGCTGGTGCGAGTTTGACGAACAGTACGCGCCGCCGGACTGGCAAAAGGGCCGGGACGCGCCTGAACCGGTCATCTTCTGGAAACACACCGGCCGGAGCTATGAAGAGATCAGCAGGGACCACGGCCGGGATGCAGCAGAGTTTACCTCAAGAGTAAAGGCATCTGCGGACTATGGCGCTGCCATGGAGACGCGCGACAAATCATTGGAGGGATGATCATGAACCGCAGCTACGAAGACTTCAGGGCCGCTGTCAAAGAGCAGCTCAAGGACCGTCTCTCTGCATGGGAGCTGTCCGACGAAGATCTGGAAAAGTACGTCCAGAAGGAAGAAGACCAGATCAAGAGCGCCTACGAGGCCTACACGAAGCCGCGACTCAATGACGACCGGACGAACGAAGCTCGCTTCAGTTCCGGCGTAAGCACCGTCTCTATGTGCCTGGAATACTGCTACGAATAACAGACCAACAACCGAGAAAGCTCGACGGGAAACCGCCGGGCTTTTCTTGTACTTCAAAACAGCCCCAGCCGGATCCAGTGTTCCGATCCTCCAACGCTTGGAGACGGTGCGTCAGCGGGGATGGCCGGGGCCTG
Organism: Christensenellales bacterium; assembly: GCA_045112195.1. Classification (GTDB taxonomy): domain Bacteria; phylum Bacillota; class Clostridia; order Christensenellales; family Aristaeellaceae; genus Aristaeella. The sequence goes on along the minus strand of JBGUHQ010000059.1, from coordinate 35,683 downwards.
GTAAGCCGAAAGCCCGCCCGGTTTGCCTGTCCGGGCTTTTGTGGTGCGCAGGGCGAAACTATCCACGCCAGGGATAACACTTCTTCATGTAGATTCCTCCTACAAAGATACATGCGCTCAAACGGTCGCATAGTCCCGCGGCCGGCCACATCTCCTGAAGGAGGGATCACATGCCGGAAGTCAGTCGACACGAGGAGCGCCGGTTCTGGAAGGATCTGTGCAAGCTCTTTAACCAGCTGATCGAAGACGTGAAGAACGGCGGCGGCATCCTGACCGGCATGAGCCCGGAATACCGGAAGTTCATGCAGTCGGAACGAGTTCAGCAGTACCTTGACCGCTGCATAGGCCGCATGGTCCGGATGCAGCGCAAGGTCAGTGCCAATTCCTGGCGGGAAGCCGCCTACAAGGCCCAGGCGGGGCCGGAGCTGTATAAAGCAATCTCCGCGGAGATGAAGGGACCAGTCGGTACGAAAGTCTGGGAGCTGATCACCGAGAACGCCGCGTACATCAAAACCCTGCCGGAAGAGTGGGCGAAGTTCGCTTCTCAGTACGCCTACCGGGAAGCGCTCAAAGGCCGGCGCCCGGAGGACGTCGAAGCCGAGATGCGGCGGATCATCCCCGCACACATGACGAAAAACCTCAAGTGCATTGCCAGGACCGAGTGCGCGAAGGCCAATGCGGCGATCGTACAGGCCCGTGCGGAGGCCTGCGGCATCAGGGCGTATATCTGGCGGTCCGTGAAGGACGAACGGTCCAGAGACGCACATGCGGCCATGGACGGCATTCTGTGCTTCTATGACGATCCGCCCAACCCGGAGGCGATCTTCGGCGGGCGGGCCTACGGCAACTATCACGCCGGCAACACGTTCAACTGCCGCTGCTGGCAGCAGGCGGTTGTCGACATCTCATTCCTTCCGGACATCGTCCGGGTCCACGATCACGGGTCCATCACCACCATGACCAGGGCTCAGATCGAGAAGAAATACGGAAAAATCGCGTAAAGGAGGCGGTCGGAGATGTCCAAGGGAAGCCTGGTCCGCAGGGTAAGACAGATCTGCGGCAAAGACACGGCTCTCCGGCTGGCTCTGCGGTTCAGCAGCCTTGACGGCGGTCCTGGCAGCGGCAATTTCGGCCACAAGGGTCGCCCGGGTAAGGTTGGCGGCAGTGGTGGAGGCGGCGGGTCTGCCTACAGAACCACGAACACCAGTTCACCCTCCGGATACATCGGGATTCAGCGCGCTAAATCCTGGAAGGGCATCGCAACGGCCGCAAGGACCCACAAGGGCGACTACGACGGCTTTGTGGATTCTCTGGACGAAACCCAGCGGAACGCGATCATTGCACAGCACAAGCAGTGCGGCACGAAAGAAGGCTTTCAATCCTACGCGGAGCGCGTCTTTGGCATGCTGTCAGAGACAAAAGCGCCGCCAAGGCCGCAGAACGTCCCTGTTGACGGGAAGGACATCACCAGCACCTACGCCTGGAAGGGCGAAGGTATGCCGACGACAAGCTCAAAAAGGGCCGGGACCGAGGCGATAGACACCGCGATCGAAGACGTTCTGCATCAGCAGGGGTATGACGGCGTCCCAAAGGTCGTTCCAAAGTCGGAGTTTGACCGGATCACCGCAGAAAACCCCGGAATGCCGATCCTGTTTCGGTCCTACGCTGCACCAAGCGAAGAAGTGCTGCAGGACTACGACGACATGCTTGAGAGTGGATTCTTCTATGTTGACTGCGGCGCTGGCGGCAGCCAGTACGGCCAGGGCATGTATTGCGCTGGATGTTATGGCGACGACAAAAAGGCTGCAATCAAGGGCGCTATGTCAGAAATGCAGGAGTATCGCCAGCTTGGAAGGGAACGCTGTATCCGGGAATGGGAACCGATCATCTCTGAAGGCGAAGGATATGAGAAGGTCACCGGAACAGAGGCTTTAGTCTGGAAAAACGACAAGATGGTGAAGCTCACAGAGCGCATGCCCGAAGACGGGCAGCAGATCTGTATCCGGTTTACCGGCCCGGATGGGAAAGTCTGGGCAGAACGGACCGGCACCTGGGACGAGAAGCAGCAGAAGCTCGTCTTCCCTCTCGGCCTTGCTTCGACCGGCATTGACCCGGATCTGATGAAAAACTCGACCTGGGCGCCGATCGAAAGAAAAGTCACGAGCTGGGACGTTGAACCTGTTGCTTCGACCCGCATGATGACGCTGGATCCCAGCGCGAAGATCATCACCTACGAGGATGCGCAAACCCTCATGAGTGGCGGTCTGGCCAAAGAACAGCGCAAAGAGATCTACCAAGAGCGCCTCAAAGACTACCAGTCGGAGCTCGATGAGCAGGGCGTTACCGGCCCGGAAAGATTCGTCAGGGAATATGCCTTCAAAATCGGCCTTGATCTTGTCACACAGGAAGACCAGATCAGATATGGGAAGGTTGCGGAGCAGATCTCCGATGAAGACCGCAAACGCTTCCTTGACGAAGGCGAAAAGAAAGGCCAGGAAGCCTACAGCAGGACCCGCGATGAGATTGAACGGGGCCGCAAAGAACGTGCGGCCAGATTCGAGCGCCTCGGAAGAGACGTCGGTGTCTGCATGGCTGCGCTGGGGTACGATGCGATCAACGCGGAGGGCCACGGCAGCTCCGGATCTTATACGGTTGTCCTGAACCGGACAAAGCTGATCATCAGCGAAGAAAGAGTAGACGTCGAATAAAAGGAGGTGAGCACATGAAATTCAGCAGAAACCCGATCACGGGCGCGATGGAGTCGTATTCAGATGAAGGCGCCTATGCTGGTCATGTGTTCACGATGGCTGATTTCCTGAACAAGTCGGAAAAAGCCGAAGACGGCGGACCCGGATCCGGAAACTGGGGTCACAAAGGCAGGCCCGGCAAACGCGGCGGATCCGGTCCCGGAGGCGGCAGCCAGTACAGAGGCGGCCGGTCTGACGTCGGCTACTTCAGCTCTCGCGGCGACTGGCTCAACGGTCTGAGCGGAGAGAAACAGCATGAAGCGATCCGGCACATCGCGGCCACCAAGAAGGTCATGCAGTCCAGGATTGAAGCCATGAAGGCAATCAAGGCGATGGAGATCCCGGAGGACCAGAAAGCCGAGCTCCTGAAGCGCGGCAGGCTGGACAAGGTCCGGGAGGATATGACGCCGGAAGAATACCTGATGCAGGTCCACCCGATGGTCACTGATCGGAAAAAGCTGGTGGATCTGATGGCAGAAGCCCGGCACTGGCCCGAAAAGGCCAAGAAGCTGATGGACGAGAACCTGACCGACGAGGAAAAGAAGGTCGTTCAGTACCTTTCCCAGAAGTACGGCGCCGAGCAGAGCGTCCAGCCGTTCGCGGCGATCCCGGACGACTCCGGAAGCATCATTTCGAGCTGGCCCAGGGAGGATGCCGAGGCCTGGATTGACCTCAAGAGCAAGGCCCTGGGAGGCCCGACATCCGGGAATCCGATTCCGGACGAGCTGCTCTATGCTTCAGGTGCCAAGGAACGGCCCCAGGAGGCCGCGAGCTGGCCCACGAGCGACGCGAAGAACAAGGACTGGATTGAGAATACCAACGCCCAGACGCCGTTCTTCAAGTCACTGCAGCAGCAACTCGAGCGGCAGTATTTTGTGTCGTTCTACAACTTCGCCGGCAATCCGAACATGAACGAGGCCGAGACGGACATGGTCCGCCGGGTGCAGTCTGCATTCGGGAAGGGCGGCGAGGACAAGGTCTGGAACCTGGGCAAGTACCTCCGCGCAAAGGACGAAATGCTCAATGGCGGCCAGGAGAAGTTCTACAAAGCCGCCCAGAGCAGCCTTGACAACCGGACTGCAGTCGGAAAACTCAGACCTGAGGACAGCGCCGTCATGTGCGGCCTGCTCAAGGACCTGGTGGACGAATCCAACGAGCGGAACAAGACCAAGAACACGGTCGCTCAGATCGGTGACATTGTCGAAGGCGACTTCCTGATGGACAAGGAAGTTCCGATCGACGTCAAGGCCGCCTACCTGGGCCTCAAGGCCTTCGCCATGGGCACTCCGGACCGGAATCACGACGGTGAGCACTACGCGCAGAAGATCCAGGAATACCGGATCAAGCGCGCAGAGTCCTACAAGCAGCAGAAGGCCGTTTCGAGCATGACGCCCGAACAGAAGCAGAAAGCCCGCTATCCTGAGACGGTCGCCGGCGCCAGTCGGAGATCCGAGGGCGACATGAGCTTCGATGAAGCGGACGGGAACCGCGTCAATCCGAGCGGCGGCCATTACAACTGCCAGACCTGCGTATACGCCTACGAGATGCGGCGTAGAGGCTACGATATCGAGGCCAAGAACCGCAAGGAAGACGCGGACAGCCAGCAGACAGAGCTTGCAAAGGATACAACTCGTGGCTGGATAGATCCTGAAACCGGGAAGGCGCCGAAACTGGTCCGGTCCGCAACCCCGCTGCGAAATCGGAATCAGGCTCACAAATGGCTCGAGAGCTCCGTCAAGCCTGGCGAGCGCTATTTCCTCGAGTTCTGCTGGAAAGGCAGCGGCGCCCACATCGTCACCGTTGAACGGGATGCGGACGGCGCCCTGCAGATCTACGACCCGCAGAACGGAAAGACAAAGAAGGGCGACGAGATCACCGATTATTTCGGTAAAATCGCGATCAATTCCACGACACGCGGGAACTGGACGCCGGCGATCCTCCGTGTGGATCACCTCTTGCCAAGGTCCGAGTATACCGATACAATACTGAAGAAGAAAGGTTAAGGAAGGAGGCGGGCGCCATGATGGAGAAGATCCTGGAAAAGGCAAAAGAGCTCGGCGCCAAGTACATCCAGCCGATGCCGGACTGGAACGGCACGAAGATCTGGAACGTGCTTTTCAGCGGTCCGGACGAGGATACGCCGATCATCGGCTATCCGACCTATTTCCTGATCGAAGGAGACAAGATCGAGGTCATCAATGACGACCGGTGCCTGGACTACATCGGCTACGTGGACGAAACCTACGGATTCACCGACGACGGCCAGGTCAAGGGATACGAGAACAACCTGATCGAGGTCCGCTGATTATCACCTATACGTAATAAGCCCGACACGCTTTAGTGCCGGGCTTTTATGATACCAAAAGGAGGGCTCAACCTTGGACGACAAATATATCCGGCAGCTGCGCAGGATGGCCCAGGATCGCAGCCTGACGCCGGAGGCGGCCGAAAGACTGCTGCGCGCACATGCAAACGACTGGGAAGAGAGCGAACACCCGCGCGGAAAAGGCGGGAAATTCGCTCCGAAGGGCTCTGGGAGTGCCTCCGGAGGCGGCAGTGAGGGCGAGAAAAGCTCCGTCGTCACATCTGAAGGCCCCTCTTCCGAAAAGAAGTCCGTTGTTTCTACTTCCGCAGGTCCGATCGCGATGAAAAAACCTGGCAAGTACGCCAGGAAGCCTGAAAAGGGATCCGGAATCGCCGGCATGGTCCGGGCAAAGCGGATCACCCAGGCTGGCGAGGCTTCTCTGGGGAGCAAATGCGCGGAAATGGACTCCGGCAGCCGGTTTGCTGCCAAACCCGGCGAGATGCGCGAAGGCCCGAAGTTCGCTGAGGGATCTGCCTTCAATAAACCGAAGACCGGCGCGCCGACCAAGAGCCTTCCGAAGGGCACCGGCGCGACCAAACTGGGCGTCGGAGATCTGTACAGCGAGAAGAAACCGGACGCCAAGCACACGATCAACCAGTACCTTGACGATGAAGGCCACCTGACGCCCGAACGCGAGGCGCTGCATGCGCAGGCCGTTGATAACCTGTTCGCAGGAAAGCGGCCCGTCGCACCCGGCGAAAAGAAGACCTTCACCATGTTCGGAGGCGGTTCTGCTTCCGGTAAGGGCGGTCTGAGCGATCCGAAGCGCTGCAAGGACTTCCAGAGCAGCTTCTTCACAGGCGGAACGCCCGGAAAAGACACCGTCGCCACGATCGACTCCGACGAGCTGAAGAAGGACCTACCGGAATACCGGGAAATGATGGAAACCGATCCGGACCACGCTGCGGCCGTCGCCCACGAAGAGAGCTCTGCAATCGCCAAGCGCGGCATGCAGGCAGCCATGGACAACGGCTACAACTTCACCCTGGACGGCACCGGCGACGGATCTGTTGAGGGCGTCCAGAAGAAGATCCAGCAGGCCCGGGAGCGCGGGTATGAGGTCAACGCCTGCTACGTCACCTGCCCCACCGAAATGGCCGTGCAGCGGTCCATAGACCGCGGAAAACGCACAGGCAGAAACGTTCCCCTGGATGCCGTGAGAAGCATTCACAGCAAAGTCTCCCACATCTTCCCGAAGGTTGCGAGCGATTTCGATCACGTTGCCCTGTTCGATACCAGCGGCGGCAAACCGGTCCTGATTGCAGAGTGCGAGCGCGGAAAAGAGATCCGGATTGTGGATCAGAAGCGCTATGACGCATTCCTGGCAAAAGATCAGGAACCGGATGATTGACATCAATCCGCAAAAGGACTATAATGATAGCGGAGGAGGTGGAGAAGATGCTGAGCGAACGCGATATGAACCTGCTGGTGCAGTGCGCTGCGGACCGCGACGAAAAGTCCGCAAGGAACTTCGGACCTGAAGGCGTCAAGTTCTACAACGACCTCGTCAAACAGATGGAGGAAGACAAGAAAAACGGTGTGAAAGGCACCTATTCGATCCCTCCGAGCTACGACTGATCACATCCCACGCTGACAAGCGTCCTGGAAAGCCAGGGCGCTTTTCTTGTACTCAAATTCAAAAGAAAGGAGATACACAAAATGGCTTCTACCGATACTGCTGCTGCAATTAACAAACTGACGGAGGCCGTGAAGGCACTGGCCCAGGCGACCGGCGCTGGCATCCCGGAGCCCAAAGAGGCCGACGCCGGCAAGGTCCTGATGGTCGGTTCTGACGGCAAATGGAAGCTGGCCACTGTTCCGACCGAGCTGCCCACCGTTGAGGCCACCGACGAAGGCAAGGTCCTGACCGTCGACAACGAAGGCAAGTGGGGCGCCGCCGACGTGCCGAAGGAACTGCCGACCGTGTCCGGTGATACGGATGACGGCAAGGTCCTGACCGTGCAGGAAGACGGCACCTGGGCTGCCGAGGCGCTGCCGGCCGGTGAATAAGAGGTGAAGATCCATGCTGTATTATGCGGACCGGATCTCGGATAACATCCGCATGCGGAACCCGGAAGGGTATCTGATCTGCGCGAATGTTCCGATCGCAAGATCCGGCACTCAGGATTATTACCAGGACGAGCTCGGCCAGGATGGCGAGGAGATCGTCAAAGTGTTCCGCCCTGAGGAAGAGGTTTTCTCCGAAGCGACAATCGCGTCCTTCGAAGGAATGCCGGTGACAAACGATCACCCGGACGACGCCGAAGGCGTCACGATCGAGAATATCACCTACCTCAGGAAAGGCCACTGCCAGAACGTCCGGAGAGGCGTCGGCAAGGAACGTGATCTGCTGATCGCGGACCTTTTCATTGATGATCCGGATACCATCCGGGAGATCCTGGATAATAACAAGCGGGAAATCTCCTGCGGTTATACCTACGAGCTGTGCGAAGAGGACGGACGATACGTCCAGCGGCAAATCCGCGGTAATCACATCGCCATTGTGGACAGAGGGCGAGCCGGTCACCGCGTTTGCATAAAAGACTCTGCCCCAATTGACGAAAGGAGTAAAACCAAAATGGCGAAGAATGGTAAGAAAAATCACATCGGCATTCTCTCCAAGATGCTGGCTCGGTTCGCGGTTGACGCGGAGCCTGAAGAGCTCGAAGAGGCCGTTGACGCGGTCGAAGAGATCACCGGCACTGCGGAAATCCCCGCTGAACCGGCTCCTGAAGAGAAGACCACGGACGAAGATCCGATGGAAGCCCGCCTGAAGGCGCTTGAGGACAGCATTGCTGAGCTCAAGAAGGCCCAGGATGAGCCCGAAGAGCCCGCGGAAGAGGAAGATCCTCTGGCGAAGCTCGAAGCGGATCTCGACGCCCTGGAAGGCGAAGAGGCTCCCGAAGAGGAAGAGCCCGTGAATCCGGATGAAGATCCGGACGAACAGGAATCCCATTTCGTGGATCCCGAGATCATCAATGAGCAGGATGAAGAGGACATGACGGGCGAAGCCGAAGAGGTCGAGCTCGAAGAGTCCGCCGACTGCAAGGCCCGCGACGCCATGCGCGAAGCGATCAAGGCCGTGAAGCCCTTCATTGCGAAACTGCCCAAGGCAGAGCAGAAGAAGGCTTCTGACGCCCTGGCTTCCCGCCTGCGCAAGGCCTACGGCATGACCGACAAAGCCGAGAAGAACGGCTACACCCAGATTCTCAAGGCCCGCAAAAAGGCCGGAGACTCCAAGAAGGGTGACCCGACCGACCTCGGCAAGTCCATCATGGCGTCCCGGAACCCCAACTACACCAAGTAAGGAAGGAGAATCAACATGGCTGGAAAAGTTCTTAGCTCTTTCAAAAACGGCTTCCCCGGCACCGTGACCCGGTCCATTGATGCGATCATCGAATCCATCGTGAACGGCGAAGCGACCGCCGCGATCCCGTTCGGCGCTCCTGTGGCGCTGGTCAGCGGCACCGTGAAAAAGGTGTCCGCGGACAACACGAACATCATCGGCATCGCCGTCCGGACCATCAAGACCGAGAAGACCTACGGCGGCAACGATCCGGAGTACGCTCCCAAGGAAATGGTGGACGTGCTGAAGCGCGGCACCATTGCTGTGGAGGTCTCCAACGGCGATCCCGCTGCGGGCGGCACCGTCCATATCGTGAAGGCCACCGGCGCGATCCGGACCACCCAGGACAGCACCAATACGGTTGAAATGACCGGTTGGAAGTTCAAGGGCGGCAAGGACAGCAACGGCGTTGCCGAAATCGTCCTGACCGAACGCGCCTTCTAATCTTACGAAAGGAGAAAATGACACATGAGCAAGTTCCCCAAAATGCCCGTTCGTCGGGCCAATGACCGCATGGCCGCCAATGATGGCCTGGCCTTCCTCGAGAAGGAACTCGAAAAAGTCGACGCGAAACTGCTTGAGCCGCTGAAGGCGACTCTGTGGCCGCGCGACATGCCCGTCAAAACCGGCGGCGGATTCCTCGAGAACATCGCCGCGATCGACGTCCAGTACGCCTCCACCGGCAAGGAAGAGGATAACCTGATGTTCGACAACGCCAACGACATCCCCGTGATCCAGGCGGACCTCGGGAAGACCGTATGGCGTGTGTTCAACTGGGCCGAGTACTGGACCCTCTCCTACATCCAGAAGGAGAAGTTCAAGAAGACCGCCCGGAACGCCGAGGATATCCTGACCAAGGGCATCCACCTGCATTTCGACCAGTTCTGCGACAAGAACGTCTACACGGGCTTCACCAAGGTCGGTTCCACCGGTCTGCTGAACAACCCGAACGTGACCCGCGTCGCTGCTGCCAGCAATGCCGGAAACACCTCCACCAAATGGGAAGACAAGACCGCTGATGAAATCCTCGCGGACATCAACGACGCCCTGTCTGCCGTTTGGGCGGCCAACGAAATGGCCGACAACGCCCTGCCGAATCACATCCTGCTGCCCGTTGCGCAGTTCGGTGCGATCGTGACCCGCAAGGTCGGTGACGACGGCGATAAGTCTATCCTGACTTACGTCCTCGAAAACAACCTGACCACGCAGCAGGGTAAGAAACTGATCATCTCCCCGTGCAAGTACTGCTACCATGCCGGCACTGACAGCGCCGATCGTATGGTCGTGTACATCAACGACGCGGACATGATCGAGTTCGAAATGACTCAGCCCCTGACCCGCTGGGAGATCGAGCGCGCCAACCTGGCGTACAAGACCCCCTACGTCGGCCAGGTGTCTGAAGTCAAGTTCAAGTACCCGACCACAGTCCGGTACGTGGACGGCATCTGATGCTTACACACGGAGGCAGGGAGCACCATTCCCTGCCTCCGGATCTTTCACAAAGGAGGATAACCCATGGACACTTTTCTGATGATCTGCTACGTGTGCGCTGACTTCATCGGCAAAGGCGGCGAGCTCTTCTCCGTCACGCCCCGGGACCTGGGCAACTTCATTCAGGCGCCCGCCTGGATCAAGAAGACCGTGCTGTTTACCTGGCTGGTAAACGACGGATCCATTAAGGTTGCACTGGACTCCAAGGAGCAGAAGAAGCTCGAAAACGATCCGCTGGAAGGCGTCAATGCCGAAGGCAAGGACGAAGCCAAAGCCGAGGAAGAGGAGCCCGTTGCTGCAGAAGTAGCCGAAGAGGAAGAAGCCCCGAAGGCAGCACCCAAGAAGACCAGTTCCAAGGCCAAAAAGGGTGAGGCCAAGTGACGAAAGAGGCGTTCCTCGCATTTTACCCGCAGTTCGCGGCCATTCCTGACGCGGTGTGCGAAGAGTACATCCGCCAGGCAGAACTCCGTTTCGGAGACTTTGAAGATATGACGGAAGAGGCCAGAAGGCTTTACGTCGCTCACAAACTGACCCTCTACGCCCAGACCTACACCGAAGTTCCGCAAGGAGCCCCGGCCGCAGCCATGAAAAAGCTGTCCGGCGCCGGTGTGGCTGCCCAGGCGCTCTCGAAGACTGTTGGAGGCGTCTCCGTCTCCAAGTCGGAAGGATCCGCCGTTTCCGGGATCTCTGGCTATGCTGAATGGAAGCAGACCGAGTTCGGCCTGCAGCTGATCAACCTGGCCCAGATCTATTCCTTTGGCGGCAGATGGGTCCCGTAAGGAAGTGATTTGAAGTGGCAGGCATGATGACGCTCGCCGGAATCTTCAAAGAGAACGGAAGAACGATCTATAACCTGATTCAGGGCTGGATGTTCTTCCTTCATACTGAGGTTGTTGTCGGGATCACCGAAGAAAGCAATTCCGCCAGAGGCTCCATAAACAACGCGGAGCTTCTGTATTTGCATGAATGCGGTGTCCCGTCCCACAACATCCCCTCTCGTCCCGTTCTGAAGCCGGCAATCGCCCAGGACGCAGTCAAGGAGCAGATTGAAAAGCTCATGCGGGACGCAGCCGAGGAAGCGCTCGTTCACGGCGACTGGCACAAGGCTGAGCAGTGTTTCGAAAAAGCAGGCATGGTAGGCAGAGATGCTTGTAAATCGTACATTGCCGGCGGCGTTCCCCCGCCCAACGCGCCTTCCACGATAGCGAAGAAAGGTTCGTCTCTCCCCCTGGTTGATACGGGCTCCATGATGGGCTCGATCACCTACGCCGTGAGAAGGAAGTGATCGCAATGCTGGACCCAGATGTGCTGGAAATTCTTCAGGACCCGGAAGTCGGCGGCGGAGTGGCCTTTAAGGTCAAGCGCAAAACAACCACCCGGATCCTCGGAGGCGACGAAACCACCGAGGAAGTCTTTGATCTGACCGGCAGCATCCAGCCTCAGGACAAGAGTATTCAGTCGTCCACAGCTGAAGACCTCAAGACTGAGATCATTGTCGTTCGCGCGCCCTTCGCCTTTCAGACCGGATCCAACTCCGGGAAAACGATCATCCAGACGGACATCATTGTCTGGAAAGACGCTTCCTGGCGCGTGACCCGTGTCGACGACTGGTCGGAATGGGGATACTCGACCGCCTACGCTACAAAGGATATGGGGTGATGCAATGGAAATGGACTCCTGGTTCAAACCCGTTTCCGATGCCGTTTATCTGGCGTTGTGCGCAGCCTTCGGCCTCAACAAAGAGAGCGACGACGCGCTGGCACGGTTCGTTCCTGCCTACAGGGAGGACGTTACAACGCCTCAGGCTCCGCGAAATGCGAATGTCTGTTACTTTGCTATAAGTCTGCGGCAGAATACCGAATACGACTACGTCGAGCGGTCCTATGCCACAGAAAACGGCTCACCCAAGGCTATTATCTCCCGCCCGATCCCTGTATCGGTGCTTTTGACTTTCTATGGACCCAAAGCGGACGATGACTCGGACAAGTTCTGGGCATTGATCCAGTGGGACTCCGGACCCGGAAGCGCCCGGGCCGTCCTCCGCGAAAACGGAATCGTGCTCGATGGCAAGCCCGAGAGGCCAGTCTCCCTTTGGGAAACGGAAAGTACTTACAATCGGAGACGCTGCGATGTCCGGATGAATCTCCTGTGCAAGGCTGTGTCCAAGTACACAACGAGCCTGGTCCAGGAAGCTCCGGAAATCAATGTTTCCTCTCAGAATAACAACTAAAGAAAGGAAGAAAAGAACATGCTGAACATGGATCCTGTTGTACAGGTCAATGTTTCCGTCGGAGCGGGCAGCGCGATCCCCGGCACCTTTGATGTCGGTGCTCTCCTGACGCCCGAACCCGGAACCGGCGTGGGAACCCAGGGTGCCGCGCTCTCCTCTGAGAACCGGTACGCTGCGTATTCCAGCCTGGCCGAAGTGCTGAACGGCATTGCCGATGTGGCTCCGAAGTTTGCGAGCACCTCCAAGACCTATCAGGCCGCGGAGAAGTACTTTGGCGTAAGCCCGGCCCCCGCGAAGCTGATTGTCATCTTCTTCGATGGCTATAAGGACGCGCTGGCCTACGACAACTCCAAGACCTATGCTCTGGGTGCGCGCTGCCGGAACAATTCCAAGCTGTATAGTTGCATCTCCGCAATCGAAACAGCCGAAGAATGGACCGCCGCTCATTGGAGCGAGATCGAATCCCCCGAAACGCCCGTCACCGCGCTGCTCGACGCGATCGAGAACGGTGCCGAGCTGTACGGCGTGTCCTACATCCCGATCACGGACGAAACCGCTGCAAACGTCAAGACCTACTCCGCGGGCATTGTCTCCGCGCTGGAAAGCCTGGGCCGCGGCTGCTTCTTCTATGGCGTCATCGGGACCGGCGCTGCCGTTACCGACGCCTCCGGCCTGCTCAAGGCCATGGCAACTTCCGCCAGCAAGCGCGGAATGGGTATCTGCTCCAAGATGGCAGATGAGGCGCCCGGCCTGATGGGCCTGGCGATGGGCCTCGCCCGGACGCACCAGGACACGTCCTTTGCGATGTGCTACAAGGCGATCGGAAGCGCGACGGCCTCCGACTACACCCAGAGCGAGATCGACGCGATCAAGGCCCTCAACGGAAACGTGTACGTTGCCCGGACCAAGACTCGTGCCGGCCTCGAAAACGGCGCTGTCGCCTCCGGTCTCCGGTTCGACGAAGTGCTGTACCTGGACCAGATCGCCTACGACCTGCAGACTTCCCTGTACGCCATGATCGCGGACAACGATAACAAGCTGCCCCAGAATGATACCACGACCACGCTGTTTATCAGCGAGATCAACCGGATCCTGGAAGGCTACTATCGGGCCGGCGTTCTGGCGGATGCAGCCTGGCGCGGAGCTGCGACCGGCTCCATCAATCAGGGCGACATGATCGAGCACGGCTATGCCGCCTTCGCGGAGAGCTTTGACCAGCAGAGCGCCGCGGACCGTGCGCTGCATAAGGCGATGCCGATCACGGTTCTGCTGTGCCTGTCCGGCTCCGTCGAGTCCATCGTCCTGTACCTGGACGTCCAGACCTAATGAAGGAGGAAAAAGGATATGGCTAACAAACAGGGCTTTGCCACTTATTCCCTTCTGGACGTTGTCTCCACGATCAATCATCCCGACGTCGGGAAGTTTGTTCTCTCCAATGGAGGCGGCGGTCAGATCACGATCTCCGCGGCCGGAGACCTGTTCTCCAACACCAAGACCGCGACCGGCTACGTGACTGTCAATAAGATGAAGTCCGAAGACGGTGTGGCCCAGCTGGAACTGCCGAACAACTCCGAGTCCGACATCTTCATGCGGAAATGGGTTGCTTACCTGAAGACCTGCGCGACCAAGCGGTCCGCGCTGAGCACTCTGACGGTATTCGATCCCGTTGCCAATCGGACGATCACCCTCAACGGTGTCGTTCCGCAGAAGGAGCCTGACGAAGGCTATCAGCAGACGGCCGGCAACCGGACCTACGCGCTGCTGTACGCGGAGAAGATCGTCAAGTAAACCCACCAACGCGCCGCCCGGCCACCAACCGGGCGGCGCGGTTCTTTTGATTAAATAAGGAGGTTCGAAAAATGCGGGAAATTACCAAAGAAGTCAAGCATGAAGTGGAAGGCAAAGAGTTTATCTTCCAGATCACAAAAATGAACGCCCTGAAGGGCACTTACCTTGTGAAATTTGTCACGGAGAAGCTGATCCCCGTGTTTACCCAGCTGCAGGGCATCTTCCAGGCGCCGGACAAGGACGCCGACGGCAATGATCTGTCCGAAGAAGCGCAGCAGAAAATCGTCGAACAGCGCACCGAGGAAGTGCTGCAGATGATCCCGAAGGCCCTCGAGGCCCTTTCTGAAGAGGAACTGACCGGCCTGATCGAGCGCTGTCTGCAGACGGTCCAGGTCATGATGCCTGCCGGCTGGCAGCCTGTCATGATCGGCCATAACTTCGGCGTGGAGGAGCTGGAATATGACATCATGACGACGCTGCTGCTCTGTTATGAAGTCATCGAGTTTAACCTGGGAAGTTTTTTCGGCGGAAAGAGCTTGGGTTCGTTCCTGCCTCGCCGGAATACATCCAAGTAAGATGCGTCAATGTCGAGGACTGGGTGTACGCCCCGGTTGCTGCAGGCCTCTGGCGGCAGCATGAACTATGGGACGGGACCTATGTTCTCGACGACCTGCTGGACATCATCGAAGTCATGCAGGTTAAAGGCGAAAACGAGCGCAGATCCCTTGAAAAGTAACAAAAGGAGGTGGTTGCGGTGCCCGGACTGCAGGAATACGTACTCCGGCTGAGCACTGACGTTGATAACGTAGGTGTCCAGAAGCTATTCTCGCTGCTGGATACGAACAAAATGAAGGCGCTGGGCCTGACGGCTGCACTGACGGCCGCAACGACCGCCGTTTACAAGTGGGTTGAATCGGCTACCAAGGAAGAAATTGCGCTGCAGAAGCTCTCCAAGGAAAAGCATAAGTCCATCGAGCAGACCCGTGCCGAACAGGAAGCCCTCAAGCAGATGGGCATGACCCTGAACGACATCAAGAAAGACAAGGCGCTCAAATCCATCTATGACGACCTGGTCAAATTCAATAAGGAAATGCAGATGCCCAATGCGGCTCACGCGATCGGAAAGGTCCGTGAGCTGCAGGGCGCCTTCTGGAAGCTGAAATCTGCCGTCTCCTACCTGGTCCAGTCCATCGGCTCGCAGCTGCTTATCAACCTGGAAAAGCCGATCGAGCGGATCACGAACAAGCTCAATAAAGGCGCCAACTGGATCAAGAACAACCTGACCAGCATTGGCACCAAGATCACCGGCTACCTGACCGCCTTTTCCAAGGGTATTATTGGCATTGTAGAGGGCGTCGGAAAGATCTTCAACTGGCTCGGCCAGATGCCGGAGGGAATCAAATCCATTGCCGGCACCCTGGCGACCGTTTTCGCGCTGATCAAGTCCGGACCAATCGGTCAGATCTTCGCATTGATCACGGCAGCCGGGGACCTGATCCACGACTTCGAAAACTCCCAGTGGAACAAGGAAAACAAAGAAAACACCACGATCTGGAATGACGGCAAGGGCGGCTGGACCGATAAGAAAACCGAGTTTGGTGCTTACCAGGTCCCGCTTATGTACGAGAACCTGTGGAATTTCCTGGAAAACGACACCGGAACCCTTCGCGAAAAGGCGAAGACGATCACCTTGTCGATCCTGGAAGGCATCAAGGACGCGCTCGCCGGCTTCACAGACACCCTGAACAACGGCCAGGGCCTCACAGAATGGCTGGAAAGCCTGACCGGACCGGTCGGAGACATTCTCGGCGGCATCCAGGACACGTTCAGCAGTTCGGAAGGCCAGACAGCGATTGCAGGCGTTCTCACCGAGTTTTTCACTACAGCAGCTTCCCTGTGTAAAGCTGGCGGAAAGTTCGGATCTCAGATCTTCGGATCTGTGGCCGGAATGATCGCGAACGTCTTCGGCGCTAAGGATATCTGGGAAGACTCCAACGTCAAGAAGGCATTTGAAGGCGATAACGGCTTTGCCAATGGCCTGATGGCGACGATCGAGACCGCATTGATCGGCGGCAACTGGTGGGAATCCATCCTGACCGGCGTCATGGGCGGGTACCAGACCGAGCGCGAAAAGGCGATCAAGAACCTTTACAAGCAGGATCACCCGGGCGCTGCAGTCGATTGGAGCAAGGTTGTCTGGGGAGAAAATGGAATCCCGTCCTATACAGAGCTCGAAAGCATGTACGGGAAAGACTCCCGGCTCGCTCAGATGCTCGGAAGCGGCGTCCAGGAGTCCTTTAACACCTTCATTGCCGGCATTCTGGAAATGCTCGTCGGCGGAATCAACATTGCCTCCGATGTGGCCGGAAACATCCTGAACACGATCATCCAGGCTGTCATCCAGGGCATTCTCGCTCCTGGCGACCAGGGAATCGCAGACAACGTCTCCGAGGCACTCAATTCTGAAGGTGCCAAGGACGTCATGGATTCGATCGGCGCCGGCATTGGCACCTGGATCATGAGCGGCAATTTCTTTGCCGGTATCCTGGGCTCCGTCGTTTCCTTTATTTCTCAGTCGATCGAGACTGCAAAGACGACAAACATGCCCCTTTGGGACGTCATGAAAGACAAAGTCTCCGACTTCTGGGATTCCATCCAGGACATCATTTATGGACCTTTGCTGGATCCGGAAGGAGACAAAAACGGACCGAGAGCTGAAGAACTCGGCCTTGCTTCTGTTATAAAGCCTCTTCTCTGGGGTGCTGTAGATGAATACGAGCAGGCCTTTGACGAAGTCACCGGAGAGCACTTTAAGGCCCGCAAAGGCGGCATTCTCAACTGGCTTCTGGGCTACGATGCACAAAAAACGGATGCGGCCGGGAATGAAATCGAAGGCGAGGTCCATCGCGTCAAGGGCATCTTTGAGAAAGCCTGGGAAGGTGAAGACGGACAGGGCGGAATCAAGTCTTTCTTTGCAGGTATTGCAAACAAAATCGGAGAATGGCTCGAGCCCGTAGGGACTGCGATTACATCCTTCTTTGACGGCCTTTGGATAAAGCTCTTTAACAATATGCCCGGCTGGATAACCAGCCTTCTGGGTTTCTCTGATCCGAATCAGACAGAGGTTGTCGACAACGGAGACGGCACCTTCACTATCCGGCGGACAACAGGTGAAGAGTATAAGGCTGGCGCCGAGGCTGCAGAAACAGCCCAGGAAATCGGCCTTGAGGCGACAAAAGGGAAAACTGCCGGCGGCGCTCTTGGCATCCCGACTGTCGAGATTCCGGGCGGACTTGTTCCGGAAGGATTCCAGGAAGACATTAAGGCGTACAGAGGAACCGCAAGAGACGCGTTCGATGCGGCTTTTATAGATACGATCGAGTCCAGATACGCCTCTTCGATGGCTGCAGCTGCAGAAGCAAACGACACCCGCGCTATGCACTATCTCAATAGTCTGTACACTCCCGGAATGGGAACAGACGCAAGCGCATGGACACAATTCGAGCAGCTTCTTACGAAATACCAGAAGAGCGGCGTTCCAGAAGAATACACTGCCCCCACCGAAGGCGTGGAAAACATGAACAAGCAGTCTGAGGGTGCCTCCGGGTCCATTGAGGAAATGTCTACGGCTGCAAAAAATTCTGGAACTACCCTGGAAAACTTTGACACGCAGGTCGATCTTGCGGCCAGCAAGGCGGAAACGCTGGGCGACAAAGTTAAGGGTGCAAGCCTGGACCTTCAGGAAGCGAGCGATCATTTCGGCACTGTCGGAAACAGCCTGGAAAGCATTACAGGCAACGCAGGCTCCGCATCTGAATCAATGGGCGCCCTTGCCAGCGGAGCGAGTCATGCAGCCGGTGTTCTTGCCAGCCTGAGCGCGGGAAGCGGAACCCCTGGTGCGATGGGCGGACGGTTTGACACTCCCACAGAAAAGCGAATTGGTGAAGCCGGTACCGAGTATTTGATCCCGGCCACCAAGCCCGAGCGCGCATTCTCTCTGGTCCTGCAGCTGCTCACCGAAATGGGCGGCGACATGATCAAGCGCGTCATTTCCCACTTTGGAGGTGCTGAATCTTCTCTTTCTGAAGGCATCTCCGGCTTTGCCTCCTCCGCTGCGTCGAGAGTCGGGAAAGACTTCTCCCTGGGTACCGGCGGCACGATCGGCGGATCCATGGGATCTCTTGAGACGGCTCTGCAGAACATGCAGCAGAACTACAACTACAATATCTCCGCGCCGGTTAGCATCATCGTCAACTCCAACGCGAATGCCGAGGACGTCGGCCGTGCTGCTTACAGCGCCGCGGAGCGCAGCCTGATGAAGACCCTGAGAGGAGCGTGGGCGTAATGGCGACAACGAAAGTTACGACCGACAATTTCAATATCTCCTCCTCCTGGCGCTGCAAAAAGACCTTCAAATATCACGGAACGCAGAACTACGGCTACTATGTTTATTCCTTCGCAGCCGGTCCGTCCTGCAATACCGCGACAAAGACTTTCAGGTGGTCTGTCCCGTCCGGTGCCAAGATTAAAAAGGCCCAGATCTGGGCGAATATCAGCATCGGATGGACCGGAGCTTCCGTTCTGACTGCCAATGACAACCCGTTTAATCAGAGCAACGGCAGCGCGAAAGGCACGAACGTCTCCATCAGCGGGAACGGCGGCACCCTGACCGTCGTCTTCAAGTTCAAGGCGAACGGAAACAAGGCGGACACAAATACTCACTACTCCACGACGCAGTTTACCAACGTATATCTACTGATCGAGTACGAAGGCGGAAGCGGTGGAGATCCGCAGCCGACGCCTCCGAAGTTGAAAGGCCTGGAAGTGCCTCCGCAGAGCGTCGCGATCTATGATCCTTCCGACGGAAAGATCTACATGTTCGACGGCGTCGTCAAGATCCAGCATGCACTCAGCATGAAAATCGAAGAAGAACCGGAAAAGCACAAGGAAGAATACACCAACAACGCCAGGAACGAGCCGGATAAGCTCACCCTGGACGTTGTGATGTCCGACGTATACGACGGCTCCGGAGCGATCGTCAACGCCAGAGGCTTTACGGATGCTGAAAGGACTGCCCACGACGCGACCAAGAAGTCCCTGATGACCATTGACGCGCCCAGGTCCGAGAACGCCTTCTACGTACTGCGCGACCTGAAGGAAGCCCGAAAAAAGCTGTGCGTGATTACGCCTCAGTTCGTCCATACGGACATGATCCTGGCGAGCGTGACTGTAAACCAAGACGAGGAGCATACCCACGGCTGGGAAGGCCAGATCGTCTTCCAGCACACCTACAAGGCGCCGGAACCGAAGAAAAATAACTCAAAGCCGAGCAAGACGACACCTACGCCGCCGTCCCAGTCGACGGGCATTCTGTCCAACCTTGTAAACGGCGTCACGAATTTTGCGTCGAATCTCTGGAACACGCTGACCGGAAAGAAAAAGTAAGGAGGTCGATCAAACATGGTTATCAGCGAAATCCCGCTTGATTCTGACTCTCTTTACCAGATCGCGAACTTCAATGCGAAAGTCGGCCGGATCACCCGCCGGCTTCGCGTTGAGGTCCGCTACCTGTACTATACCGACAAATGGTACCTGTCCGTATTCAATGCCCAGACCGGGGAAGCATACTGCAGGTACGTCCCGCTTGTGTCGAGCTTTGCGGACATGAACAACATGATTTCCCTGTACATGCACAAAGATATCGGCTGGTTTGTCTGCATTCCGAAGATCGACAACCCGTCCTCCGAGGATCCGAAAAAGGACAACCTGAACGAGTTTGCTTTGGTTTGGGGTGATGGCTTTGACTAACGAGTATCGCCCGCTTGTCCTGAAGGCAGACGGCCAGCAGATTGCTGCAGAGCTCAGGATCCGGGTCCGCGGAACAGCCAACATGACGCTGCTCCCGGACCTTTTTCTGATCGACATCTACAATATCAGCGACGAAGAGCGCGCGGCCCTGGATCTGGCAAGCACCCTGTCCGCGGAAGATGAACAGAGCGCCTGCCTGTGCTACGGCGAGATCGAAGACGTCTATTCCCATCCGGAAGAATCAAACACGGTCACGACCGTTGTCCTGGTCGACGGGAAGAAATTCTGGGACCAGAAGATCTTCCGGACAGTCGGCGGCGGATCCGGAGTGCGCGAAACCCTGACGGAGATCCTGGACGACGGCATAATGGGCTTCTATGCGGCCGAAAACCCGCGTCTCTTCCGGGGCCAGACTTTCTCCGGCAAGCTGCCAGAAGCCGTGAATATGCTGGCAAAGACGGTCAACGCGAGGGCGTTTTTCACGCATGGCGCTGTGTTTGTCGCGCAGAAAGGCCAGGCTGAGAACATTGTCACGATCGACGAGAGCGAGGTCCTGGAAGATCCGTCCTACGCGGAAGGCGTCGTGATCCTGAAGGTCAAGGTCCATGGATACACCGTCGGAACGATCATGAAATGGGACGGACATCCGTACCGGCTCGCCTCGCAAACGATCAACGCAGACAATCAGAAAGGCTCCTGGAAGACGGAGCTGACCCTGGTGGACGAGGGCAGCCTCTCTGCCTATGGATTGGAGGGAGGCCTGTGATTCTGGACGAAGCGATCCAGCAGAACGGACAGAAGGAACAGCTGCTCAAGGAAGCCGTGCTGGAAAGCCTGCATGTGGCCCTTCCTGGGCACATCCTGAGCTATGACAGCGACACCCGGACCGCGAAGATCCAGCCGTCTATACGGAACTGGCGCCAGAAAGAGACGCCTCCGGTCCTGCTGGACGTTCCCGTTTTCTTTCCAGGGAACTTTACCTTCCCTGTAAACAAAGGGGACGAGTGCCTGGTCGTCTTTGCGGACGCCTGCATTGACTCCTGGTTCCAGAGCGGAGGCGTTTCGACACCCATTGCAGCCCGTCGGCATGATTTGTCCGACGGCTTTGCTTTTGTGGGGTTCTTCAGCAAACCGAACGCGGCCGGTGGCATCGACCTGGCCACGAAGCTGCAGAGCCTTGAAGAGCGCATACAAGCGCTCGAGGAAGGAGGATCATAATGAGAGTCAGACCCTTGGTCGATCCTCACGGAGACATGGTTCCGATCCGGAGCCTGAATCAGATGCTCGAAGGACCGGAAGCCGTCGCCCAGATCGTCGCGATGAGAATCGGGCTGAACCGCGGCGAATGGTGGGAGGATGAGGAAGCCGGATTCCAGGTCCCGGACTTCCTGGCGGAAACGGCCCGCAGATCTGACCTGGACCTGATCGCGAAGTACATTGCCTCCTACGTCTCCGTCTCCGAGGGCGTGGACGGTGTGGAAGGTGCGACGATTGAGTATGAAAACCACAGAGCGATCTTCAAATGCACAATTTTGACGAATGGCGGCAGCCAGTCGGTGGAGGTGGAATTGAATGGCGTACTTTGAACCCAGCATTGACGCGGATGGGATCCACATCCCAACCTATGACGATGTCCTCGAAAACCTGATCACGGAATACAAGAACATCTTCGGGGAAGACGTGTATCTCGGTGTGGAAACGCCGGACTACCAGCTGCTCTCCATGTTTGCAAAGCACCTGGACGACATGTACGCGATCTGCGTCGACGCCTACAATGCCCGGAATCCCGATTACGCAACCGGGAACTCCCTGGACCTGCTGCTGCCGCTCAACGGCATGAGCCGCAAACAGGCGACCTACTCCACGGTCACCCTGAAGCTCACCGGGGACGTCGGAGCGACCATTCCTGCCGGAAGCAAGGCAATCGACGACGACGGCTATATCTGGGATACCGACGAGGATCTGACGATCCCTGATGATGGCTACGGAACAGTCGGTGCCACCTGTGAGACCGCCGGCGCGATTGCAGCCCCTATAGGCGCGATCAACATGATCTACACGCCCGTCTCCGGCTGGTCCATCGTAACAAATGAAGAGGCCGCGGAAATGGGCATCAACGTCGAGACAGACGCCGAGGTCCGGGCCCGCAGAAACCTGCTGCTGACCACTGGCGCCAATGGCACCCTGGATGCGATCATCCGTGCCCTGGTGAACGTCTCCGAAGTCGAGTTTGTAAGCCTGAATGCCAACGACACCGGCAGCACCGATGCCAACGGCATCCCGGCTCACTCCATCTGCGCGGTCGTGAAGGGCGGCGAGAAGGAGGATATCGCGGAGGCGATCTACAAAAACAAGGCGCCCGGCGTCGCAACCTACGGGAACACGACGCAAAACTACCTGGATCCGACCGGACACACGATCCCGATCAAGTTCTCCCGGCCGACCGATGTGACGACCAGCGTCGCGATCACGATCCAGAGCCTCCCGGGCTACGATGAGGACCGCGTTCTGCCGACGATCAAAGGCGCGATCATGAGCGAGATCAACGCCCTGGGAATCGGCAAAAACTGGGGCGTCACCATGGCCTACAAAGACATTTATAATGCCTTCGGAAATGACTGCCCGTTCATTATCACGGCCGTTTCCGGGTCCAATACCCACGGAACAAGCACAACCGAGGTCACCTGTGCTTATAACGAGGTCCTTGTGACTGACGAGGAGCACATCTCGATCACTGTTACTTCGTGAGGTGACTGAACATGGATAAAGAGGCCTATAAAAATCTAATCCCGATCAAAAACTTCACCAAAGAAAAGTACATGGCCTACCTGGACGCCGTCCTGACCCACGGCGCGAACCTGGGGACCATGGTCGAGACAATGTCTGACGCATTCGACCTGGAAAACGCCGCCGGGGATCAGCTGGACATGATCGGCGCCCTGGTAGGCATCGACCGCCTGCTGGCCTACGTGCCGACGACCGGCACCAGGGAAATGGACGACGACGAATACCGCCTGGCAATCAAGATGAAGATTGGCCGGAATGTCTGGGACGGCACCAACGAGGCCGCGATTGAGCTGTACAGTCAGCTCTTTAGCGGTACCGTTTCGATCGTCTATGAAGACAACCAGGACATGTCGGTCTCCTTCTCGATTTATGGATCCGTGTCCGCCAGGGAAGCAGAGATTCTGAATGCAACCGGCGTTCTGCTGGTACCGGCCGGCGTCTCTCATGTCGTCGCGACCGTCTCTGGCGAGGCGAACATGTCTGTCTGCGTCGGTGCAGCCGTCACCGGCGTTGAAATCTACCAGAAAGTCACAGTTTATTAAAGGAGGATCATCTCATGGGATGGATTGCAGTCATTACCAACGTCGGGCAGAGCCTTTTGGCCCAGTATGATCTCGGAGGCTCGACTCTGTATATCACCAAGGTCCAGACCGGCTCCGGATCCGTCGCCCAGGCGAACATGCGGAACTCCACGGCCCTGGTGACACCTGTTGACCAGGGATACGTTTCCGGCACACAGGCTTTGGCCGCCGCGTCCGAGTTCCGGCTGGCAATCGGACCGTATACCAGCGCCTACACGCTCAAGGAAATCGGTCTGTTTGCGAAGCTCGGAGAATCCGGAACCGAGACGCTCCTGGCGCTGATCCAGGCGGACGACGACGGCTTCGCGATCCCGAAGTCTTCCGACTTCCCGGATTTCGTTCTGCGTCTGACCGCTGTCCTGGCGATCTCGAACACCGCGAGCATTTCGATCACGCCGCCTGCCGGTGCGAACGTTCCCTACGGGGAATTTGAAGCCGCGGAACGGCAGAAAATGCTCATGATGGACAATATCCCGGACACCACGGCTACGCCGACCTTTGACAGCAACGGCGACGTGACGCAGATCACGCATACGGACGTCCAGAGCAATACGGTTCGGACCGACGTCATCACCAGGACGACGACGGAGCTGACCGAAGTCAGGACCCTTGCAACCGGCGAGGTCCTGACCATTGTTACGAATCGAAGCACTTGTGTTTCGACATATACACTTTCATAAGGAGGATTAGGAAACCATGGGTGTAAACATCACAGAACTGTCCGGCAGTAACGTTGCTGCGATTATCGCAGCCCTGCAAGCGCTGCAGCCCGGACTCGTCACCACGACACAGGAAGGCATTCTGGCGCCTGATGCCGAGGCGATTGCCGACGGTTTTATTAAACTGGCGACAAGCGCAAACAAGGGCCTCATGAGCAAGCAGTTTGCTGCCCTGTTGGAAGATCCGTCGAAGATCATCTTCTTCGACAACGCCGCGACCCGGAGTGCTGCTTATCACAACGCTATGCCGAAGCGCGGAAAGAATCTGGGGACCTCGATCACAGACGCCCAGATCGCTCAGATTGCCGGCCGGACCTATGACGATCTTTGGCTGGGTGACTACTGGGTAATCAACAGCCGTAGACACACGATCGTCAGCTTTGAGCCCTATTACAACGTCGGTGATACTGCGCTGCAGAGAGGCCACATCGGCGTCGTGACGGATGGCGGTTGGAGCAAGGCTTGGTATGCTGACAGCAACGATACCAGCAGGGGCTATGTTGAGAAGACGGACGCGAAGTCGATCCGCAAGTACATCAAAGACACCGTCGAACCGGCGATCAAGACGGACTTTGGCAGCAGCCACGTCCTTTCCTATCGCGCGCTGTATCCCTCTGCGTATAGCGGCGGCGTTGCGACAAACTGGGCCTGGGCGGATGCCTGCGTCGAACTGATGGACGAGGTCGAAGTCTACGGTTGCCAGATCTGGGGCTCTTCGCCTTACGAAGTCGGCCACAGCGCCAGGCAGCTTGACCTGTTCCGCATTGACCCGTCTTTCAAGTACAATCGTGCGAGCTGGTGGCTCCGGTCGGTCTTTTCGGCTTCGCTGGCGGCCCTTGTGAACTGGGACGGCCACGCGACCTGGGGGTACACCTCGGACGTCAGTGCGGTGCGCCCGCTTTCGTTGATCGGATAATCGAAAAATCTCCCCGCCTCTGGCGGGGAGTATCCCTTCAGAAGGAGGCCGCATGAGCAGAGTACCTGTGCCGGACAGGGCGGAAAGCCCGTTCGAAGTTGAAGAAAATGCAACATGGCTCGCGCGGCAGATCCGGGAACTGGACTATAACCGGAATTTCGGACTGAAGATCCGCTACGCGAGATACCCGAAAAATTGGGAACAATGGTCCACGGACAGCAAGGCCGTCTGGGTCCAGAAAGAAGCAGACCGAATCGAAAGGCTGCGGATCCTGGACCAGAAATATCTTGCAGATATGCGGAAGGTCGTCGAGGAAGACGTCAGGCGCCTGCTTCACGCGATCAGCTCTGGGAACAGCTATAAATGGTGCAAGTGCATCGAGGAAGCAAACCGGAGACTGCTTTATCAGGATGAAGCAATCGCTGCCTGTGAAAATCTTCTGGTAGATCTGACAGATATCTGGAACACGCTGCCGATCGAAAAGAATTGGCTAACTCAGGTCGAGCCGATCATTACAAAAGAGCTCAAGCTGCTGCAAGGATGGAAACGCGGAGACAGCACCATGCGGAAAGCAGTCTATGAAGTCGAAGAAAAGCGAGGAAAGGCAATCCTGAAGGCCGGTTTCGAGGAAGCAGCGGAAAGTTTGGTTCTCCGCGCTGTCTACAAAGCGCTGGGAATAGATTCTGAGGGCGATTCTTAAACGTGCGAACTGGTGGCTCCGGTCGGTCAATTCGGCTTCGAAGGCGGCCAATGTGAACAGGAACGGCAACGCGAACAGGAGGAACACCTCGAACGTCAATGCGGTGCGCCCGATTTCGCCCGCTAAACCCGGTTGTAGTAATTGAACCTGGCTGCGATACGAAAGGAAGAATCGTCCTGTGTGGGAAACCACCAAACACAGCAAATTACCGAACGTTCGGATTCGTCCGCTAACGGGAGGGAAAACGACCTTTTATGAATACTTTGGACGGTAAGCTCATCTCATGGGATGATCTGGAAGACGTGGAAGATAATCCATACGAATGGGATGCGCTTGGACAACTCAAGACTCACAACCCGCTCTCCGACGCGAACAATCTGTACACCTCCATGATGCTTGCGAGGAAAGGCACATCCTGGAAGGCGAGCGTACAGAAGTTCTACTGGAACAACCTGTCCAGGCTGGCAGCGTTGCAAAGAGGACTGGACGCACTGGAAAAGGGCGATGAGGGCGCTTATGAGCCAAGCGATGGAGCGGAGTTTTTCGCAAACGAGCGAGGCTGCATACGGCCTATCACCGGTCTGACCATGGACGATCGGGTTGTGAGTCACTGCGTCAACGATCTGGACTTGATGCCGAAAATCATCCCCTATCTGGTCTATGACAACAGCGCCAGTCTGAAAGGCAAAGGCGTCAGTTTTGCCAGGGAGCGGATGCGGGTTATGCTCGAGCGGTACTATGCGAGAGAGCATACAGACAAAGGATATCTCCGGCTGAAGGATCAGACAAAATACTATGACAACATCATACACGACTACGCGCTGGACATGATCCGAGGCTTCACAGACAACCCTCTCGCAGTGAAAATTGCAGAGCGTTTCCTAAAACACGCAGAGCTTGACGTCAGCGACTTGACTGACGAACAGTTTTCGCTTGCTCAAAGGGTGAAGTTTGATCGGGTTAAATGGCGGATGGGAAAGCACCCGAAACGGGGAGAGAAATTTCTCCGGAAGGGAGTCCCTGTTGGTGATCAATTCTCCCAGACAATCGGCGTTTTCTATCCATATAAAGTGGATAACCAGGCGAAGATTGTCCGGAGCAGCAAGTACTATCAACGCTATATGGACGACAGCGCAGACCTGGACCGAAGTCTCGAAAGGCTCCGGGAAAGGGCAGCAGCCATAGATCACGAAGCGGACCGGATCAAGCTCTTCACAAATACGCGGAAGACGGTTTATGTCCGGACCGACAAATGGTTTGTCTGGCTGAAAAGGAAATATCGCCTCAAAGACGGCCGAGTGGAAATGAAGATCCTCCCAAAGGCCGTAACGGGAATGAAACGACGCCTCCGGAAGATGAAAAAGAAGGTGGACGCCGGGAAGTTCTCGACGGAGTATGTCTCCGGGATCGCCAAAAGCTGGCTTAACGCACGTCTGGATGTCATGAGCTACATGCAGGTGCGCAGCATAGAAAAACTTGTTCTAAATCTATATGGGAGGGACGCTTATGAGCACATACGAGATCGCACTGACAGGTGGAAAGGTACTGAGTGGATTGACGATGAATGGCGGCATGTTCGTCAGTCAGGAAGAGGTGACCAAATCGGATCTCAGCGAAGCGGCGCTGAAACAGGTGACCATCACTGAGATTCCCGAGGAAGGCGCTCCGATCAACACCCTGATTGTGAACGCGGTCAACGATTCGATCCTGAACTGGCCCGAGGGCTACCTGTTCAACATTCGCGAGAAAACCAAAGAGGAGCAGCAGGCAGCGGAGATTGTCTCCCTGAAGGAAGAAAATCAATTCCTGGTCGGCTGCATTATGGAAATCAGCGAGGAAGTGTGGAAGTAATGGCACGATTTTTGCGGTCATTGCTCTACAGAATATTCTTTGGAAAGGAGGTTGCACTCATGTTTATCGTTTTGCTGTGGGCTGAAGAAATCATGACGGCAGAGACGGAAGAAGAAGCCAGGGCGATCTACGCCCGCACTCCCCGCCTGCTGAAGGACAAGGTCGACGCCATTCTGCGGAAGAATGGTTTCGATTGGATCATCGAATAATCGGGAGGAATGAAGCATGAACATTGTAAGACTCTGGACCGACAAGATCGAGTCCGGCGAAAAGAAGTTTCACGAGGCGCCGGCAAAACTGAAGCCCCAGATCAAGGAACTTCTGATTGCCGAAGGTCACGGAGACCTGGTCGACGAATGAAACCTGAAAACAGGCCGCCCGAGATGGTCAACGGGCGGCCGTTTTATCGGATTGTACCCAACGACGACGGAACCTGTGACGTGTGGCTGACGCCAGGAACGGCCGTGCCGCTTCTGGACACGCTCACTGGAATCATGGATTACAATATCCGGCTTTGGGCCGTCCGCGGAGTTATCCCCTATGAGGGACTGGAAGAGGATATCCGGAGGAGATATGACGCCTGGCTACAGAGCGCGGAGGAAATCGAAATCTGATAGGAAGAAGGTGAGCCTACCATGAGTAAAGAGGCATTGGAACCGATACTGCAATTTCTGGGGAGCAACTGGGGATGGATCCTGGCTTTGTTCCTGGTTTTCTTTGAGATCACGCCGATCAAGCTGCATCCGATCACTTCCCTGCTGGGATGGATCGGAAAGAAGCTGAACGGCAGCCTCAAACAGGACATCGCGGACCTGCGGAAAGACGTGGACGAACAGCGAATGTCTACGATCAGGACCCTGGTCCTGGACTTCTCCAACTCCTGCCTGAACAAGCGGAAGCACACAAAAGAGGAATTTGATCACATTCTCGAAGAGAACAAGATCTACGAAAAGCTGGTCAATAAGTACAAAGTTGACAACGACGTCTATGCCGAAGCAATTGCCTACATTAAAAGAGTTTACAGGCGGCGCCTCGACAAAGGCGACTTCCTGACGACGCCAAGCGCCGTCGAAATAGACGCAGAGGAATGAGGTGGTCACAGTGGGCAACCGGATTATTGATCCGCAGAAACAGTTCTCAAAAAAGTTGGCCCGCTGGACAGCCGTTTTCTGGTTCTTCTATATGTCCTGGCTGAGCGTCCTCATGATGCTCGAGCCGGCCGTCGCGGTCTACACCGTGTACATGGCAATCATCGTCACAGTGGTCATGATCGTGAACGTCTGGGCCTACACGAAGAACAGCGTCTATGAAAAGGCATGCTTTGCCATGCTGGACAAGGCAAAGATTGAAATCGGCCTGAAGGCCGGCGGAAATTCAAAGACGGAGGACAAAGACGATGAAGAAATTCTGAGTGAAGAAGGTGACAACGGATGACCTACGCAGAATTGGTCAAACGGTTTCTGGAAAAGATCCTGCTGATCTTTAACTCCAACCCGAAGCGCAGAGAGCCAGGCGACGGATCCGACGGCTTCTGTGACTGCATCGGCCTGATCATTGGAGCGATCCGGAGAATGGGCCTGAAGTGGACCGGCATCCACGGCTCCAACTGGGCGGCAAGACAAGAGACCACGGGCCTGAAGGAGATCACGAGCCAAAGTGAGCTTGAGCCCGGGGATATCGTCTATAAAGCCGTGCCACAGGGACATAAGAACTGGGCGCTTCCGTCCCGTTACAGAAAGGGCGGCAAGTATTACAACGGAGATCTGAACGACTACTACCATGCCGGCGTAGTCTACAGCACCAATCCGTTCCAGATCCGGCACATGTCCAGTAAGATGACCATTGATAAGACCTACAAGCCCTATTACCCGTGGACGCATTACGGAAAGCTCACCATCCTGATCAAGGCCAGCGATGATAAGCCCACGCCCACGCCGCCCCCGACACCGCAGCCGGAACCCACAACGGGAAGCAGAGCGATTGTCGTTGCAGAATCCGGCGGCACGGTGAACATGCGTGTCGGTCCGGGTCTCAAGGAACGGCTGATCTGCCGGGTGCCTCTCGGCCGCGAAGTGATCATCATGTCCCCTGGTGAGGAATGGTGCAGGGTTGAGTGGAACAACTTCCGCGGGTACATGATGGCAAAATTCCTCGATATCATCGGGGATGGCAAAGGAAAATACTGATAGGAGGAAATCAAAATGGACGTAACAGCTTTTGACCTGACCAAGGTCATTGTCGCACTGATCGGCCTGCTGAGCACGGTCCTGACTGTGTTCCTGGCTCCTTATCTGAAAGCGAAGATCGACAACGAAAAGCTCAAGAAGCTGGGAGAGCTTGCCAAGCGTTTTGTGCTGGCAGCTGAGCAGCTGATTGGCCCTGGACAGGGAGCGGAGAAAAAGGGAAAGGTCCAGGAATGGCTTGAGGAAAAAGGATACAACGTCAACCTGGACGAGGTTGACTCCGCTATTGAGGCCGCTGTCAAAGAAATGAACATTGCCATGGGCGCCGGCAAATAATAATGAAGCAACCCTGCGACCGGAATTGCCCAAAAAGATCCAGCACGTGTCATTCGACCTGCCCGGAATACGCGGAGTTTTTCGCAAAGCGGGAAAAGGAACGGAAGGCAAACGCCGGAAAGAAATACAGCAGCGAGTCAATGCGGAAGTATCTTGCCCAGGAAGCGGTCCAAAAGAATCGCAGATGAGCGGCGCCGGAGCAATCCGGCGCTTTTTTGTTTGGCCCGAAAAAACTTCTTGACTTTTTACTATGCGCATAGTAAAATGATTCTGGGCCCCCGAGAGGGCCCCGGAAGGAGGACAGGCAATGATGATGGATAAGAACGGACGCGAGATCCGGACCGGCGATGTGGTCCGCGTGAGCAATGCTTATTTCAAGAACGACAACGGCCTCTACTTTGTGGCTCATTCTCCGGGAGATCGTTCCTGGTGCGGCAATGACTACAGCCTCCGGAAGATCTGCCGGGACGGCAGCCTGAGCGTCGCCAAGTACAATGTCTCCTTCTGGCCGCTCACGGCCTGCTGCAGCGACCGCATGAAGAATGCACTTGCTCGTGACTGGAACCGGGACCATGCCGAGATCGAGGTCATCGACACGGTCGACCGGAGCGCGATCCGCGACTACTTCGCCAAGAAGGCCGCGGACATCGCCGCCAGGCTCGACGACATGCGCTGGAACTACGGAAAGCACTCCGCGGTTTACATCAACGACGACCAGATCCGCCGTCACTATCTGAGAGTGGCCGAGCGGCTCGCCTGAAAGGAGGATCCGAAATGACTGATCTGATGAATCTTGTTTCCAGCAAGGAAGCGGAGAGCGGCTTCTGGCCGACTCCGCCTTCCCTTGTCAGGAAGATGCTTGAGGATATCAATTTCCTGTACGCGGACAGCATGCTCGAGCCCAGCGCCGGCAAAGGCGACCTGGCACTGCCGATGATCGAGAAATGGCGCCTGGCCGTTCACGACTACAGTAAGACCAAGGTCCCGGACCTGGACTGCGTCGAGATCGACCCGAACCTCCGCGCAATCCTGAAGGATAAGGGCCTGCGGGTGGTCCATGACGACTTCCTGACCTACAGCACCCAGAAGCGCTATTCCCTGATCGTCATGAATCCGCCCTTCGAGGACGCTGCGCGCCACATCCTGAAGGCAATCTCCCTGCTGCGTCCGGAAGGCCGCCTGGTGGCCCTGTGCAATGCGGAGACACTCCGGAACCCGTACACGAACGAACGGAACCTGCTGATCCGGACCCTGGGAGACGCGAAGATCGACTACTTGCCTGGCGAGTTTCTGAACGCCGAGCGGAAGACAGACGTCGAGATCGCCATGATCTCCTACAAGGCGCCGGCCTCCGATCTGGATGACAGCCTGATCCTGGAAAAGCTCC
The DNA here is from genome assembly GCA_045112195.1 of Christensenellales bacterium. Classification (GTDB taxonomy): domain Bacteria; phylum Bacillota; class Clostridia; order Christensenellales; family Aristaeellaceae; genus Aristaeella. Next base: position 4,448 of record JBGUHQ010000059.1, on the reverse strand, counting down.
GTCCCGGCCACAAGTACATCGAGATGAGCCCGGAAGAATCCGCAGCCCTGAGCAAGGCTGATTTCGTCGAGGCAATCATTGACCGCTACAATTACGAGGTCGAGAGCGGGATCCACCTGATCCGGGAATACAGGTCCGTCTCTCACATCCTGAAGGGCGACAACACGTCCGCTTCGATGAGTCTGACCCTGGGGCGCGACACGAACGCCACGGAAAACGAATGGGTCCGGGCTGTCCGGCATAAGTACTGGTCCATGCTCTTTGCAGCTCCTCAGTTCATGAATCAGCTGACCAGCAACCTGCGCGACAGCCTCTATCACCGCGTCAAGGAGCTCGAAGAGTATGAGTTTTCCTACTTCAATATCAAAGAAATCATGGTCCAGATGAACGCGCACGTCTCCGAAGGCGTGGAAAGCACGATCATGAAGCTCTTTGATGACTGGACCAGGAAATACCACTGGGACGAGAACGCGCAGAACCGGCACTATTTCGACGGCTGGCGAACCAATGACGCTTTCGCGGTAAACAAGAAGGTCATCATTCCGCTGCGCGGATATGAAAGCTGGGGATCCAGGATCGCTCCCGAGTTCCGGGCCTACAACGTGAGAGATCGCCTGGCCGACATCGAGAAGGTTTTCAATTTCCTCGACGGCGGCCGGACTCCGGACAAGGATCTGTACGAGGTTCTGGCAGAGGCCGAGAAGACCGGGAACACGACCAAGCTCGAGAGCAAGTACTTCTGGCTGACCTTCTACAAGAAGGGCACCTGTCACATTGAGTTCAAGAACAAGGACCTTCTGGCGAAGTTTAACATCTTCGCAGCCCGCGGGAAGAACTGGCTGCCGCCGTCCTTCGGAAGGAAGAAGTACAAGGACCTGAGCGAGGAAGAGAAGCGGACCGTCGACTCCTTCATGGAAGACAAGTCCGGGAAGAAGTATGATGCCGTTTGCGCGCATGCCGACTACTTCCTGCAGAGCGGATCCGACGTCCTGAACCTGACAGCTTGACAATGATCCGATAACGGGATACAATCTCTGAAAAGGAGGTTGTATCCCGATGGCTCTGATCTCAATTAAAGAATACGCCGAGCGGAACGGATTGCAGCACGACAACGTCCGCCACAAATGCCAGAGAGGCAGCTACAAAACCGCGCAGAAGATTGGCCGGGACTGGCTGATCGACGAGAAAGAAGCCGACCAGGACCGGAGAATCAAGACCGGCGCCTACGTGGGGGTGAGGAAGAATGCCGCAAAAGCTGAGTGACGCGGCCAGGCAGAACAAGGCCGCGTATGATAAGAAGTTTCAGTCCGAAAACGTGACGAGGAAATCCATCTTCTTCAATAAATGGGATCCGGAAGATAAAAAGATGGTCGAGTGGCTGGATTCAAAAGGGCAAGGAAATATCTCCGGATACGTGAAAGGCCTGATCCGAGACGACATGAACAAGGCGGGAAAATAATCCCGCCTATTTTTCTGTTTTGGGTGAAATTTATGCTTGACTTACTATGCGCATAGTAATATAATGATCATGGGCCCCGGAGAGGGCCCCGGAAGGAGGATCCGAAATGACCACGATCACGATCACCGGCGTTGGCGCCGCCGCTATTGAGGCCGCGAACAATGCGAGCTTCTACGGCATCAAGAAGACCTTCGGAGACCTTCATGAGATCATCCCCGGCCGGATCGCCGCAGAAGACGCCGTCCGGATCTGGCTGGACGGGAACCTGATTCCCTGGAATAGCTTCTGGATCCTGGCGGCCCGCACGATCGACACCAGCGGCACCAAAACCCCCTACAAGGCAGAGATTGACTTCGACTGGGACTGAGAGGAGGAAACGAGATGATCAAAAAGAGCTGGAAGAAGATGTGGGTGGACCACTTCGAAAGAAAGTATGCGGAAGCGGCTTCCCGGTGGTCTGGATGTTATTCAGATGACCGCTTGGTCTTCTGCAATGTCTACCACATGATCATGCGGGCCCTGGACAGCCTGCCGGAAGATCCGGACGTCCTGGTCAAGTCTGCGATGGTCAGCAAGTTCCACGAAGAGCAGGAAGCCCTTGACCGGATCCTGGTTGTTTTCAAAGGAAGGTAACGAACGCCCGCCCCGGAGGTTACGAGGGCAGGAAGGAGCCCACGATGACGAATGCGATGATTATCTTCTGGCAGAGCGTTGAGCTCATGAACGCCGGCCTGCTCGATCCGACCGGCCGGATCCTGACGGTCCAGCTGCCCGACGGCAGCATGGACCAGGTTCAGGAGCCGGAACCGATTCACACCTTCGCCTGCTGGAAAGGCATGGGCTTCAGCGTCAAGAAGGGCGAGAAGGCAATCGCCCGCTTCCCGATCTGGAAGGGCTCTGAAAAGGTCCTGAAGGATGACGACGGGAACGACACCGACGAGAAGGAGCTCAAAATGTTCCGGAAGGAGGCCTGCTTCTTCAAGGCCTCCCAGGTCGAGCCCACTGAGAGCCGGAAGCCTTCCGGAGATCGCCCGCGGCGCCGCCGCACTCCGATCAATCCTCCGATGGTCCCGGACCTGCCGGTCCCCGCTCCTGACGCCGGATACGGCAGCTGGCTGAACTGACCGACGGCCCTCCCGGCCGGGCGAAAGACCGGGAGAAAGGACCTGAGATGACAGGCATCAAGATTGAGACCAAGACGAACGGCTACAAGGCCGAAACGATCCTGGAGATGATCAGCAAGTTTGAGAAAGCGGCCGCGCGGCTCTTTCCCGGATGTACTGTCCGTCACTTCTACTATGGAGATTACCTTGATATGGCGGATGTCCTTCTCCCGAACGGCGATTATGGACACTTCAACGTCACAGCAAAGCGAGTCAGCTTCAACGGTCACTGCGGCGTCGAAGAAAATATCCGAAAAATGGAGAGCATGACCTACAACGACGAACTCTTCGACGGAAAGCTGCTCGAGCTGGCGGAAGGATAAGGAGGACTGAAAGATGGCAAGATACGAAACCGGATACGATTTCTACAGGGACCTCGCCTGCAATTATGGACGTGAACAAGCAGCCCTGATTGCCGGTGATTATATCCTGATGCAGGTTGGGACTTCGGATCCAGAAGAACATCAGTTCTGTCTCGAACTAATCCAGGCCGTAAACGGCGCCGAAGAGCGGAAAGGAGCTTAAAGATGAACGCAGTTCAGAAAAAGTACGCAGAGGCGAAGGCCCTGAAAGAGGCCATTCAGAAGACGATTGATGAGACCGAAGAGGCTCTCATCAAAGAGCTGGGAATTGTCAACGGGGACGGATCCGTCCCCGCGAGGATCTTCATGATTGACGACGAGAAAGACTTTGACAAGGTCTGTGAGGAGTTCGAAAGGCAGCACAGCGACCTGAACGACGAGCTCAACGCCGCCAATGACGCCCTGAGAGTCGCAGAGGATGCCCTGATCAAGTGGGGCCTGAGCATTGGCCCCTCTGAGGTCAGGAGAGTCCTGATGCGGCACAAGGACGAATATCGCTTTAGAGTGAAACTGATCGACCTGGCTTTCCGCCTGGATTCCAGAACCATTCCGAAAGGAGGCAAATGACATGATTGAGAAGTTCACGCCCGAAGAGCTGGCCCAGATCCGGAAGGAGCTCCGCGAGAAGGACCGCGTCAGTCAGAAAGACAAACTGCTCCGGGACCAGTTCAGCCGCGCTGTTCGCGTCCTGGACTTCCGGAGGGATCCGGACCTGCAGAGCTCCTTTTCCGCCTACGACGTGAAAGGCGCTCTGTCTCTCCTGGTGGACCACGCGCTCAAGAACTACGTCATCAATGAACGTCACCGCAGCGCGACGAACCGGACGACCTACAAGCGGAATCCGCTGATCCCGGGCGAGATGGAAGGAAAATACCTGGCAGCCTACACGAAGCTCGTGGACGTCCTGGAAGAGGTCTCCGTTCCCTGGGAAGGGTGAGAGTATGAGCTGGACAATGCCGAAGGTGGGTGACAAGGTCAAGATCATTGACAACGGCAAGACCGTCACCCACAATACCCCGCGCTGGTCCTATGGCGAGATAGGCAGGGTGATCCGACTGAACGACCGGACCGTCACCGTGGAGCTGCTCACCTACTACCCAGGCGAGCGGATCCGGGTGGACTATGACGACATTCTTGTGGATGAGAATCCGGCCCGCGGCTGGGCGCCAAAATTCTGACCCTCGTTTTGACCCTTTTCGAGTAAAATAAAAGGGTCAAAAAGGGTCGAAACAGTCCGCGAAAGGACGTTATCAAAGACATGGAAAAACCCTCGGAGCGTTGATTCTCCGAGGGTTTCGTGTGCTCCCCAGGTAGGGCTCGAACCTACAACCCTTCGGTTAACAGCCGAATGCTCTGCCATTGAGCTACTGAGGAATATGGAATCCGGCGGCGACCTACTCTCCCGGGCCGTTACCAGCCAAGTACCATCGGCACTGAAGGGCTTAACTTCTGTGTTCGGTATGG